>DODZ01000007.1:0-11944 GCA_003524145.1 Candidatus Apopatosoma intestinale | reverse complement strand
CGACGAGCTACCGGACTGCTCCACTCCGCGATATAATGGTGCCGGAAACCGGGATCGAACCGGTACGATACTCTCGTATCACGGGATTTTAAGTCCCGGGCGTCTGCCAGTTTCGCCATTCCGGCATCTCAATTTCCTGCAGCTTAATTATGTTATCATATTTTGCCCTGTTTGTCAATAGCTTTAGGAAATTTTTTATTTTTATTCGCTTTATTTAATTTTCTCCGAGAAGCTCCCGAAAAATCCCGAGATGCAGTCTCTCATCCTCAATAATCCGCTCCAGCACGGCAATTATATTTTCGTCCTCTGTTGCTTTTTGAAGCTGTTCATAAACATAAATTGCGCTTTCCTCGCCCGCGACGGCACTTTTCAGTATCTGCGCGGGATTTTCGCTGTAGTGCATATTTGCCGCGGTAAAAGGTCGCCGCCCCTGCGCCACAGCATATTTCGGGTCGCCGCCAAGCCGGAATATCAGTTCGGCAAGTATATTCATATGATGCATTTCAACATCCGAAATATACCTCAGTACATCGGAAACCGTCTGATTTTTACTTCCGTCAAGCACGGTGCTTCCGTATAAATATGAAAGAATCGACGATATCTCCCCGCCGCTTCCCGCATAAGGAACCGACAGAAGCGATGCAAAAGCAGGATCTTTTTTTGCCGGCTTTATTTCGGGATAAGGTTTATGTATCATGCAATGACATTTCAGTTTTTCGTTCATAAAAAACTCCTTTTTCACTTTTTCTTCTACGGCATTATATGATTTTATCCGCTTTTTTGCCATAAACATTTGACAAGAAGATATTTAAATAGTATAATATATAGGATTTAATGATTTCGGGAGGTGAAAAACGGATGATAAGCTTCGGCACAAATGATATTTTGCTTGAATTCGGCACGGATATCATTCTTTCTGGCATCAGCTTCTCTGTAAACGAGGGTGAACGGCTCGGCATAGTCGGCGTGAACGGCGCGGGCAAAAGCTCGCTCATGCGGATAATCGCAGGTTTGCAGAAGCCGACCTCCGGCAGTGTCTATACACAGAAGGGCGCCACGCTCGGCATGCTCGCGCAGAATGAAATGCTCGATAGCGGGCTTTCCGTTTTTGATGAGATGCTCGGTGCTTTTCCCGTGCTCTGCGCTCTCGAAAGAAGCCTTGCCGATATGTCGCTCGAAATAGAGCGACGCGCTTCTCTTCCGCATGACTCGGAATATGAAAAGCTCATTTCACGCTATGCCGAGGCGCAGGAACGCTTCCGCTCTGAGGGAGGCTATGAATACCGCTCAAAAATAAGCTCCACGCTTGCGAAATTCGGCTTTGGCGAGAGCCGACGCGATGTCCCCGTAAAAGCTCTGTCGGGCGGTGAACGCACGCGACTGGCGCTCGTCCGTCTGCTCCTCTCGGAGCCCGATATTCTCCTGCTGGATGAGCCGACAAACCATCTCGATTCCGATACGCTCTACTGGCTTGAGGAGCATCTGCGCGCATATCCGCATACGGTAGCCGTCATCTCGCATGACAGATATTTCCTTGACCGTGTGGCGACAAAAATTCTCGATATAGAGCATACAAAAGCCACGATGTATAACGGAAATTATGCCGCCTTCACGGAGAAAAAAGCAAAAAATGCCGAAATTCTCGAGCATCATTATAAAAATCAACAGCGCGAGATAGCGCGGATAGAAGCCTTCATAGCACAGCAGCGCCGCTGGAACCGCGAACGCAATATCATCGCCGCGGAGAGCCGCGAAAAGGCGCTTGCCCGCATGAAAAAGACAGATGCGCCGCAAGCCGCGCCAAAGGATATAAAACTTACCTTCGGCGAAGCGGGCGAAAGCGGAAACGATGTGCTCTACGCGGAGCATCTCGCAAAAAGCTACGGAGAAAAGCGCATCTTCTCGGATATAAGCTTCACCGTGAAAAAGAACGACAGGATTCTCATTCTCGGTCCCAACGGCTGCGGCAAATCCACCTTGGCAAAGATAATCGGCGGCATGCTCGCACAGGACGCGGGCACGCTGGAATTCGGCTCGAATGTCGTTTACGGTTATTACGATCAGGAGCAGCAGTCGCTCGACGAAAAGAGCACGGTCCTCGACGAGGTTGTGCGTGCGCACGAAAAGCTCGGCGCTGCGGAGATACGCTCGGCACTCGCCGCGTTCCTCTTCTTTGAGGAGGATATAAGCAAGCTCGTCTGCGAGCTTTCGGGCGGCGAAAAGGCGCGTCTCATGCTCTGCAAGATGATGCTCTCAAAGATAAATCTGCTGATTCTCGACGAGCCGACAAACCATCTCGATATAAATTCGCGCGAGATACTGGAGGATGCCGTGCTTCGCTTCCGCGGAACGGTGATTGCCGTTTCGCACGACAGATATTTCGCAAAAAAGATAGCAACGCGCATTTTCGATATGAGCGGCGGCGATTTCTTCGATTACCGCGGCGGATATGACGAATATATGGAATATAAGCACTCGTCGGCTCGCGCGGAAGCTACTCCCGCAGCCGAGGCAAAGACGGAATCGGACAGCAAGGCAAAATATATGGAAAGCAAGCGTCTTGTCGCCGAGATACGCAAGCGCGAAAAGCAGACAGAGCGCGCCGAAGCGGAGATAGAAGCACTGGAAGCCGAAAAGGCGGCACTCGAAGCGGAAGCCGCGGGAGAAGCCTCCTCCGACTACATTCGTCTCTCGGAGATAGCGGCAAAAACAGCGGAAATAGACGAAAAGATAAATGCCGCCTTCGATATAATGGCGGAAGCGGAGGATTTCCTCTCGCAGAACAGAGAAAACGGAGAAAAATAAATGCGGAAAATTGCCATAATAGGTGCAGGCGCGGCAGGAATGAGCGCCGCCGTCTTTGCCGCCGACAGCGGTGCCGCGGTCACGGTTTTCGAGCGGAACGCTCTTCTCGGGCGCAAGCTCGGCATCACGGGCAAGGGCAGATGCAATCTGACGAACGACTGCACACCCGAGGAATTTATGGGGAGTATCACGGCAAACGGGAAATTTCTCTTTTCCGCGATACGCCGCTTTGACAGCGAAAGCACAAAAGCCTTCTTTTCCGAGCGGCTCGGCGTGCCGCTGAAAACGGAGCGCGGAAACAGGGTTTTCCCCGTTTCCGACAAGGCGACGGATATCGTCCTCGCTCTCAAAAACGAAATGCGCCGACTGGGCGTCACCGTACTCACGGAGAGAGTGACGGATATAGAGCTGTGCGGTGAGGGCGGCGAAAAGCGCATTTCCGCGATAGTGACGGATAAACGCACCTTCACGGATTTTGACAGCGTGATAATAGCCACGGGCGGCGCGTCCTATCCCGTGACCGGCTCTACGGGCGACGGATACCGCTTCGCCGCGAAGGCGGGACATACGATAAAGCCGCTTGTGCCCTCTCTTGTCGGGCTTTGCAGCGGCGACCGCGCCTGCCCCGCGATGCAGGGTCTGGCACTGAAAAACGTCGGCGTCACCATAATAAAAAACGAAAGCGGCAAGGTTATCTACCGCGATTTCGGAGAGCTGCTCTTCACTCATTTCGGCATAAGCGGACCGACGGTGCTCTCCGCCTCGGCTCATATGCGGCCGATGGCTTCGGGGGCTTTTACCGTCGAGATAGATATGAAGCCCGCTCTCGATGAGCAGACGCTCGACCGCCGCATAATGAGCGATTTTGAAAAATATAAAAACAAGGATTTTGCAAATGCGCTCTGCGACCTGCTCCCCGCAAAGATGATACCCGTTATCGTCTCGCGCTGCGGCATTCCCCCTTCGCAGAAGGTAAATTCCGTGACAAAGGAACAGCGCCGCGCTCTGCTCTCCGCGCTCAGGCATTTTCGCATAGAGATATCGGGTTTCCGCCCGATAGAGGAAGCTATAGTGACAAGCGGCGGCGTTTCCACGGCGGAGATAGATCCCTCCGCCATGCGCTCGCGTCTCTGCCCGAACCTGTATTTTGCGGGCGAGGTGATAGATGTGGACGCATACACGGGCGGCTTCAATCTCCAGATAGCGTTTTCCACGGCATATTCCGCGGCAAAAGCCGCATCAAAAGAAAAAGAGGTGTAAAAAGCATGATAAATATAGCGATAGACGGACCCTCCGGCGCGGGGAAATCAACCGTTGCCAAGGCGCTGGCAAAGAAGCTCGGTTATATCTATGTGGATACGGGCGCTCTCTACCGTGCGATAGGGCTTTATGTACGCCGCGCGGGCGTTCTCCCCGAAAACAGCGCGGGCGTTATCGCTCTGCTGCCGGAAATAGATGTGCGTCTGGCATATGAAAACGGCGAGCAGAAAGTGCTCCTCTCGGGAGAGGATGTCGGCTCGCTCATACGCACAAACGAGATTTCGTCATATGCCTCCAAGGTTTCGGCGATACCCGAGGTGCGGACCTTCCTGCTTGAGCTTCAGCGCGATATGGCAAGAAAAAACAATGTTATCATGGACGGCAGGGATATAGGCACCGTCATACTTCCCGATGCCGATGTGAAAATATTCATGACAGCCTCCCCCGAGGCACGCATACGCAGAAGACACGAGGAGCTTCTCGCAAGCGGGCAGAGCGTCACGCTTGAAGAGGTGGCGGCGGCTGTGCACGAACGCGACAAAAACGACAGCACGCGCAAGGTGGCTCCCGCCATCCCCGCCGCAGATGCTGTATTCGTAGATAATTCCGGCACATTTGAGGATACTCTCTCAAATGTCATTTCGATAATAGAGGAGAAGATAAAATGAGCTTTCTCTATCGCCTTGCCTTTATTTTTGCACAGATACATTACAGGCTTTTTTACCGCGTGAAAATCCACGGGAAAAAGAAAAGCCTGCCCGAGGGAAAATACATCCTCTGCGCAAACCATATCTCGGCGCATGATATTTTTCTCGCGGCGATGGGAATAAACCGACAGGTTTTCTACCTCGCAAAATCTGAGGCAACCGAAATCCCGCTCATCGGCGGGCTTATCAGAAAAATGACGATACCGATACATCGCGGAGCCTCCGATATTTCGGCTATAAAGAGTGCTATTTCCGCCGTAAACGAGGGCAAACTCCTCGGCGTTTTCCCGCAGGGGACGAGAATGCCGGGTGTCATTCCCTCCCCCGAGGACGCAAAAAGCGGCATCGGACTTATCGCGTGGCGCACAAAGGCAAGCATTATTCCCGTTCTGATAAAGACAAAGGACTATAAAATAAAGCTTTTTCGCCGCATAGACGTCTATATCGGCAATATAATGCCGTATGAAGAACTGGGCTTTGAGCACGGCGGCTCCGCTGAAATGGAGATAGTATCGAAATATATTTTCGGAAGAATCTGTTCACTCGACAAAGAGAGCGAGGCAGGCGCATGAAAACCGCTGTGGCAAAATACGCGGGCTTCTGCTTCGGCGTGAAAAGAGCGGTTGACTTCGTCTTTTCCCTTGCCGAAAGCGAGAGAGAAGCCGATATATATACCGTCGGCGAGCTTATCCATAATGCCGATGTGCTCGGCAGACTTGCGGAGCGCGGCGTTCATGCCGTCAGCGCGGCGCAGGCAGAGGAGATAATCGCCGCAAAGCCGGAGAGGAAAACCGTTTTCATCATCCGTGCGCACGGGATAACGCTCCCTCTCATGGAAAAGCTGCGTGCGGCGGAGGAAAACGAAAATATCTCCGTCTATGACTACACCTGCCCTTATGTGCGCAAAATTCACGATATAGCCGATGAAAATACCGCGGGCGAAAACACGGCGGCGCTTCTTTTCGGAGATAAAAATCATCCCGAGGTTCAGGGGATAGCGAGCCATATCGGATGTCCGCACATAATTTTTTCCTCCTGCGAGGAGCTTGCCTCCCCGGAAAACACGGATTTTCTCATAAAATACCGCGATTTTCGCCTGATAATGATGGCTCAGACCACTCAAAACTTCTCGGAATATAAAAAATGTCAAAAATTTATCAAAAACCTCTGTACAAATCCGATTATTTTTGATACAATATGTAGTGTTACCGAAAATCGGCAGAAAGAAGCCGAGATTTTATCGCGGGAATGCGATGTTGTTCTTGTCTGCGGAAGCATGAACAGCGCCAACACACGAAAGCTTTACGAAATAAGCAAAAAGAACTGCCCGCGCACGCTTCTCATAGGCGGCGCAGCGGATATTCCGCCTGACTACGTGCATGATTCCGACAGGGTCGGGATTGCAGCCGGAGCAAGTACGCCCGGTTATATAATAGAGGAGGTACAAAAAACCATGAGCGAACAGACAAATTTCGCGCAGCTTCTTGAAGAATCTTTCAAATCATTAAATACAGGAGACACCGTTACGGGTATAGTAACTTCGGTATCCGCTACCGAAGTACAGCTGGATCTCGGCTGTAAGGTTACAGGCGTTCTGACGCTTGCAAATGTTACAGACGATCCTCAGGCAAAGCTTGCTGACCTTTTCAAAGTCGGTGACACTGTAGAAGCTGTCGCAGTAAGAGTAAACGATGTGGAAGGCATCGCTACTCTTTCCAAGAAGAAAGTAGATGCAAAGAACAACTGGAATCTCGTAGCGAAAGCACTTGAGGACGGTGAGGTTCTCAGCGGAAAGGTTATCGAGGCAGTGAAGGGCGGCGTTGTTATTTCCGCGCTTTCTCAGAAGATATTCGTTCCCGCATCGCAGACAGGCGTAGCACGCGACGGTGATCTTTCCGCACTCGTCGGCACAACACAGAAATTCAAGATAATCGAAATCAAAGAGGATCGCCGCCGTGCGGTCGGCTCCATCAAGGCTGTCCAGAGAGAAGAGCGCAAAGCCGCAAAGGAAGCCTTCTGGGCAAATATTGAAGAGGGCAAGCACTACAAGGGCGTAGTGAAGAGCCTCACAAGCTACGGTGCCTTTGTAGATCTCGGCGGTGTAGACGGAATGGTACATAATTCCGAGCTTTCATGGACGAGAATTTCAAATCCGAAGGATGTTGTTTCCATCGGTCAGGAAATTGATGTTTATGTCAAGTCCTTTGATGCCGAAAAGGGCAGAGTTTCCCTCGGCTACAAGACAGAGGAATCCAACCCCTGGACAATCTTTATGAATAACTACAAGGTCGGCGACGTTGTCAAGGTTACAGTCGTTTCCATGACGCCTTTCGGCGCTTTCGCGCAGATTATCCCCGGCGTTGACGGACTTATTCACATTTCGCAGATAGCAGATAAAAAGCTGGCTCATCCCTCTGATGTTCTCAAGAAGGGCGAAGAGGTTGAGGCAAAGATTATCGATATCAACGAAGAGGCTCATAATGTAAGCCTTTCCATCCGTGCTCTTCTCGAAAAGGATGAGGACACGGCGGAGGAAGCTACCGCAGAGGCAGCAGAAGCTACCGCAGAGGCAGCAGAAGCAGCAGAATAATTTCGGGTAATACACAAAGAAAAACCGCGCTCCGCGCGGTTTTTCTTTGTGTATTTTTTGTGTATTTTGCTTATTTTATCAGCGAGCAGACGGCTTTTGCATATTCCACAGGGTCGTCTATCGGCAGTCCTTCGATAAGGAGCGCCTGATCATAGAGTATCTTTGAATAGAGCGCAAGCTTTTCACTGTCGGAGGCGGCGGCTTTCAGCGCCTCGAAAACGGGATGATTTTCATTTATCTCGAGAATCTTTTCGCTCTTTATCGCGCCGCCCTCGGGCATATTGCGGAGCACCTTTTCCATTTCTATGGAGAGCGCGCCGTCGGAAGAAAGCGCTACGGGATGCTCGCGCAGAACCTTGGAGAGACGAACTGCTTTCACCTTGTCGCCCAGTGCATTTTTCATCGCTTCGAGAAGCTCTTTATTTTCCTCGGCACTCGCCTTTGCGGCTTCCTTTTCCTCTTCGCTCTCAAGTCCGAGGTCGCCTGTGCCTACGTTTTTGAACTCTTTTTCCTTGTAGCTTTGCAGCGTCTGGAGGCAAAATTCATCAACATCCTCCGTGCAGAGCAGAACATCAAAATCATGCGCAAGCACTGCCTCCGTATTCGGAAGCTTTGCGGCTCTGTCCGTAGTTTCGGCGGCGGCAAAATAAATGCACTTCTGCGCCTCGGGCATAGCGGAAACGTATTCATCGAGCGTGATGAATTTCTTTTCCTTTGCCGAGAAGAATATCAAAAGATCCGAGAGTGTATCTTTATTCGCGCCGTAATCGCTGTAAACGCCGAATTTTATCACTCTGCCGAATGATTTCCAGAAGGTTTCGTATTTCTCTCTGTTATTATCGCGCAGATTTACAAGCTCGTTTTTAATCTTCTTTTCGATATTTTTGCGGATAAGGCGGAGCTGATGATTCTGCTGGAGAAGCTCACGGCTGATATTCAGACTGAGATCTGCGGAATCGACTATGCCGCGCACAAAGCAGAAATAATCGGGGAGCAGATCCTCACATTTTTCCATTATCATGACGCCCGAGGAATAGAGGGCAAGCCCCTTTTTGAATTCCTTGGTATAAAAATCATACGGCGTCTGCGCGGGAATGAACATTACCGCATTGTATGAAACCATACCTTCGCCGCCTGCCGTAAAAACAAGCGCGGGATCATTAAAATCATAAAATGTATTCTTGTAAAATTCGTTGTATTCCTCGCTTGTCACTTCGCCTTTTTTGCGCTTCCAGATAGGAACCATGCTGTTGAGCGTTTCCATTTCCTTGTGCTCTTCATATTCGGGCTTCCAGTCGTCGCCCGCATTCTCGGGCTTCGGAAGCATATGCGAATGTGTGACGAGCATTTTTATCGGATAGCGGATATAATCGCTGTATTTTTTCACGAGCGCACGGAGCTGATATTCATTGAGATATCCGTCGTAGTTTTCGTTCTCCGTATTTTCCTTGATGTGCAGGGTAATATCCGTGCCGACACCAGCTTTTTCGGCTTCTTCTATCGTATAGCCCTCGGCGCCGGAGGATTCCCATTTCCATGCCTTATCCTCGCCGTATGCACGGGAGATGACGGTCACCTTGTCGGCTACCATGAAGGCGGAGTAGAAACCAACGCCGAACTGACCTATGATATCGAGCGTATCGCTTTTGTTTTCCGTTTTGAAGTCAAGCGAACCGCTCCTTGCGATAGTACCGAGATTGTTTTCCAGCTCGTCGCGCGTCATGCCGATACCGTTATCGGAAACGGTGAGCGTTCTTGCCGCGCTGTCGGGAGTGAGCGTTATTGCAAAATCGCCCTCGGCTATACCGACACCCTCATCCGTCAGGGATTTGAAATGAAGCTTGTCTATAGCGTCGGAAGCATTGCTGATAAGCTCGCGCAGGAAAATCTCCTTATTTGTATAGATGGAATTTATCATCAGTTCGAGAAGCTTTTTGCTCTCGGCTTTAAATTCTTTTACTGCCATGATTATGTTACTTCCTTTCAAAAGAATTTTTTATATAATATATTATAATGCAGAAGAGAGCCTTTTTCAAGCATTCGCCGCCATTTTTTACAAATAATGCGAGACTTGTTAACACATTGTGCGATTTTTGGCACGGGAGCATATTTTTGCCTCGTTTATTTTACCGCCGAATGCGGAAATTATATGTATGAAAATATATGAAGGAAGGCAAAGCTTTGAAAAAAACAATATTTAAAATCTCATCGTGCTTTTTTGCCGCCGTATTTTTTGCAAACAGTGTGTTTGCCGCGGGATACAGCTGGTACTGCATGAGAAAAAAGAATCATGAGCGCCCGCAGGCAGAGGCAAATATGCGCTTTATCGAGAAATATGATGCGGCTTTTCTCGGCAAAAATCCCGAGGAAAAGGTGATATATCTCACATTTGATGCGGGATATGAAAACGGCAATGTCGAGCGCGTGCTCGATACGCTCAAAAAGCATAATGCTCCCGGTGCTTTCTTTGTGCTGGACAATCTGATAAGAAGAAATACCGGACTTGTTCGCCGCATGGCGGAGGAGGGTCATCTCATCTGCAATCATACCGTGCGCCATCGCGATATGTCGGGCTTTTCACGCGAGGAATTTGAAAAGGAGCTTCATGCGCTGGAGGATGTTCTGCGGGAATATACGGGGCTTGAAATGGCAAAATATTACCGTCCGCCCGAGGGACGCTTCAGTGAAGAAAATCTGAAATATGCGCAGGATATGGGCTATAAAACGGTTTTCTGGAGTCTCGCCTATGCCGATTGGGACAATGCGAAGCAACCCGCACCCGATAAGGCAATGGCTCTGCTGGATGCGAATATCCATAACGGCGCGATAGTCCTGCTCCATCCCACATCAAAAACAAATGCCGATATTCTCGATACGCTCATGACAAAATGGGAAAAAGACGGCTACCGTTTCGCCTCGCTCGATGAGCTTTTTGCAAAATGAAGGGCTGTCGTTTTGTCATTTCCCTGCTGTGTCTTTCGATGATGCTCTGCACCTGTACCTTTGCCGAGCGGGACAGCAGAGTTATCTTTTCGGGAAGCAGCGGGGAAAAGAAAATCGCGCTCACCTTTGATGACGGACCGCACCGCACAAAAACGGCTCAGATACTGGCTCTGCTTGAAGAATACAATGTAAAAGCCACTTTTTTCATCGTCGGCAGCAATGCCGAAAGCTATCCCGATATCATCCGCGCCGAGATAGCGGGCGGGCACGAGCTGGGCAATCATACCTTTTATCATTCGTGCCTCTCAAAATGCAGTGTGGAGAGGATAAGGGCGGAAATTTCGCAAACGGAAAATTTGCTCATGGAGATAGCGGGATATCAGCCGAAGCTTTTCCGTCCGCCGGAAGGGGCGTATTCGCATAAGGTCGTCGAAATAGCGGCTGGCATGGATTACAGCGTTATACTCTGGACAGTCGATACGCGCGATTGGGCAAAAGCTTCCACTGCACAGATAGTGGCAAATGTCAGCGCAAATGTGCGCGAGGGAAGCATAATTCTTTTTCATGATTTTACCGTGAGCGGGACGCATACGGCAGACGCGCTGAAGATATTGATACCGAAGCTGCTTTCCGAGGGCTATGAATTTGTCACCGTGTCGGAGCTTATCTCCGATGCGGGATAAAAAATGAAAAAAATCGGCTTTCTTCTTGAAAAATTCATTTCTTCGTGATAGAATATACGCGAAAAACGAAAAATCCCGCGAGGCAAGATATGAAAATACAGGAAGAAAAGACAAACGCAGTACGGCTGCTGTCATCAAAAAAGATAAATTTCACTACGCACACCTATCAGACAGAGCCTGTGCTCAGCGGTGCGGAAATAGCGAAAATCCTCGGCGAAAACCCCGATAAGGTTTTCAAGACGCTCGTCACCGTCGGCAAATCGAATGCAAATTATGTTTTTGTAGTTCCGGTGGAGAAGGAGCTGGATTTGAAAGCGGCGGCGGCTGTCGTCGGCGAAAAAAGCATCAGTATGATAAAATCGAAGGAGCTTTTGCCGCTGACGGGGTATATTCACGGCGGCTGCTCACCGATAGGAATGAAAAAATTTTTCCCTACGGTGATAGATGAGAGCGCAAAAAATCAGGAAACTATCCTTTTCAGCGGCGGCAGAATAGGCTTGCAGGTGGAAACAAGCACGGACGAGCTTGCAAAGGTGATAAACTTCCGATTTGCACCCATAAGTAAAGATATGTGAAAAAAAACGGCTGTCCATGCGGACGGCTGTTTTTTGCTCCGCGCTTGGCAAAGCTTTTACTTACCGAAAATTTTTTGCATGCTTTCATTAAAGTTTTCGCCCGCCTTTTGGGGAAGGCGGCGCCATAAAAGGCTTAATCTTATCTTTTGGCTGTTGACAGGGGTTGGGCTTTTACTTTTTATTTTAAAATTACTTTTCTCTTATTGTACTTTTGTATGACCAAAAGTACCAAAAGTCATATAAGAGGGCTTTCCCACCTGTCTCGGCGACGCCAACACACACGCTTCGCGTATGTGTTAATTCCTCCCTCTTATATATCTCCCCCCTTGTCGCCTCGCGGCGACCGGTGCGAACAAAATGCCCCGACCGTCCGGCAATTGC
>DODZ01000012.1:587-9986 GCA_003524145.1 Candidatus Apopatosoma intestinale | reverse complement strand
AAAAGTACCAAAAGTCATCAAAGAGAGCGTTCCCCTCTCTTTGAGAACTCTTCCCCTGTCTCGGCGACGCCAACCAACGCACTGCGTGCATTGGTTAATTCCCCCTGCCTCGGCGACGCCGACACACACGCTCCGCGTATGTGTCAATTCCCCCAATGCAAAACCCGCCTGCCATGGCGGCAAGCGGGTTTTATCATTATTCGGGATATACCTCTTCCGGAGGTATATCCGTTATCTGCATTATCCATTTGCGGCTGAAGAAGCGCCAGAGGCAAAGGCTTCCTTTGACCAAATCCTCCGCAATAAAAATGCAGAAAACAGTCATTACGAAAGGCACACCGAGCGCGCGGCAGATAAAAGCCGTCGGTATGCTGAGAACATATATTGCCAGCACCTCAAAAATACAGCCTGTTTTCGTATCGCCGCCCGCGCGGAATATTCCGCATATCGCCGTATACGGTATCATTCGCACCACGAGCCAGAAGCCGTATATCACAAGCAGACTTGAGGCAACGGAATGCGCGGCTTCCGTTTCTATCGGCATTATCGAGAGCAGGGCATCGCGGGTGAAGAATATTATAACACCCATGACAAGCCCGAGAAGCGGCACCATGATCATAAATCTTTTTGCCGCGGCAAAAGCTTCTCTGTGCTTGCCGTCGCCGACATATTTGCCGACGATGATGGCGCATGAATTGCACAGTCCGACAAAAAATACAAAGATAAGCTGCTGCACCGATTCATATATCGTATAGCCCGCGTAATTGTCATCACCCATGCTGGCAAGAATAATAACATAGATATTCGTGCCGAATGCCCACATTATTTCATTGAGTATGGTAGGCGATGCTATCCTGAAATATTTTAAGAAAAAGTCCTTTGAAAGCTCGCGGAAATCCTGCAGCTTCACCTTTATCGCATTATCTGAAAAGATAATGAAAAGAAGCACGATTATAGCCTGAACAGCCGAACTTATCACCGTCGCTATGGCGGCACCGCGAAGCTCCATTCTCGGGAGACCGAGTTTGCCGTTTATGAGTATATAATTGAGGCAGGTATTTACCACAACGGATATTGCCGAGGTAATAAGCGGGACGGAAACCTTTTCCGTTGCGCGAAGAGCCGCACAGCCTATCTGCGAAAATGCCACGAATATTACCGCAAGGGAATAGATTTTCACACATTCCGCGCCGAGAGCAATTTTGGTAGGGTCTTTTGTGAAAATATGCATGAGCGCCGTCGGTGCAAAGAACATTGTGAGCGCATAGATAAGCCCGAAGGTCATGATGGCACATAGCACCGTACAGAAGGTTTTGCGGATGTTCTTTTTTTCGCCTGCACCCCAATACTGCGAAAACATGGTGGCACCGCCCGAGCAGAAGCCGAAGCAAGCCACATTGAAAAGGAACATCAGTCTGCCCGCAAGTCCTATTGCCGAGAGCTTTGTATTGCCGAGTCCTATTACCATTATCGTATCGACAAGCGCTCCGCTCGAGGTGAGCAGGTTTTGCAGGGCTATCGGTATCGCGAGCGAAAAGGCTCTTTTATAGAAGCCTTTAGGCAGAAGCGACAAGCGCTGATTTCTGTTTATATTTTCCGTCATTATATTATCTCCGTTTGGGTTTTATGGGTCTGCAAAGAACAGATCGAATGACAGTATAACACGAGAGAGGAAATATTTCAATATTATTCTCAATTTATTTACATCTTCGTTTGCTTTTCACGGAAAATAAGGGTATTTATACTTGATTTTTTGATGGATTTACTGTATAATGTAGTATATGTAAAAATGGGACGACTTTTTTTCTTTTGCAAACAGTTGGGAGGTAGACAAATGCCGGAGAAGAAACTGCTCCTTATAATAAATCCCAATTCGGGCGACGGGGCGGCTCGCCGCTGGGTATATGACATGATAAATATACTCTCGGCAAAATATCCGCTTATTACTGTTTATTTTTCAAAATGTACCGGTGATATCATCCGTGCCGTTTGCGAATATTCCGAGGGCTATGACGCTGTGGTATGCTGCGGAGGCGACGGAACGCTCAACGAAACGCTCAACGGGCTGATATCGATAAAAAGCGATGCGGAGCTCGGCTATATCCCGACAGGCACGGTGAACGATTTTGCCGGAAGCCACAAAATCCCGAAGAATATAAAGATGGCTATAGACAAGATAGCAAACGGTGAGGCACACAAATACGATATCGGCAGGATAGGCGACAGGTATTTCTCCTATGTTGCGGCATTCGGCGCTTTCACGGCGGTGGCTTATCAGACTTCGCAGACAAAAAAGGCATCATTCGGAAAGATTGCGTATGTTGCCGAGGCGGCAAAGAGCCTCGCTGAGCTGAAGCCTTACAAAATGACGATAAAAACAGCCGATACCGAGATATCTGGCGAATTTATATACGGAATGTTTTCAAATTCCAAGACGGTCGGCGGGATAAGATTTTTCGGCGACAACGAGATGGAGCGCCTGCGCGACGGAATGCTCGATGTCACGCTCGTGCGTTATCCGAAAAACGCGGCGGAGCTGCAGAGCGCCGTCACGGCACTGCTGACAATGGGCGAATCACCGATGGTGGTGCGGCTGAAAGCCGAGCGGGCAGACCTTATCTTTGAGGAAGAGGTGTCCTTCACGGCGGACGGCGAATACGGCGGAAGCTACAGAGAAGTTTCTGTTTTCGATGTTCCCGACGGGATAAATATAATAGAATGAGATATGCCGTATCTTAAGATATGAAGGAGAAAAACATCATGAAAAAGCGGACTTTTAAAGCGTTTATTGCCGTTTTCGCTGTGGTTGCGATTCTGGCATTGACGGCTTGCAGCTCCTATACCTCGCATTATAAGGCGGTTGCTTTTGTGCATACAAACACGGCGAAAAATGCCGAGATGAGCTTTTCGAGCTTCAAGGGCACAATGGTATTCAAGCTGAAAATCGCGGGCGGAGAAGAGAAAATAACTTGCAGCGCGAGCCTCGGCGAGGGAAGCGCAAAGGTATATTACGACTGCGGCGGAGCGAAAAAAGAGCTTTTTTTCGTCGATTCGGAAAATGATGAGGACGGCACTCTCAGAGGGCTATCCGGCGGCACCGTATATATAATCGTCGAAGCGTCAGAGACCTGCAAGCAGGGAAAGCTGAAATTCACTGTTGAGAATAATACCGGATTTCCGGAAACAAATATAAGCAAAACTAAACCAAATGCGGAGGAAATATGATAAAAATTGAGCATCTCGTAAAAAAATACGGCGACAGATATGCCGTAAACGATATCAGCTTTGAGGTTCATCCGGGCGAGATAGTCGGTTTTCTCGGTCCGAACGGCGCGGGAAAAACAACCACGATGAATATACTGACAGGCTATCTTTCATCCACCTCGGGCAGAGCCATGATAGACGGCATGGATATACTCGAGCACCCAATGGAGGTAAAGAAGAAGATAGGCTTTCTTCCCGAGCAGCCGCCGCTCTATATGGAAATGACTCCGTATGAGTATCTCGGCTTCATTTATGACCTGAAGAAATGCACATTAAATAAAAAAGAGCATCTCGATGAGATATGCGAGGTTGTAAAGATAAGCGATGTCAAAAACCGCATGATAAAAAATCTCTCCAAGGGCTATAAGCAGAGAGTAGGTATCGCGGGAGCTATCGTCGGCAATCCCGAGGTTGTCATTTTCGATGAGCCGACAAACGGTCTCGACCCGAAGCAGATTATCGATATAAGAAATCTTATCTCCAATCTCGGAAAGAAGCATACCGTTATTCTCAGCACACATATCCTCTCCGAGGTAAAGACTGTCTGTGACAGAATAGTAATCATAAACGAAGGCAAGATTGTCGCCGACGAAAAGACGGAGAATATAGAGAATGTCATCAAGAGCCGCAAGATTTCCATCCGTGTGGACGGTCCCTCCGGCTCGGTGCTCTCGGCTCTGAAAAAGATAAACGGCGTCCGCTATGTCAAGATAGCGGCGACATATGACGACGGCACAAATTCCTATGTTGTGGAGGGCGAGGAGAAGGCGGATATCCGCCGCCCCGTATTCTATGCCATGGCGCAGAATTCATGGCCGATACTGGCAATGGAACAGCTCGGTGCCACGATAGAGGATCTCTTCATCACCGTTGTCGATGAGGACAAGCCCGCCGCGGCACGCAGATAAGGGAGGAAAATCAAAATGACGGCTATTTTAAAAAGAGAACTTCATTCTTATTTCACATCGCCGGTGGGCTATATATTCATAGCGCTTCTGCTTGCCGTGGGTGGTTTCTTTTTCACAAACTATACGGTTCAGCTCGGTGAGAGCGCAAGCCTTCCGGCTTACTTTTCAACGATGCTCCTGCTCTTTATCCTTATCGTTCCGCTTCTCACTATGAAGCTGATAAGCGAAGAGCGCAAGATGAAAACCGATCAGCTGATACTGACAGCTCCGGTGACGCTTTTCGGCATAGTTTTTGCCAAGTATCTCGCGGCTTTTATCCTCTTCGGCGGCACATTCGTTTTTGCTTCCGTGCTCTATTATATTCCGCTTGCCGCATACGGCACGCCTAATCTCGCCGCTTATGCGGGCAGCGTTTTTGCCATGCTTCTCATGGGTAGCGCGTTTATAGCGATAGGCGTTTTTGTTTCGGCGACGACGGAAAACCAGTTTATCGCGGCACTTGGAACCATCGCGGCGATAATCTTTCTCCAGTTTATAGACCGGCTCAATACATTTATCAATTCCGAATTTATCCGCAAGATCCTTTCGGGAATTTCGTTCTCCTCAAGATATGCGAATTTCTCAGCCGGCATATTTGACTATGCGGCATTGCTTTACTATATTTCGTTTACAGGCGTTTTCCTCTTCCTTGCGGTGAGAGTTTTTGAAAAGCGCCGCTGGGCTTGATACAGCCACACGGGAAAGAAAGGAAAATGCAGATATGAAAAACAGAAATCTGAAGTACGGCGGAGTGGCTGTTGCGCTTACCGCGGCTTTCATCGCCATCGTCGTAGTGGTAAATGTAATCTTTACGGCACTTTCAGCCAAGTTCAACTGGTATACCGACCTTACCTCCGCGGGGATATATTCAATTTCCGACGGATTCAAGAGTGTTCTCGATTCGCTTGTCGCCGATACGGATGAAAACACTACGGTCAATGTTGTGCTGATGAGCGAGGAGGACAGATTTGCTTCTTCATCGACAGAAGCCGGTTATGTCTACAAAACGCTCAAGCAGGTCGAAGCATACTGCGATAAAATCCGCGTAAAGGGCATAAACTCCGTTCGCGAAAAGGAGGAAATCTCCAGATATCAGCTCACGGAATACGATACAGTATATACAAACGATGTTGTTTTTGAGCTGGCGGACAAGGATGGCAAGCCGATACTCACGGCACCGACAAAGAAATATCAGCTCAGCGCTTTCTTCAAGAAAAATTCCGAGAAGAAGGTAATCGGCTATGATGCCGAGGCGAGAATTCTCTCCGCTGTTGCGCAGATACTCAATAAATCCGAGAAGCCTGTTGCCTACTATATCACGGGACACGGCGAGCCTACTATGGCGGAGGCTTCCGCATGGGAAGAGCTTTTCAACACCGCGGGCTATGAGATACGCGAGATAAACCTCGCGCTCGAGGATTTCCCCGTTACCGAAAACGAAAACAGAAACAACGATATAATCCTGATAAATGCACCTGTTTTCGACCTGCTTTCACCTACAGCCGAGGATCTCGGGCTTGTAAACGAGAAGGCGAAAATAGATAAATTTCTAAAGAAGAATTTCGGGCATCTCATCGTTACAGAGGGCGCTTCGACAACGCATCTTCCCGTGCTCAACGGGCTTCTCTCCGAATGGGGCATCACGATGAGCGGTTCCGTTTCCGATCCGACGCACTCCGCATCGGCATCCGGCGGCGTTTCCGTCATGGCGGACAGCTCGCAGACCACCGAAAACGTACCGAAGCAGATAGTGGAGCGCGCAGTCGGCTCCAATTCCACAGCGCATGTGGTATTCAATTCTCCCCGCGCCATGACGGTGGATTCGAGCGGGCTTTCTCTCGTCGGCGGACTGGGAAGTCAGGGCGTTTTCCCGCTGCTGCTCTCGTATTCGACAGCGGTGACACGCATTTCCGATGAAAAGACAAATACGGGCAATGCTATCCTCGCTGCCATAGGCATGGCAGACTGGGATCTCAATGACGACGGCAATATTTCATATGTTCTCGCGCTCGGCACTACGGATTTTCTTTCTTACGGCAGCAGTGCAAACGAGAGCATAATGTACAGCGTGCTCGAGCTGATGTGGACATCCAGAGCGACCTTCGGAGATATACAGTACAAGTCATTTGACAGCAATTCACTCAGCTCCACCACGGCACAGGCAAATGTATGGACCATCGTCTTTGTGGCAGCGCTTCCTCTGGCGGTTGCCGTGGTTGGCATCACGGTATGGATAAGGAGACGCCATTCATGAAAAAATTCTTTGCAAATATAAAGGAGCTCTTTACGCGCGGCGAAAAGACAACCCTTCAGAAGCAGCTCCGGCTGGTAATAATCTTCGTGCTCGTAGCCGCCATAGGGCTGGGCGTATATTTCGCCGCCATCTATCCCTCGATAAAAAAAGAGGACGAGCTTCCCCCGCTTCTCGACGGCGAGCAGTATTACAATAAAATGATACTCATCGTTCCCTATACGGAGAGAACGGATATGAAGAGTATCGAGGTGCACAACAAATACGGCGATTATACACTCGAAGCCGTCGCCACGGATTCGGGAAGCATAACCTTCTATCTGCGCGGAAATGACCATATTCGCCTTGATTCGAGCGCACTCGCTTCGGCTGTCGTCGGCGCGGGCACGGTTTATTCAAATAAGATAAACGATATGCAGCGCGTAAACGAAAACGCCACGCCCGAGGATCTTCCGCAGTACGGACTGACCGAGGATGCTAAGGAATACAGCTGGTTTCGCGTGACGAGAAACGACGGCACATCGTATAAAGTCATAGTCGGCGATCCCGTCCCCTCCGGCAATGCCTACTACGGCATGGTAGAGGGCAGAGAGAATGTTGTTTATTCGCTGAGTACATCGGTTGCCGTTTTCAAGAGCAAATCGACCGTACTTGTGGACAAAACGATAAGCAATTATCTCGGTTCAAATGTAACATCGATAAACGATTTCTATATTTTCCGCAATATCGCAGGAGCGCGCACACTCCTCATTGAGCTGAAATCCAAGAATACGGAAGCGGCTGATAATGCCACCAGCTCCTATGAAATGGTATATCCCGCGGCGTATTACCTCAATGATGACCGCTTCGGTTCCTCTGTGCTCAATAATATTCTCTATATTAAGGCATCGGAGATAATGGAATACGGCGAGGACATAGTAAAGCCCGAGGTTTATGAGAAATACGGGCTGGATATAAATATGGAGAGAATTGCCGAGGCAGAAGACGGCAACTATGTGCTCTTCTATTATTCCTGCAAGGTTCCCGACAGTGAAACCGGCAAGACAAAGGATATAGAAAATCTGCTTTATCTCAGCGAAAGCTTCACTGACAGCGAGGACGGAGAAAAGTATTATTATGTTTACTCTCCCGATTTCGATGTCATAGCCAAGGTGGCGGCTTCGACGCTTAATTTTGTTGACTGGAGTATAGCCAATTTCACAAGCGACAGAATGTACTATAATTATATCGGCACATGCGATTTCTTTGAGCTGATGCATTATACAAAGGGAAGCGGCGTGCGCTATGTTTTCAGCGGCACTGAAAAAACCTTTAATGTAAAGGCACTTGAGGCGGGCGAAAACGGAACGCCGAAGCTTGATAAAAACGGAATACCGCGCGAATTCAATGTGGAATATGTACCCGATTCCTACGGCGGCGGAAAATATACCGGCGAATTTGAAAACTTCCGCAATCTCTATCTCGTTCTTATAACGCGAAACTTTGATATAACAAAGGATGCCGAGGGACGCGACACCTCCGATACGCCCGGAATGAGCGTTACCATTTCCACTACGCCGAAGGACCTTGCCAAGAGTTACGGTCTCTATGATGCGGAGGGAAACAAGCTTCGCGACAGCAGCGGAAGCATGATGTATGCGCGCTATCGCGGCGGTTATCTCATTTGCGAAAATGCGAAGGCTACGCCGAAGGACGGCGGAGACAGCGTTGACTACGGCACACTCTACTATGATGAGGAAGCAAAGCGCTTCTTCCAGAAGAAGGTAGACAGCAATGACGGCGAGCTGAAGCCGGTAAATCTCAGCTACGACAAGAATATGAATGTTGTCATAAACAGATATGTGGCGGCAAGCTACAATGTGACCGCAGAATATACGCAGACTGTTTCGACATACAATTTCTATTATGTTTATGAAACATATACCGATGCCGCAGGCAAGGTTCAGAAGGTTATCAGCCAGACGGAAATGTATGTTGTGCCTACGATAACCACGGTGAAATATGAAGTTTCCACCGAGACAGGTATCAGGGAGATTTCGCGCGAGACTGTTACGGCGGAAAAGGGCATGATTATGCGCAAGCCCGCGATAGACAAGCTCTTTGAGGATTCCGATAAGGTGCTGGCAGGAATTGAAATAGGCGCATACGAAGCAAATTAAAGCATAAAGGGCTGTTTCGCGACAGTCCTTTATTTCTGAGCTGCCGAAAGAAAGGGAAGACTATGCTGCATGACGGACAGATAAGAGAAATTCTTTTTGACTATCTTGACGAGCGATATGGAAAAATCCGCATTTTTGAGGAAAAGAATATAAAAAGCTCCCGCGCGGATATTATAGCCGTGATAGACGGGAGTATCATCGGCATGGAGATAAAAAGTGATTTTGACAGCTATACGCGCCTTGCCGCGCAGGTAAAGAATTATGATAAGTACTGCGATTTCAATTATGCCGTGGTCGGAAGAACGCATAAGAACGGCGTGGCGGAGCATATTCCCGCATATTGGGGCATACTTGCCGTTGATGAAACGGAGGTTGATCCGGTGATTTATGAGGTGCGCGCGGCAGAGAAAAATCCGAAGATGAAAACGGAAAATAAGGCGGCGTTTCTTTGGAAAAGAGAGATGCATGCTATCCTCGCGGCAAACGGCTTTCCCCGATATGTCGGAAAAAGCAGACGTTTTATCATCGGGAAGATGACGGAAAAAATTTCCGCGGATAAGCTGGCGCATGATATAACCGATGCGCTTTTTGAGCGGGATTATTCGATACTCAGTGAAATTTTCGAGAAATAAGAATAAAAGCTTCGGCTCAGAGCAGCCGAAGCTTTTTATGTATGGGTGTGACTTATACTTGTAATAAATTTTTTTCTTGCCACCGCCAAAGTTTTCGTGCACCTTTTGGGGAAGGTGCCCCCATCAAGGGGATTGACACATATGCG
>DODZ01000012.1:0-286 GCA_003524145.1 Candidatus Apopatosoma intestinale | reverse complement strand
GCCGTCCTCCTTCCGAACCACCGGCGGCGTGCACGAGTTAGTCGCGCGAGCCGTGCGTGGCAAGTGCGTGCGGCAAAGGTTGATGGTGCAAGTCGTTAGTTTCGCGCTCCCCGCAACTTCATACTACCACGCGTGCGAACATAGCGCACGAGAAAACCGAGCAGATTCGTGCACGCATTGCCTGCACGCCCGCTGAAAGTGCATGGCGGGCGTGGGTCTGATACCTGCGCTGACGGAAGTAACTATTAGCCTTCTCCAGTGGGAGAAGGGGGACCGCGATAGCGGT
>DODZ01000028.1:143448-187610 GCA_003524145.1 Candidatus Apopatosoma intestinale | reverse complement strand
CTTCGTCGGAGTTCTCTATGCAATAAAAGCTCGCTTCGGCTTTTGCCGTGGCGAGCTTTTTTTGCCTAAGCACCTCCGAAACAAAATAATGCGTCGGGATAGTCCGACGCATTTTATATTTATGTAATAAAGCCAAAACGAGGAAAATATAATTACTTTGAAAGCTCTTTGGCGCAGCTTTTGCAAATTATTCTGCCCTTGAAAATGCGGACATCATCCGCACTCCCGCAAAAAATGCAGGCAGGCTCGTATTTGCGAAGGATTATCTGGTTTGAATCCACAAAAATTTCGACAGGATCGCGCGTATCAATATTGAGTGATTTTCTTATCTCCATAGGAAGTACAATTCTCCCAACCTCGTCTACCCGTCTTACAATACCGGTTGATTTCATCTTAATTCCTCCTGAAAAATATTGGTTTGTGATGACATAATATCATAATTTTCTCGGATAGTCAATGATAATTTCCTTATATTTACAATTTTCTCAAATTCTTCTAAATAAAGAGGTTGTTTATAATGATAAAAACGATATTTTGCATAATTTGTACGATTTCTTTCGTTTTTGCTCTGATAAGCGGGAACATCGAGGCGCTTTCGGTTGCTGTCGTGGAGGGTGCAGGTACCGCCGTTACGCTGACGATTTCGCTCATGGGTATGATGGCGCTCTGGTGCGGCGTGATGAAGGTAATGCAGAAATGCGGCGTTTGCGGGTTTCTCGCGCGGCTCATCTCTCCCCTTCTTCGCATTGCCTTTCCGGAGAGCATGAAAAAAGGCATCGCACGTGAAGAAATAGCGGCAAATATCAGCGCAAATATGCTCGGCATGGGAAATGCAGCCACACCCTTCGGAATTAAAGCCATGGAGGCGCTCTCCGCCGACTGCGACGGAGAATATGCAAGCGATGATATGGTCACTTTTGTCGTAATGAATACCTCGGCGTTCTCTTTTATGCCGTCCACGGTCATCGCTCTGCGGCAGGCTGCCGGAGCGGCTGACCCATTTGACATAATAACGGCTGTCTGGATATGCTCCGGCGTATGCATGATTGTTTCCGTGATTTTCGCGCGCGGCTTCCGCTTTTTCTTCCCGAAAAGGAGCAGTGCATGAAGCTCCTCTCCGCTCTCGTCATTCCCGTCGTCATGCTGCTTGTGTGCGCTATGCTGACCTTCTCAAAGAAAGCGGGCTTCGATGATTTTCTGCTCGGCACAAACGAGGGTCTTGTCACCTGCGTAAAGCTGCTGCCTACCCTCATCGCCCTGCTCGTGGCGGTGTCGATGCTCTCCGCATCGGGCTTTCTCGATTTTGCCGCGCGGCTCGTCTCACCTCTTGCGGTGCGGCTCGGCATACCTGCGGATATACTCCCGCTCGTGCTGACGCGCCCTGTATCCGGCAGTGCCTCGAGTGCCTTGCTCGCCGAGCTTTACCACAGGTGCGGAGCGGACAGCTTTGCCGCACGCGTCGCCTCTGTCATCGCCGCCTCGGGCGATACCGTGCTGTATATTTCGGCAGTCTATTTCGGCTCCGTCGGCATAAAGAAAACGCGACATACGCTCCTCTCCGCGCTTCTCACGATGATATTCTGCGTTTTCCTTTCATCTGTCGTCTGCTCGCTTCTTTTTTGAAAAATAGAGTTGAAATTTCTGCGCGTATATGGTATGATAATAAGGAAGAATAAAATATAATGGAGTAGAAAAATGAGTAATTTCGGTTTTTACGCTCTTGTTTTCAGACAAAAATATATCCGCAGATGGGGGCTGATGCGCAATTCAAGCGTGGAAACGCTCAGTGAGCACGCCTGCGAGGTTGCCGTCGTTGCCCATGCTCTGGCACTCATAGGCAACAGATACTTCGGGAAGAATTACGACTCTGACCGCGCGGCGGCAATAGCGCTTTTCCATGATGTTCCCGAGGTTTATACCGGCGATATGCCGACGCCTGTCAAATATTTTGACGACGATATGAAAAACGGCTATCAGAAGGTAGAAGAACGCGCAGTAAATACCCTGCTCGAAAAACTGCCGCCCGAGCTTCGCCCCGATTACAGAGCTATCTTCGACGGCGATGATGAGCTTCGTCCGCTCATCAAGGCGGCGGACAAGCTATGTGCCTATATCAAATGCATGGAGGAGGAACGTAGCGGAAACCGCGATTTCGAGAGTGCGAAGAAAAAAACATATGAGAAGCTCGTTTCGCAACAGTGCGAGGAGCTGGACTACTTCATGAAGTATATACTGCCGAGCTTCGACATGAACCTCGACGAGATAAAGTAATATTTTCGGAAAGCGGAAAGGAGGGATGAATTTGACACTGATGCTCATATGTCCGAGTGCGGAGAGCACTCGCCGCATGGAGGAAATGCTCCGCTCGGTTTCCGGCGGGAAAGTGAATATCGTATCGTATTCGTCCGCTCCCGAGCTTCGCCTTATCGGCTTTGATTGCGATGCCGTAATTGCGCTCGGCATGAATGCCAAGCGCGCAGGGCAGACATTTGCCGCGTGCTCCCCGCTTGATTCCGGCTTTCTCTATATAGCGGGTGAAAAATGTACCGAGGAGGAGCTGGAGCCTCTGCGCGCGCTCGGCGTTCACATTATGCACTCGCCTGTCGGCAAGGCGGCTCTCTGGCATGATCTCGGCATATGCGCCTGCGTGCCGAAGCGTATCGCCGCGATGAAAAACGAAAATTCCCTTCTCGTTTCGCGGCTTGCCGAGGAAAAAATAATCAACCGCGCAAAGCTCGTGCTGATGGAATATCTGAAGCTTTCCGAGCCGCAGGCGCACAGATATATTGAAAAACAGGCGATGGATCTGCAGATTTCGCGTGCAGAAGTGGCGGCTCGCGTGCTCGAAACATACGAAAACTAAGAGGAGAATTGCATGATGAAAAGCGTTTTGATAACGGGCGCATCGGGCGGCATAGGCGGCGCCTGCGCCGGACTTTTCGCCGAAAACGGCTGGGGCGTGCTCGCCTGCTACAGAAACGGTGAGGCGGAGGTGGGGCGACTCCTTGAAAAAGAATATGCGGGAAAAATAGTTCCCTTTTACTGCGATGTATGCGATATCGGCTCGGTGCGCCGTGCTGTATCAAAGGCAATATTTGAATTCGGCGGGATAGACGCCGCCGTGATAAACGCGGGTGCGGCGCATGCCTGCCCACTCTTCTCGGAGACGGAAGAGGAATACGATCGCATAATGAATGTAAATACAAAAGGCGCATTTTTTACTGCGCAGGCGGCGGCTCGTGAAATGAGCGGACGCGGCGGTAGCATGATTTTCATCTCCTCGATGTGGGGCATAGCGGGCGCGGCAAACGAAAGCGCATATTCGGCTTCCAAAGCGGCGCTGACAGGGCTGACCCGTGCTCTGGCAAAAGAGCTGGCAACGGCAGATATCAGGGTCAACTGCATCGCTCCCGGCGTTATTGATACAAGGATGAACTCCTGCTACAGTGAGGACGATATGCAGGCTCTGGCGGAGAAAACGCCGCTCTCGCGCATCGGTAAACCCGAAGAAGTGGCAAGCGCGGTTTATTTTCTCGCCTCCGAGGCTTCCTCATTTATCACAGGGCAGATAATCTCCGTGGACGGCGGCTTCGGGCTATAATCACGGAAAAGAGCAGAAAACAAAAAATCGCAGGCTGTGTGAAGTAAGCCTGCGATTTTCTGTTTGCAAAATTTTATTTTTCGTCGCTGTAGAGCGATTCGTATTTCTGCTTTTCCTTTGCCTTTTTGTGCCCGAGCGCACGCACGGCGCAGACTGCAGCCGCAACGATGATATAAACAAAGCCGACCGTCGCCGTCAGCGCGAGCATACCGCTTCCGCGGCTCGTAACTCCCGTCATATATACAAAAAGGATGAAGCTTCCCATGCTGAGCACAAAATGCAGGCAAAGGCGCAGTATCGCCGGAGAAATAAACTTTGCCTTGAACACGAGAGAAATAAGTGCCGTGAGCAAAGCAAAAACAAATATGGCGGCGAAGGTATCGCTCCGGAAGCTGACAGCATTCATCCCGTCCTTGTTTCTGAGAAAAGCCGCCGCGCCCCAGAGCAGCAGCGTCGTTATCATAAACGTAACTCCCGTGCCGGAGATTATATATTTCATAAAACCCGTGAATTTTTTCATCATTTTACCTCGCTTCTTTTTTATGTGTTTATTCTACCATATTTTCGCATGATATTCAATAGAAAAAACGGCAAAAAATTTTTTTGATATTTTTTGCAAATTGCTGTAACTTTTTCCGTCCCTGCGGTACTAACCTTTTGTAAATACGAAAAACGGAGGTTTGATTTTATGAAGCCCTTTACAATATTGACCGATTCCTCTGCCGACCTTACGGCGGAAATGAAAAATGAGCTCGGAATAAAGATAGTTCCGCTCACCGTTCAGATAGACGGCGAAAAGCCGATAAGCAATGAAGAGCTTGACATAAGATATTTCTATGACTGCATGAAGGAGGGCAAGCGCGCAAAAACCGCCGCTGTAAACCCCGCAGTTGCCACCGAGGTTATGGAAAACGAAATCCTTGCGGGAAACAATGTTCTCTTCCTCAGCTTTTCTTCAAATCTTTCTTCCACTTATAATATAAGCGCTATCGCGGCACAGGATCTCTCCGAGAAATATCCCGATAGCAAGATTATCGTCATAGATACGCTTTGCGAATCCTTTGGTCTTGCTCTGCTTGTAAATCTCTGCGTAGCGCAGGCACGCGAGGGCAAAACGATAGAGGAAGTAGCACAGTTTGCCGAAGAAACAAAGAGACATATCGCGCACTGGTTCACTGTTGACGACCTCAATCATCTGCGTCGCGGCGGCAGAGTTTCCGCGGCAAAGGCTGTAGTCGGAACAATGCTCGGCATCAAGCCCGTGCTCCATATGAGCGATGACGGCAAACTCGTCCCCATGTTCAATGCGCGCGGCAGAAAAGCCTCCATGAAGATGCTCGTCGATAAGACAGTCGAAAATGCACGCGATTTTGAAAACCAGACAATATTCATAAACCATTCCGACAGCATAGAGGACGCCGAAAAGCTGAAAGAAATGATACTCGAAGCCGGCGCAAAGGATGCCGTAATCGGGGAGATAGGTCCTGTTGTCGGTGCGCACTGCGGCAGAGGTACACTTGCTGTTTACAGCATATGCGAAACAAGATAAACCGAAAGGAATTATATTATGACAATTACCGGAATATCCTTCCGCGATATGGTTGTTTCCGCCGCAAGCGCGCTGGAAAACAACAAAGAGGAAATCAATAATCTGAATGTATATCCCGTTCCCGACGGAGACACGGGCGTCAACATGAGCATGACAATGAGCCGTGTACGCACCTCACTCGCAAGCACCAGCGACAATCTTTCCGAATGTGCAAAGAATGTTGCCGGTATGACACTCATGTCCGCAAGAGGCAACTCCGGCGTTATACTCGCCATGTTCTTCCGCGGTATGTCAAAGGCATTCGCGGGACTTGAGGAAGCCGATTCCGTTCAGATGGCAGAGGCGCTTAAGGCAGGCGTGACAGAAGCATACAAGGCTGTCATGACGCCCACGGAGGGCACTATACTTACCGTCATGCGTGTCTGCGCCGAGAAAGCTATGGAAAAGGCGCAGAGCGACAGCTTCGGCGATATCGAGGAGCTTTTCGATTATGTAATAAAAGAGGGCATCGACATTCTGAATAAAACACCCGAGCTTCTCCCGATACTCAAACAGGCAAATGTTGTTGATGCGGGCGGCAAGGGCTTTGTCGTGATGCTTCAGGGCATGCTTGCGGCACTCCGTCACCATCCCGTGGTCTGCTCGGAGAACGGCGAAAGCCATGATACTGCGGCAAAGGCAAATTTCGCCGAATTTTCCGGTGAAAACATAGAATTTCTCTACTGTACGGAGTGCATAGTGAAAAAGAGCGCCGAATATATCGGCGAAGATACGGCGCGTGAGCTTTACAAAACGCTTCTCCCTCTCGGAAACAGCATGGTTTTCGTAGATGACGAAAATGTGATAAAGCTTCATATTCATACAAACGAACCCGGCACGGTTCTCTCTTCGGCACTCCGCTTCGGCACTCTGCTCACTGTGAAAATCGAGAATATGCTCGAGCAGCATTCTTCACTCGCCGCTATTCCCGAAGAGCCTGCAAAAACAAAGAAATACGGCTTCGTTTCCGTTTGCAACGGCGACGGCATACGCGATGTTTTCGCAGATCTCGGCGTAGACGGCTTTGTTCTCGGAGGTCAATCCATGAACCCGAGCACAAAGCAGATTATCGACTGTGCAAACAGCCTCGGCGCGGAGAATATATTCATTCTCCCGAATAATAAAAATGTATATCTCGTTGCGGCACAGGCGGCGGAAGAGCTCGGCAAAAATGTCCGCGTAATTCCTTCAAATTCCGTTCCTGCCGGCATCTCCGCCATGATGAGCTTCGATCCCGAAGCGGAAGCGGATGAGAATTTCTCCGCCATGACGGAAGCCGCTTCGGCTGTAAAGTCCCTTACTGTAACCCGTGCGGTGCGCGATTGCGATATCGACGGGCTGAACATAGCAAAAGATAACTACATGGGACTGATAAACGGCAAGATAAAATGTGTTGCCGAAAACAGTCTCGACTGCCTCAAACAGCTTACTGCGGTGAGTAAGTCTGAAAACTTCACCGTTTTCACCGGAAGCGATGTAAATGACGTTAACGCTTCCAAAGCCGCAGATACCATTCTCGGTGTCGTTCCCGATGCCGAAGTAACGGTTCTTGTCGGCGGTCAGCCGCTCTATGATTATGTAATCATGGCGGACTGAAGATAAAAGTCTTCATATTTCTCCTTCCTGACGACGGTGCGGTGGCGTTTTGCCCCGCGCCGTTCGTCGCTTTTGCGTTTTTTGCGGAAGACGGTTTCGCACGCAAAAGCAAAATCACAAGAGCAGAAGCGAAAAACGCCTCTGCTCTTTCCTTTTATGCTATAACCGTTCCCGTCATATCGGTATCCGCCGAGGCGGGTATTTCTTCATCGCTTTTTGCGTCGGCAAGACCGAAGCTGACTGTTATCGCGTCATTCACCCTCTGCATAAGTAGTTCGTCGAGATGCCCCATTTTTTCACGCAGACGCTTTTTGTCTATCGTTCTTATCTGCTCAAGCAGTATCACTGAATCCTTTGCAAGTCCGAAATTTCGCGCATAGACATCTATATGAGTAGGGAGCTTCACCTTGTCAAGCCTGCTTGTTATCGCGGCTGCGATGACTGTCGGGCTGTATTTGTTTCCCACATCATTCTGCACTATGAGAACAGGTCGCAGCCCGCCCTGCTCGCTCCCGACAACAGGACTGAGGTCGGCATAGAAAATATCTCCTCGTTTTACGGTCAATTTTTTTCACACTCTCTTTTTACAGTTTTGAAAGAAAAAACTTTCTACTATATTTTTACCGATTTTACCGCTTTGTTAGTCAAGGAAATAAATAAACCGTATGCCAAAATATGACAAAAATATGCGGCATATCATTTCCTGATATATTATATTGCATATTTCGGTTTTTGCCAGAGCCGCACCCCTTCGGTCTACATATTTCGCCACGGTGCGTAATATAATAATGGCAGGGATAATAGATTTTTCCTCGCTTATATTTCATTTCAATTCATTCTCAGGACAGAAATGCTTCACTTTACAAAAAACCCTTGACTTTTCGGAAAAAAACATATAAAATAGTAATTAAGTGAAAAGTGTGAGGTGTTTTCCCGCGATGAAAAAGGTGCTGATAACAGGCTTTGAGCCCTTCGGCGGCGCAGAGAGAAATCCGTCCTATGACGCGGTGTCGGCTCTGCCGGATATCGAAAACACCGAAATAAAAAAGCTCTTCCTACCCGTTGTCTGGGATAAGGCGACAGATATCCTCGAAAGAGAAATCGACCTCTTTTCACCCGACATTGTTATTTTGTCAGGACTTGCGGGCGGCTCAAGGTGCATACGTATTGAGCGCATAGGCATAAATCTTCGCGGCGCTATCCGCGACAATGAAGGGCTTTTCCCTTCACATTCCGACATTCCTGCGGAATTTCCGTGCATTTCAGGCGGTGATGCGGCATATTTTTCAACTTTTGATTTTGCCGCGATAAAAAATGCCGTCTCCGCGCTCGGGCTTCCTGTTTCTTATTCGTTTTCCGCGGGAACTTATCTCTGCAATGATGTACTATACCATACTCTTTCAAAGAACATGACAGAAAAAAGAAATATGCAGGTTGGATTTATCCATCTTCCTTATGAATCGGGCGGAAATATCGGGCAGGATGTCTTTTGCCTGCCGCTTTCCGACATGGTGAAAGCTTTGCGCAGTACGGTTATCGCCTGTGTTTTTCCGAGCACCGATTCAAATCTCACAAAGAAAGGCTGAGACATATGAAAAAAACATTACTCAAGAAAATGCTTTGTTTACTGCTTGCCTCATGCGTTATAATATTGGCAGCAGGCTGTACCCCTTCAAAAAGCGTGCAGAAAAAGGTACTCAATTACCTTCACGAAAAATACGGAAATAATTACGATTTTGAGTATGTAAGCTACACGCAGAACAAAGAAACAAGCGGCAGATATGAGGTCAATGCCAGATGCAGGAATGACGGACTCGATTTCAAAATATTCGTCTACTCTTCCGTGCTGATTACAGACAGCTATTCCGTAGACCGCGCAAATGCCGCCATGGAAAAGAGCATACGCGAATTTCTCCTTTCACGCGATTATTCCGACTCCATAGAGAAAATAACATGGCTGAATGTATTTGAGGACGATGCTACCGACTATAAGTTCCGCACCGTTCCAATCACAGAACACTATGATCTCTCCGACGCGGAAAACATCTATCGCGTGGAAATGTCAGACGATCTCATTCCCTATCAGTTTGTCGGCGGCATATATAATTTCAATGCCGACCTGCTTGATTCCGGCGTTGAGCTGAAATCCGCTTCCTTCTCATTTGAATATAAGGATTTGACATTCGTTGTGGAAACCGATTCGGAATCAATAAAGAAATACAGCTATGGTGAAACCATAGAAAAAATGGTTCCCATAATAGAAACAAATGCAAGCGTAAAAAAGGGTATTTTCAGCATAGATAAGGTATGCACTATCAAAATGGATGCCGCTATGCGCGATCAGGAATTTGCCGTTCATAAAAGCGTGCATTAACAAAAGCAATAAGGGCGACCTCGGTCGCCCTGTTTTCTTAAAAGCCTGCTGTGGTGCGGCTTTTTCATTTTATACAAAAGTTTATCATGATAAATTTATAAGTTGTACTTGAAAAGTTAATAATTATATTGTATAATCAATTTAAATGCAGGAGCAAAGTATAATCCGGCACCTGCGCGGAGGACAAAAATGAAAGTAACGCTTATTATACCGATGTATAACGAAAGCTCCATAATAAACGGAGCTATAGATACATTCTACGGATATATGAAGGAGCATTTCGGCGATTGGGAGCTGATTTTTGTAGATGACGGCTCTGTCGACGGATGCGGAAAAGCTGTCGAAGCAAAAAGTGCTGATGACAGCCGCGTGCGCCTTATCTCATATACTCCGAATATGGGCAAGGGTTGTGCCGTGCGCACAGGTATGCTCGCTTCCACAGGTGATATAGTGATTTTTACCGACTGTGACAACGCCTACGGCACGGACGTGATAGAAAAGATGGTAAAGCAGTTTGAAGAGAGCGACTTTGACGTGATACTCGGCTCGCGAAACATTTCCGCCGATGGATATGATGGCTATACTTTTATCCGCAAGCTCGCATCAAAGACATATCTCAAGGTGCTTTCTATTGCCGCCGGATTCAAATATTCCGATTCGCAGTGCGGTTTCAAAGGCTATCGCGGAGAGGCAGCAAGGAGAATTTTCCGCAACTGCGAGGTAAACCGTTTCGCCTTTGACCTCGAAGCTACCATGATAGCTCAGCGCCTCGGCTATAAGATAGGCGAGATGGGTGTCAAGGTTATAAACCACCGCGAATCAAAGGTTAATGTCCTGCGCGACACGCCGAAAATGCTCGCCGATGTGCGTCGCATGAAGAAAAACGTTAAAAATAAGACGCTTGTATAAAACGCAAAAAAGCTCGGTTTCACCGAGCTTTTTTGCGTTTGCGGTTTTTTTCACAGATGAGATGAGCAGTAAGTAAGCTTTTGTGCTTTTCTCGCGAAAATCACCCGAAATCCCTCGGCGATGCCGAGGGATTTCAGAGTGTCGAAAAAGTATTTTTTTACCGCAAAAACAGATAAAAGCATTTTTTGTATAGCCTTCTCCTGCGGGAGAAGGGGGACCGCGATAGCGGTGGATGAGGAGTAAAATTGAAATTTTGACGCAAATATTGTTATAAAATGTTTATAGACACCTCATCCGTCAGCCTACGGCTGCCACCTTCCCCCACTGGGGAAGGCTTTCTTTTTTGCTATTTCTGCACATTAGCAAAACTACTTTTTGAATTTAGAATTTTTCGACAGACCGAAATCCCTCGGCGATGCCGAGGGATTTGCTTTTCACTATTTATATTACTTTATCGGCTCGAAATCAGCTGCACCATGCTTGCAAAGCGGGCAGATATAGTCTGCGGGAAGCTCCTCGCCCTCGTAGACATATCCGCAGACCTTGCAGACGTATCCCTTCTTTCCTGCCGTTTCGGGCTTGGGCTTCACATTTTTGTGGTAGTAATCGTATGTCATGGTAGGCTTATCACTCATCACGCGTGCCTCCGTCACAGAGCAGATAAACATTCCGTGTGAGCCGAGGTCAACATAGTCCTCAACCTTTAGCGAGAAAGCCGCGTTTATATAGTGCGGCAATATGACAAGTCCGTTGTCCGCGCGTGCGGGTGTGCAGCCCTCAAATTTATTTACATTGCGTCCGCTCCGGAAACCGAACTGCTCAAAAACCTTAAAAGGTGCTTCCGTAGACAGGCAGTTTACATTCATTATTCCGGTGCGCTTTATCACATGATATGAGTAATTTGCCTTATTTATGTTGACGGCAATCCTGTTCGGATTATCGGAAACCTGCGTCACGGTATTTACAATAAGCCCATTGTCATGCTTGCCGTCATTTGAGGTGACGACATAGAGTCCATAGCCTATGCGGAAAAGCGCGCTCATATCGTTTTTGTTTGCCGTCGCGGGAGAAAGTGCCGTATACTCGCGGCAAAGCTCGCCTGCCATCTTTCCTATCTCTTCCCTGTTCGCTTCGGTCATGGCGGATTTCACCGTTACAACTCCGTCAAGCCATGTGATGTTTTTGCAGCCCTCGAGCATACCGCGCATTATCTTTGCGGCAAGCGGTGCCCATGAACCGTTTTCAATAAGTCCCACAGTGCGGTTTTTGAAGCCGCGCTCCGTAAGATGATTTATAAATTCACGCATGAACGGGAAAATCTCCGCATTATATGTTGTTGTCGCAAGCACAAGTTTGCCATAACGGAAAGCATCGGCAACAGCCGCCGACATATCTGCGCGCGCAAGGTCATGAACGGCAACATTCGGGCATCCGCCTACGCGGAGCTCATCGGCAAGCAGAAGAGCTGCCTTTTTCGTATTGCCGTAAACCGAGGTATACGCAATACATACGCCCTCTGTTTCAACGCTGTAGGACGACCATGTATTGTAGAGATCTATATAATATGAAAGGTTATCCGAAAGCACGGGACCGTGAAGCGGACAAATGATATCTATATCGAGCGTCCCCGCCTTTTTGAGAAGTGCCTGAACCTGTGCGCCGTATTTGCCGACTATGCCTATATAATATCTCCTCGCTTCGTCTGCCCATGGCTCCTCGGCGTCAAGTGCGCCGAACTTGCCGAAGCCGTCTGCCGAGAAAAGCACCTTGTCGCGGCTGTCATAGGTCACCATGACCTCAGGCCAGTGCACCATCGGCGCAAAAACAAACGTCAGCGTATGCTCGCCAAGTGAAAGCGACTCGCCGTTTTCCACTGTGAGCTTATTTTTGCAGAGTCCCTCGCCGAAGAAAGCGTCTATCATGGCGAAAGCCTTCGCGTTTGCCACAACGGTAGTCTCGGGATAGGCACGGAGGAAATTCGCTATATTTGCCGAGTGATCTGGCTCCATATGCTGAACTATGAGAAAATCGGGGCTTCTCTCTCCGAGTGCCTCGGCGAGATTATCAAGCCATTCGTGTGCAAAGGCGGCATCCACCGTGTCCATTATGGCTATCTTCTTATCCATTATAACATATGAATTATAAGCCATACCGTTCGGCACGCGGTACTGCCCCTCAAAAAGGTCAACCTCGTGGTCATTTACTCCGATGTATTTTATGTCTTTTGTTATATTCATTTTATCTTCTCCCGTGTTTTTTCTTCATTATAACAGCTTTTTCTTAATTTGTCAAGCAGTAATGATTATTATTATTAAATATTTTCCCAAAATCAAGCAACAGAAATTAAATTTTGCCAAAACTATTGACAAAGCAATAGTTTTGTGATATAATTGTACTAACAGTAATAATACAGTTAAGGAGGAAGGCATTATGATACAGATAGACCCGCGTTCGAGAATGCCGATATACGAGCAGCTCGTTGACGGGATAACAAGGCTTGTGGTATCCGGCGCGATGGAGGCGGACGGAGTTGTCCCCTCGGTTCGCGTGCTCGCGGCGGAGCTTTCCGTAAATCCGAATACCGTGCAGAAGGCTTTTTCCGAGCTGGAGCACCGCGGCATACTATACAGTGTCCCGGGAAGAGGGCGCTTTGTAAACGGAGATGTGGCTGTACTGCGGACGAAGCAGGAGGAAAAGCAGCTTGAAGCACTCGCAGAAGAAATGAAAAAAGCAGTTTCCATGGGCGTTAGTCGCAAACGCATAATTGCGCTCGCAGAAGAGATAGCAGGAGGAAAAGCCGATGATTGAAATAAAAAACATAACCAAATCATATGACGAGGTGCTCTCGCTTTGCGATGTGAGCGCCACTATAGGAAGCGGCTCCATCTACGGACTCATCGGAAGCAACGGCGCCGGAAAAAGCACCCTGCTGCGCGTTATGGCAGGCATATTCAAGCCGGACAGCGGCGATATACTCTTTGACGGCAGACCCGTTTTCGAAAACAACGCCGTTAAAAAGGAAATTTTCTATATTTCGGATGACGAATACAAGCTCCCGGGGGCAAATACCGACGATATGATGCGCTTCTATCGCTCGATATATGACAGATTTGATTCCAGGCGGTATGAAAATCTCTGCGAGATGTTCAGGGTGGAGCGCAAGCGCTCGCTTTCCACATTTTCCAAGGGAATGAAGCGTCAGGTGGATATTCTGCTCGGGCTTTCGTGCCGTCCGCGCTATCTGCTCTGCGATGAAACCTTCGACGGGCTCGATCCCGTCATGCGTCAGTTCGCAAAAAAGCTGATATGCGAGGAGGTCGCCGAAAGCGGTATGACGCCGATAATCGCCTCTCACAATCTCCGCGAGCTGGAGGACCTATGCGACCATGTAGGGCTTATCCACCGCGGCGGCATACTTTTCGAGAGCGACATAGACGATATGAAGTGCGGCATTTCAAAGGTTCAGATGGTAGTGACCGGCTCCGACATCGATGTGACGAGCTTCGCTCCGCTGCGCTTAGTGGATTTCCGTCGCGCGGGCAGCGTGATAACGCTCATCGCAAGAGGAAGCGCCGAGGAAATAGAGGCAAAGGTGCTCTCGCTCTCACCGAAATTTTATGAGATTCTCCCGCTGACGCTGGAGGAAGTATTTATATCGGAAATGGAGGAAAAAGGATATGATTTCACAGAAATCCTCGACAAAAACTGATTCCCGTTTTTCACTTTCCGGCGCGGGCAGATTTCTTATATGCAAGGCAAGGTCAAACTGGGCTTCCTTCCTGCTCTATTCCTGCCTTGCGCTGATAATACCGATATTCGTGCTCGCCGGCATGGGCTACACGGTGGGCATCGAGCGCGGCAAACTGCTGCTCGGGATGCTGCAGGACGAATCCGCCCAGATTCTCTTTACATGTGCGGCTGTGGCGGCGGCACTTCTCTCCTCCGTATACGCATGGAGAAACACGCACACCAAAGCAGGCAACTATTTTGAGCATAAGCTCCCGCTCACAAGAAACGCGCTTTTCCTTTCAAATTCGCTCTTCGGGCTGCTTCTCTTTGCCGTTCCTTTCCTTATAATGATGCTTATCTTCACAGTGATAGGCGCATGTAACTGCGGCAGTCTTTATGCCTCCTTTATGGCGGAACTGCTCAAGATAACGGTCTATACGCTTGCTTTCTATATTCTCTACTACTCTGTATTCACATTTTCCGCCGTCGTCTGCGGAAATACAGCCGTGCATGTCGCATTCTCGCTGATAGTGCTTTTCATCCCGTATACGCTCAGCTTCTGCCTGCGCAATATCTTTGAGATGACATTCGGCTGGCGCATAGCAAAATCCACTCTGCTCGATATACTCAATACCTCGCCGATATCGCTCTATACCCGCTTCGGCTCGCTTGTGGATATGTCAATCGGCAAAGTATTCCTCGGTTCGCTCTATGTGCTCATCGGCGCGACCGTGATAATCACAATCGCCTCTGTACTCAATATCTTCCTAAAGAGTGAGCGCGCGGGCAACGCCTTCACATATAACGGCATCAGGGTGACTGTGAAATACATTATCATATTTATAATAATGACGCTCGTCGCATGTCTGCTCGCAGACAACAGCGCGAGAAACGCGGGCGGCATCATAATCTCGTGCCTGCTCCTTGCGCTCATAGGCTTTGCATGCAATATAGTGCTCAATATGATAATGTATCGCGGGGTTCGTCGCGGCGCGCTCAAGGGCATACGCGCATTTGCCTGCGTGGCTCTTGTCTGCCTGATAATCATGAGCGCGATGATACTGCGCTCGGGCAAAGCTCCCGTTGAGCTTTCCTCCGGCTTCTGCCGCGAGGTAATCATGTTCGATAACGAAAACGAATACGGAAAGCGCCGCGTATATCTCATCACGGATAAGGACGATATCAGGTGCCTCATGGAGATTGCATCAAACAGAAAATACACCGACTTAAATATCGGTTACGAAGAGTCATATACTTCTGTAGACACAAAAGACGTCGATAATGCAACCTACGGTTACTTGTCAAATTCGTTCCATGCGGCTATAATAGTAAATACCGTATTCGGTTCTACACTGCGCAATTATTTCAACTATGACTTTATAAGTGAGGACGATGCAAGATTCATCGAAAAGCTGAAAAATAAGACAACCGTAGAAGATGCGCTCATTTCTCTCTCCAAATCCTGCGAGGTCTACGCATGTTCCGCAGGTTTTGTCTCCGCAACATTCAGAAACAGCGGGCTCGACGATATCCTGCGCGATGTGTACCTGCCGGAGCTTAAAGAAATGTACGGGCTCGACTACGTGGACTTCTCCATGAAATCCGCCTACAGCGCTTTCTGCATCGACGGATACGGCAACAGCATAACGCTCCCCATTTATTCCGACATGGTGAAAACCCAAGCGGCAATAAAGAAGCTCTACAACGGCAAGGAATTTCCCGATGCACCCGCCTTCTCGGCTGAAGAAATAGTTGAAAATCAGTGCCGCGAGATAATGATAACCTGTGATATTTACGGTGTTGCCCGTACGCCGGGCGGCGATTATCACAGCGATCAGGACTACTTCAAAAGCATCGGCAGAAATCTCTCGGTAAATGTTCCCTCAGAGAAACTTTCCATGATGGCTATCATCGATTATATCATCGAAAATCCCGATGCAAAAAAATATAATTCCTCGCTGATATACGCAACAGAAGAAGACGAAAAGGAAGGTAAAGACCCTATCGCAAGGGTGGATATTAACGCATATATCAAACTTGAAACGCACCCTTCCAGAGAAAGACTGAGATCCGTCTTTGTTCCCTTCAACCGTGAAACGGCAAAAATCCTCGATATAGATTATGACGGATTGGTAGCCGAAATACTGGCATTTATCGCAGAAAACGAAAACACGGAAAGCGCTGACTAAAGCTCTTTTCTTCGGGTAAACAATAAAAATAAAGCCGAAAAGGAGGAACATTTCCGTGTGCCTCCCGAGGCAAATAATAAAGGACAAGAAAATGGAAACTTTAAGCTATATAAACTATATCATAGCGATAATTTTCACCCTGTGCTACTGCTATCAGTTTTTCTATGTGATAGTACCGTGGCTTTTCGCAAAGAAGAAGAGCAAGGCTCCCGTCACCGACCATAAGTATGCCGTTCTCATTGCCGCGCGCAATGAGGAGGTAGTAATAGGAAATCTCATCGAGAGCATAAAGGATCAGAAATATGACAGTTCTCTTGTAAATGTTTTTGTCGTTGCCGACAACTGCACCGATAAGACAGCCGAGATAGCGAGAAGCCTCGGCGCCGCTGTGTACGAGCGTTTCAATAAGGAGCGCGTCAGCAAGGGCTATGCCATGGAATATCTGCTCGACCGCATAAATGCGGACTATGGCTGGGACTCCTTTGACGGCTATTTCATCTTTGATGCGGACAATGTCCTCGATGAAAACTACATCGCCGAGATGAATAAGACATTCTCACAGGGCTACAGCATAGTGACGGGCTACCGCAACTCAAAAAACTACGGCGACAACTGGATCTCCGCAGGCTACGGGCTCTGGTTTCTGCGTGAATCGCAGTATCTTAACCGCTCACGTATGTGCCTCGGCACAAGTAGCTCCATCGGCGGAACAGGCTTTATGTTCAGCCGTGAGATACTTGAAAATAACGGCGGCTGGAAATTTTTCCTGCTCACCGAGGACCTTGAATTTACAATAAAAACCATCATCGACAAGGAAAGAATCGGCTACTGCGAAAAGGCAATGCTTTTTGATGAACAGCCGACGAGCTTCCGGCAGTCATGGCGCCAGCGTCTGCGCTGGTCCAAGGGCTTTCTGCAGGTGCTCCGCCACTACGGAAAAGACCTTTTCTGCGGTATCTTCCGCCATCGCGGCTTTGCCTGCTATGATATGTTCATGGCGATATTCCCCGCCGTCGTTATCACACTCACGAGCCTTATCGTAAACAGCGTTTTCATTATCGCCGGCGGACTGAAGGGTGCCGATGAAATGGTAGCCGTGCGCTCTATTCTGCAAACGCTTGTAAATACCTATCTGCTCCTCTGGACGCTCGGCGCGATAACCACCGTTACAGAGTGGAAAAAAATTCATACAAGCGCGATAAAGAAGATTCTCTATACCTTCACCTTCCCCATCTTCATGCTCACATATATCCCGATAAATGTGCAGGCGCTTTTCAAAAAGGTCGAATGGTCGCCCATCGTGCATACAAAGGCAAAAAGCTTGAGCGAAATACGGGCGCAGAGCGACACCGGCAAGTGATGCCGATGAAGCATATCTATATTCTTCTCACAAAAACAAAATCGGTGCCGTCACGTATAATCGGGCTTTTCACGAGGGCGACGTATACTCATGTCGCAATAGCTTTTGATGATGAGCCGGAGATTTTCTACAGCTTTTCAAGGCTCCGCGAGCGCTTCCCTCTCCCGGGCGGGCTCACCACGGAGAGCCCCTACAGCGGCTTTCTCGGTTCGCATGGTGAATCGCTTTGCAAGCTTGTTTGTCTTGAGGTCTCGGAGAGAGCCGCAGAGAGGGCGCGTATGAGAGTACGGCGCATGATGAAAAGCCATTCTCTTTTCCGATACAGCCTGCTCGGCTGCATCGCCTGCCGCTTCGGAATAGAGCACCGCCGCAGAGGATATTATTTCTGCTCGCAGTTTGTCGGAGAAATCCTCGAAAAAAGCGGTGCCGCAAGCTTCGATAAAAGCGTTTCTCTGCTCCGCCCCGATGATTTTCTGCTCCTGCCGCGTATCAGAAGCATCTTTTGCGGCACGGCGGGCGAGCTTGCAAATGTACTTAAAGCAAAAAAAGTCTTTTCATAAAAAAGAGTCCGAAGCGAATTTCGCTTCGGATTTTTGTATAGAGAATTCCTCCTTTGCCGGAGTTCTCTATACAAAAAGTCGAACCAACCCATATGTTCCGTTTTTGATTTCCGAATGAATATATTTCTACAAAAACGGCATAAAATATACCGTTGACAAATATTATATTTTATGGTATAATTATTATATAAACATTCATTTTTGAGGTATATCTTATGGGAAATAAGAAAACCGTTTCAAAATCCCTCTTTGTCATCGTCGTGGTTGCGCTTGCGATTCTGCTCGTAGCGTCGGTTTGTTTTTGCATATATTCCCGCAGGCAGTATCAGGATGCTCAGCGGTGCGTAGAATCCTATCAGAAAAAGGCTTTGCGGAACATCTTTTTGCATATGTCTGACCCTGCCAAGCTTTCCGATACTGCTAAAGATTCCTACCGTTTTGAGAAGCGAAGAGACCTCGATATAGTCATGGATATGTACTCATGGGATATTCAGTCTGATTTCACATCATTTACAAACACCGAGTTATTCGGCGTAATCTCCCCTCTCGTAATTATTTTCAATTCCGATGCATGGCAGCAGATGGATGCAGAGACAGTAAATATGCTCCGTGAATACGGCGAGCATATTCTGAAGCCGGGCGGCGTCTCGAAACCGCTTTCATTTGAAATAGCCGACCTATATGCAAAGCTTCAGGAGTTAGTCAAATTGCAATAAAGCAATAAATATAAAAATCCGAAAAGGACTGCTGCGGCAGTCCTTTTCGGATTTTTATACAGGTGTATAATTATCTTTCTCCCCTTGCCAGCTTCTGACTTCTGATATCCTTTCCCGAGAAAAGTATCAGCTCAAATTCGCCGAAGATGCGCGAGGTTATGCGGTCGGCATAGCGCGAGAAAAGCTCTTCCTTTTTGATGTTGGTGCTGATTATCATGCTCTTCTCGCCTATCAGGCGGGCATTGAGCAGATTATAGAGCGTAGCCACGGTAAACTGATTTGATACCTCTGTTCCGAGGTCATCGATTATCAGTAGCTCGCAATCGAAATATCGTGCCGTTCTCGATTCGCTTCCCTGCGCCTGATATCCTCTGCCGAAGCGCTCATATTCGAAATCGTTGAAAATATTGTTTGCCGTTTCGTAGACGACATCATAACCGCGGTCGATAACAGTCTTAGCTATCGCGCTGGAAAGATGCGTCTTGCCAAGCCCCGTAGTTCCCATGAAAAGCAGATTTCTTGCCTTTTCCTCTCCGAAATTTACGGCGAAACTCTTCGCCTTTTCAAGCGCACGCTCCATATTTCTGCGTTCGTCGCCGCTGTAATAGCTGAGATCGAAATTATCAAAGCTCTGCTTGACGATGAGATTGCCGATACCGGAGCTTTCATATCCCGCAAGGACAAGCGCACGCCTCATGCATTTGCACATCACGCCGTTTATCATACCCGTATCCATGCAATCGGGGCATTCATAGTGTACATCGCTGTAATCCTCCGGCACGCCCTTTGAGAGCAGGATATCGCGGCGGGCAGAAAGCAATTCCTCATTACCCCTTTTCAGCTCATCTATGCGCTCGTGAAGCGTCGCGGGATCACCCTTTGCCGCCTGCATCAGCTTGAGCCCCGTCATTGCGAGCTCATTATCTATGCCCGCTATCTCGGGAAACCTCGCATGAAGTACCTTTTTTCTGCGCTCCGCATCCTCTTTGGCTCGCAGATTTTTTGTCATATATTCCTCGGAAATTCGCTTGAAATTCGCCTTGTTATAGCTCATTTATTATCCCCTCCCGCGCCGCGCGATGCGGCAAGATTGAAAAATTCATCGAGGTCAAAGCCCGCTTCGCTCTTTCCTGCGGGCTTTTTCTTATCGCTCTTTTCGTATTCGGCGACAGCCTCAGGCGTTTTCAGCCCTGCCGCTGCCCAATCCGCGAGCATTTTGTTTTCATATGAAAATGAAGGGCGCGTCACTTTCGGGCTTTTCATCATCTTTTCATAGCCGTATTCGATAAGCTCAAACGAAATGCCGAGCTTCACCCAGTTTTCAAGGCATTCTTTTTCGGTTTTTATCAGTGCGCGCTCGCCTATTCCGAAGAGTGTGCGCACTTTATATTCAAGCGAACGCTTCTCGTCCTCGCGCTTGATATATTCCTCGAGCGCGGCGACTGTGCTTATCCCCTTGTCGTAGAGACCTATCGCCGTCTGCTCTATGTAGCGGAGCGAGTCTTTGCCTATCTTCACGCAATATGAAATGAGAAGCAGGATGAACTCGTTATCGAGCCGCAGATGGTCGGAGAGATAAACAATTATCTTGGTCTCGGCGGGAGTGAGGCTTCCCTTTCCGAGCAATGTCTGCGACATCTCCGCAGTCTCTTTCAGCCTGCCGTTTTCGGCGAAAATCCTCTCTACATCCTCGCCGCTGTATGCCTGCGCAGACGGTTCGTCGGGCTTCTCCGATTTTTCGCTCTTACGCACCCGACGGTTGCGGTTTTCGGCCGGATTTTTATCGTCGTCAGCGTAAATTTCAAGCACACCGGTACCGCGCCAGTAGGAAATCGCCGCCTCTGCCTCCGCCTCGGGCATGCCGAGCGCATCGGCTATCTCTTTCGAGGAGGTGCCGGCGCCGCCCGCAACAGCAATGAGCACGCGGAGCTCATCGCCCGATGCTTTTTCAATATGATTTGCCGTTTCGCCGGGCAGATTTATGACCGAACTGCCGAAAAGAAGCCTGAATTTCAAGACCGTTTCCTCCGTGATACCTATAATTATTAGAATAAAATTAAAAATTACAAAATTGTGAATAAAAATCCGATGCTTTGGGCAAGCTGATAGGTTATCCCGCGGAAAATGAGTTTTCCACAAGGAGTTTTCGGGAAAAACCACCCGACTTCTCCACAAATTCCACAGGTTTTTCCACAGCATTTTGGGAAAAATCGGCTGTACAAGCCGTTTTTTCCATTTTTGCCTCGGATTTATTAACAACGCAATCCACAGCCTGTGGAAAACTTATCCGCGCATAAAAAGCCAATTTTTGGATTTTTATACAGATGTATCAAATAAAATTACGCACAAATTGCCATATAAAAATTCTATATTTTGCCGATTTTCATTTTTCTCCCGCAAAGCTCTTGACAAATGAAAAAGTTTCGCTTATTTCGCTTTTTATATTGTGAAAAACGCGCTCGCATTGAGCGAAGTATCGGAAAAGTTCCCCGCAAGATACTCAAAATATCCGGCTGCGGCTATCATAGCCGCGTTATCGCCGCAGTATTTCACCTCGGGATAGTGGAAGACTATTCCTCTCTTTTTGCAAAGCTCCGAAAGCGCCGCACGCAAATGAGAGTTGGCGGCGACGCCGCCTGCAAGTGCGAGCGCATGAAGCTCCGGATGGCGCTCAAGTGCCATATCGAGCTTGATTACGGCAGAATTTACCGCCGCCGAAACGAAGCTTGCCGCCACATCCTCGCGGCATATCTCTTCTCCTTTTTGTGAGGCGGAATTGAGATAATTCAGCACTGCCGTCTTTATTCCCGAGAAGGAAAAATCGAGCGTTTCGTCATGTATCGCGGCACTCGGCAATTTCAGAGTCGGCTTGCCCTCGTAGGCGAGCCTGTCTATCGCGGCACCACCCGGATACGGCATACCGAGCACGCGGGCAACCTTATCAAAGCATTCGCCCATCGCATCGTCGCGCGTGCCGCCGATTTCTTCTATATTATTATAATCATGCACGATGGCTATCGAGGTATGACCGCCCGACGCCACAAAGGCAAGATACGGCGGCATAAGCTCCGGCGGGCAGAGGTAGTTTGCCGCGATATGACCTTTTATATGGTTCACGGCGACGAGCGGCTTGCCGTTGGCATAAGCAAGCGACTTTGCAAAGTTTACGCCCACGAGAAGCGCGCCGATAAGCCCCGGGCTTGCCGTGACGGCTACAGCATCTATCTCAGCCATGGAAACGCCCGCGCAGGCGAGCGCATCGTATGTTATCTTCGAGATTGATTCGCAATGCGCTCGGCTTGCTATCTCGGGCACAACGCCGCCGAAGCGCGCGTGCACCTCTATCTGCGATGCCACTATATTTGAAAGTATCTCAAACCTTTCGCCACACGAGAGGACTGCAGCCGCTGTCTCGTCGCATGAGCTTTCTATTCCGAGTATTTTCACAAAAATGTCCTTTCTGCAAGGGTTTTGAGTTTTATACAAAAGTATTATTTGCTTATTTCCGATAGATTTGCCTCATAGATTTCAGCATCTTCGTGCGGATATTTATAGAAATCGCGCCGTGTACCGATCTTCATAAAGCCGTGCTTTTCATAGAGACCTTTCGCGGCGGCATTTGATGGGCGCACATCGAGCGTCGCGCTCCTTATGCCGTTTTCGCTTGCCCAGCCGAGCAGAGCGGAGAGCAGTATACTTCCGACCCCTTTCCTGCGGTACTCCGCGTCAACAGCGATATTGCAGATATCCATCTCGTCAAGCACGAAAAATGCGTCGGCATATCCCACGCATTTTTCTCCGTCGAAGGCGCAGAGGATGATGAAATCCTCTCGTGATGCCGCGTCAAGCACGGCAAATTTACTCCACGCATTCTGCCCGAAGCACTGCGCTTCGATTTCGGCAATGCGAGAGGCATTTTCCGCCGAAAAACGGCGGATATCAATCTTTTTCACTTAAAAGCAACTCCGTTATTCCCGCCTTTATCGCGTCGTAGCACTGCTCCATAGCCTCGTCACCCGAAAAAAGCGGCATATTTATCTCTCCGAGTGAGACTACCTTGTCGGCAAACTCGGGATACGATTCCCTGATCACGCGCGCATAATCCTCGCGCATGGCGACTACGATATCCGCCTCCTCCATGAGATATCCCGAAAGCTGGCGGGCGCGGTGAAGTCTGTGCAGATTTCCCGCGAGCCTGCGGTCAAGAATACGTATGGCATAAGGCTCCATCGTATCGCCGACAAAGGCATTCAGCCCGGCTGATGACGCATCAAAGCGATCGCCCGCCATATCCTTCAGTATGTACTCCGCCATGGCGGAGCGGCAGGTATTTGCCACACAGACGAAAAGAACCTTTTTTCTGCTCATTCTTCCGTTTCTTCTTCATCGCGCACGCGGCAGGGCGTCGCCTCTACGGCGTCTGCCACGGGAGCTATGGCATCTCCCTCAAAAAGCTCGATTGCACCCTTGTCGCAAAGGTTTGCGAGCGCAGGGTCTATCGGCATCTTCGCAAGAACGGGAATATCGTATTCCTTTGCCACCTCTTCAACGTGACTATCGCCGAAAATATGAAGCTCCTTGCCGCAATCGGGGCACTTGACATAGCTCATATTTTCCACCACGCCGATTATCGGTATATTCATAAGCTTTGCCATGCGGACAGCCTTGCCTACTATCATGCTGACAAGCTCCTGCGGGCTTGTCACTATGATGATTCCGTCCAGCGGGAGCGACTGGAAAACCGTGAGCGGAACATCGCCTGTGCCGGGAGGGCAGTCCACTATCATATAGTCAAGGCTTCCCCAAACGGCGTCCGTCCAGAACTGCTTTACAGTACCCGCAATGACGGGACCTCTCCATACAACGGGAGCGGAGGCATCCTCAAGGAGCAAATTCAGGCTGATGACCTCGATGCCTGTTTTTGTGGTCATGGGCATAATGCCGCCGAGCGGTGCCGCCTCGCAGTTACCCCTCAGTCCGAAAGCCTTCGGAATGGAGGGACCTGTGATATCGGCATCAAGTATACCGACGGAAAGCTCTCTGCGGCGAAGCTCTGTAGCGAGCAGACTGCTGACCATGGATTTGCCTACGCCGCCCTTGCCGGAAACGACGCCTATAAGCTTGCCTACACGGCTGTACTGATTTACCGCCTCAAACTGCGGCTTTCTCGATCCGCAGGAAGCGGAGCAGGTTGAACAATCATGTGTACATTCTGACATTTTTTATATTCCTCTTTTTTCTTTTATTTTATCAAAGTATCGTAAATCCGAAGAAGTCCTTCGTATTGTTATAGCATATATCGCAGACCATCTGCGCGAGCCGCTCTATATCGAGCGGATATTCGCCGCGCTCCACATAGCCGCCGATAACGGAGCAAAGTATTCTCCTGAAATATTCATGGCGCGTATATGAAAGGAAGCTGCGCGAATCAGTCAGCATACCGATAAACTTGCCGAAGGCGGAAAGATTTGCGAGATTTTCCATCTGGGCACGCATTCCTGCGATATTGTCATTGAACCACCATGCGCTTCCGTGCTGCATTTTCGGCATGCACCAGTCAAAGCCCTCGGATTCCTCGCTCGTGTAGTTGAATGTGCCGACGAGCGTTGCAAGCGCGGCATTGTCGGTCGGATTGAGCGAATAGAGCACGGTCTTCGGAAGTGCGCCCTCGGTATTGAGCGCGTCAAGCATGGCGGCAAGGTCTGCAATGCAGTTTTTGCCGTGAATCATATCGTAGCCCATATCGGCGCCGAGTGCTTTTGTCATAACGCTGTTTGCACGGCGAAGCGTACCGAAATGGATCTGCATTACCCAGCCGTTTCTGACATATTCCTTGCCGAAGAAGCGGATGAGCGCACTCTTGTATATTGCAGCCATCTCTTCGCCTACGCTCTCGCCCGCAAGTGCGCGCTTGAATACCACATCGGCAATGGCGACAGCCTGTCCGGCTGTTTTTGTGCTGTCGAATGTGACATAATTGTCAAAACCGTGGTCAGCCGTGCGGCAGCCAAGCGCCTTGAAAAGCGCTATTCTCTTCGAGAGGACGTCGCAGAGCGAAACAAAATCCTTTATTTCGTCTCCGGCAACCTCGGAGAGATGCTTTATATAATTTGCGAAATCGGGCGCCGTAATATTCATGCATTTATCGGGGCGGAACGCGGGAATCACCTGAGTTTCAAAACTCGTATCACTGCGCAGAGCGATATGATACTCAAGATTGTCCGCAGGGTCGTCCGTCGTGCAGATAAGCTTGACATTTGATTTCTTTATGATGCCGCGCGCGCTCATGGAGGGTTCCTCGAGCTTGTCGCAGGTGAGCTGCCATACCTCGTCGCAGGTATCGGGCGAAAGCACGCCGCAGTAACCGAAATAGCGCTGAAGCTCGAGGTGAGTCCAGTGGTAGAGCGGATTACCGATGAGATTCGGCATTGCGCTCGCATATGCGCGGAACTTATCATAGTCGGAGGCATCGCCCGTTATCAGGCGCTCGGCGATACCGCAGGCGCGCATCGCTCTCCATTTGTAGTGATCACCGTAGAGCCAGAGCTGAGTGATATTTTCATATCTCTTGTCCTCTGCTATCTCCCCCGGGCTGACATGACAATGATAGTCGATTATCGGCATCTGCTCGGCATAGTTGTGATAGAGCAGCTGAGCCACATCCGAATCAAGCAGAAAGTTTTCATCCATAAATTCTTTGATTTTCATTTTTCATTCTCCTTTTCATCCCGAAATAGAAAAAACAGAGCTTTTTCTTAAATTATACACTATACTTCATTTAATTGCAAGATTTTATCCGATTTTCACAAAGAAATTTTCCGCAAAAAACTCCCATGCGCATAAAAAAACAAAAATTATCGGATTTTCCTCTTGCAAAAAAGGAGAAACTGTGATATTATATATATCGTATAAGAAAAATGCTGTGAAAAAGCGGCGTTTGCCCGCTATATATGCAGAAAAGAGAGACCTGTCATCGGCTGAAAGCAGGTTTGCATATGAGCAGACTGCCTTTCACTTTGGAGCTTTTGCCGTGAAACAAAGTAGCGGCAGACGCATGGCTCGCGTTATGAGCCGCAGAGTGCCCGCATATGCGGGAATTCGGGTGGTACCGCGGAATTTTATCTCCGTCCCTTTTTCGGGGCGGGGATTTTTATTTTCTCGGCATATTTCAATTAAAACAATCATCATAATCGGAGGAATACAAAATGAGAAAGCTGCTTGAAGAAATAAGAAAAAGAGCAGAAGGCGAGCTTGATTCCGGTGCCGATGCGGAGAGCATCCGTATCAAATATCTCGGAAAAAAAGGCGAGCTGACAGCTGTGCTCCGCCAGATGGGTTCGCTCTCCGCTGAGGAGCGCCCCGTAATAGGCGGTCTCGCAAACGAAGTGCGCACATATATAGAGGAGCGCATAGCAAAGAGAGCAGACGAGCTGAAAAACGCGGCTCTTCGCGCAAAGCTTGCGTCCGAAAAGCTCGATGTCACCGTCCCCGGAACACCCTCAGCTGATTTCGGTCGCCGCCATCCCCTTGCGCAGACAGAGGAACTGATGCGCGATGTATTTATCGGCATGGGCTTCACGATAGCGGAAGGACCCGAGGTAGAATACGACTACTACAATTTCGAGGCTCTCAATCTGCCGAAAAACCACCCTGCAAGAGATACGCAGGATACATTCTATATCACGGATAATATACTGCTGCGCTCGCAGACATCGCCTGTTCAGGTTCGTGCCATGGAGCAGAGCAAGCCGCCGATACGTATCATCTCTCCGGGCAGGGTTTATCGCGCCGACCCCGCAGATGCTACACATTCGCCTATCTTCCATCAGATGGAGGGGCTTGTCGTAGACAAGGGCATAACGATGGGCGACCTCAAGGCTACGCTTGAGCTTTTCGCGCAGAAAATGTTCGGTCCGGAGACAAAAATCCGTTTCCGTCCGCATCACTTCCCTTTCACAGAGCCTTCGGCTGAAGTTGATGTTTCCTGCTTCGTATGCGGCGGAAAGGGCTGCCGCGTGTGCAAAGGCGAGGGTTGGATAGAGATACTCGGCGCAGGCATGGTTCATCCTTTCGTGCTCTCAAACTGCGGCATAGACCCCGAGGTTTATTCCGGCTTTGCCTTCGGCATGGGCATAGAGAGAATCACCATGTGCCGCTACGGCATGGATGACCTCCGCCTCCTCTACGACAACGATATGCGCTTCCTCAGCCAGTTCTGAGAGAAAGGTAGGTAAAAAGATATGATTTTATCAATGAAATGGCTTTCCGACTTTGTTGATTGCTCGGATATAGATATAAAGAAATATTGCGACAGAATGACCGATACAGGCTCCAAGGTAGAGGGCTATGAGCTTCTCGGCGAGGAGATAGAAAATGTCCGCGTAGGTCTGATTAAGAAGATTGAGCAGCATCCCGATGCAGAGCGTCTCGTCATCTGTCAGGTTGATATCGGCAACCGCACCATTCAGATTGTAACGGCTGCAAAAAATGTTTTCGAGGGCGCTTATGTTCCCGTTGCCGTCTCCCCCGAGGGAGAGAAAACTGTAGCCAAGCTCGCACACGGCGTTGAGATAAAGACAGGCAAGCTCCGCGGCGTTATTTCCGAGGGTATGTTCTGCTCTATCGAGGAGCTGGGGCTCACCACTCACGATATGCCCTTTGCCGCTACAGACGGCATTCTCATACTCAATGACGAAAATCTCGATGGCAGAACCTTTGCCCCGGGTGACGACATATGCGATGTTCTCGGCATGCGCGATACGGCGGTGGAATTTGAGATAACGCCGAACCGCCCCGATTGCCTCTCCGTCATCGGTCTTGCAAGAGAGAGCGCGGCAAGCTTTGACCGCCATCTCACGCTTCCCGCACCGAAGGTGGTCGAGTCCGGCGACGACATAAAGAACTATCTCGATGTTTCCATCTCCGATACAAAAAAGTGCATGCGCTACAGCGCGCGCGTAATAAAGAATGTTAAGATTGCGCCCTCTCCGCTCTGGCTGAGAATGCGTCTGCGCGCAAGCGGCGTCCGCCCGATAAATAATATCGTAGATATCACAAACTATGTAATGCTCGAATACGGTCAGCCCATGCACGCGTTTGATTATTCCTGCCTCACAGGCAAGAAAATAGACGTGCGCACCGCCGGCGACAAGGAAGAATTTATCACTCTCGATGACAATAAGCATGAGCTTACTTCCGATATGCTCGTGATTGCGGACAGCGTGCGTCCCGTCGCCATAGCAGGCGTAATGGGCGGCGCAAACAGCGAGATAGAAGATGACACAAGCACAGTCGTTTTCGAATCCGCCGCTTTCCTCGGCAGCTCTGTCCGGGTAACGGCAAAAAAACTCGGTATGCGCACGGAAAGCTCCGCACGCTTTGAAAAGGGGCTCGACTGCGAGCAGACAGTCACCGCTCTCGAGCGTGCCTGCGAGCTTGTGACAATGCTCGGCGCGGGTGAGGTCGTAAACGGAATGATAGATGTTTATCCTCATAAAAAAGAAATCGCCACGGTAAAATTCGAGCCGGAAAGAATGAACCGCTTCCTCGGTATCAATATCACGAGAGAAGAAATGGTAAAGATACTCGAAAAGCTTGATTTCAAGGTAGAGGGCAATACGATAACGGTTCCCTCCTATCGCGACGATGTCCGCATGATGAACGATGTGGCGGAGGAAATCGTCCGTATCTACGGATATAATGAGATAGAATCCGGCACGATGACCGTTCCCATGCTCGTCGGCGGTCTTACCGAAGAGCAGAAATTCAAAAAGGAACTCAATAATCTCCTTTGCGGCTTCGGTCTCTGGGAAATATGGACATATTCCTTTATGTCGGCTAAGCTCTATGATAAGATAGGACTTGCCGCAGACGACCCGCGCAGAAAATCCGTTGAGATAATGAATCCTTTCGGCGAAGATACAAAAACCATGCGCACAGTGGCTCTGCCATCCATGCTCTCCATTCTTGAGCTGAACTGCAAGAACAAGAGCGCGGAAAAAGTCGCTTTCTATGAGCTTGCAAAGGTATTTATCCCGCGCGAGGGTATAGTTACAAATATTCACGGACTTGAGGGAGTTCTCCCCGATGAAAGAGTGAAGATAAGCATCGGTCTCTATAATGCCGGCGATTTCTACAGAATGAAAGGCATCTGCGAGGGCATACTCAAATTTGCGGGAATAGAAAACGCTTCCTGCAAGGCAAATACAAATGAGCCGACATTCCATCCCGGCAGATGTGCCGATATCTATGCTTCCGACGGCACTCTCCTCGGAACATTCGGCGAGCTTCATCCGATAATCGCAAAGGATAATTACGGATTTGATGCTCCGGTAATGCTCGCGGAGCTTGATTTCGCCGAAATATTCGCTCATGCAAGAAAGACCTGCAAATATCATCCTATTCCGAAATTCCCCGCCACGACAAGAGATTTCTCGTTCGTTTGCGATGAGGATATCGAAGTCGGCACGATTGAGGATGTCATGCGCGCGAGCGGCGTAAAGCTTATCGAAGATATCAAGCTCTTTGATGTATACAAGGGCGCACAGCTTCCCGCAGGCAAGAAGAGCGTTTCGTTCTCCGTTTCGCTCCGCGCTCCCGACCGTACTCTCACTGTCGAGGAAGCCGATAAGGCGGCAAAGAAAATCCTCTCCTCTATCGAGCGCGAACTCGGCATCACAATAAGACAATAAGAAAACAGAATAGAACCCCCCGAAAGCCTTGTGCCAAAAGTTTTAGCAAGCCTTCTCCTGTGGGAGAAGGCTAAAAATCCCCCGAAAGCCTTGTGCCATCGGGGGATTTTTTATTTTTATACATGAGTATAAAATACTCCGATTCATGAAAAATCAACTGTTCTCTGCCATATGATTTTTCGGCTCATAAAAATTTTCCGAATATACCGTATATCCATTTACAACATCGCAGCTCAATTTCATGATAAAATAGGCATAGAATAATTTGCTTTGGGGTGATATTTTGTCTGTCAAATGTTTTTCCATAAGGATCGAGGAAGAAATGCTAAATAAAATAAGATTTATCTCGGAGTATGAGGGGCGCTCTGCCAATAAGCAAATTCTCGTACTCATACGGGAAAATATAAAGCTGTTTGAAATGCAGAACGGAAAGATTGAGGATGTAATCAAGCCGGATATAAATGTCAAGCCGGCAAGAAAAAGCCGCACATGACAAAATCCCTCGAAAGCCTTGTGCCATCAGGGGATTTTGAATTTTATACATAAGTATAAAATTCCGTTTCACATGCAAAAAGGCAGGCAAAAAACGCCTGCCTTTCATTTTATATTCTCTTATTTTGCCTGTGCATCGGCAAGCTCATCGAGCTTCTTATTTCTGAAATAGAGCGCAACATCTATAGAAATTTCTATGAAATTGAGCACATAGAAGAAGAAGCTGAGATAGAAGAGGAAGCCGGAGGCTCCGCCTACTGTCTGTATAATCTTTCTTGCGATACCGCATGCATAGCCTATGAGCAGGAAAACCTCAAAGAAAAGGCTTTTTCCCTTTGCCGTGCGTGAAATGAGTGACTTTCTTATCGAAATAGGCCATGAAAGACCGAAACAGAATATTGTCAAAGCCTCAAGTAAATCTACCATTATAAAACACCTTCTTTAGTTTTGTTTTCTGCGGTAATCGGGAAGAAGCTTCGGCGAAACAGCTTCTGTTTCGATGCCTGCGGCTTCTCTTTCCGCATCAAATTTTGCTATATGCTCAAGCGTGAGCTTTCCGACCTTTACGCTCTTTGACTGCTCAGCCGCATTCTTGCCGGCACTTCTGCCGAAAACGATAATATCAAGCAGAGAATTTCCCATCAGACGGTTGCGCCCGTGGATTCCGCCTACAGCCTCGCCCGCAACATAGAGATTTTCCACATTTGTGGTCATGCCGTTTACATTGATATCGAGACCGCCGTTCTGATAATGGAGCGTGGGATAAACAAGTATCGGCTCCTTGCGGATATCTATGCCGTAGCTTGCAAACATACGCATCATCGCAGGGATTCTGCGTTCTATCGTGCCTTCGCCGCCGATAGCTTCTATCATCGGCGTATCGAGCCAAACAGCCTCGCCGCTGCCTGTATTGACACCTTCGCCGCGGTCGGAGCATTCGCGGATTATGGAAGCCGCCGCAACATCGCGCGTCTCAAGCGGGTGCATAAATACCTTGCCGTCGCGGTTTACGAGCTTCGCACCGAGCGAACGCACCTTTTCCGTTACGAGCGCGCCGAAAATCTGCTCGGGATAAGCCGCGCCTGTCGGATGATACTGGAGCGTATCGGCATAGAGCAATTTTGCGCCTACGCGATAGCCGAGAACAAGTCCGTCGGCTGTAGCGCCGTAATGGTTCGATGTCGGGAAGCCCTGATAATGCATTCTTCCTGCGCCGCCTGTCGCGATGATGACCGTCTTTGCGCGGGCAACCATCAGCTCATGCGTTTCCATATTCATGAGAACCGCACCTGCCGCCTTGCCGTTTTCATCGAGTATAAGCTCTATTGCCGCCGTGAAATCAACAACGGGAATATTACGGTTGAGCACCTCGTCGCGCAGTGTTCTCATTATCTCGGCACCGGAATAGTCCTTTGCCGCATGCATACGCTTGCGCGAGGTACCGCCGCCGTGAGTTGTTATCATTGTGCCGTCGGGCGCCTTGTCAAATTCCACGCCGAGATCGTTGAGCCATTCTATAGCCTCCGGCGCATCGCAAACGAGCTTTGCGAGCAGTTCGCGCTTTGCCGCATAGTGACCGCCGCCGAAAGCATCGACAAAATGGATAGCGGGAGAATCATTGGGCTTATCAGCCGCCTGAATTCCGCCCTCTGCCATCATCGTATTGGCATCGCCTATGCGCAGCTTTGTGACAATCATCGCCTTTGCGCCGGCATTATCCGCCTCTATTGCCGCGGAAGCACCTGCGCCGCCGCCGCCGATGATGAGTACATCGACATCATATGCGATATCCGAGAGGTCTATGTCACTCGCCTTTATGCGGCTGTGCGCCTCCAGCATTTCGCAAAGCTCATGCGGAACAGCCTCGCCCTTATTTGCACCGATTCTGAGAGTTGCAAATTCGCTCTTCTTATAGTCGGGATGATAAGCCGCGAGGAGCGCATCTTTCTCATCTGCTGTCATGCGGGCAGGCTCATATGCGATATTTTCTTTTCTTGCGGCTTCGACAGCGGCAAGAGATTTCTGAAATTCCTTTGAATACATTTCCCTGCCCTCCTTATTTCTCTATATCTCTGTTGTTGTAGAGTTCCTTCATTTCCTCTATCGGCTTGCCCATGAGCGCTTCGATAAGCTCGGTGAAGGTGCCGTCCTTTATCTCTTTCACTCTGTTTTCGAGATGCTCGGATTTCGGCGCGAGATATTTGCCGTTCAGTCTGCGGGCGAGCATAGCCACCTGCGGATGGGATATACCGGCAGGACAACGTGAGGAGCACACTCCGCACATCACGCAGTCAAAGGATTCCTCGGCGCATTTATCAAATTCGCCGCGCTGAGCATATGCGATATACTGCATGACATTGAGTCCCTGCGTACAGCTTTTTGTGCACGCATTACAACCTATGCAGGCATATATCTCGGGATAAAGCTGCATCATTATCTGCTCTGTTGGCTTTATCTTCTCAATATCGTAAACCTGCTTTACAAGCGGGAAGAAAGGCAGAGTGGCAACATACATATTGTTTTCCACCTTGGTTTGGCAGGCGAGGCAGGTTTTCAGCTCGCGCTCGCCCTTGATGCGGTAAATCGTGGCGCATGCGCCGCAGAATCCGTTTCGGCAACCGCAACCGCGCACGAGCTGATAGCCCGCATATTCCATCGCGCGCATTATGGTCAGATTATCCGGCACGCTGTATTTCTTGCCGAATAAATAAATATCTATCATATTTTCCATGCTATTTTTCCTCCATCAATATTCACTGGGAAGCTCGTCCAGCTCATCGCAACGGAACACCGGTCCGTCCTTGCAGACATATTTTGCACCGACATTGCATCTGCCGCATTTGCCTATGCCGCATTTCATGCGGAGCTCCAGCGTGGTATAAACCTGCGTCTTGTCAAATCCGAGCTCCTGAAGTCCTGCGAGCGTGAATTTTATCATTATCGGAGGTCCGCAGAGTATCGCTATCTTGTCTGTAGAGAAGCCGAGCTCCTTTACATAGTTCGGAACAAAGCCGACATGACCGGTCCACTCGGGCTGTTCGCGGTCTATCGTGAGATGCACGGAAACACCCGCATCTTTTGCCCATTCGTCGATTATCTCTTTGTAATCCACGAGGTCCTGCATACTGCGCGAACCGTAAACCACATCTATCTTGCCGTAGCGGTCGCGGTAGTGGCGGCAGTAGTTGATGACGGAGCGGAGCGGAGCAAGTCCGATACCGCCGGCGATGAAGAGCATATCATGACCGACAAATTCCGTATCCACAGGGAAAGGCTTGCCGTAGGGTCCTCTTATCGTTATCTGCTGACCGACCTCCATGGAGTGGAGCCACTCGGTGACGCAGCCGCATTTCTTGATGGAAAATTCCATATATTCTTCGTTTGTGGGCGAGGAGGTTATGGAGAACATAGCCTCGCCGACACCGGGAACAGAGAGCATGGCGCACTGACCGGGCTTATGCTCAAAAGCCTTTTTGCCGTCGGGAGTTACCACGCGGAAGGTCTTGACATCGGGCGTATCTATGCGGATATCCGTCACTACGCCGATGGCGGGAATAAGCGGTTCTCTCATCTCAGCCATTTTTCTCTCCTCCTAACTTTTTCATTACCTTGACTATGTTCATCTGAATCGGGCACTTGGAGAGGCATCTGCCGCAACCGACGCAGGAGAACATGCCGTCGTTATTCGTCGGAAAATAAACGAGCTTGTGCATGAATCTCTGGCGAAAACGCTCCAGCTGGGTAAGTCTGGGCTGACCTGCCGACATTTTGGTGAAATCGGAATACATGCAGGAATCCCAGCAGCGGAAGCGCTTTATACCGTGACCGGTATTGAAATCCTTGATATCATAGCACTGGCAGGTGGGGCAGACAAAGGTGCAGGTGCCGCAGCCGAGACACGACTGCGAAAGCTCCTTCCACTCGGGTGCGCCGAAAAACTCTTCGGTCTTGCCATCGCCGAAAGAGTCTGCCGAGAGAGAGGCAAGTGGGAGCTTCTTCATGCGCTCACTTATCAGCTTTTTCTGTTCTGAAACAGGCGTTTCGTCCGCTTCCTCTGTGATATTTTCGAGTCCGGCGAGAAGCTTTTCACCCTTTTCCGTTTTTGCCTGCATATAGAGCGCACCGTCTGCTTTCCAGCAGGTGATATCGCCCGCGGGGTCAGCCGCGTCTATGCCGAATGTGCGGCAGAAGCAGGTTTCTGCGGGGCGTGTGCATGCAAGTGACATGATTACCGCATGCTCGCGGCGGTTCTTATAGTAAGAATCCTGCGGCTCGGCAAGGAAAACCTTGTCAAGCACATCAAAGCTGCGTACATCGCAGGCGCGCACGCCGAACACAACGAAATCTTCGCATTCTTTTCTTGTGTCTATAATCTCAATGGTCTTTCCAGCCGTTTTGAAATCCATCAGATTTTCCGTCTGCGGGAAGAAGAAATCCTTTGCACTGCGTACGGTATTGAGCGCCTCGGAGAGAGTCTTGCCCTCTTCCCATTTTTCAAATTTTGCGCCCGCCTTTGTATCTGCGGGAAGATAGAGCGTCTCGTTCTGCGATATTGCGGAGAAGAGAGTATTCAGCTTGTCAAGTGAAATTTTACGCATTGTTCTCTCCCCTTTCCACAGCCTCAGATGGCTCGATATCCTCTGTAGTGTAATTGACTATCGGAGCGCGGCTTCCGACCTCGGCTCCCGCCTGATAATCGCCGTAAAAACGGTCGATATCGAGGATAAACTTGCGGTTGAGCAGGTGAAGCGGGATATGCTGAGGGCAAACGCGTGAGCATTCACCGCAGTCCGTACATCTGCCGACTACATGGAAGGCGCGTATGATATGGAACATCTTCTCTTCAAATGAGTTCGATGCCGCCTTGTTTTCAACGCCCGAATCGGGATTGTCGAAAACGCACTTTTCGCAGGTGCATGCGGGGCAGACATCGCGGCACGCGTTGCAACGGATACAGCGCGAAAGCTCGCTCTGCCAGAAAGCAAAGCGCTCGTCGGGCGTCATCTTTTCGAGCTTTTCCACCTCGTCGAAACGGGCATTTTCAATAACATCACCGTCCTCGCCGATAAGCTCATCATATGCGACATGCTTTTTCGATTTGCAGCAGCGGCATCTCTCGGAGATAAGCTCCCCGCGCGGGAATGTTTTCTTTCCGTCATAGAGCGTGTCTATGATAACGCTGTCGCCCTCTTCAAAAACAGAGAGTATGCCCTCGGCGTGAGCCTTGAGCGTATTTACATCCATCATGCCGTCGCAGGGGACACCGATAACATATACCTTTTCGCGGTCGAAACGATGCTCGGTGAGCAGCTGATTGAAGCTGTATGTATCACAGGGCTTGAGAAAAACAAGAACCTTTCCCTCGCCTGCCGTCTCTTTTATCAGATATTTCGAGAAGTTTGCGCCGCAGAAGCCGTTCCAAACAAAATCCTTTTCCAGCTCCTCTGTGCTGTAAAATACGGTGGGAGTGATATCGTAGTCAAATTCGCCCTTGTGCCAGCCGAGCACGCGGTTTACCGTGCCGTCGGCAAGGAGCGCTTTCGCGCGGGATATGAGAATATCTCTTTTTATTTCTTGCATCTCAGATCCTCCAGTCTCTTGTTTTCGCCCAGAGAAGCGACCTTCCCGGCGAAATCATTCATAGTATCGGCAAATTTTGCGCCCTCTGCCGCGCTCACCCATTCGACTCTCGTGCGTTCTCTCTCTATGCCGAGATAATCAAGCATCGAGAAAAGCAGAGCCATACGGCGGCGCGTATAATAGTTGCCCGTGGTATAGTGGCAGTCACCGGGGTGACAGCCGCAGAGTATCACGCCGTCCGCTCCGCGCTGGAATGCACGAAGTATGAACATGGGATTTACTCTGCACGAGCAGGGCACGCGGATTATCTTTACATCCGCGGGATAATTCAGTCTGTTGTTTCCGGCGAGGTCTGCGCCCGCATAGGAACACCAGTTACAGCAGAATGCCACAATAAGAGGCTTATATTCGTTTACTTGCATATTGCGTCTACCTCCGCCATTATCTGTCTGCTTGTGAATCCGCGCAGATCCATCGCACCGGACATACAAGCCACCGTGCAGGCTCCGCAGCCCTGACATACCGCCTCGTTTACGGAAGCTACGCGGCGAATTTTCGTCGTTCTGTCGGGCATTCTGAATTCTTTTTCTATATATGTTATCGCGCCGTAGGGGCAAACCTTTTCGCAGGTTGAGCAGCCGTTGCACATCATCTCATCGGAATGAGCGACGCAGGGGTTGCCTGTCAGCTTATCCTTGCAGAGCAGTCCGATAACCTTGGAAGCCGCCGCTCCCGCCTGAGAAACCGTCTCAGGGATATCCTTTGGCCCTTGGCATGTTCCGGAGAGGAAAACGCCTGCCGTCGGGCTTTCCACAGGGCGAAGCTTCGGATGAGCCTCGGTGAAGAAATCGTTTGTATCCATGCTTGCCGTCAGCATCGTCGCGAGCCGGCGCGCGGATTTATCGGGCTCAATTGCCGCCGCGAGAACCACAAGGTCGGCATCTATATGGAGCTGATTTCCGTAGATGAGGTCTGAGCCCTGAACCTTGAGCTTATCGCCCTCGGGCGAAACCTTGCCAACCATGCCCTTGATGTAGTGCACGCCGTATTCTTCGACGGCACGGCGGTAAAATTCATCGAAGTTCTTGCCCGGGGTACGCACATCTATGTAGAAAACATAAACTTCCGTATCGGGATATTTGTCGCGGATGAGCATTGCGTGCTTTGCCGTATACATACAGCAAATCTTGGAGCAATATTCCTTGCCCTTGTCCGCGCACGCCGCGCAACGCGAGCCTACGCACTGAACGAAAACAATCGTATGCGGATGCTTGCCGTCGGAGGGACGCAGGAGCGTGCCGCCCGTAGGACCTGCCGCATTCATCAGGCGCTCCAGCTCGAGCGAAGTGATAACATCCTTTGACTGCGAATAAGCAAATTCATCGAATTTCTCCATTGATATGGGATTGAAGCCCGTAGCCACTACTATGGCACCGTACTTCTCTTCCACAAATTCGTCCTTTGCCTTGTAATCTATAGCGCCCGCGCCGCAGACCTTCGAGCAAACGCCGCACTTACCGTTTTTCAGCATCATGCAGTAGTTCGGGTCTATCGTTGCCACCTTCGGCACAGCCTGCGCAAAAGGAATATATATCGCGCTTCTGTTGTTCATGCCGAGGTTGAATTCATTGGGCACTTTCTTCTGCGGGCACTTTTCCGTGCAGAGTCCGCAGCCTGTGCATATCTCTTCTTTTACATATCTTGCCTTGCGCTTTATCGTGACATCAAAGTTTCCGACAAATCCCTTTACGGCGGTCACCTCGGAATATGAGAAAATGCGTATCTTCTCATTCTGGGCAACATCAACCATTTTCGGCGTGAGGATACACGCGGCGCAGTCGAGCGTCGGGAATGTCTTATCCAGCTGTGCCATCTTGCCGCCGATAGTCGGCTTCGCCTCGACTATATCAACGGGAAAACCGGCGTCGGCTATATCAAGCGCCGTCTGAATGCCCGCGATACCGCCGCCGATGACGAGTGCGCGCTTTGTCACTGAGCTTTCTCCCGGGATCAGAGGCGCATTGAGATTTACCTTTGCCACAGCTGCCTTGCCGAGGATTATCGCCTTTTCCGTGCCTGTCGGCATATCCTTATGTACCCATGAGCACTGCTCACGGATATTTGCTATTTCCACCATATAGGGGTTCAGTCCGGCACCTGCCGCCGTTTTGCGGAAGGTCGCCTCATGCATACGCGGAGAGCATGAGCAGACCACGATACCCGAGAGCTTATGCTCGGCTATAGCGTCCTTTATCATGTTCTGCCCTGCCTGCGAGCACATATACTGGTAGTCGGTTGAGAAAACAACACCCGGCTCATGAGAGAGAGCCGCCGCTACCGCCTTAACGTCCACCGTTCCTGCGATATTCGTACCGCAGTGGCAGACAAAAACACCTATTCTTTGCATAGCCTGTCTCCCCCTCCTTTATTTCGAATATTTGCGCATCGCGGAAACGATAGCCTGCTGCGGCATATCGTCATCGAGAAGCGCGGGAATATCATCCGCTGTCATATGATTTCCGCCCTTTTCGCGTATCGCGAGCAGGCGCACCGCCTCGATAAGCTTTGCAGGCTCAACGCCGCGGGGGCATCTGTCCACGCAGGCAAAGCACGAGAGGCATTTATATACCGATTCCGACTTCATCAGCGTTTCGATATCACCCGTTTCGACCATGTAGACAAACTGATGCGGGTGATATTCCATTTCGCCGTATGAGGGGCAGGTGCCGGAGCATTTGCCGCAACGCATACATTTCAGCGGGTTAACGCCGCTCATGCGGAGCACCTGCTCGCGGCGGAGTTCGTTTTTACTGCTCATTTTGTTCCTCCTTTATGCCGAGCGCCTCTGCGAGAAGCTCGGTAAAGTAAACTACGGGAAGCCCGCTTCCGCTCTTTACGAGATTGTATTTGCAAAGCGGACAGGCTGTCACTATCAAGTCCGCGCCGTGGGCGGCGGCACTCTCGGAAACGGCAGAGGATTTTCTCTTAGCCGAGTCCGCATCCTCAAGCGCGACATAGCCGCCGCAGCATTCGTTTCTCATGGGATAAACCACCGGCTCCGCTCCGAGTGCGCGGATGAAATCTTCCATTATGCGGGGATTTTCCGCATCATCAAAAGCCATCACCTTGGAGGGGCGCAGAAGCATACAGCCGTAATAAGCGGCTATCTTCTTTCCCGAGAGCGGACTGACTACGGCTTCCTTTACCTTGTCGAAGCCGACAACATCGCGCAGAAGCTCGAGATAGTGATAAACCTCCGTCTCACCGTTATAGGGTGCTTCGGGATTTTTGTCCTGCGACATATAGAGATTGACCTTTGCGGCGAAATCCGCATCGGTTTTCATTGCATGGTTTGTCTGCTTTATTACATTGTGACAAGCCGAACATACCGTAACAAGCGGCTCACCGGCATCTCTTGCATAAGCAAGTGCGCGAACGCTCGAGAGCTTGGTGGCGATTTCGTCCTTTGCGGAGACGAAAACACCGCCACAGCACTGCCAGTCTCTGACCTCACAAAGCTCTATCCCGAGCTTTTCCGCGCTCTTTCGCGCATACAAGTCGAGATTTTTTGCCTTTGTACGGAGAGTACAGCCCGGAAAATAACTGACTTTCATTCTTTACCTCCGATAAACCGTATATCAGACCATCTCTTCGGGATGGAATACCTCATCGAATTTTTCAGCCGTCAGGAAGCCGAGTTCAACACACGCTTCCTTCAGCGAAATATTGTCCTTATATGCCTTCTTCGCCGTCTTTGCCGCATTTTCATATCCGATGTAGGGATTGAGCGCGGTAACAAGCATGAGCGAATTGTGCAGATTATGATACATCTTGTCCTTATTTGCCGTGATGCCGACGGCGCAGTTATTATTGAACGAAACTATCGCCTCGGCAAGCAGGCGCGCGGACTGCAGGAAATTGTATGCGGCGACCGGCATGAACACATTCAGTTCGAAATTGCCCTGCGAAGCTGCCATGCCGACAGCGACATCATTTCCCATAACCTGAACGGCTACCATCGTCACAGCCTCGCACTGGGTGGGGTTCACCTTGCCGGGCATTATCGATGAGCCGGGCTCATTCTCGGGGATATGTATCTCGCCCAGACCGTCGCGCGGACCGCTTGCGAGCCAACGGACATCATTTGCTATCTTCATCATATCGCATGCGGTCGCCTTTATCGCTCCGTGAGCGAATACAAGCTCGTCCTTGGATGTGAGCGCGTGGAATTTGTTCTCTGCCGTTATAAAAGGCTTACCTGTGAGAGCGGCAACCTTTGCGGCTACAAGCTCGGAAAAGCCCTTCGGTGCATTGAGTCCGGTGCCGACAGCCGTTCCGCCGAGCGCAAGCTCATGGAGCGGCTTTGCCGCCATGCGCAGGAGCTCCGCATCGCGCTCGAGACTGCTTCTCCAGCCGGAAATCTCCTGGCTGAATTTTATCGGTGTGGCATCCTGAAGGTGAGTTCTGCCGGATTTGACTATTCCCTCGTTCTCCGCCTCAAGACGCTTGAAGGTAGCTGTCAGCAGCTCTATCGCGGGGAGCAGCTTGTCCTCTATCGCAATCACGGCGGAAATATGCATTGCCGTCGGGAATGTGTCGTTGGAGGACTGGCTCATATTGATATCGTCATTCGGATGGCAGAGCTTTTCGCCCGCTATCTGATTTGCGCGGTTTGCGATAACCTCGTTTGCGTTCATATTGGACTGCGTGCCCGAGCCCGTCTGCCATACGACAAGCGGAAAATTATCATTGAGCTTGCCCGCAATAACCTCATCGCAGGCGGCGGAAATGACTTCAAGCTTCTTTGCCGTCATCTTCTCGGGCTTCAGCTCCGAGTTTGCAAGTGCTGCCGCTTTCTTGAGTATGCCGAAAGCATGTGTTATCTCGCGCGGCATCGTTTCTATATCGACGCCTATCCTGAAGTTCTCGTGGCTTCTCTGTGTCTGTGCCGCCCAAAGCCTGTCGGCAGGCACTTTCACCTCTCCCATTGAATCGTGTTCTATACGGTATTCCATCTTCATCGCTCCTTAGTTTCAGATTTCGATGCTGTTTATAACATTTTTCAGTGTCTCTGCGCTGTAGCGAAGCTTTGCCACTTCATCGTCCGTGAGAGGAACATTTACCTTGCCGCGGACTCCGCCGTTACCGACGAGTGCAAGCGTGCTGAGGCAGACATCTTCTATTCCGTATTCGCCGTGCATCATTGTGGAAACGGTCATCGTTGTATCAAGACCGCCGAGCAGGCACTTGCAGATATGACATACGGAAACAGACACGGCATAGAATGTCGCGCCCTTGCGTGCAATTACTCTGCCGCCCGATTTTCTCACATACTGCTCGACCTCTTCGGGATCAAGCTCGGGACGCTCGATGCCGGGAGTCGTGATGAGGCTTGCGCAGTCCTTTATCGGAACATTGGAAATATTGGCTATCGACCACGGAATAAATGAAGAGTCGCCATGCTCGCCGAAAACATAAGCATGAACATTGCTCTGGTTGATATCATAATACTCGGAGAGTCTCGCACGCAGGCGCGCGGTATCAAGTATCGTGCCGGAGCCGATGATATGGCTCTCGGGAATATCCGAAAACTTGTGGAATGTATAAGTCAGAACGTCAACGGGGTTGCTGACTATTATGTATACGGCATCGGGCGCGTATTTTGTAATCTCGGGGATGATGCTCTTTGTGATGTTTACATTCGTCTGTGCAAGCTCGAGTCTTGTCTGACCGGGCTTTCTTGCGATGCCGGATGTGAGGATAACGATGTCGGAATCAGCCGCATCGCGATAGTCGCCCGCGTAAACGGAGCAGGCATTACAGAAAGGCGTGCCCTGACGGATATCAAGAGCCTCTCCGAGCGCCTTATCGCTGTTGATATCGATCATAACGATTTCAGAGGCAAGCCCCATGACTGTAAGCGTATAGGCAATGGTGGAACCTACGCTTCCGGTTCCGATGATGGAAATTTTGTTCATGACTTTTTCTCCTGTTAAGTAGTTTTTTAAGCCGTTGATTTTTGTCGCATATTGTATAACAACATTAATTCATTATATATTTTACCGCAATTTGTCGCATTTGTAAAGCCCCTTTTTTTCATATCGGTTATATATATATCGATATATGTAGGAACTATACTGAAAAAGCAGAAAAAACACCATTTTGCAGGTCAAAGTTTTCCTGTCGCTATAGGATTTCCGCAATTTTCGGCATATTATTGACGCGAAGTGAAAAATATGGTATAATTTCAGAAAAAATGTGCCATTTTCACGGAGGAATTTATGAATCAGGCTTCTTTTTCCTGCCCTTCCTGCCCATACGGTATGCGAAAGACCGTGACAGCGGAAAAAGACAATTTCATCACGCGCATTGAGAGCGCAAGCGGAGATATTGTGATGACGGAATATTCCGTTTTTCCCGGGATATCGCTTATATACAACGATGTGAATGCCGAGGGCGGCGTCGATGCGGCGGAGCCTGCCGACGACAACGTTTTTGAGATAAATCATTGCCGCGAAGGCAGAATTGAATGCCATGCGAGCGACGATTTTTTCTACCTCGCTCCCGGAGATATGTCGGTCGGCAGTCCCGCCTATATGGAGTGTGGCTCATATTTTCCGCTGTGCCGATATCGCGGAATAACCGTCAGAATAGATACGCGCAAAGCACCAGAATGTCTCTCCTGCCTGCTGGACGATGTGAATATCAACCCAAAACTGCTTATAAATAAATTCCGCTCGGCAGGAAAATGCTATATCTCGCGTGCCAATCCTTCAATCGAGCATATCTTCTCCGAGCTTTACTCTGTTCCCGAGAAGATACGCCGCGGATATTTCAAGGTAAAGATTCTCGAGCTTCTGCTCTTCCTCAGCTGTATCGACCCATCGTCGGAAAAGCCCGCAGCAAAGCCCGTATCCGGAAGTCGCGCCGTGCTTGCCAAGGATGCGGCAAAATATCTCGCGGCTCATATGGATGAGCATATCACTATATCCGAGCTTTCCGCCGCGTTGCACGCCTCTGAAACACAGATAAAAGAGAGCTTTCGCGCTGTTTACGGGGAATCTGTCTACTCGTTTGCAAGAACTATGAAAATGCACGCTGCCGCGCTGGCGCTGCGCGAGAGCGATGCCACCGTTCTCGATATCGCCGGGCGCTTCGGCTACAGTAACAGCTCGAAATTTGCAAAAGCCTTTGCCGATGTCATGGGCGTTTCGCCGAGCGAATACCGAAACGGAAGTCGGAAATAAGCCTTATGCACCGCAGTGCAGGCGTCGCGTTTCCATGTCATCATGTCGGAAGCGCGGCACCGATTTTTTCATTTCTGTCTTTTCGGAGCGTATTTCTTGCCTTTCGGAGCAGACAGGCGGCGGTTTTTGTAGTATAATGACAGCGTAAACGCCGAGAGGCTTTTATTTTAAATCCATCGGTTAGCGTATGCTAACCAAGGAGTGTGAACCTATGCCGGATTCCCTGATAATAGAACACAGCTCGCCGACTCTCGCGGGGCTCAAAACAGGCAGTCTTTTCAGTTGTCCTCCTGAAAGCTAAGAAAAGCTGACTGCGGAACTCAGCAGAATCAACCGCGCATTTGTGCCGCGCGGTCTGCGCATGATCCCCGTGAAAATCACCGACAGTCGCATACTCATATATGTTTACCGTCCCGAAAAATTGAGAGAGGATTTTAAAAATTCGCTTGTGCACGATATTCTCACAGAATATGGGTATCCTGCCGAAAATTCGGAGCTATGCGTAAAAGAGCTTGTCCGCAGAATGAAAGCTTCTGAGAGCTTTCCCCATGAGATAGGGCTTTTTCTGGGATATCCGGCAGAGGATGTTCAGGGCTTTATCCGTAACTGCGCGGCAAAACCGAAGCTTGTAGGCGCGTGGAAGGTATACGGAGACGCCGAGGTGGCAAAGAAGAAATTTGCCTCCTATAAAAAATGCACGCGGCTTTATCTCGCGGCATATGCAAAGCATCGGTCGATTGACAGGCTTGCCGTCAACGCCTGATATATATTAAAAGACAAGAAAGGTTGATGATATTATGAAAAAAATTGCTGTAGTATTTTGGAGCGGAACAGGCAATACGGAGGCTATGGCTTCTGCCGTTGCCGACGGTGCAAAGGCAAAAGGTGCCGATGTCACTGTTTTTACCGCATCGCAATTTAACGCATCAAAGCTTGAAGCATTTGATGCAGTAGCTTTCGGATGCCCTGCAATGGGTGCGGAGGTGCTTGAGGAGAGCGAATTTGCTCCCATGTTTGAGGATTGCAAAGCAAAACTCTCGGGCAAAAAAATCGCGCTTTTCGGCTCATACGGCTGGGGCGACGGCGAATGGATGCGCACATGGGAAGAAAATTGCGTAGATGCGGGTTGTGTTTTCGCCGCAGATTATGTTATCTGCAATGAAGCGCCGGATGACGATGCAATTTCTGCTTGCAATGCACTCGGTGCGGCTCTCGCGGAATAATTATTTCAGCTAACAATCTTACAAACATATTGCCATGTAACAATAAAGGCGCGCTCGGGAAACCGACGCGCCTTTATTGTATATAGAATGATTTTTTGCCATACATTGTCAGCGAAACATGATAATGCATCTGTATAAAATCAAAGGGAAGCCTCGCGGCTTCCCTTCCTTAATTTTGAGTTGATATTACTGAAAAACTTAATCTTCAATAAACCTCTTTTACCAAAAAAGTTACTTACCTTTCACTTTTTCGGTCTGCACTTTTTTAGCATCTTATGTAATAAGATAGATAAAAATGCGCAGAATC
>DODZ01000028.1:106085-143184 GCA_003524145.1 Candidatus Apopatosoma intestinale | reverse complement strand
TTCGGCGAGAGAAAAAGTGAAATATAATAAAATCAAAGGGAAGCCTCACGGCTTCCCTTCCTTAAATTGAGTTGATATTACTGAAAAACTTAATCTTCAATAAACCTCTTTTACCAAAAAAGTTATTTACCTTTCACTTTTTCGGTCTGCACTTTTTTAGCATCTTATTACATGCCGCCAAAGCCGGAATGTTCAATACCCTGTACCAGATATCTCTGACAGAAGAGATACATTATCATCAGCGGAGCAATAACCATAAGACCAGCCGTATTTCTAACGGCAACCTTATATGTATCAACGCTTGCACCGGCAAGAGAGCTGAGTGTATCAAGCGTGGGCGGCATTGTCTGCCAGAATTTCGAGCTTGTCAGCAGTATCGTATCAGCTGAAGGCATGAATGTACTCGTATAGAAAATGTCTGTCCACTGCCATGAGAATGAGAGTATGAATACTGTAATAAGCATCGGTACGGATACGGGAAGTATGATGTGGAAGAATGTCTTTATCGGCCCGTAACCGTCAACATACGAGGATTCCTCAAGCTCATCGGGAATGCCGCGATAGAACTGTCTCATTATGTATATAAAGAGTCCGTTCTTGAAGGCAAGACCGGTGAGCGAAAGCAGAATTATCGGCACGAATGTATTGAGCAGACCCGTACTCATTCCAAGCGCATCATAAAGTCCCGTTTTGTTGAAGAGACCGAAGATATCAAAGAAAGCAAACTTCTGAACGAGAGAAGAAGCTATCATCTGCGGAGGTACTATCATCGTGAAAATAACAAGCAGGAAAAGCGCATTATTACCCTTAAATTTGAACTTGGCAAATCCATAGCCGATGAAAGCACAGATAAACATCTGAAGTCCGCCGCAAACGAGCGATATCAGAGTTGTATTGAGCAGCGCTCTGAAATAATGGTTTTCCGTGATAAGATACTTGTAGATATCCAGCGTAGGATATTTCGGAATCATCTTAACATCGGACTGAATAAAGTCTGTCGGGCTCATGAATGAAGAAGAAATCTTCGAGAAGAATGGGAACAGAATGATATAAGAAAGACCGAGAAGAAGTACAAATCTGAAAATAGCCACGAGGATCTTCTTATAGAAGAATGCATTCAGATATTTAGCTTTAAGACGCTGTGCGAGAGGAGTTCTGTCAAACTCTACGCGAATTTTATTTTTTGTTTCTTTTTTAATCTTAGGCATATTGTTATCCATTTAAATCCCCTCCCTTCTCAGTCATTTCTGCGCTGGTAGAACACGAATGTTCTGCATATACCGAATACTATCGCAAGCATAAGTATTACCAGTGCAAAGTAGATCCAGCAAGCCGCAGACTGAACAGTGTCAACAGATGTCATAGAACCGCCGCTCTTATTCAGAATGAAGCTCATAACCTTATTGGATTCCGCTGTGAACGAGTCAATAACCGTGTAAACCGAGTTTGCAAGAATCATCGGGCTTATCATCGGGAAGGTAATCTTCCAGAATGTTTCCCATGATGTCGCGCCCTCCATCTGGCACGATTCGTAAATCGAGGGAGAAATGGACTGAAGTCCCGAGAGGAATATCAGCATCTGAACGCCGGAGCGGTTTACTATATTGTAAATATCGTTTACAAGCTGTACGACTACATCCACAAACTTAGATGCTATACCGAGATTTTGGAAAGCCGCCGTCAGATCCATCGCGGAGATGAAGCTTGTTCCTCCGTCTACCATGCCCATGTCAAGTCCCTCAAGACTGCTCATGCTTGTTATGATGGCGTTACCGTTGTCTATTTTTGCGATAATACCCGCGCCGATAACAACCGGAATAAAGAATATCGCACGGAATGCCGCTCTGCCGACCATCTTCTGGTTCAGGAGAACCGCCACGAAAAGGGAGAGAAGAATGATAGCCACTATCTCTACGACCTGATCAAAAAAGCTGGTAAAGAGAAATTCCTTGAAAAGGATACCCTGCTCGGCGTCAACAGTGAGGTTGAGCGCCGCCTTGTAGTTCGCAAGTCCTACCCACTGGAGCTGGTATCCGAAGCCCTCGAGAGCCGAGAGCTGCCTGTAGTCTGCCACGCTGTAGCAAAGAGATTCCCATATAGCCGATGCATAGATAAATACGAGACCGATGACAAACGGTGCCACAAATATCCATCCGACTCTCGACTTTTTCTCTGTCAGAGAGGCATGAGGCGTGAAAAAGTTTTTAAGCTTTGTTGCGAAGCTTGTCTTTTCTGTTGTATTGTTGCTCATTTATATTCACCTCTCCTTTCAGTCAATTTTGATATAGCTTCTTGCGGCTATCAGCTCATATCTCGTATCTGAAACCTTGACTATAACACTGCCTGTAGTGTAGTTTACAAACATTGTCTTGCCGTCTGCCATGGTCACCTTCACGATGTCTGTGCTGTTGGTAGCCATTGCGGAAAGCGCCGACTCGATATTTTCCTTGGCGCGTGCTATCTGCGAGCTTGAACCGGAAGCAAGTGCCTTTTCAAGCGTTTCGTAAAGCTTGCTGAAGTTTGCGGCGCCCTTTGTTGTAGGCGTCTGCGCCGTAACAGCCTCAAAGCTCTTCGGTGCAAATGTCTTGCCCTCTGCATCCTTTGCGTTGATAAAGCTGTTAGCCTCGAGAACTATAGCCTTGCCGTCCACATAAACGGTTACATCAAATGAGTTGTAGTTGATATAGAATGTTGTTTCGCCCTTGCCGGAGGTGTAGGTTACGCTTACCGCATTTCCTACATTATTTACACCGACAAGCTGCTTTACGCTTGTGAGATGCTTCTCCGCAGCCTCAAAAGCGGTTTTCTTTGCGGCTTCGTCTGCGAGTGCATCGCCTGCCTGTCTGCCGTCGGCAATAAGCTTATCCGTATACTTGACAGCCTCATAATATGCTGCCTTTTTCTCCTTGTAGTCCTTCTCTGCCGAAGTGAGCTGATCAAAGAGGATATAAGCATCATCTGCGGAAAGTCTGAATGCTGTCAGGTAGCTGTGACCTGTAATCACGGCATTCTGGAGATCCTTCATTTCATCGTTTACCATGTTGTAGTACTTGATAACATCGGAATACCATGTAGTGAAGTCTACGGAATAGTAATCGGAAATATCGGTGTAAGTATTCTTGAGCTCGTTTGTATTCTGATATGAAAGGATGAAATAGAGTGCGGAGCCGTTTTCTATCGACTTGAGTATTTCATACTTCACATCGCCCGCCATATTGACGGCTGTGCCGGCAAAGTTCTTATATCCGTGGAGCACCATGCCTGTGAAAGGAACGGACTGAGAGGATATAGCAAAGCGGCTGTTGTCCATCGGAACCTCGATGAGGTCTGTGATGTACGGGAGCGTATACGCATTGCCGCTGGAAGCGATGACCTTATTATTGTCCTGCTTTATCCTGTTGAGGAGGAAGGTCGTATATTCCTTGGAATCCTCACGGGTAAGAGGTCTGTCCATATTGAAGTCGGAGTTCAGATCTGTGCCGAGCGTGAGAACCGAGATATTGCCTACCTCATACTTCTGATATTTCTTTGCAAACTTCTCATAGAGTGTCATGAAAGCGGAAGGAGATACGATATTTGCTCTGCCGAATTTCATCATTATCTGGAAAACGGGGTCGTAGCTGCGCTTTGTGACATATCTGCCGCCCATCGTTTGTGCTGCATGCTTCTTGTAAGAGAAACTGCTGCCAACTGCGGAAGTTACATTTGCAAAGTCGAAATTCGGGAATACATCTATGCCATTTTCGCCGGCATAAGAAATAAGTTTTGAGAGACCTTTCTTTCCGCCGACAGACTTATTCCACTTTACAAAAGTAGGATACTGAGCAAACTCTATAGTACCGTTTGCAAAACCGGAAAGAATAAACTTCTGATTTTTGATTCCGCCTTCGGAAAGCTTTTCGCTCATTGTGATAACATCATCAAATGTTGTAAGCGGAATTGTTTTCTTAACAGGGATAGATAGGAATGTAGAATCTATATCAAGCGATCCGAAGCTCTGGATGTAGAGCGGAACACCCGAAGATGTTTCCTCTGCTGTGAGTCTCGATATCGTGCCTACGCGCTCGAGATAATCTCTGTATGCCATAGCCATGCCGATATATGAGGGCTCATATGATGTTTCGCCGCTCTTCTTTGCAAGATCGGGGTCGGAAAGCAGGATATAGCGTATCGCATAGTCGCCTGTATACTTTGTATCCATGCTCTTTGAAATCGAAGACGCCTGACCGAGCGAGCTGCCGAGCGAAACGGTATCGGTCTGCTTTGCGGAGAAGCTTACATAAACAGTGTTATATTCGCTCTCTGCGGGAGAAGCATAGTTAACCCATGCCATATCTCCGAGGCTGGCTGTGATATAAGCGAAAGATTCGCCGCTCTCTATTATACCGAAGTAGCCTCTCTTATAGCTTACGGTTTCGGATTTTGCGGGAGCGTTGCTTCGCTCTGTCGTTGTTGTGATGCTGTAGTCCTCTGTCAGACCGAATACGGGAAGTCTTGTAACCTCCTGATTTGCGCTGGTGGAGGAAAGATTGTCATAACCGAAGTCCATGCCGTAAACGGGTGTACCCTGAATACCCTTCTTTATCGAGCCGTCCGCATTGTAGTAGTCGAGGAGCGTACCGCTTCCGTCGGGTATGAAGATATAGCCGCCGTTCTTTGTCTTGGTTCCGCTGTTCTTTACAGAGCTGCAACCGAAATAAGGCAGGGGTGTTATCGATTCGAGAGTGTAGTTTGTTTCGTTGTATCTTACGCTCTTTGCAGGTATGGAAGCGCGGAAGCCGTGCTCATCGAAGGTATATTCGATGGCGAGACGGAAAAGTGCCGGCTCTTTTTCGTTTCCTTCGTAGCCTGTCAGCTCATGGTCGTATTCAAGCTCCTCGTATGTGTACTCGGGGCAATACTTTCTTATCAGAGCCTCTATCTGCTTAAGTATCGCGTTTCTGTCAACTGCGAGAGTGTAGATTTTCATTTCCTTGTTGTTTGCAAGGCAGGGATATGTCTTTCTCCAGCCGTCCACAAGGCTCGCATTGAGTTCATCCGTCTGATCCTTGTAGGAATAATGCGATGTGACGAGATTGTCGTAAATGAATTTCTCGTCCTTTGTCATTTCGGATGATTTGGAGTCAAGCACGCTGAGAATTTTTTCTTCAAAACGGCTTGCCTCTATCCACCTCGGAAGAAGTCGCTTGGATTCCACGGTACCGAGAGCGTATTCCACTCTTATACCGTTTGAAAGCTGGGTATAAGATATCTGATCGCCGAGCAGAGCCGCATGCTCATAGCTGGACATATAGTAGCTTGTATTTGATACATTGTCCTTATATCTGAGCATTATCTGGCTCATCAGAGAATATCTTATCTTCTCTGCGCCGGAGGGCATAGTGTAGTTTGCCGCGATATCATAAGGGTTTGAAAATGTGTATTCGCCGGTTTTCTTGTCTCTGATGGCAAATTCACCGGAAAGCTCATCGAAATACATCTGATAGCCGTACTCGTCGCTGTTGTAAACAAGCTTCATTGTATCGACCTTCGCTTTTTCCGATTCATATACTGTCTTGTAATAATCGTCTATCACAAGGTCAGCCGCAAAAACGGGCGTGCCGAGCGCTGTTATAAGCATGATAACAGCAAGAAGAGCCGATATAAACTTTAATTTTTTCATTTCGTTTCCCTCCTTGCTTAAGAACGGTAGGAAAGCTCTGTAATGATATCGGTTACAAAGCTTACCATTCTCTGAATAAGGTTTGTGAAAAGCATTATCAGGAAGACAATAAACATCATCGCCACGATAGTGAATATCGTCATACCTATATTTACGCCCATGGAATATCCGTGTGTTGTCATAATGCCGAAGAAGAGGAGCATACCCGTCCATACAAGTGCAATGCCTATGAAGAGAGAGATAAACGACTTTTCATCGCGTGTTGCAAAGTTGGAAACGATTGTCACGGGTATGAAGAATATCGGGATTGGCATGAGTGAATAGCTGGATGCTATGAAAATATCCTTGAGTGTACCTTCGCCGTCGAAAAGCGTTGTCAGACACCAGTTTGCTATGCACCAGAGGAGGAGCGGAGCAACAACCGTGCTGATACCGCCGAATACAGAGCCTGTAGCACTGCCGCTGCCGGAATAAAGATAGCCGGAGCCGACATTGTTATAAGCAACAGAGAGCGCGGCGAGGATTACTATTAAGATAGAGGCGCGAACAGAGCCGCGTTTTTCATGCTTCAGATCCCAGTAGCCGTCGAAAGGATGCATCATCACATAGAATGCGTAAAGCACTTCTTCCTTGAAGGTTCTCTTTCCGCCCTTGGCTGTAGCATTCTTGTTTACCTTGGCTACATAGCCGAGTCCCTTTGCAAGGAGGAAGAGCACAACGACTATGATGGCAACGACAACGAGGAAGTATTTGCCTATCCATTCTCTGCGAAGAGCCTTGTAGGAGTCGGAGTAATTAGCTGTCGAATCGGCTGTCTTGAAATACTTCATTGCCTCCTTGTATTCGCCCTGCTGATGGAGGTTTCTGCCTACGCCGACATAAGCGGCATCGAAGTTGTTGTTTCTCTTCAGAATTTCTCTCCAGTTTTCGAGAGCCGAGGAGTAAATTCTCAGTCTGTTGTAGTAGAGTGCATTGTCGATGACATCGCCGTACTCTGTTCTCTTATAAATAGTAACGGAGCTTGCCTCGGAGTCTACAACATAGAGGTCGGAGCCGAAGTACGCGAGAGCCGCGCCCTTCTTTAGGTTGCCGAGCTGTGCGCCCTTATCGCCGAAAGCGAAGAGCATATTTCCCTCGGAATCGTATGTGTAAATCTTGGAGCGCTTCTCATCGAGTATCGACCACATTCCGTTCGGACCGATAGCAACATCCACTATAGAGGAAGGACCCGTGATAACATCACTGCTGCTGCTCTTTTTCGTGGTGCGGTCAAAGTTGATTTCACCGGCGGGAATGAAGAAGCCGTTTCGCGTCGTGATATCGTCGCCCGCGGAATTCATTCTCTTTACCGGAGCATAGTCCGCGTTACTGCTTTCAATGGCGCTGATGAGGTCTGCATCATCCATGCTGTTTGATGTAACCCAGATATAGCCATCGTTGTCGAGCGCGAGGTTGTTGTACTCAGGTGAGATATACGAGATGGAAACCGTATTCGGGAAGAGCATTCGGCGGATACGCATTGCGAGCGGCACGGAAACCTTCTGTGTACCTACGAAGGTCTGGAAGTTGCCGTCCTCATCGAGTGCGAAAACACCGGAATATGTAGCCGCTGAAACGACATACATTCTGCCCGAGTCGGATACGCCTATGGCAACAGGCGTAAATACCGTATCTTCGCCCATTACATCCGCTGTCGGTGCGCCTATGGTGCGGACGAAGTTGCCGAGCAGGTCAAATACAACTATTCTTGCGTTCTGCTTGTCGCAGACATAGATGTATTCATCGTTTACAAATGTACCCATCGGCTCGGAGAGGCTGTCGGGAACACCGTGCTCGTTATTGAAGGTGGAAATTTCAAATCTGAATTTGAATTCGCTGTTGCAGACGACTATTCTGTTATTGCCTGTATCGGAGAGGTATATATTCATATTTTTATCAATGAATATATCCTTCGGCTCCTTGAGCTCTGTGTCAAGCCCTATTTCATAGGAGGAAACCACTCTGTCGGGAACATATACATCAGGCGAAATACGTGCCTGACCGCTTATCGAGTAAGTATACGTCGAATAAGGAGAAGCCGCCGCAAACATAGGAACTATCGAACCGAGAAGGAGCATCAGCATGAGTATGCAGAGAATTCTTGTTATTTTCTTCATTATTATATATACCTCCTGCTCAGTCTTTCATACCGGAAGTAGACATCGTCTCGATAATGTTGCTCTGGGTGATAACGAATACCGCCACGGGAACTATCATCATTACGACTGCGGAAGCCATGCCGACACCGGCACGTGCGATACCGCTGGATACTATCTGGGAGATAGCATAGTTGAAGGTCTTGTACTGTTCGCTCATTATATAGATGGAAGAACCTGTCTGCCACAGACCCTGGAAGGAGTAAACTATCAGAGTCAGCCATGCAGGCTTAACCATCGGCATTGCTATTGTCCAGTAGGTGCGTATTTCGGAAGCGCCGTCCAGTCTTGCGGACTCAAGAACAGTATCCGGAACAGAGGACTCCATGAACTGCATCATAAGGAACATGCCGAGCGTACTGCCGCAGGCGGGGATTATGATTGCCCAGTATGTATCGATGAGGTGAAGTGCACTCATCGTCATAAAGTTTACAATCGAGCCGACCGTCGCATGGAACATGAGGGCAAGTCGTACCATTTTCTGGAGTCCCGCTCTGCCGGGGAACTTTATCTTGGAAACCGCATAAGCGGCAAGAGAACCGCATACAAGGTTACCGAAGGTACCGCCTACGGAGATGAACACCGTATTGAATATGTATCTGGAGAAAGGAACCCACGAGTCTGTCATCGCCTTGAACATGTCGGAAAAGTTCCGGAGAGTCGGGTTTGCGACATAAAATCTCGGAGGATACATCCAGAGCTCGTCAAGCGGCTTGAGCGACTGGATGATAGCGTAGTACATAGGGATAAACATGAAGAGTCCGAAAAGCACGAGGAATATTGAGATTCCCACATCGCCGCCGGCAGAACGGTTAAGGACAACTTTATGATTTCTGGTTCTTAATTTAGCAACTTTTCTCGCCATATTACTGTCCCACCTTCGAAAGTATTTTCTTTACCAGCATGTTTGCACCTATCATGATAAAGAAGAGTATTGTCGCTATAGCCGAAGCATAGCCGACCTCAAATCGCTGACCGCCGTAGTCCTCGAGATGATGCATTATCGTATGAGCCGCATAGTTTACGCTGGGGAAGCCCGCGAGCGTGGTAACTATCGCGCCGAAACCGAATGACGATGTGATGGACATGATGGCACCGAAGAGAAGCTGCGGCTTCATATTCGGCAGCGTAATGTACCAGAGCTCCTGCCAACGGTTTCGTACACCGTCCACGGCGCCTGCCTCAAACTGGTCCTTGCTGACCGTTTGCAGACCGCCTATGAACGAAAGGAACGAAACGCCGAGCGACGTCCAGAGGGCAACGAGTATACACAATGGCATTACGTATTTTGCATTCTGGAACCACTGTATAGGCTCGGTGATAACCTCCAGCTTCAGGAGGATATAGTTTGCATAGCCGTATGAGTCGCTGTCAAAGAATACTTTCCATACGGTGTAGATACCGCCCGAGATAGACGGCGCATAGAAGATAAGTGTTACAAACGATCTTATCTTCGGGGGAAGCTCGTTTATAAACCATGCGACGAGGAACGAGAGCAGGTACGAAACAGGTCCCGTTACAGCCGCGAAAATAAGCGTGTTCTGAACAGCCGTGAGAAATACATCATCGTCAACAAAAAGACGGACATAGTTCTCAAAGAATACGAACTGCGGCGCTTCTATAAGGTTGAATATTGTAAAGCTGAAGAAAAGCGAGAGGATAACAGGGCCTATCGTGAACAGTATGAACACGAAGTAGAAAGGAAAGCACATGAGATATGCTGCGTAATTGCGCTTCATTTCCTTCAGCGTCCACTGGAACATCGACATTTCCTTGCGCGAAACCGGCTTTTTGCCCATCTGCTTCTCAGCAACAGTTTCTGTAGACATTTGATTTTCTCCTTTTTCAAGTATTTCTTCCCCGGGAAGCGGAAGTCTGTCGCTTCCCGGAGTTATTGATTAACCGAACAGGTCGTAATTTGAGGGAACATAGAAGTTTCGCTTCAGCTCTTCTCTCTTTCTTTCCATCTCGCGGTTTATCGTATCGACATAGCCCATGAGCTGATCGCTCGGGTTTGCGCCGTTGTTATAAACCTCAAGGTAAGCAAAGTTTACATAGCGGGAGATGATGTAGCTTCCGGGCATTTCAGGCATGCACTTGAGTACATCAAACTGTGCCTTGAGCACCTTGGATTCGCTTGCCGACCAAGACATCTCGGAGAATGCCTCGTAGTTTGCCGTAGCGTACTTGCCGGCAGGACCGAGAAGCGCTACCAGCTCGTTTGCGTATGCGCTCTGGATTTCCGTGCGCATCCACCACTCCATGAATTTGAAGGCTGTGTTCTTCTTCTCTTCCGCATCTCTCATTACGACCATTGCCGTAACGGAGCCTATCGTTGTCTTGTCAACAGTGCCGTCTTCGCGGACAGTGCCGGGGATATTGGTGAAGCCCCAGAGTCCGTTCAGCTCTGTTGCGAATATTGTGAACTGATTGTAGAAAGTAATGTAGTCCGCTATGATTATCGGAATTTCACCCGTTCTGAAACGGTTTGCCGCATCATAGGTTTTGGGGAACTTCTTGTGAGTATAAAGCTCGCACATTTCGGTGAATGCATCGAGCGCAACATCCGTATCATAGGATATCGTAGTGCCGCCGTTTGTATACAGCTCTCCGCCCTTCTGATAAAGGAAGATATTGAACATTTCGTTGTAGCCCATGCCGACTTCATAGTTGTTGGAAATGAGCGTTTCGGAAACGGTCTCAAATTCATCCCATGTTTCCGGTGCCTTTGTTATGCCGAGCTCCGCGAGGATGTCCTTCCTGTAGAACATGATGCTGAAGCTCTGCGTGAGCGGTATACCGTAAACGGCTTTTTCGCCGTCAGGGCTGTCAAGTGCCACCGTCAGCGGTATCCATGCGCTCTTATGGAATCTTCCCTTCAGCGACTGAAAGCCTTCGCAGTCATAGAGGTTGACCACGGCACCGCGGACAGCATAGTTGATAACATTGGAAGAAGATTCTTCCATCATTATATCGGGTCCTACGCCCGCGAATACTGCGGGAAGCAATGCGCCTGCCGAAACAACCTTCATATTTACGGATATATTCGGCTCAACCGAAGAGAAGTTGTTGCTCACGAGGTCGCGTACAAGCTGAGCACGCTCGCGCGAGATTGTCGTCCATACCACAAGCTCCGTTTTGCCCTCGCCGACATCAACGGCGCCAAACGAGGAGTTGTCACGGAAGAAGCTCCATACGAAAGCGGAAATCTCAAAGCCGAAGTTTTCAAAGAAGTTGCCCTTCGCCTTGTATTCCTTTTTATCGAGTGTCGCCTCGGAGGGAGCGACAACGAGATAGTCTATCTTCAGCGTCTGTGACTGAACCGTATTGAGCCATGTGCCGAGGTTACCGATATCGGTTTTCAAGCCCTTGAAGTTCTTCGCTATCTGGCGCTCGCTGTTCTTGGACATCGTCTCGAGACGGCGCGCAATCTTTTCGAGTGTGGCTTGGTTCGAGCTGCCGCCGCCCGTTATCTGTTCAAAGCGGTTTGCAATATCGAAAAGCTCAGCCGAGAGCTCTCTCATTCTCTTTATTTCCGAAGGAATACGGGAATAGAACTTATAGTCCTGATAAGAGTCCGGCGCGGGACCGGTTATCGAAAGTATTTTAAGATATATATTGTTTATCTCGGTAAGAGCGCTGCGTACCTCGGATATGATTCCGCCGAGCTTACCGAGTGTAACCTCGAGAGAAAATGTGTGCGTTCCTTTTTCAAGATAAATATCAAAAACAGTCTCGCCTGTTCCGAGTGCGGAGAGCTGCCAGTCGGAGTTGTAGACGAAGCTGGTGTTGTTTGCCTCGTAAAACGGAATCTCGCCGTCCACGCGCAGGCGTCTCGATACATAAAGACCCTGAACAACATTCTGAAGGTATCTGGAATAGATTTTATAGTATCCGTCCTCGGGAACGGTAACCGTCCATTCTATCCACTGACCCATGGTAGACCAGTTGGAGCCTCCTATCACATTGCAGAGAATATAACTTGCGTGCTGAGGACTGTTTATCGAAGATGAGCGGTCATTATCGGGATAAAGCGTCTTGTCCGATGTGGAAGAGGGATTTTCCGCCTCTATCTTTATCGGTGCGGCGGCGGAAGCATTGTTCGGCTTCGCGTCGTTTATCCTGCGGTATTCCTCATATGTAATCTCTTCCCTGACGGCGGTAAGACGAATTTCATCCAGCACGACAGGTTCTCTCTGACCCGTTATCGAGATGGTATTTTCGCCGGCTTTGAGATAAAACCAGAAGCTGCCGTTGGTATAGCCGGTCGGGTCGGATACATAGTAGGTACGCCATTCGGGCGCCTCATATTTCTGCGGACGCGCATCGTTTCCGCTTGCATCCTTGTCAAAGACGATGCTGCCGTTTTCGTCGTATTTGAATTCATCTTTCCAAATCTTTGTCATCATAAGGTTTCTTACCTCGGTGAAAGGAACCTCGCCATTGATTCGGAGCGTTCTCTCTATGTTGCTCGCCTTTGCCTGTATCGGGTAGTAATCCCACTCGATAGAGTAAAGTCCGTCCTCGGGCACAGTCACCTTGAAATCGACTGTACCGATATCCGGAGTCTGAAGAACGTCCTTTCTGCCGTCAAGCTCATCAAGCTTTTCAAAAGGCAGGGCGGCATCCTTGTCGGTCATTCCCGAGGGATATGAAAAGCCCGTATATCCGGAAGCCTTTATTACGATAGGCTCTCCGGTATATTTCTTCATGCCGGAATATCTTGCGTAATATGTACTCCATGTGATGTCGTTAAGCTGCTCGAGCGCTTCCGCAAATGTATCCGAGCCGGAGCTTCCCGATGAAGCCGTATCGTTAGCGAAAAGCGCAGTCGCGCCGCATATCGTCATACACAGTGCGAGCACAAATGCAAGCAATCTTGTGAATTTCGATTTTTCCATTTGGATCCTCCTAAAAAGATGGGGTATATCACTATTCGTGACGCACATATTTTCTCTCTGAAATATGCCCTAATATAATATCATATAAGCGGTTCAAAGTCAAGCGGCGCGGAGTAAGGTTTTCCTCCGGCAAAAAGCTTCCGCAACGGCAAAACGGTGCTTTTTTCCGAACATTTTTGCCTCTTTGTCCGTATTTTTGATTTTTCGGGCATTTTCAGACAAAAGTGCGGAGTTTCGTGCCGTTTTCGGCTTTTTCCGGTTGCCGCAACCATGAGGTTGCATAAGATTTGAAAAATCGCGGTTTTTCTTTTGTTTTTCCGCTTTTTCAGGCGTTTTTGATGTTTTTTATGCCTTTTATCGGCAATCTGTAATTTGTTTTTGCAACCGCAAGGTGCTTTTTCCGATAATATTATGCCCGATAAAGCCTCAAAAACGCTCTTCATTTTATGTGCATATTTCACAATTTTCGGCGATGTTTTTTTGACACATTGTCATTTTTCACAAAAGTTTTCAATCAGTTTACTTCGGGTTTTCAAAATGCAAAAAAAACAGGGCAAAATGACGATTTTAGCCCTGTTTTATATTAGAATATTAGTTTTTCGCATTTTTGCCGCAAAAATGCGGCAGCAAGGTAAAGCCGCGGCTTCAGTCTATAAATCCGCCGAAAAGCACATCGTCACCGTCATAGAAAACGGCACTTTGCCCGGGGGTCGCGGCGCGCACCGGCACCGCTGTTTTCACACATGCCCTGCCGCCGGAAACGGTCACCTCGGCGTCCGTCGGCTTTGCTGCGTAGCGTGCCTTCACCTGTGCACATATTGTGCCCTCAAAAGGCGCGAGCTTCGCGAAATTGAGCGACGAGCAGGTAAACTCCGTACTGAAAAGAGCGCTCTCGTCCGATACAGTTATTGTATTGCTTCCGGCGTCGATTTTTGATATGAATACCGGCTTTCCCGCAGATATTCCGAGCCCTTTGCGCTGACCCACGGTATAGTACGCTATACCTTTGTGCCTGCCGAGGACCTTGCCGTTTTCATCGACGAAATCGCCCTCGGGAAGCTTACCGACAGCTTTCTCTATAAAGGCGGCATGGTCACCGTCGGGGATGAAGCAGATGTCCTGACTCTCACCCTCCGGCACATCTATCCCGCTCTCGCGTGCCAGCTCTTTCACTTCGCTTTTGCTGTCGGCAAAAAGAGGGCAATACAGCATAGAAAGCTCTTTCTGCGTGAGATTCCAGAAAACATAGCTCTGGTCTTTTCTCGCGTCCGCGCCCTTTTTGGGGTAGTATCTCCCGCTCGCCTCATCGTAGCCTATGCCGCAGTAATGCCCCGTGGCAATCTTCTCTGCGCCGATGCTCTCGGCAACGCGGCAAAGCTCCGCCATTTTCACATATCTGTTGCAGACCGTGCAGGGATTCGGCGTTCTCGCGTTACAGTATTCAGAGATGAAATTTTTCTTCACAAATTCATCGAATTTTTCACGGCAATCAACGATATGTAACGGTATGCCGAGCTTTTTCGCATTGATCTCGGCAGACGATGTATCGGTATGCTCGCTCATCACAAGTATCGCGCCCTCAACATCATATCCCTCATTAAGCAAGCGAACGGCGCTGAATGTGCTGTCAACGCCGCCGCTCATACCAAGCAGTATTTTTTTCTTATTCATGGTCATGCTCATGTACATGATTATGCTCTGCACTATGCTCGCAGCATGAGCAGCAGCCTGTACATTCCGCACCGGGAATCTCCTTTTCTATGCCGTTTCTCTTATAGTAGTCGGCGATAGCCGCACGAACAGCTTCCTCGGCAAGTACGGAGCAATGTATCTTTATCGGAGGAAGTCCGTCAAGCGCCTCGATGACAGCCTTATTTGTAAGCTTGAGGGCATCGTCAACGCTCTTTCCTTTTATCAGCTCGGTTGCCATCGACGATGTGGCTACAGCCGCACCGCAGCCGAATGTTTTGAATTTGACATCGGTAATGATGCCGTTATCTATTTTGAGATAAATTCTCATTATATCGCCGCATTTTGCATTGCCTACCTCACCTATACCGTCGGCGTTTTCTATTTCGCCTACATTTCTCGGGTGCATGAAGTGGTCCATTACTTTTTCGGAATACATACTATTCCCTCCTTTTTATATGAAATAAATTACTTTGGTTTTACGCATTATAGAGCGGGCTCATGTCGCGCAGTCTCTGAATGATGGGAGGCAGCTTCTCGAGGATATAGTCCACATCCTCGTCTGTAGTCTCGTGCGAGAGGCTGAGACGGAGCGAGCCGTGCGCCTTTTCATGAGGCAGACCTATCGCAAGCAGAACATGAGAAGGCTCAAGAGAGTTATTCGAGCAGGCAGAGCCTGTGGAGGCGCATATGCCGCAGGAATCGAGCAGAAGAATCATGCTCTCGCCCTCTATGAAATCGAATGAAATATTGACATTTCCGGGAAGTCTCTGTGTGGGATGACCGTTGAGTCTCGTATCGGGAATCTTCGCAAGAATCTCATGAATGAGTCTGTCGCGCATGGCGGCAACTCTCTCAAGGTCCGGCATCTGCTCGCAGGCGAGCTCAAGCGCCTTTGCGAGAGCAACGGCGTATGCCACATTTTCCGTGCCGGAGCGCTTGCCTTTTTCCTGACCGCCGCCCTCGATGAGATTGCGGATGCCGACGCCCTTGCGTATATAAAGAAAGCCCGTGCCCTTCGGCGCATTTATCTTATGACCGGAGCAGGAGAGCATATCTGCTCCCAGCTCGTGAAGGTTTATCTTCTCATGACCTATAGCCTGAACGGCATCGGTGAAGAAAAGAACCTTCTTTTCTTTTGTTATTTTTGCTATTTCGGCGATAGGCATAACGGTACCTATCTCGTTGTTTGCATACATTACGGCGACGAGCGTCGTATCATCGCGTATCGCGTTGCGCACCGACTCGGGAGAAACCATGCCGTACTCGTCGACGTCAAGGTATGTCACCTCAAAGCCCTCTTTTTTCAGTGCCTCCATAGTATGGAGAACGGCGTGATGCTCGACCTTTGTCGTTATCAGGTGCTTGCCCTTTCTTATATTGGCGTATGCCGCTCCTCTTATTGCCCAGTTATCGGATTCCGTGCCGCATGAAGTAAAGTATATTTCGCCCGCGTCACAACCCATCAGAGAAGCAATCTTTGCCCTTGCCTCGCTCAGTGCCTCCTTGGCGTCCTGTCCGAAGCTGTATATGCTCGAAGGATTTCCCCAGCATTCCGTAAGATAAGGCTTCATCGCCTCAAGAACTCTCGGGTCGGGCTTCGTTGTAGCCGCATTGTCTGCGTAAACAAATCTTTTTTCCAAATTTACACATCCCCTCTCTGTGCTTATTATGTGAATTTTTCCGCCTGCGCGACAGCTTCCCTGTCGCACCGCTCGTTATATTCGTGTCCGTCGTGTCCCTTTACCCAGACAAACCTCAGTCTGTGCATCTCGGAAAGAGAAAGCAGCCGCTCCCAAAGGTCGGTATTGAGTGCCGTTTTACCGTCGCTCTTTTTCCAGCCCTTTTCTTTCCATCCGCGCGCCCAGCCGAGCTTCATCGCGTCCACGACATATTTTGAGTCGGAATAAACCGTTACCTCGCAGGGCTCGCGGAGAATTTCCAGTCCGCTTATCACGGCGCAAAGCTCCATGCGGTTGTTGGTTGTATTTGCCTCTCCTCCCGAAACGAGCTTTTCCTTGCCCTTATACCTCAGTATACAGCAGAAACCTCCCGCTCCCGGGTTGCCTTTGCAGGCGCCGTCGGTATACATATCAACTTCTTTCAAGCGGCAAACCTCCCATGCTTATTCCAACATTGTATTATAACGCGGTTCTTTGAATTTTACAATATTTTTTTGAATTTTTTTGCGAAATTTACAGTTTTTTCATTTTTATATTTATATCTCGCGGCAAAAAGCGTCGAAGTCCAGTGCCACTGTTTTACCCTTGTCCGCGCTTTCTCTCGCGCAGAGGGCGAGATAAGTGGAATAAAAACTGCCCATTGCCGAAACTCTGCCGGGATTACCCGTTTCTGTCTCGTTTATGAATTCATCGAAAATACTTCCGGATTTCTCGTATTCGGAAACTTCCCTTTCGCCGTTTTCATCTGTTATATACACCTTGCCGGCGCGAACCTCCATTATGCCGCGCTCGCCGACGGCACGTATGCGGTCGTCGCCGTGAGTCGGTGCTCCGGCGGGGCGGAAGTAATCTGCGGAAACGGAAACTATCTCATCCCTGCTTCCGCGGAAAAGACATATCGCATCTGATTCCATAGTGCCGTTTCCGCCGTTTGCGGCTCTGCTCTGCCTTGCCGTCACCTCGGTGAAATGCAGACCGAAAAGCCGCCATGCCCAGTCGATGGCGTGTATCGCCACCCACGGTATCGTGCCGCCGTAAAGCTCCCTCTCGGAATAAAATTCCTCTCTTTCGCCGAGCTTATATGATTTCTGTGCGTTTACAAGGCGGATCTCGCCGAGCACGCCGCTCGCGGCTGTCTTCCGTGCCGTCATGAACTGCGGCTCGTCGAGTATGCCGAACATTCCGCAGAGGCAAACCCTTTTTCTGCCGCATTTTTCGAGCATCTCTTTTGTATTTGCATTGTGGTATTCGCGCATCACGAGGCGCAGTCCTTCAAGCGTTGTCGCTATCGGCTTTTCTATGAAAACATGCTTGCCGCGGCGCAGAGCCTCTGCGGCAAACTCCGCATTATAGCCCATGAACGAATTTATTATCACTATATCCGAGGGAGCCTTTTCCAGCATCTCCGAGTAATCCTCGTATAAAGGAACCTCAAATCCGAATTTGCGGAATCTCTCTCTCGTCGTATTCTTTTCTCTGCGGTCGCCCATGCATATTCCCGTGAAGCGAAAGCCCGCTCTTTTTGCCGCCGCGAGGGCGTATTCATAATGACCGGATGAGCCGACCTGAATAATATTCATAGCATCACCTTATTTTTTCTTTATCTGCGCCCAGTATGCCGCGGCGGCGCTTTCCGCCTTGTTTTCGCCGAAGCGATAATATTTTCGTTCCTTCAGGTCGAGCGGCATATAGCTCTGCCCGACATAATGATTGGGATAATCGTGCGGGTATTTGTAGTTCTGCCCCTTATCATCGATGTTCTCTCCGTCAAAATGCACATTCTGCACGCATCGCGGCACCTCGGCGCCCCTGCCTGCGTTCACATCCTCAAGCGCGGCATAGTAGCCGAGATACGATGAATTTGATTTCGGTGCCGTCGCCAGCATAACGGTGGCATGGGCAAGCGGAACAGCCGCTTCGGGAAGTCCGAGCTCGCGTGCGCTCTCCACGCAGGCGCGTGTTATCGCCGCCGCCTGAGAATATGCCAGCCCTATATCCTCGCTCGCTATAACCTGTATTCTGCGGCAGGCGGAAATGAGGTCGCCGCCCGCAAGCAGCTTGGCAAGGTAAAAGAGCGCGGCATCGGGATCGGAGCCGCGTATCGACTTCTGAAAAGCCGACAGCAGGTCATAGTGTCCGTCGCCTGCCTTGTCAAAGCCCGCCATTCCCATTATCTCGGGCAGGAAGGCCCGGATATTTTCCTCCGTTATCTCGCCGCAGACCCTGTAGACATTTTCGAGCAGGTTTACGGCGCGTCGGGCGTCCCCCGAAGCCGCCGCGGCTATCATGGAAAGTGCGCCGTCTTCGCGCCCGATTTTCCTGCCGTCCTCTTCCTCCAGAACACGCACAGCGCGCTCGAGTGCGCCCGTCAGCGCCTCCCGCGAGAGCGGCTTGAACTCAAAGACGGCACTGCGCGAGAGCACGGCGGGATAAACATAAAAATACGGATTTTCCGTAGTGGAAGCGATGAGCGTTATCCTGCCGTCCTCGATAAATTCAAGCAGTGACTGCTGTTGCTTCTTATTGAAATACTGAAGCTCATCCAGATATAAAAGCACGCCGCCCGAGCCCATGAGCGATGAGGTATCGGCGATAACCTCCTTTATATCCGAAATGCCTGCCGTCGTTGCATTGAGCTTGTGCAGCGTCTTCCCCGCCGCCTCGGCAATGATATTTGCCACGGTGGTTTTTCCCGTCCCCGAGGGACCGAAAAATATCATATTCGGTATATATCCGCTCGCTATCATAGAGGCGAAAATGCCCTTCTCGCCGAAGAGCTTCGGGTCTCCCGCGACATCGGAGAGACTTTTCGGTCTTATTCTGTCTGCCAAAGGCTGATTTACCATAAAAAACTCCGTTTTTTCATCAGATTTTGCATTTCAAACCCGAAAAAGGGCATGCTTCGCATTTCGGCTTTCGTGCATCGCAGGTATCTCTGCCGAACTGCACGAGCCTGTGGCAAAAGTCGGACTGCTTCTCCGGCGCAACCAGCGCCGAGAGCGTGCGTTCCACCTTTTCGGGAACCTTGCTGTCGCAAAGCCCGAGGCGGTTTGAAATGCGTATGCAATGCGTATCGGCGACAATCGCGGGCTTGCCGTAGACATCGCCGAGTATGAGATTTGCTATCTTCCGCCCGACGCCGGGAAGAGTCAGAAGCTCCTCCATGCTGTCGGGAACTCTGCCGCCGTATTTCTCCGTGATTATCGCGGAAAAATCGCGTATGTTTTTCGCCTTCACCTTGTATACGCCGCATGAATAGACGAGCTTTTCTATCTCCTCAAGCGGCGCCGCCGCCATAGCCGCGGCATCCGGAAAATGCGCAAAAAGCTCGCGGCATACTGTATTCACTCTCGCGTCGGTACACTGCGCAGAGAGCCTGCCCATGACAAGAAGCCGCCACGGGTCGCCGCCCGATTCCAGCGCGCAGGCGGCATCGGGATATATTTTTTCAAGCTCGGCGACGATATACGCCGCGCGCGCTTTTTTCTCTTTTTCGGTCATATTTATCACTCCGCTATATCAAAAACCGATATTCCGTATTCCCTTTTCAGCATATCGCAGAAAAGCGGCACGGGAAAGCCCATTATATTATAGTAGTCGCCTTCTATGCCCTCGACAAGCGCCGAGCCGAGCCCCTGAATGGCATACGAGCCCGCCTTGCCCATCGGCTCGCCCGAGGCGACATATTTTTCTATATCCGATTCGCTGTAGTCGCGCATTTTCACTCTCGTGCGCGCGCTCTCGCACAGGATTTTGCCGCCTCCGATGAGCGTGAGCCCCGAGTAGACATCGTGATATGAATCCGCAAGAAGCCCCAGTGTGACATGTGCGTGCATTTCACTCTCGGGCTTGCCTATGATATGCCCGCCGTAAACGACGACTGTGTCGCAGGCGATAATGAGCGCATCGTTCTCGCCGGCGTATTTTTCTTTAACCGCATCGGCTTTTCTGCGCGAGAGCGTGCAGACATAGTCCCATGGCTTTATCTCTTCGTTGCAGGTCTCGTCCGCATCGGGCGAGCATATTTCAAAGTGCAGTCCGAGCCTCTCGAGTATTTCTTTTCTTCGAGGCGATGATGACGCGAGAATGATTTTCTTAAACATATTATCCTCATTTCGGCGAAGAAAGCCGGCAGAATTTTCCGCCGTAGTTCTTGCCTTTTTCCGTAATTCCGATTATGCGGTCAATCTCCGCGCAGCTTTCGTTCGTGAATATATAATGATAAAATTCGCAGTCCATGCCGCTCTTCTTATCGCCCATATAAACGGGAACGCTGTTGAATATCACATTTCTGTGCTTATATTCGCGTGCCATCGGGAATTTCACCCCGAGCCTGTCGCAAAGATATGAAAACCTGTGCGTATCGCAGTAGCGGCAGGCGGAAATCGGCGGCAGTTTCGCGCCGCATATCTCCCTTATCGCGCATTTTTCGAGCGTCATCACGGGGAGCGCACCATAGATTATCTGCCCTCGCGGTATCACGGCGGCAGGCGACTTTCTCGCCTCGCTCGAAACTATAAAGCGCTCCAGCCCGATGTCCGCCGTCTCCGCGGCGCTCTCACCGTTGCATATGCCGAGGCGCAGGTCTCCGCAGGCTTCAAAGCCGAGCCGCTTCGCCATCGAGGTTTGCCAGAGATTGGTTATCAGCGCATAGCGACAGCCCATCTCCGCCGCCTTTTCCGCCGCGGCGATAACCTCCGCGCACTCATGCGAAAATACCACCGGAGGGAAAGCCACGCCGATATTTTCCGCGGGGCTTTTCAGCTTCACATACTGCATGAGCGGCACATAAATGCGCTCGAAATAAGCCTTTGCCGCTTCCGTTATGCTGTCGGCATAGACAAAATATGCCGTTTTTCCGTGCGCATCTGCTTTCCCGCTCACAAAATTTATTTTTCTTTCCGATGCCGTTTTCGGCTCCGATACCGCCTTCGGCATATCGCGCTTTTCGAGCGGCTCGCGCTCGCCGAGTGCCGCCGCGTCGAGTCTCCCGCAGAGAGTGCGGCGGAGCGCGTTTATCTCCGAGAGCGGAAAATGCGCATTCTCCGCTCCCGTTATTTCCGTTTTTTGTGCGCGGTAGATTGTAGCACCGAATTTTGTAAGGTTTTCCTCTATGCGGCTCTGCGGTATCGCCGGATAGTCTGCATCCGGCAGGCTTTCACCCGTAGCAGAGACGCATATCTCCTCGCCGCCGCGGTATGCCGTGCCGTGCAACAGGGGCGGGCGGTCGGCGTAAAATTCCGCTCTTATCAGGAGCGGCAGCCTTCGCTCGCCTATATATTTTCCGCTGCCCTGCGCGGTGCTCGCGCGTTTGTCGTCCTCGGTGCGCACACCGAGCATAGAGGAATCAATCTTCCCCGTGAAATATCCGTCGGTAAAGCCCGAGCGCGAGAAAAGCCGCGCGAGAGCCTCCAATTCATCCGCCGTTGCGTTTCTGCCCTCGTCGAGCAGGCGGCGGTATATTTTCACCACGCCGTGAACATAATCGGCGCTCTTCATCCTGCCCTCTATCTTCAGCGAAGCCACGCCCGAGGAGATAATTTCCTCCATATGCGAAGCAAGGCAGAGATCCTTGAGCGAAAGCGGATAGCCCTGCCCTTTTCCGCAGGAATACGGCAGGCGGCAGGGCTGGGCGCACTGCCCCCTGTTTCCGCTTCTGCCGCCGATAACGGAGCTGAAAAGGCACTGCCCCGAGGCGCTGACGCAGAGCGCACCGTGGATGAATATTTCCGTCTCTATCGGCGACTTTTCGCAGAGTGCCTTTATATCGGCAAGCGAAAGCTCGCGCGGCGCCACCATACGGGAAAAGCCCATTTCCGAAAGCACCTGCGCACTCATTTCGTTCTGCCCCGTCATCTGCGTGCTCGCGTGTATCTCTATCTCGGGATAAGCCGAACGCAGCACCCGTGCAAGTCCGATATCCGCCGTAATAAAAGCATCGACGCCGAGATTGTAAAGCCCGCGTGCCGTCTCCGCCGCCGCATATACCTCGCCGCCGTAGAGCTGCGTATTGAGCGTGACATATGTTTTCACGCCGAGCCTGCGGCAATACGCTGTCGCCTCTGCAAGCTCGCCTTCCGCAAGGTTCTTCGCATTCATGCGCGCGTTGAAAGCGCCGACGCCGAAATACACGGCATCGGCTCCCGCGGAAACGGCAGCATAAAGCGCCTCGGCGGAGCCTGCCGGAGCGAGAAGCTCAGGCAGGCGGGCGTTTCTGTCTTCGGTCATTATTTCTTGCCGCCGTCGGTTTTCTTTGAGTCCTTTTTCGGAGCATCCTCCATCAGGGATTTCAGACGGTAATTCTCATCGAGCAGGTCAAGCGCGCATACTATAGCCGCCTGAAGCTTTGATACGCCGGCTCCCGAAAGCGCATAATAGTTTATCTTCTTTGAGAGCTCATGCGCCAGATGCTGAACATATCTGGGATCATCCTCACTGCGAAGCTTCAGCTCCTCTCCCGCGATATCGAGTGTGTAAAGTCTTTTCATGGTAACCTCCGTATTTTTCTTTATTTCTTTTTCAAAAACGATTGAAAAAAGTGCGGAAAAATTGTATAATGATTTCAGGACACGGCTAAACAGCCGAAAAAAGTCCCGTTTTGTCTATTATAATATATTTTTGCGATTTATGGAATAGGATTTTTAAATTTTCCCGAAAATTTTATCATCCCGAAAGGAAAAATGACAAATGAAAGAAATAATTCTCTGCAAATACGGCGAAATTACGCTCAAAGGAGCCAACCGTTCCCATTTTGAGCACCTGTTGAAAAATGAGCTTGCACGCCGCACGGCGCAGTTCGGCAAATTCAAAATTTATTATATACAGAGCACGGCATATATCGAGCCGCTCGAGGAAACCTGCGATATCACGGGGGCATACGAGGCGGCAAAGAATACCTTCGGCGTTTCCGCCGTCAGCCGTGCGATAGAGCTGCCAAAGGATATGAATGCCATACTCGAGGCGGCAGGCACCGTGTTTATGCCCTATCTCTCGGGCGTGCGCACCTTCAAGGTGGAATCCAAGCGCTCCGACAAGAAATTTCCTTTCACCTCGCCGGAAATATCCGCCGAGGTCGGCGCGGCTATACTCGAAGCCGCGGGCGGCGCGCTCAGAGTCGATGTTCACGCACCGCAGGTCTGCGTCAGAGTTGAAATACGCGATTTTGCCGCATATATCTGCGCGGGTCAGGAACGCGCCGTAGGCGGTATGCCGACCGGCTCAAACGGCAAGGGACTCCTGCTCCTCTCCGGCGGTATCGACAGCCCCGTCGCCGGCTTCATGATGGCAAAGCGCGGCGTGCGCATAGATGCGATGCATTTTGAGAGCTTTCCCTACACGAGCGAACGCGCAAGACAAAAGGTTCTCGACCTCGCCGCAAAGCTTGCGGGCTATGCGGGCGAAATCCGAGTCCATATCATTTCCGTCACGCATATTCAGGAGGTTCTGCGCGACAACTGCGATGAGGACTATTTCACTCTGCTCCTGCGTCGCTTCATGATGCGCCTTGCGGAGCGCACGGCAAATAAATTTTCCTGCGATGCGCTGATAACGGGAGAGAGCATCGGTCAGGTTGCAAGCCAGACAATGAAAGCGCTCCTCGTCACGGACAGTGTTGTGAATATGCCTGTTTTCCGTCCCGTCATCGGCATGGATAAAGAGGATATAGTAAAGATTTCGCGCAAGATAGATACATTCGAGACATCCATCCTCCCCTATGAGGATTGCTGTACCGTTTTCACGCCCGCTCATCCGCGCACACAGCCCGAGATATACAAGGTCGAAAACGAAGAAGCGCGAGTCGATGTCGCCGCTCTCGAAGAAGAAGCCTTTGCCACACTGGAGACAGTAATAATTAAATAATATATTCGCTTGTTTTTTGTGATATTTGCAACATATTTAATATTTTGACTCATTTCCGTTGACAAAGAGGCTTCAAGGTGATAAAATAATAAAAGAGTTGTCAGAAAAATGTGAGGGAGGCGATTTTTAATGGAAAACGAAAGTCTTTCATCAAAAACAAAAGTGATACTTTTCACCTCCTGCAAGGGCGGCGTCGGCAAATCTACCGTATGTGCCAATCTTGCCATGTCGGTGGCTCTCCTCGGAAAGCGCGTGCTCGTCATAGACTGCGATTTCGGAAACAGATGCATGGATATCCTGCTCGGTCTCTCCGATGAAGCACTCTATGATATAGGCGATGTCATTTTCGGCAGAGTTACGCCCGAGCGTGCGGTCATCGCGGACAGAAGAAGCAAAAATCTGTTTTTCATCCCCGCACCGTATTCGTTTGACAGCAGATTCACGGCATTTGCCTTCCGTCGCGCCGTCGCCGAGTACAGGGACAGCGGCAGATACGATTTCATATTCATAGATACCCCCGGTGGCGTCGGCGAGCCGCTTTTGCTCTCCGCCTCTGTCGCGGATACGGCGTATATCATCGTTTCGCCCTCCCGTGCCGCCATACGTGCCGCAGAGAGGACAGCTTCTTTTCTCTATACCAAGGGTGTTTCCCGCATGAGACTTATCGTAAATAAGCTTAGCGGCAGGAGCGTGAAGACAGCAAAGCGAGATGTGCTCGAAATGGTGGAGAGCGCATCCGTGCGGCTTATCGGCGCCGTGCCGTATGATCCCGAGATTATCTATGCGGGCAACGATGGCGCACTCACAGATGAGCTTTTCTCTCATAATATTACAAATGCCTTTGAAAATATCGCGAGAAGAACGCTCGGCGAATCCGTTCCGCTTTTCTCTCATATACGCAAACTGAAGGAAATAAAATAACGACGCTTCGGTATGCCGTTTTCCGAAGCAACGAAAGGAAAAAAATATGGAAATAGCTATTATAGCACATGACGCAAAGAAAGAGCTTATGGTTCAGTTCTGCATAGCTTACTGCGGCGTTCTGGCAAAGCATCATATATGCGCTACAAAAGCAACGGGCAAGATGGTTTCCGATGCCACGGGACTCGAGATTGAGCAGCTTCTGCCCGGCAGGCAGGGCGGCATAGACCAGATAATGTCCAGAATAGCATATAATGAGATAGATATCCTCCTGTACTTCCGTGATAACAATACAACGGCAGATTTCAATGAGCTTCTCACGGACAGCGGTCTTGTCCGCGAATGCGATATACACAATACTCCCGTAGCTACAAACATAGCCACCGCGGAGACGATTATATGTGCGCTTGAGCGCGGCGATCTCGACTGGCGTCAGTTTGTAAATCCGAAATCGGAATACAACCGCCACCGTCGCGAAGCGTCAATGCTTCCGAAATGGAAAAAACAGACGGAACGTAAATAAACAGAAAGCAGGACTGCGATGCAGTCCTGTTTTCCGCTTATTAAATCACTATCTTCACGTCATCCCCGACCTCAAGCTCGAGAATGTGCTTTCCTTTTCTCCTCGCGCGGCGGAGCATGCGAAATATCTTTCGCATATCACGCGCCGATACGCGCGTGGGTATACCTTTTTTCGCGTTGCTTTTATTTATTTTCCGCGTGATGAAATTCGCGCCGAGCGACCCGAGAAGAAACGCATTCGGCAAAGCAAAGCCTATGGTTTTATTCTCATCTTTTATCTTGATTTTCATGGCTTACTCTACAAAAAATTCCATATGAACTTTGTCCTCGCCGCCGACATCCAGCTCCATGAGATTGCCCATGAGCCCTTTCTCTGCCATCTCAATAACCTGCGAAATGATTTTGTTCATATCGACATCCCTGAGCTTTCCTTTATCTCCGATATTAACTACAGAAGAAACCATATTCGCATCAAGTGCTGTTTTAACCACGCCCAGCGGCAGATTTATCCTGATTTTCACATTGTCTCCGTCGCTGTCGTCAACCGTGAGCAAAAGACGCATAAACATATCGTCTGTCTTCTTGCGCTGTCCCTCGGGAACATATGAAACAGGCGCCGCCGCTTCACCCGAGAGAAGCGTATCCGTGCTCACTCCGAGAATCTTTGCCACATTCGGAATACTCATGATATCGGGACATGAAATATCGTTTTCCCATTTTGAAACAGCCTGCGGAGAAATACCGAGCTTCTCTGCCAGCTCCTCCTGTGTGAGTCCTGCCTTCTTTCTTAAGCTTGCTATTCTTTCACCAAGTGTTTGTGACATATCCGTATGTCTCCTTTCGTTTTGATGGCTCTATTTTACCACTGAAAAAGGCGTGTTTTAAGGGATTAACAGTTGTTTTTGCTCAACCATATGGCGTTTTTCCGCTCAACTGTCGGTTGTTTTTCTCTTTTTACCTTAAATATATCATAAAAATCGGCGAAAATCAAGTCTCCGCGCTTATTTCGCATGCTACCTGCAGTTGTCAAAGAAAGTGCACAACAATTGCTTGCAAAAAACGATGCAAGGTTGTATTATTAGAGCATACCAATATATTTTATGAGGTGTAATTATGCTGTTCAATGAAACCGTTTACAAGCTCAGAGCCAAGGTCGGCATTTCTCAGGAAAAGCTCGCCGAGGCACTCTCCGTTTCGCGTCAGGCTATACAGAAATGGGAATCCGGCGCTTCCATGCCCGATATTGAAAATCTTGTCGCCATAGCAAAGTTTTTCGATGTTTCCGTAGACTATCTCCTCAGCGGTATCGATTCGCGCGATACAGAGCTTCTCCGCATAACGCACAATACTCTTCCCACATATTCCAAGCAGCCGACATGGGAGGCTTATTTCAAGCAGCTCCCTATAGAATACCGTCAGTGCCTTGATGAAGGCAAGGACGTTTCCGTTTACGAAAAATTCTTCGATGCGGTAAACTCCATGCCCGACACTCCGGAAAAGGACGATGCGGCAAACATCATTTTCCGCATTGTGGAAAATGCTCCTCCCGTACGCAATTATAAGTATACAGAGCCTTCAGAGCTTGATAAGATTTTCGAGCTCGGCGATGGCTACAAATGTGAAGGCACAGCCCCCGACGGTGATGCTCTGCTCGATAAAATTCACGGCGGTTGGCTCGGCAGAATCTGCGGCTGTCTGCTCGGCAAGCCTGTAGAAGGCATTCACAAGGGTACGCTCGACTGCATCCTCAAGCGCACAGGCAACTATCCGCTTCACAGATATCTTAACCGCGAGGAAATGACAGAGGAGGTCTGCAACGGACTTTCATTCCCGATAAACAAGCGCGCATATCCGAAGGATTATCTCGCCATGCCCGTTGACGACGATACAAACTATATCGTTCTCGGCTACAGAATAATCAAGGATTACGGCAGAGAGTTCACCGCAGCAGATGTTGCATCGGCATGGCTCAAGCTTCAGTCCAAGGATGCATACTGCACGGCAGAACGCGTTGCTTTCCGCAACTTTGTAAACGGATATCTTCCGCCGGCATCAGCTCATTACAAGAATCCCTACCGCGAATGGATAGGCGCCCAGATACGCGGCGACTATTTCGGCTATATCAATCCCTGTAACCCGAAAACAGCCGCCGATATGGCATTCCGCGATGCAAGCATTTCACATGTGAAAAACGGTATCTACGGCGAAATGTGGGCTTCTGCTATGATAGCCTGCGCTTTCGGCTCGGATGATATCAAATCCGTTATCCGCGGCGGTCTTGCATATGTTCCGAAAACCTCCCGTCTCTACGAGGCTGTTAACAGAATCATCGACTATTATGACAGCGGCATGAGCTATGATGACTGCATGAACGATATCCGCACAAGATGGAACGAGGCGGACGGTCACGACTGGTGCCACACCATTTCCAATGCCGAGATAGTGGCAATGTCACTTCTCTTTGGTAAAAAGGACTACGGCAAGACAATATGCATGGCTGTTACTCCCGGCTTTGATACCGACTGTAACGCGGCAACCGCGGGCTCTGTTCTCGGCGTAATGCTCGGTGCCGCCGCACTTCCTGCGGAATGGACAGCGCAGGTTGGCGACACACTGCATACATCAATCTTCGGCGTAGGCACTGTCTCCATCTCTGAAATGGCAAAGAAAACGCTAAACCATCTCGCAAAAGAAGAGGAATAAGTTTATTGACACAAAAAACAGGACTGCACCGCAGTCCTGTTTTTGCGTTCATATGGTTTCCGGCAGGTATTTCTCATTTTATTGATATGTCATTTCAATCGGTACAGTACAGCGTATACCGTTTATAAAAAAACTAAGTTCATACTTGCCCTCCGGCGGTTGGGAGTCAAGGCTGAAAGTATATCTTTTGTGATTTTGCTCTCCCACTCCCTATAAAAGCATGCTCTCCGGAAGTGTCTGACTTTTGGAGGGCATATCAATTGCAGTACGCCTATATTTATTATTTCGTGTAAAAGGTCTGCTTCGGTCCCGTATCGCGCATCAGCGTATCGGGCGAGCGAAACTTAAAAATATATAATATCGTGTCATACAGGTCGCCTGCACATCCGCCAATATGCATGGCGAAAAGCACAGAGCAATAAAACTTATCCCACGCGTTTGCAAAGAGAAATGAGGGAATGAGAAAGACGGGAATAAACACGAAAAAAGGTGCAAGGAGCGCTGTCATCGCCGCTTTTCTGTAGACATAGATATCCGGTACGCCGCAATACGCTACAGAAAGCGTAAAGCCGAAGGTGAGCTTTCTTCCGGTTGTCAGCTTGTATGCGATTCCGTGTGTCAGTTCGTGCAGTACGATATACAGAAGCATAGCCGCAATAAAAATGATGCTGTGCAAAAAGTCATAGTTTTCAAAGTAATTCTTCGGCTTGATGATAAGCCATGCAATGGCGATTATCGCCGCCGTTATCGCAAGGCAGGCGAGATTCATGATGATTACGGTTCTGCCGTTTTTGGCATCGACCGTATATGCCTCCGAATATCCCTCGGGAAGCTCTGTTTCATAAGATTTTTTCATGATGTTTCTCCTTGAATAAATATAAGCAAATATGCAAAATGCCGCGATGCGGCATTTTGAGATATGTTGTCACGATATGTTATTTTACCTTTTCGCCGCTTTTTATCGCTCGCGACCAGCATTTATGGCACATGGCGACATAGCTGTCGTTTCCGCCTATGAAAACCTGACTGCCCGAGGTTATCACATGACCTTCGGAATCAATTCGCGCATTGACTATAGCCTTTGCGCCGCAGGAGCAGATGGTTTTTATTTCCGTTATCGAATCGGCAACCTCAAGAAGCCGCCTGCTTCCGGGAAAAAGATGCGTCATGAAGTCTGTGCGCAGTCCGAAGCAAAGCACGGGAATATCGCGGAAATTTACTATCTCGCGCAGCTCGTCTATCTGTTCCGGAGTGAAAAACTGGCATTCGTCCGTTATTATGACATCAATCCCGCTCATTTTATCGAGCAGGGCGATTATGCTCTCCTCATGAGAGATGATATCCGCCTTTGCCGAGAGACCTATACGTGAGGCAATAAGTCCCTCTCCGTCGCGTGTGTCGGTAGCGGGCTTTATCAGCCAGACGCGCATGCCGCGCTCTTCGTAATTGAATTTTGTTATCAGCGCATTCGCGGATTTCGATGAACCCATCGCGCCGTATTTGAAATATAGCTTAGCCATGATTATTTCCTTCCGAGATGAACGGTAATCCTGAGTGTCTCCCCTGCGACTGCGGGAATGATATTGTTTTCACAGCTTGCGGGCTTTCCGTTTATTTCCATAGCGAGGACATCGCTCCCCTCTCCGTTTCCGAGGAATGTTATCTCATAGCGGCAGGAGCGGAATACCTTTGTTATTTTGCTGTTCTTCCATGAGAGCGGCAGGCAGGGATCTATGCGCAGACCACTAAGCTCCGCGTGCAGACCGAAAACATACTCCGTGATGCTCTTGAGCATCCATGAGCTTGATGCTGTTCTCCAGCTCTGACCGGGCGTGCCTGCGCGGTAGCCCGTTTCCGGCGCGAAATAAGAATTGAACATCGCATAAGGCTCGCCGCATTTTACTGCATAATCCGTATCTGAGGGGAGCATCTTCTTTATGCCCTCCTCCACGCGGTCGGGACGGCGGAGGATGCTGTCCACGGCAAGCTTCCATGCGGAGGGATGCAGATAGATACCGCCGTTGTCCTGAACGCCGGGCATCTTTTCCGCCATGGAGCCGATATAGCTGTACTGATGAGAATATGCGGGATAAGCAAGGCGTATGCCGAGATCCGTCTCGAGTATCTCCTCCGCCTTATCCATAGCTTCCGTGGCTCGCTCGCCCATGCCGGCGAAAACAGACCAGAGCTGAGGAATGAGGAATATTCTGCCCTCCTCGCAGTCGGAAGCACCCATCTTTATATCGTCATCGGTGCGGGCGTAAATATAGTAGCCGCCCTTTTCGTCCCAGCCGTATTCGTTTATGCGGCGCTCCATGATTGCGGCGCGCTCGCGCGCAAGCTTGGCATCCGCGCTCTTGCCGAGCCAGTCGGCGATTTCCGCGAGCATTTTCGCGGCGCGTACCCATGCTATCGAGAGCCATACGGAAACGCCCTTTCCGCCCAGACCCGCATAGTTTACGCAGTCATTCCAGTCGCCGCCCCATATGCGGACAAGACCGTACAAGCCTTGGAAATTGTAGAGATAATCCACGGAGCGACGTATATGCTCGTAAACGGAGCCGCACGAGCCGTTATTGAACCTGACCTCTTCGAGCAGAAGCTCGGGCTTGCCCAGCTCGCGGATTATCGTATGAACGGCAAAGGTCATCCATACGGTATTGTCGGCAAAATTTCTGTCTGCGATATTGCCGCCGATTATCGTTCTCGGCGCATAACCGTTTTCATACTGATAGGAAAGCACGCGCTTCATGCGCTCCCATGCGAGCGTGGGATTTATCGCGGCGAGACATTCCGTGTCGCTGGTCATATCGCGATATCCGTTGTGACGCACGCGTGCCCAACGGCTGCCCATATCCGTGGCATAACGGAGCCAGCCGTTGTAGAGATAATTGAGATGCTCAACAGGCGTCTCTATCTCGACATCATGCAGGCGGAGCGCATATTTCTTCTCCATAGAGGCAAATTCGCTCGCAACGGATTCGTCAGTGGGGCGTAAAAATTCATCTTCGGAGAGTGCCGCGCCGACTATATAATGAACCGTTCTGCTCTCGCCCGCGCCGAGTGTCAGCGTATTTTCGAGAACATAGCAGAGCTTCTCGGAATTGCAGTCGCTTCCGGTACAACCGCTTCCCTTGCGCAGAGCGACGGGATGCTGCTCGTCGCCGTAAGGACCGATGAAAGCATTTCTTCTCGCATCAAAGCCGGTTGCCTCCTCGGAGGAAGCCATATAGCCCCAGACCGGACGGTTGCGCTTGCTGTAGAAAGGCATATAATACCTGCCGAAAACGGCGTTTTTCGCCTTATTGAAGCCGCCCCATGCGAGATTGTAGCCCTGCGGCTTGTAAGGATCATCCAGCTCGGTCTTTGCATAGGAAATAACCTTCAGGACGCGCGCTTTATCGGAATTATTTGTGAGCGTTATACTCCATATCTCGTATTTACCCTCGTTCGGCACGAAAATGCGGACAGCGCTCTTTACATCATTATATAAAAGGGAGATGACACTGCTTCCGTTGCTGTGAGCGCAGGAAAAATCGGTGTAGCCGTAGCCTATCGGCAGACCGAAGGCACTCCATGATTGTCCGCCCTCGCAGATGAAAATGTTTCTGTTTGAGAGGAGCGGTATCCTTCTGCCCATATCGTCCTGTGCGAAGCCCTCGCCGAAGCCGACCTGCGATGTGAAGGTGACATACTCGTCATTATACATATAATTATACCAGTGGCGGGGAGTCTCCGGCTCCGTTATCACAAAGGTGGAACCGTCGCCCTCGAAATGTCCGTACCATTTGTATCCGTTCATAAGAAAAAATCTCCTGTGGAATTATTTTTTGGTTTAACATATTTATTATAGCGTTTCGGGCGCGGAATTTCAATACAAAAAGCCCCGATTTTTTTGTATTTTTACGCTTTTTTTAATAAAATTAAAAATCATATTGCCAAAAATGCGGTTTTATGATAATATTATAGAAAAGAAGGTCGGGGAGGTGCGAATTGAAAAACAAAGCAAAAACGACAGCTTCGCTTGCGGCGGTAGCAATGCTGTGCCACATGCTTCTCCACATTGCAAGCTCCGTTATACTGTCGGGGCTTGAAGGCGCTCTCAAGGTAGGCATTTCCATACTGTTTACTGTGCTTCGGCTCGGCATACCGATACTCATAATGAAATTCGGCGGCAAAAAGCTCGCTCTCGAGGACTATTCGTGCCATATCTCATTTTGCGGCTCGGAATATTTTGCGGTTTTTGTCGCAAGCTTTACGGCGATATTCCTTTTCGGGCTTTCATATTCGCTGATTTTTCCTTCAGAGGCATCGGCTGTTCCGGATACCTTTCTTGAGCGCATTCTTTCCGCAGTACTGCTGATAGCCATGCCTGCATTTCTCGAGGAATATCTGATGCGCCGCATGATAGCGGGAAAGCTCGCCGTATACAACAGGTCTGCCGCGATGATAATCTCCGCGCTTCTCTTTGCGCTGATGCATTTCTCGGCGGAAAAATTTCCTTACACCTTCGTTTGCGGTCTTATTCTCGGAGCCGCCTATCTGAAAACAGGCTCGTTTGTCATTGTTATGGCTGTGCATTTTTTCAACAATCTGACAGCCTATGCCTCCGGTGTGCTCTCAACCTTCTGCACGGTGCGCACCTGCAATATAGTGACGCTTTCATTTGCCGCCGTATGTCTCGCGGCAACCCTGATAACGATGCCGCGTCTGTTGCGTGCACTGAAAAAAGAAGTGGCGCAGGATGCCGAAACAGGTGCAACGGAGATGCTCTCTCCCGTGCTTTTGCTGTATGTCATTTCAGCCATGGTGCATCAGATTTTTTTCAAGTGAGGCGCATATGGAAGAAAAATTTATGCTCGAAGCGATAAAAGAGGCGAAAAAAGCGGAGGCTCTGCTCGAAACGCCTGTCGGTGCCGTTGTCGTATGCGACGGTGTGATAGTCGGCAGAGGCTGCAATACGAGAGAAACAGACAAAAATGCGCTTTGTCATGCCGAAATCAAGGCAATAGACGAAGCCTGCCGTACACTCGGCGGCTGGCGACTGCATAAATGCGATATTTATGTCACGCTCGAGCCCTGCCCGATGTGTGCGGGCGCGATAATAAATGCCCGCATCAGGCGCGTTTTTTTCGGTGCGCGGGATGAAAAGGCAGGCTCCCTCGGTACAAAGACAGACCTTCTTGCAGTCGGCTACAATCATAAGCCCGAGGTGACGGGCGGACTGATGGAGGAAGAATGTTCCCGTCTTTTATCGGATTTTTTCGTAAAATTGCGGGAATTGAAAAAATCGCACAAAAAATGACGGAATAATTTTATGCTTTTCTTTAAGAAAAGATTTGACAATTGAACAAAAGAGTGGTATAATACAATTGTATTAAGGTATCGCTCGTGATACAAAAAAACAGGAGTTGGAAAAATGAAAAGAGAATTTAAACAGTTAATCGTGGTTTTTGCTCTCGTTATTGCCCTTGTGGCAGTAGGTTGCTTAGTATCCGGCTGCGGTAAGAAACAGCCAGATCCGACCCAGACCACCACGGATCCCGTATGGACCATCCCTACATCCGGAGACAGCACATCATCATCTGAAACAACAAAAAGCAGCGAAACAACCGCTACAAATGATACTTCTACAACGGCTTCGTCCACAAAACCCGTAGTTCCCCCGTCAGGCGACTATACAAATCCTCTTACAGGTCTTCCCTGCAAGAAAGATGTTTCCGCAAAGCGTCCGATAGCTGTCATTGTTGACAATATCCAGTTCGCTTATCCCCGTCAGTCCGGTCTTACTCAGGCCGATATCCTCTATGAGGGTCTCGTAGCTCCCGGTATCACCCGTTTCATGGCTGTCATTGCGGATTATGACGATCTCAACCCGATATGCAATCTCCGCTCCGGCAGAGATTATCATATCTTCAGCGCGTTCAACCATGACGCCATCCTCGTTTGTCACAGCGGCGCTATAGTAGCTTCTCCCTCCACAAACGAGCTCTTCGCTTCCATAGCCGAAAGACTTTACGGCCGTTATATTTCTTCCAAGGGCAAAATTTACTACGGATATGTAAACACCAAGGATGAGGCTCGCTTCTCTCAGGCTGAAAGCGGCAAAAAGTACGGCACTATCAAGAATTACGGCGCTCGCAAGGATCTCCAGTGGGATACGCTTTTCGTATCAAGCGCTTTCAAGGATACCCTCAAATATGGTCTCTGCACATATGTCAAGGGCTTCAGTGCAGACCGCTCAAAGAGCGAAAGTCTCAGCTTCATGACATACGGCACATCCGCAAATATGCCGAATGCACAGACAGCAAACAGAGTTATCGTTTCCTTCTCTCTCGAAAAAGCAACGGGAAGCAAAAATGTTGAGTACACATATACAAACGGCAGATACTACCGCAATCAGGACGGCAGTGCCCACAAGGATGCCGTGACAGGCGAACAGCTCTCCTTCAAAAATCTTATCACTCTCAATACTCAGGTTACAAACTATACCGGCACAAAAGAGGATCCCAACCTCGCTGATATCGTTGTTATCGGCAGCGGCACAGGTATGTATATAAGCGAAGGCAAGGCTATCGAGATCAGATGGAGCAAATCCGGCGAAACAACGCCTCTCGTTCTCACATATGCAGACGGTACACCCCTCAAGCTCAATGCTGGCAATACCTGTATCTCCTTCGTAAATAAAGCAGATGCTGCTTCCGTCAGAGTTCTCGGCTGAGGAGTATAGCCTGCGATTAAAAAAGTTAACAATGCGGATTTCCGCAGCAAAGACCGTACCTGCAGGTACGGTCTTTGTTTGTTGTCTCTTTACTTCTCGGATTTATTTCACCCGAACTATTGACAAAGAGCCAAATATTATTATGAAAAAAGGCAGGAGTCCCCTGCCTTTTTCGGTCTGCTCTTTCGCAGTCCTTCATGTATTTTTGATTATTATCTGGTCTATAACATCGGCGGCATGCTCGCAGAGGTCACAGCAATTTTCGAGGCAGTCATAAACCGCCTTCCCTCCTATCAGCTTTCTCGCGTCCGTCTCCTCACCGAAAAGCTTATATATCGCCTCCGAATAAGCCGCATCGGCTTCGCCCTCGATAGTATTCACCTGCACGAGAAGCGAGCGGAGCTTTTCGGGCTTCTTGAAGCTTTTCAGCTCGCCTGCCGCCTCATAGAGTGCTTTTACGCAGCGGTTCACTATCTTACCGAAAGCATGCACACCCTGCGGCAGCTCTGCGATATGGAACATATGACATTCCAGCACCACCTCATCAAGTGCATCAGTAACATCATCTATTATCTGCACGAGCCGCAGAATATCCTCCTGATCTATGGGAGTGATAAACTCCGCGGAAAGCGACGAAAGGATATCGTGATGGATTTCGTCGGCTTTATGCTCGATATCATGCATATGCTCGCGCTGTTCCTCAAGATTGCAGGTAGCGTAACTGCCGAGTATATCTTCGAGGAGTACCGAAGCCTGCACGCAATAGCTCACCTGAGTTTTCACAAGCTCAAAATAATCGTTTCTGTTCTTTGCCATAATTATCTCCTTTTCGGAATGAATTCATTTTTAAAACGCTTTGCCGCTCATGCAAATATCAGCAAAAAGAGCTTTGCCATGAGAAATCCGAGTATTCCGCATCCGGGGAACGTGCAAACCCATGTCAGCACAAGATCCTTGACGACACCCCAGTTTACATTGCTCATTCTCCGCGCCGCACCAACGCCCATTATTGAAGTCGTTTTTGTATGCGTGGTGCTTACCGGAATTCCGGTAAGTGAAGAGAACAGCAGGCAGAGCGTGGCGGAGAGATCTGCCGCAAAGCCCTGATATGGCTTGAGTTTCACCATATCCATGCCGACTGATTTTATTATACGGTAGCCGCCTATAGAGGTGCCGAGTCCCATCACGAGCGAGCATACCACCATCAGCCATATCGGCACATTAAAAGAGGACGCCTCGGTCTGCCCGCTTGAAAAAGCCGCACCGAGCAGAAATATTGCCATAAACTTCTGCCCATCCTGCGCACCGTGCATGAAAGCCATTGCCGCTCCACCCGCGACTTGTGCGCCCGAGAAAAATTTTTCCGATTTCAGTCTGTTTTTGTCGCGGAAAAGAAGCACCGTCAGCTTTGCGGAAAGAAAGCCGAGCGTAAAGCCCAGCACCGTGGAAAGCACAATGCCGTAGATTACCTTGATCCATTCCCTGCCGTTTATGCCGGAAAAGCTGTTCTGAATAGCGACTGCCGCACCCGAAAGACCGGCTATGAGTGCATGACTCTCGCTTGTCGGTATGCCGAAATACCATGCCGCCGTCGCCCATATCACTATAGCCGCCATTGCGGCGCAGAGTGCAATGAGCGAGAGATGCGCATCGCCGCCGAAATCGACCATATTATATATGGTCATGGCAACGGAATGATTGAGCGAGGTCATGACAAGCACGCCGAAGAAATTAAAAACCGCCGCCATCACGATAGCTTTGCGCACGCCTATCGCCTTTGTCGAAACGCAGGTTGCTATGGCATTCGGCGCATCCGTCCATCCGTTCACCAGAATAACACCGAGCGTCAGAACCGATGCTACCAGAAGCATCGGATTTTGCACCGCCCGACTTATAAATTCAATTATTGACATAAATTGTTCCCGTTTTTTATAGATTTTCTTGCCGAAAAGGCAAAAAACAACTAATGCAGATTTATTTTATCATATCCGCCGTTTAAAATCAACACAAAAATTAAAGATTTATAAAATTTGCAAGATTTAAATTGCAAATCGGAAATTTTCTCCCCGAAATACAATTTTTTTGTCTGCTTTGTCAAAGATTTTTGGTTGCCGTTGGCTGATTTGCACAATAGCAAATTCTAAGCCATGCGGGCGAAAACTTTAATTATGTATAATAATCCTTTTCGGTCTGCACTTTTTCAGCATTCCCGATTTGGAAATAGATAAAAATGCGCAGAATCG
>DODZ01000028.1:53612-105821 GCA_003524145.1 Candidatus Apopatosoma intestinale | reverse complement strand
TCGGCGAGAGAAAAAGTGAATACGATAAAAAGTGCTTTTTATTGACTTACACGACTTTTTATTGACTTACACGATTTTTTATGGTATTATATATAATAATATTCTTTTACAGAAGGTAGTTAAATGGAAATAAAAAATAAAATAATCAGCTTTCTCGGCGACAGCATAACCGAGGGATATATGGTAGAGGACAGGACAAACTGCCGCTTTGACAATGTTATAGCGAGCGAATACGGAGCTTCAGTACATAATTACGGCGTCGGCGGAACGCGGATAGCACATCAGAGTGTGCCATCCGAAAAGCCTCGCCATGACCTCTGCTTCTGCGGCAGAGCCTACGATATCGCACCCGAATCCGATATCATCGTCGTTTTCGGCGGCATCAACGACTATATTCACGGCGATGCACCGATAGGCACGCAGGCGGATAAAACTCCCGCTACATTCTGCGGCGGCGTGAATTTTCTCATGAATTTCCTGATAAATACATTCCCGAAGGCACAGATAGTGTTTTTCACTCCCGCACACTGCTTTATCGACAGGCACACAGATGACATTCCCTCATCGCGCCCGATGAAAAAGCCGGATGCGCTTCCCCTCTCCGGCTATGTGAAAATCATAGAGGAAAGCGGCGCGCGCTTCGGCATTCCGGTCTGCCGCATGGCGGAAAAGCTCGCGCTCGATCCGAGCAACGCCGCTACGCGCGAAAAATATATGCCCGACGGACTTCATTTCAACGATGCGGGACACGCCCTGCTCGCCCATGCGATAGCGGAATACTTGCTCTCGCTCTGATCATGATTGATATTCTTTTTCAAAATAAAAATTTCATAGTCGCCGTCAAGCCTGCGGGCATTTCTTCTCAGAGCGACAACAGCGGCGGCGAAGACATGACTGCACTGCTGAAGAAGCAGACAGGAAGCGACATTTTTCCCGTTCACAGGCTCGATAAGGTGACAGGCGGCGTCATGCTGTATGCAAAAAGTTCCGCCGCCGCGGCAAAGTTTGCGAAAATCGCCGCCGACGGCTGCTTTATCAAGCGATACTTTGCCGTAGTTGCGGGAAAGCCCGAAAAAAGTGCGGCAAGGCTTGAGGATTTTCTCATTTTCGATAAATATTCTGGAAAAAGCGCTATTGTCGAAAGTTCGGTAAAAGGCGCAAAAAAAGCAGTTCTGGAATATACTCAAAAAGAGACGGTATTTTCCGGCGGCACAGAATATTCCATTCTTGATGTGCGTCTTTTCACAGGGCGGACGCATCAGATTCGCGCACAGCTCTCGCATATGGGCTTCCCGATAGTCGGCGACGGAAAATACGGAAGCAAAACAAAAGCACCTCTCGCGCTCTGGTCATACGAGGCGGATTTTCCCGCTTCGGAAAGCGAGCATATTTTCCGTGCGAGCCCGCCGGAAATCTTCCCGTGGAACATATTTGAAAGTATAAAAAACAAAGGAGATGAAAAATGATGGAAAGAACAAGCAAGGAAAATTATTATCTCGATATTGCGCAGACGGTATCAAAGAGAAGCACCTGCCTGCGTAAGCGTTACGGCGCGATAATAGTGAAAAACGATGTCATTATCTCGACAGGCTACAACGGTGCGCCAAGAGGACGCAAAAACTGCAACGACCTCAATTACTGCATGCGCGACGCGATGAATATTCCCCGCGGCGAACGCTATGAAATGTGTCGCAGTGTCCATGCGGAGGCAAACGCCATCATTTCCGCCGCGCGCGATCAGATGCTCGGTGCCACGCTCTATATGGCTTGCGAGGACGCGAAAACGGGTGAGCTTGTTCCCGATACCTGCTCATGCATGATGTGCAAGCGTCAGGTGATAAACGCGGGTATCGAAACCGTCATCGTCCGTAATACGCCGACAGACTTCACGGTATATCGCGTATCGGACTGGATAGAAAACGATGACAGTCTCAGCGGAAAATTCGGATACTGATAAACAAAATGCTCCGAAGGCTTGCGCCTTCGGAGCGATTATCCGGTATATATCAGTATGCAAGGGTATCTGCGGCTGAGCCTGCCTCGGATTTTTCGAGAGCCTCTGTAGCGAGGTACTCATTATAAGCGGCGATAACGGCTGATTCGAGGTTCTGTCTTGCCGTGGCATTGATGGGATGAACGATATCTCTGAAGGTACCATCGGGATTCTTTCTGCTGGGCATAACAACGAAGAGCTTTTCACGAGCATTTATGACTTTGATATCATGAAGCGCAAGCTCGTTATCGAATGTAACGGATACTATAGCCTTCATAGGGCCTTCTTCAAAAGTTTTTCTGATTTTTACATCTGTGATGATCATTTTTTAAACCTCCAAGTTGGAACTTTTTGTCTATGGCTCTATTATACAGCGCAAATGTGAACATTATACAAATTAGAAGTAATAAATATTTTAACAAATCCGAAAAAAACATCGCTTTCGGGCGATTTCTGAGGAGATTTTCCCATGAGCTTGCATAAGATAGATTGCCTCGGCAATGCAAAAAAAATATTCTTCATAGGGATAGGCGGGATAAGTATGTCCTCTCTTGCCTTTATCTGCAAGGAGGCAGGTTACGATGTCGCAGGCTCGGACAGAGCCGAAAGTGCGCTCACAGATAAACTGAAAGCCGCAGATATTCCCGTTTTCCCGCGGCATGATGAAAAGAATATCGAGGGCTATGACGCCGTGGTATATACAGGTGCCATACATGCCGACAATCCCGAGCTTTCAATGGCAAAGCGCAAAAATCTTCCTATTATATACAGGGCGACGCTCCTCGGCGATATCATGAAAAACTACCGTGCGAGAATCGGCGTTGCCGGCATGCACGGCAAATCGAGTGCCACGGGCATGATTTCGCATCTTTTTCTCTCGGCAGGAAAAAATCCGACTGTCGTTTCCGGCGCGGAGATGAGCGATATGAACGGCGCCTACAGATTAGGCGGCAAGGACTTTTTCATTTTCGAGGCGTGCGAATATATGGATTCTTTCCTGCACTTTTTCCCTACGCTCGCCGTGATACTCAATATCGGACTTGACCATACCGACTATTTTTCGGGCATTGAGCAGATAAAAGCTTCCTTTGCAAAATACGCCGATATCGCAGTAAACTGCGGCGGCGCGGCTCTCGTGAACGGCGACGATGAAAATACCCTCGCGGCGACAGCCGCCTGCACGCATCGCGTCACATTCGGCATAACGGGAGAGAATCTCGACTATCGCGCCGATAACATCGCATATAATAAAGGAAAAGCCTCCTTTTCCGTCATGCGCGGAGAGCGGAAGATTGCCGATATTTCCCTCTCTGTCCCGGGTGCGCATAATATTTATAATGCGCTCGCCGCCTGTGCCGCAGGCGATATGCACTCTCTGACATATGAAGAAATATCCGCGGGCGTTTCGTCCTTCTCCGGCATTTCCCGTCGCTTTGAATATAAAGGAAGCGTCGGCGGCGCGGATATATATATAGACTATGCGCATCATCCCGACGAGATAGAAGCCACCATCGCCTGCGCGCGCGGAATCTGTTCCGGCAGAGTGATATGCGCTTTTGAACCGCATACATATTCGCGGACATATGCGCTATACGACGATTTTATAGCCGCGCTGTCGGAAGCCGACGCTGCAGTCATGCTCGATGTATATGCGGCGCGCGAAACAGACACGCTCGGCATCTCCTCGCAGGCTATGGCAAAATGTATAAAGAACGGATATTATGCGGAAAATTATGCAAAATGCGCCGAGATGCTCCGCGCTCTCGCAGGCGAAAATGATATTATTCTCATTCTCGGAGCGGGTACGGTATGCAAAATCGCGGACTTTTTTGCATAAAATCAAGATTTATGCGATAAAATATGCGTATTTTTTAAGATTTTTTAAATAAATATTCAAAAAGCGGTTGACAAATCGATGGAAAAGGTGTATGATAAGCCCGTAAACAAAACCAACCCAAATTTACGGAGGAACAACACAATGAAAAAACTTTTCGCCATTCTTTTTGCAGTCGCTTTTATTTTCGGCTGCCTCGCTATGACCGCATGCGGTAAGACAGAGGAGTCGCTCGATGCGGCATACACCAAATATCTTAATCAGTACAAGCAGACAGACAGCAGTCTCCCCACACTCACAGTTGCGATGTCTCCTGACTTTCCGCCGATGGAATTCGTTGACACAGCAAAAAAAGGACAGGATCAGTATGTAGGCTTTGATGTTATCCTTGCCAACTACTTGGCAAAAGAACTCGGCATGAATGTCGAGATTAAACCGATGAGCTTTGACGCTTGCCTCATCGCGGTTCAGACAGGAAATGCAACACTTGGCATATCCGGTTTCTCATGGACGCCCGAGCGTGCCGAAAACTACCTCATCAGTGACTGGTATAAGGCGGGAGAAAATGAAAGCAACCAAGTTATCATCACAACAAAGGCAAACGAAGGCAAGTTCACCACCGCCGAGTCGCTCAAGGGTGCGAAAATCGGTGCTCAGGGAACTTCTCTTCAGGAACAGCTTGTAAAGGATACTTTCGGCGAAAGCCAGCTCGTTTCTTTTCAGGATCTAAACACAGGCATTGAAGCGCTTATGCTCGGCAAGGTAGATGCTTTTGCGGTTGCAAAGGGCAACGGTGACGCATTCGTTAGTAAAAATCCCGAAAAGCTCGTTGCATCCGGCTTTGAATTCGATGTAGCCGAAAAATACAAAAACAATGTCGTGCTTCTCAATAAAAACGATGCAGAACTTCTCGAAAAAGTAAACGCCGCACTTGCAAAGGCAAAAGCCGCAAATATCTATGAGAGTTGGTACGAAGCTTGCCAGATCTATTCTAAGATTAAAACGGCAGATGACCTTGGCTATGATGACGACGGAAACAAGATAGTAAAATAAAGAATAAACAGCTATGGGACGGTCGTGTCTTGCGCGGCAGTCCCGAAGCTTTATTATCGGAGAAACAAATTTTATGAGTTTTATTGAATTACTTCAATCCATGGGCAAAATTTTTGTCGAATACTGGGATATATTTTTGATCAAAGGCTTGGGAATTACGCTCCTTCTCTCAATCATCACGGTAGCGTTTGGCTCGCTGATAGGTGCGCTTTTTGCCATGGCAAAAATATCCAGACTCTGCGTGCTTAAATTTATTGTTTCGGTTATAGTTGAGATAATTCGCGGCACACCTATTCTGCTTCAGCTCTATGTGGCATACTTTCTCATTCCTATGCTCTTTCCTGCATTGAAGCTATCCGATTTTGCCTGCATAGCAATCGCTCTCGTACTCAACAGCGCAGCTTATGTTTCCGAAATAATCCGCTCGGGCATAGAAGCCGTGGATAAAGGGCAGACGGAAGCCTCCCGAAGTCTCGGGCTCTCTGCTTCGGTTACAATGATACATATCGTCCTCCCGCAGGCGATAAAAAATATACTCCCCGCGCTCGGCAATGAATTTATCACCGTAATCAAAGAAACCTCGCTTGCCTCCACATTCTTTGTTGGCGAGCTTATGACCTCTTACCTGATCGTTAAAGGTAATACATTCAGTTCCCTGCCTACCCTGATGATAGTCGGCGTGATTTACTTCGTGCTTACATTCATTCTTTCCAAAATACTCAAAGTCTTCGAAAGGAGGATGAAATCCCATGCTTGAGATAAAAAATGTTTTCAAGGATTTTGATTCGCTCCATGTGCTCAAGGGCATTTCCACAGAGATAAATCAGGGTGAAGCGATATCGATAATCGGTCCCTCCGGCTCTGGAAAAAGCACGCTTCTGCGTTGCATGAACCTGCTCGAGCATCCGACTTTCGGAGAGGTATGGATGGAGGGCAAGCTGCTCACTCCCGTTGACCCCTATCTGCATTTTGATATCATCCGCGCCTCCAAAACATATGCCAAGCTCATAGCCGCCGGCATGAGCGATGCCGATGCAATAGTGAAGATAAAGAAAGAGGATCTCCTTCGGGAAAAGCATAATGCCGAGGGCAAGGCTTACCGTCGCCTGATGAAAAAGACCTTCGCCGAAAACAGCATAGATATCAACCTCGCCCGCAGAAAAATGGGCATGGTTTTCCAGCAGTTCAATCTTTTCGGCAATAAATCCGTCAAGGAAAATATCATGTTTGCCCCTGTAAAAATCGGCATATCCAACTACAAAAAAACAAAGCGCAAAAACAGAATAATCGCGCTCTCCAATATTTTCACAAAAGAAAAGAAAGCACCGCTTCCGCTTCCCGATGCGCCCGCCGAGGTTCGCGCAAAGGCGGAGGCAAAAGCGATGGAACTGCTCGCAAGAATCGGGCTTCAGGATAAGGCAGATGTCTATCCCTCCACCCTTTCCGGCGGTCAGAAACAGCGTATCGCCATCATCCGTGCGCTCGCAATGGAGCCGGATGTAATGCTCTTCGATGAGCCGACCTCCGCTCTCGACCCCGAAATGGTAGGAGAGGTTCTCGACGTTATCAAGGACCTTGTAAAAAGCGGCATGACAAGCGTTATCGTAACGCACGAAATGGGATTTGCACGCGAGATATCAGACAGAGTCATCTTCATGGATGACGGCATCATCGCGGAGCAGGGCTCACCAAACGAAATTTTCGGCAATCCCCGGAACCCCAGAACAAAGGAATTTCTCAGTAAGGTGCTGTAAAGATGGAAAAAATCAAAGAATATGCACTCGGAAAAATAGACGAAAATGCTTCTCTTTTTACCGAAGTAAGCGATAAAATATGGGAATATGCGGAGCTTTCGCTCAAGGAATACCAATCAGCCGCGCTCTATACAGATATGCTCAAAAAGCTCGGTTTTGAAACGGAAGAAAACATCTGCGGCATAAAAACCGCCTTCACCGGCACATACGGAAGCGGCAAGCCCGTCATCGGAATACTCGCGGAATTTGACGCACTCTCCGGTCTTTCGCAGGTCGGCGGTCTCTGCGAGCAAAAGGAACTTGTAACCGACGGTTGCGGTCACGGCTGCGGGCATAATATGCTCGGTGCGGGTTCGCTCGCCGCGGCTTATGCCGTAAAATGCTGGCTTGAAAAAACCGGAAAGGACGGCACAGTCATATTTTTCGGCTGTCCCGGTGAAGAGGGCGGCGCATCCAAGGCATTCATGGCAAGAGAAAATATATGGCGTTCTCTCGATGCGGCGCTGACATGGCACCCAAGCGACTGTAATGAGGTTGTAACAGGCGGTTGCAATGCCTGCATACAAGTGCTCTATAAATTCAAGGGCAAGGCGGCGCACGCGGCAGGCAATCCGGCAGAAGGCAGAAGTGCGCTCGACGCGGTGGAGCTGATGAATGTCGGCGTTCAGTTTCTGCGTGAGCATATGAAGGACAACGCGCGCATTCACTACGCGATAACCGACGGCGGCGGGCTTTCGCCAAATGTAGTTCAGCCACATGCCGCGGTGCTCTATATGGTGCGTTCGCCACATGTGGACGAGGCTGTCGCTCTCGCAAAGCGCGTGGACAAGATAGCCGAGGGCGCGGCACTGATGACGGAGACCGCCTTTGAAAAGGTTTTTATCGACGGCACTGCGGATACGATATCAAATCACACGCTCGAAAAGCTGGCATACGATAATTTCGCAGAGACAGGCACGCCAAAGTATACGCAAGCCGAGCTTGACTATGCGGATAAGCTCGCGGCAGGGCTTTCTTCGGAAGCCTGCGGCACCGGCGCGGAATACGATAAGGCGATAAAGGAAGCTGTGGAAGCAATGCAGAAATCCGCAGGTCACAGCATGAATTCCTTCCTCTGCCCTTATTACGGCGGAGATGCGGCGTTCTCTCCCGGCTCGACGGATGTCGGCGATGTAAGCTGGCAGACGCCGACGGTGCAGATACATGTCGCATCATATCCGAATGCCACTCCCGGGCACTCATGGCAGATAGTCTCCTGCGGTAAAACGGAAATAGGTCACAAGGCAGTTCTCTGCGCGGGCAAGGTGCTCGCCGCGACGGCAATAGACCTTTTATCCTCACCCGAAACGCTCGCATCGGCAAAAGCCGAATTTGAAAAAGCCACGGCAAAGGGCTATACCTGCCCTGTCCCCGCAGGCGAAGAGCCGAAGGCAATATGATAAGCAAAGTTTCTCCTTAAGTTTTTATTTTTGATAAAAGTACAGGCGCAGCAAGGGTTTTCCCGCCGCGTCTATACTTTTATACAGATGTATATTATCCTCGCAGCGGCAGAAAAATACCGTCTTTTTTTATTGTAAAAAGCATTGACGGAATGGATTTTTTATGATATCATATGGGTAAAAAAGCAGGATGTGCACTATGGAAAAGGTTCTCATCATCGGCTCGCCCGGTGCCGGCAAATCGACGCTTGCCTTTGAGCTTTCGGTAAAAACGGGACTTCCGCTCGTCCATCTCGATAAGCTCTGGTGGCATGCGGGCTGGATAGAGTCCGACAGAGAGGATTTCGATGCGCGGCTCGTGGCGGAACTTGAAAAGCCGCGGTGGATAATAGACGGAAACTATTCCCGCACTCTGCCGATGCGCCTTGCAAAATGCGATACGGTGATTTTCCTCGATTTCCCGCGCCTCGCCTGCCTTTTCGGTGTGATGCGCCGCGTGCTCCGTTATCGCGGAAAAACGCGCCCCGATATGGCGGAGGGTTGCCCCGAGAAGATAGACAGAGAGTTTCTCTCGTATATATGGAATTTCAAAAAGAAGAACATGCCGAAAATCAAAGAGCGGCTCTCGGCTTGCAAAACCGCCGACATAATCACCCTGCGCTCGCGCAGAGAGGTAAATTATTTCATTTCAGATATAATATAAAGGAGAAAAACCATGAAAATCAAATATCTCGGTACAGCCGCGGCAGAAGGAATCCCTGCCATGTTCTGCAAATGCGACAACTGCAATCGCGCAAGAGCGCTCGGCGGAAAAAACATCCGTACGCGCTCGCAGGCACTGATAGATGGGAAAATCCTCATCGACTTCCCTGCCGACTCATATATGCACGAGCTTCGCTACGGAATCGATTTTTCGGATATTCCCGCCCTGCTGATAACCCATGTTCACGAGGATCACTGCTATCTCTCGGAGATGACAAACCGCCGCGCGGGCTTTGCCCATATCGACGGTGCTCCCGCACTCACAATCTACGGCTCCGAAGATGTCTACAAGGACTACGCCGAGCACGTCGGCGCATTTTTCCTGAATGTCCCGAAATCCAGCTGTAATGCGGTAAATTACAGTTTTATACAAGCGTATAAGCCTACAGAAATCGAGGGCTATACCGTAACGGCACTGCGCGCATATCACGGCACGGTGCATCCCTATATCTACCTCATCGAGAAAGACGGCAAGGCGCTGCTCTACGCGCATGACACGGATATCTTCCCGGATGAAACATGGGATTATCTCGAAAAAAGCGGCGTGAAGCTCTCGTATGTTTCGCTCGACTGCACAGAGGGCTGCAAGACCGTCCGCTATCACGGGCATATGTTTATAGACCGAAATCTTGAGGTTAGAAAGCGCCTCTTTGAGATAGGTGCGGCTGGCAAAAGCACGCTTTTCTGCATAAACCACTTTTCTCACAACGGAACAAACGCCTGCTACGACGATATGAAACCGGTAGCCGACGCAAACGGTCTTCTCCTTTCATACGACGGCGCAGAATTTGAATTTTAATGATAAAATAACCGAAAAGGAAGCCGGTGGCTTCCTTTTCGGTTATTTTATACAATTGTATCGTTATATTATACTCCTGTATATTTATATACTCTCGTATACAGCAGCTGCTTTATTTTCTCAAATTTTGCCTCATCGATAAATCCGCCGCCGGTCATTATAAGCAGCGGTATAGCATCGCGACCCGCCGAAATAGGCGGCTGTATATATGGATACGGATTAAGGAAAAAGCCGTTTCTTTCGTAGAAGCCGATGCGTCTTTTTGCCGTTTCGTTTTCCGGCGGTTCAACCTCAAGGCATATCGGCTTATCGGAAAGTGCCTTCAGCTCGCCTATCATGGCAGCACCGATTCCGCCGCCCCGCAGTCGCCCATCCACGGCAAAATGCTCTATGTAAAGCACCTCGGGGAAATCCCATACGGCAAAAAATCCCGCGGTATTTCCTTCCTCACGTCTTACAAGAATACGATATGCGCGGTCATCAAAGAGCGCATACTGCTCCTCTCTCGGTCGGATTTCCGTCTCCGGAAAGCTCGCTTCCATTATGGCATAAACCTCGTCAAAATCTTTTTTATCAAGTAGCTCCAGCATTTTATCTTCCTTTTCATGAAAAAGCCTTTTCCCTTGGCAGGAAGAGGCTTTTTTGTATATTATACTTTTGTATTATTTCTTTTTCATCAGGTATTTGTCGACTTTCTCAACGATATTGTCGGGCACTTTTTTGTCTATCGGGAAGAAAGCGGCGTTCACAACCTTATCCGAAAATGTAGCGACAAAGTTTGCCGTGCGTTCAAGGCTTTCGCCTGAAAGAATGGATATAACATCGTGGCGGCAATGTATCTGCGAAGAGCCTGCGGCGGCGCGACGCATGAAGTTTACGCCCGGGATACCCTTATCGGCAAAAGGAATGGAATCCGAAGAATAGATATCCTGATTTACGCTCATAGGATAACCAAGCTCCTTATAGAGATACGTCAGCGCATGGCAAAGGCTCTCTTCGCCCGTGACGACAGCGGCATCTCTGCCGAGGATAGGACCTGCCATATCTATATTTATGCAGAGACGGATTTTTTCAAGCTCGGCTTCGTGAGCGGCGATATATGCCTTGCTTCCGAGAAGTCCGCGCTCCTCCGAGCCGCACCAGATGAAGCGAACCGTACGCTTCGGCGCGTTCTCCGTATAGTGGCGGAGAAGCTCGAGAAGCATCGCGCTGCCCGATGAATTATCGAAATAGCCCTCGGAGAACACCACGGAATCGTAATGCGCGGTATAGACCACGACCTCCTCGGGATATTTCTCTCCGACAACATCATAAACTATATTCTGCGATTCCGCCTCGCCTTCTTCCTGCTCAAGAGTGATTTTTGCCTTTGTCGGATGCATGGGGACAAGCTCAAGCGCATCCTTTATCTTAATGCAGATGCCCGGGATCTGCCCCGCTTCGAGATGCTTTGCGCGGAGCATACGCTCGTCCATATCGGTTTCCTCATCCTTATCAAGGAATGTTCCGCAGGTGCAGACAAAACCGGCAACACCCGCCTTCACAAGCTTTTCATATGAAGAATAGCCCACGCCGCCCGCGATAAGGACTATCTTGCCCTTTACATCTGCGAGGTCGATATCGTCAAAACCCTCGATATATTTAAAATCAGCTTCAAGCCCGTCCTTGGCGGCATTGCCCGAGAAGCCGTAGCCTGTCGCTTCGATTTCTTTGCAAAAAGGCTCCGTTATCTCAAATTTCACCTTTTTTATCTCATATCTCGGCGCCATGAATTTTTCGATTTTCGGTTCGTTCCCCGTTATCGTCTTTATCTCCTCCGAGATAATCTCAGCGCCTTTCTTCTCGCCGTCAAAGGTGGAAAGTCTCACAAACCCAAGCTTTTCCAGCATGGAATACATTCTTTTTCCCGAAATAGCCATATGGCATTTCCTCCCTGAATTTATATTTCGCCTGTTATTTTACCCCTTTTAAGACGTAATGTCAAGCGTATTTGAAAATAATTAACAACTTTAAAACTTCCGGAATAAGCATTGCATTTTCGTTCTTTTTGTGATATAATTATCATAATTGCAAATTTAATTTCTTTTTTAAAAGAGAGGTAATCAAAATGATAAGAACAGACAGATTCAAAGACGGAAAACAGCATATCGTTACAATGAGCTACGATGACGGTCCCGATACCGACCTCAAGCTCATTGAAATATTCAATAAATACGGTATAAAAGGCACCTTCAACCTTATTTCAGGCTCATTTGACAACCCGAACAACTGGCTTCAGGCAAAGGATGTGCCCACAGTCTACGCGGGGCACGAAATAGCCTGCCATACTGTAACGCACCCGCATCTCGAATTTCTCACACCGAAGGCGCAGTATGACGAGCTGATGAGCTGCCGCCTCTCTCTCGAAAAGGCAAGCGGTCAGATTGTCCGCGGTCTTGCTTTCCCCTTCGGCACATGGAGCGATGACACGCTCAATGCCATGATGGTCGCCGGACTTGTATACAGCCGCGCCGTAGAGCCCACATCATCATTCCTCTTCCCCGAGAATTTCATGACATGGCGACCGACAAATCATCACAATCAGTGTATGCCGAATGTCGATCAGCTCATTCACAACATAACAAAAGCTCCGTGGCGCGTCGGTTCTCTGCTCTACATCTGGGGTCACAGCTATGAGTTCCGCCCGCAGAACGACAATAACTGGGAGCTTATCGATACGGTCTGCCAAAAGCTCGCCGAGCATTCCGAAAGCATATGGTTTGCCACAAATATAGAGGTAGTGGACTATAAAAATGCAATCTCGCAGATTCAGATTTCCGCCGACGAAAAGGTCATCCGCAACCCGACGGCTATCGACCTCTGGGTTTCCTGCGACAAGGAACCGCTGAAGATTCCCGCAGGCGAAACGGTAAGACTCTGATGACAGACGACGGGCTTCTGCGCGCAAGAATTCTCGATAAAATAAGAGAATCTGCGGAAAATTACTGTGCCGCATATACTTCCTTTCTCGATGCCGCTTCATGTGCGGCAGCCGTTTCGGTCTGCAAAAAGGAACGGGCGCGATATGAGCTTTTCGGCGGGTACGACGGTGCGGAAAGAAAAATCTGCTTTATCCTGCCCGACTATGCCGAGAGCCTGCGCGATTGCTTCTCCGAGGAGGACTTCCCTCTCGTTATCGTACGCGCTGCAAACAGAAATCCCGCGAGGGCGCTCTCTCACAGAGATTATCTCGGCTCGCTGATGGCACTCGGCATAAAGCGCGAAACTGTTGGTGACATCATTGTCTGCCAAGAAGGCGCCGATATAATCACCGTGCCGCAGACGGCGGTTTTCCTCGCCGATAGCTTCGACAAAGCGGGAAACTGCCCGATGGAAACGCAGATATTGCCGATAGGCGCACTGCGTGCGCCCGCTGTGCGCACGGAGGAAAAGCGCGATACAGTAGCTTCGCCGCGGCTTGATAATATCGTCTCCGCCGCCTTTGACCTTTCGCGTTCGGCGGCATCGGAGGCTATCGCCGCAGGTTTCGTTTTCGTAAACGATGAGGCGGCTGAAAAGGCTGACAGGCAGATAGCGGCAGGCTCCAAGATAGTCCTGCGCGGCAAGGGCAAGGTTGTGCTCCGTGAATTTCGCGGAGAGAGCCGAAAAGGCAGGACTGTAGTCATTTTTGATAAGTATATCTGAAAAAGATACGCTTGAATAAACAGAAATTTTATATTTGATACATTTGTATAAAAAGGAGGAATATGCCTTGAAATCAAGCTTTTGCTGCCCTGTATGCGGCTCTGCTCTCGAGCGCGGCGAGAAAATACTCACCTGTGAAAACGGGCACAGCTTCGACATAGCGAAAAAGGGATATGTGAACCTCCTGCTCTCGCAGAAATCGAAGGACAAGCGCCACGGCGATGACACCGCCATGATAACGGCAAGAAGAGATTTTCTCGATCTCGGCTATTATCTGCCGCTCTGCGAAGCAACGACCGACGCCGTGCTCGCCTGTGCAAAAGACGGTGATACGCTGCTCGACCTCGGCTGCGGCGAATGCTACTATACGGCGGCTGTAATGCACGAAGCCGAAAAAAGAGGAATATTTCTTCATGCGCTCGGCATAGACATATCGCGTGACGCTCTCATTTACGGTGCCAAGCGGTGCCGCCGGATAGAGCTTGCCGCGGCAAGTATATTTTCCCTGCCTGTGGCGGACGACAGCGTCGATATAATAATGAATATGTTCGCGCCGTGTGCCGCAAATGAATTTGCACGCGTGCTGAAAAAAGGTGGAAGAATGATTCATGTATATCCCCGTGAAAAGCACCTTTTCGAGCTGAAAAAGGCTATTTACGATACGCCATACGAAAACGATGTGGAAACAGCCGACTTCGGCGGATTCCGCCTCATCTCGGAAAAGCGGCTGACGTACACTTTCACGCTGAAAAATCAGAACGAGATACATGAGCTTTTCATGATGACACCTTATTATTACAAGACATCAAAGGAGGGGCAGGCTCGGGCGGCAGCGCTCACTGCCCTGTCCGCAACGGCAGATTTTGCCGTTGCGGTATATGAGAAACTGTGATTTTCGGGTATTGACATCTCGGGCTTTTTGGTATAAAATAATATGAGCAAAAAAACGGAGGCGGAAATGGACTGGCAAATGGACCTGCAGACGAACCGAAAAATGAAAAGAAAAAAGCAAAATACATTTTTCGCGCAGTTTCTGAAACTACTCTGCCTTGTACTCGTGGTGATGCTCGCGGTAGTAATATTCAAGAAAAGCGCGAATCACCCAGCCGAGACCACGGCACCGACCGCACCCACGGACACAACCCCGACTGTTACCGCACCGACGACTGTAGCCACAACACCGACTGTAACCACAACGCATGCTGTGACCACTGCAACAGCAACTACAACTCGTCTGACCTCTCCTCCGCCGGTAACAACCTCAACGACAAAAGCAACGACGGCAACGACGACCGCGACAACTTCAACAACGGCGACATATGAGCCGGGATACATATCGCGCATTCCGACCGACTCCGAGATGAGAGGCCTGATAGCAGACAAGCTGCTCGATATCAATAAATACTCGCGCCCCGCAAACAAATACCTTGATAAAGGCGTAAGCCGTCAGAAGATAACAAAGATAGTAATTCACTATGTTGCAAACGCGGGCACGAGCGCGATAAGCAACCGCAACTACTTCAATAATCTGCCGAAAAATGAGAAAATATACGCCGGTGCGCATTACATAGTAGGGCTTGAGGGCGAAATAATCCGTTGCATACCCGATAACGAGATAGCATATCACGCGGGAAATGCGGATGTGAATGCCTGCTCCATCGGCATAGAGGTCTGCCATCCCGATAAAACAGGCAGATTTAACTATAAATCTTACCTTTCGCTTCTGAAGCTCGTTTCATGGCTCTGCGATAAGTATGATATAAGCGCCGACAATGTGAGACGCCACTACGATATAACAGGCAAAGCCTGCCCCGTCTACTATGTAGACAACCCATCGGAATGGAACCTTTTCAAGAAGAGGCTCATTTTCAGATAATCTATAAAAACGGAGCGCATCCGCCGATCGGATGTGCTCTTTTTTGTCGATATATAAAAAGTTAACAATTTATCCATTGATTATTTTCTCTAAACATAGTATAATTATATTTAATGTTCTATGGACGGCAAAGCTTTTTTGCCGACAATTTTTTGAGAAAGGAAAAGTTTTTATGATAAAAAAGCTTGCAAAAAGCATAAGAGAATATAAAACCCCGAGCATACTTACCTTTATATTCATTATGTTTGAAGCCGTGATAGAATGTATCATACCTTTTATCACAGCCGAACTTATCAACCGCATCGAAAACGGCGCCGAGATGGCTGACATCCTGAAAACAGGTGCTCTGCTTGCTGCGATGGCTATGATTTCGCTTGCCTGCGGCGGTATCGCCGGCGTTACCTGCGCAAAGGCTTCGTCCGGCTTTGCAAAGAACCTGCGCCATGACCTATTCTATAAGGTGCAGTCATTTGCTTTTGAGAATATAGACAAGTTTTCCACCTCATCGCTCGTCACAAGAATGACGACGGATGTCGGAAATGTCCAGTTTGCATACATGATGATAATCCGAACAGCAATCCGTGCTCCTCTGATGATGATATTCTCCATAGTCATGGCATATATCATGGGCGGCGCGCTCGCTTCCCTTTTCGTTATTGTCATACCGGTGCTCCTTATCGGTCTCTGGCTTATCTCAAAAAAAGCAATGCCCGCTTTCCGCAGTGTTTTCCGCAAATATGATCGCCTCAATGAATCTGTAGAGGAAAATGTACGCGGCATGCGCGTGGTAAAAGGCTTTTCGAGAGAGGAATACGAAAAGCAGAAATTCGGAATAGCCGCAGGTGATATCTGCCGCGACTTCACAAAAGCGGAAAAAATCGTTGCGCTCAATTCGCCGCTCATGCAGCTATGCGTATATTTCAATATGGCTTTCATACTGATACTCGGCTCCAAGCTCGTAATCACCTCTGCGGGACTTGATCTCGGCGTGGGTCAGATGTCGTCCATGCTTACATACGGCTTTCAGATACTCATGCAGCTCATGATGCTTTCGATGATTTATGTCATACTCACGATATCAAACGAGTCCATGCAGCGTGTAGCAGAGGTTCTCAACGAAAAGTCCGCGCTCACAAATCCAGAATCGGCAGAGAGAACGGACGAAAACGGAAAAACCGTTTCCCTGCCTGTAAAAGAAGTTGCAAACGGCTCGATAGATTTTGACGATGTAAGCTTCAAATATTCCGCCGAGGCGAAAAAATATGCCCTCTCGGATATCAATCTGCATATAAAATCCGGCATGACGGTCGGCATACTCGGCGTCACCGGCTCGAGCAAATCAACTCTTGTACAACTCATCCCGCGCCTCTATGATACGACGGTAGGCTCTGTCAGAGTAGGCGGCGTGGATGTGCGCGATTATGACCTCGAGGTACTGCGCGACAGCGTTGCCTTCGTTTTACAAAAAAATCTGCTCTTCTCCGGCACTATAAACGAAAACCTGCGCTGGGGCAATGAAAATGCCACCGACGAAGAGATAATCGAAGCCTGCAAACTTGCTCAGGCAGACGATTTCGTACGCTCATTTCCCGATGGCTACAATACTAAGATTGAGCAGGGCGGCACGAATGTTTCGGGCGGTCAGAAGCAGAGACTCTGCATTGCCCGCGCACTGCTGAAAAAGCCGAAAATACTCATTCTCGACGACTCCACAAGCGCTGTCGATACAAAAACGGACGCTCTCATCCGTGCGGGCTTCCGCAAATTCATTCCGGATACAACAAAGATAATCATCGCTCAGCGTATCGCCTCTGTCGAAGATGCCGATCTGATCCTTGTGATGGAAAACGGCAGAATAGCATCACGCGGCACGCATGACGAGCTGATGAAAACAAGCGAAAACTACCGCGAGACATATCTCCAGCAGACAAAAGGAGGTGAGCGCGATGAAAAATAAGAAAAACGGCATCCCCGAAATGACCGGCGCAAAGCCGATGAAGCGCAAAGCGGATATGAAGCTGCTCGGCAGAGTTTTCAGGATGCTCGTGCAGGCATATCCCGTGCTCGTGCCGATAACCGGCGTATGTATCGTGCTCTCCGCCATCGTTTCGTCTATCCCCTCCATCTTCATGCAGAAGGTTTTCGACAAGATAGCCGACAGCATAGCGATAATCAAAAAAGCCGCCGAGGCATCGGGACTTTCACTGCGTGAATTTGCGCAGGGAAACGGAGCATTTCTCTCCGAGAGATGGGCAGCGGCAAAAGCGGAAATACTGCCTATCGTCGGCGTTCTGATAGTGCTCTATGTATTTGCGATAATATTCATAACGCTTCAGACACAGCTCATGGCAAAGATAACGCAGGGCTTTCTTGACAAGCTGCGCCGCGAGATGTTCAACGGGATGCAGAATCTCCCGATAAAATATTTCGATACGCATAAGCACGGCGATATCATGAGTTATTATACAAACGATATCGATACTCTGCGCGAGCTTGTTTCGCGTTCATTCCCGCAGATGCTCCAGTCCGGCATCATAGTGCTGACGGTATTCTGCATCATGATGTGGTACAGTATCCCTATGACGCTCGTGGTAATGCTCGGCGTGGTGGCAATGGTATTCGTCTCCAAAAAGGTAGGCGGCGGAAGCGCAAAATACTTCATCCGCAATCAGAAGTCCGTCGCAAAATGTGAAGGCTACATACAGGAGATGATGAACGGGCAGAAGGTAATCAAGGTATTCTGCCACGAGGGCAAAGCGGAACAGGATTTTGACACGATAAACGAAGAGCTCTATGAAGACAGCAAAAAGGCACATGCCTATGCCAATATCCTCGGTCCCATCATCATGAATATAGGAAATATCCTTTATGTCATCTGTGCCGTGGCAGGCGGTCTTTTCATCACGCTCGGCATGACAAACCTCAGCTTTTACGGTCTCATAAAGGAAGGCAGCTTTACCGCGCTCGCCTTCAGAATTTCCATCATCATTCCTTTTCTCAATATGACAAAGCAGTTCACCGGCAATGTAAACCAGCTTTCCCAGCAGATAAACTCCATCGTCATGGGTATGGCAGGTGCGCAGCGCATATTCTCCCTCATGGATGAAAAGCCCGAGGCAGACGACGGATATGTTACTCTTGTAAACTGCAGATACGATGAAAAAGGCAATATAACAGAGACAACCGAGCGCACGGGCAAATGGGCATGGAAGCATCCGCATGGCGACGGCACGCTCACATATACGCCGCTCGCGGGCGATGTCCGCATGTATGATGTCGATTTCGGCTATGAGGAAAACAAGCCCGTGCTCCATGATATCACGGTCTATGCGGAGCCCGGTCAGAAGGTTGCCTTTGTCGGCGCCACAGGTGCGGGTAAGACAACGATAACAAATCTGATAAACCGCTTCTATGACATAGCTGACGGCAAGATACGCTACGACGGGATCAATATAAATAAGATAAAAAAGAGTGATCTGCGCCGAAGTCTCGGCATAGTTTTGCAGGAGACAAACCTTTTCACGGGAAGCGTAATGGACAATATCCGCTATGGCAGGCTGGACGCCACCGATGAAGAATGCATCGAGGCAGCAAGGCTCGCTGGCGCGGACGATTTCATTTCCCGCCTGCCGCAGGGCTATAATACGGAGCTTTCCGGCAACGGCGCTAACCTGTCGCAGGGTCAGCGTCAGCTTATCGCCATAGCGCGTGCCGCCGTAGCAGACCCGCCCGTCATGATTCTGGACGAAGCGACCTCCTCTATAGATACGAGAACGGAAGCAATAGTTCAGCGCGGCATGGATAAGCTCATGGAGGGCAGAACTGTATTTGTCATCGCGCACAGACTCTCCACCGTCATGAATTCCGATGTTATCATGGTTCTTGACCACGGCAGAATAATCGAGCGCGGCAACCACGAAAAGCTCATCGCCGAAAAAGGCGTCTACTATCAGCTCTATACAGGCGCTTTCGAGCTTGAATAACTTCAAAGGGAATCCCTCTGTGCGGGTTCCCTTTTTCTTTTTTAAATGTAAAGTAAAATTAACAATTAAACAGTTGAAAACTGTCGAAGAATATGGTATATTTTATATAAGGCATGATTATTTCGGACACAAATCCGGAAAATTTTTACCGGAGGTAAAAATGTCACAGATAACTAAGAGAGCGCTTGAACAGTCTCTGAAAAATCTCCTGCTCAAAAAGCCGCTTACCAAAATCACGATAAGCGATATTGCCGAGGACTGCGGCATAAACCGCATGACCTTCTATTATCATTTCAAGGATATTTATGACCTTGTGGAATGGTCATGCCTTGAGGATGCACGAAAAGCGCTGGAGGAAAAGAAAACGCATGACACATGGCAGGAGGGTCTTTTGAATATATTCCGGGCTGTGCTCGAAAATAAGCCTTTTGTCATGAATGTTTATCATTGCATCGACCATGAGCAGGTGGAAAAATATCTGAAACCGCTGACAGATAATCTCATCATGGGCGTTATCAACGAGCAGTCGGCGGATATAACAGTGCGCGAGGAGGATAAGGAATTTATCGCGCGTGTGTATTCCTATATATTCATAGGCATCATGCTCGACTGGATAAAGGACGGCATGAAAACCGAACCAAAACAGATAGTGGACAAGCTGGCAATACTGATAAAGGATTCCGTCTCGGATGCGCTTCTGCGCTTCAAAATATGATTTTTTATCAAAACAGGCAAAATGATAAAAGTTTTTACAGATAAAAGCTCCGTGATAAATGATTTATCACGGAGCTTTTTCTGCTTATTGAAAACCTCGGAAAACGGGCTATAATATAGTCGTAAAATAAATTTTCAGGAGGTTTTCCATGTATTACTCAGCAGGAACTTATGAATCATTCGCTCATCCCGAGAAACCGAAGGATGTTGACAAAAAATCGGCTTATATCATCGGCACCGGTCTTGCCGGACTCACGGCAGCCTTCTACCTTGTGCGCGACGGACAGATGAAAGGCAAGCACATTCACCTTCTTGAAAAGCTGGAGCTTGCCGGAGGCAGCTGCGACGGACGCAAGGATATAACAAAGGGCTTCTATATGCGCGGCGGACGCGAAATGGACAACCATTTCGAGGTAATGTGGGATACGTTCCGCGATGTGCCCTCTATAGAAACACCCGGAGTATCCGTTCTCGACGAATACTACTGGCTCAATAAGCATGACCCGAACTATTCCCTTTGCCGTGCCACGGTAAACCGCGGCGAGGACGCGCATACGGATAAGAAATTCGCGCTCGATAAGGAATCCGCAATGGCTCTCTCCAAGCTCTTCCTCACCCCCGAAAAAGACCTCGAGGACAAGAAGATTTCGGAGGTGCTCCCCGACAGCTTCTGGCAGACGAACTTCTGGCTCTATTGGCAAACAATGTTCGCTTTCCAGCGCTGGTCCAGCGCACTTGAAATGAAGCGCTATCTCTGCCGCTATGTCCATCATATCGACGGTCTGCCCGATTTCAGCGCGCTCCGCTTCACAAAATACAATCAGTATGAGAGCATGATACTGCCTCTCGTAAAATATCTCGAGTCTCACGGTGTGTGCATCGAATACGGCATGGATGTCAAAAATGTGATAATCGAAACAGAGGGCAACAAAAAGGTTGCAAAGCAGATTGTCTATGTCAAGGACGGCAAAGAGCAGACAATCGACCTCATCGAGGACGATCTCGTATTCATCACAAACGGCTGCTGCACGGACACCTCGTGCTACGGCGACCAGACGCATGCTCCCGACCTTTCCGGCGTAAAGAACGGCTACGGCGAATCATGGGATATGTGGAAAGCTATCGCCGCTCAGGCAAAGAACGGCGAATACGGCAATCCCGAAAAATTCTGCGGAAATGTCGACGCCACAAACTGGATGAGCGCTACCGTTGCCACCTCAAATGAAGAAGTAATCAGATATATCATGAATATCTGCAAGCGCGACCCGCGTGCCGGCAAAGTAACTACAGGCGGCATCGTCACCGTAAAGGACAGCACCGAAAACTGGTATCTCTCATGGACGATAAACCGCCAGCCGCAGTTCAAATCTCAGGATAAGAACATGGTTCTCGTATGGCTGTACTCCCTCAATACAAATAAGGATGGCAACTATGTAAAGAAAGCTATGCGCGATTGCACAGGCGAAGAGGTCTGCCGCGAGTGGCTCTATCACATCGGCGTACCCACGGAAAAAATCGACGCACTCGCAAAGGATGCCTGCAACACCACGACCTGCTATATGCCTTATATAAATGCGTTCTTCCAGCCGAGAAAAGAATCCGACCGCCCGAAGGTTGTGCCGGACGGTGCAGTAAACTTCGCTTTCATCGGTCAGTTTGCCGAGACACCCCGCGATACCATCTTCACAACTGAATATTCCATGCGCACCGGTATGGAATCAGTCTATACACTGCTCGATATCGACCGCGGCGTTCCCGAGGTCTGGGGCAGCAAATACGATGTCCGCGAGCTTCTGCGTGCCTGCTACTATGCCATAGATAAGCAGCCGATAACCGATATCAAGCTCTCCTTCAAGGAAAAAGAGCTTCTCAAGGTTGTCATGAAGAAGGTTCAGGGCACTGATATCGAAATACTTCTCAAAGAAAGCGGACTCATAAAATAAATCGATAAGCACGCATAATTATCAGAGGCAATACCTTTTCGGATTGCCTCTGATTTCGCGGGTATATATAAGACAAAAAACAAGAAAAGCGAGGAAGAAGCCGTTGCAGTTTAAAAATTAAAAAGCACTGTAAAAATATGAGACAGCCGCCCGATGGGCGGCTGTCTTTCTCTTAGGTATCAAATTCGCAATAGTAGAGGATATTGGCATCCGTATCATAGATTGCTATGGTGAAATTATATGATGCTCTGCCGAGAATATCGTCATTTTCATTCTTTTGGCTGTGCCTGTCTATGACTATATAATATCCGTTTTTAACATCAGGCATGAGAGATGCCTCGCCCTTATCGAGTTGAATCTTCAGGTCATGCGCCAAAAACTCCGCTACCTCATCAAGCGGGAGCTGCTTCCAGTCGGAGTTGTTTTTTATCTGCTCTATGGGATTTTTGCCGGAAGTAAAACCGACCGATACCCATGTAGCACCATCGCCGTTGAAGCCGCCGTGCGTATCAATGCTTTTCATCGGTGCACCGCTCGGAATATCTATTCCGAGCGCCTTTGATATTTTGCTCCTGTAGTCATTATAGCCGCAAGAGCCGAGCAGAAATGCCAGCGCGATAATAATGCACAAAGCGGAAAATATCCGTTTCATATTTACAGTCCTGCCTTTCATATTACTCAACTGTAACCGTGCCGTCCTTTTTGATGCTTATCTGCATGCCGTCTTTCACATAGGCGAGAAATTCTTCGCCGAGGCAGTCGATTACGGGTAGCGGCGTGCCCTCGAGCCATACATCGGAAAGGATTGCTCCCGCGGCGGCAAGCGAATCTATCGGCTCGGAGAAAAGCATGCAGGCGGGCTGACGCCCCATGGCGCAGGCACAATAAAGCACGAGACCGCCCGTCGTCGAGCCTATGGTCATAGGCAGGCAGAGCGCCTTGCCGAGCATTTTCTTGCCGTAGAGATCGGGGTTATTCTGGTCGCCGCAGGTTGCGGTCTTATCGCCGAACTGGAGCGCCTTCTGAAATGAAGCGAGTGTATTGAGTCCGCCGTGCGAAACAAGCGCCTCTGCCGTCAGCTCTCCTGCGGCTACTACTCTTCCCTTGAATGTTTTCATTATTCTTTGCCCCCTTTCGTGATTTCGGCAAGTATCTCGTCATCTGTGTAATACCTTGCGCTTGTATATGTTCTGAGCTTATTGCTCGAAGTGATAACAGGCATTTTTGCGCTGAGCGGATTATTCATATACATGAGCGGGCAGATGTAGCTTGTTATTACGCCCGTCTTTTTCAGCCGCTCGGCATACGGCGTCTTTTCAAATTCCTTCAGAACAGCAGGTGCGGCTGTAAATACCGTGGGTATAACCACCTTGGAGTTTCCCGCCGCCTTCAGCGCCGCCTCTATCTTATCCGTCCATGACATGAGCTGATTGAGGCTCATATGAGGACAACCCATAAAGCAGAGCTTCGGCTTTGCTTCTTTATTTTTCCAGATGACGGGATAGCTGTCATAAACCCTCTGCAGTTCCGCGTCGTCGATGGTATAAACCTTTGCATTTTCCTTTATCAGGCTCTCGCCCTGCTCAACAGCCTCGGGTGTTATTCCCTCGACATGGTAGAGACCTACGGCGCCGTTTGAAGCCGTAGCCGCGCCGAAATCCTTGAGATATGTTTTCGCATCCTCATCGAGCGTGCCGAGCCATTTATCAAGCCCTCTGATATACGGAACCTCCTCCATCACCTTCATGCCGATGGCGGAACCGAGCAGCTGGGCTTCGGGTTTTTTCGTTGTTTTCACTTCGACTATCCATGTTGCCTTTCTGCCCTCATCCTTGAGGAAACCGAAGGACGGAACATAGCCGACTACGGAACCCATGAGGTCGATGATACCCGAGTTTCTGTTGCAGCGTGCGCCGAGCACGGAATTTGCATAGACAACGGCGGAGGATTCCGACCATGAGAGGATATCTCCCTTTTTCGGCGTATTGCCGACCTCGTTCATATAGCAGGTGCAGGTGAAAGCATCGGGAGCCATAAGTCCGAGCTTTTCAAGCTGTCCCTCATAGAAATCCTGCTTTGTATACATGAATTTATTAAAAACAAAATTCTGCAGAAAACTGCTCGGAACGTTTTTATCGAGCGGACGGGGGTCTGCCGAAAATTTCTGCTTTGATACCGCGCCCGCTTCGATAAGCTTATCCATGAGCGCATATACAGGTGCCAGCGCCTTAAGTCCGAATGAGGTGACGAGATGATTGTATTCGCTTGTGACAGGCACCATCTCATCCGCGCCGAAAAGCTCTCCGTAGCGCACGAGAGTTTCCATCACCTTTGCGAGCGTCTCGCCCTTGCTCCCCTCAAGTATGGCTTTCTGCTCTGCCGAAAGCCTCATTTTGTATTCCATTTTCATATCCCGCCTTTCTTATATTTTCATCGCGACTTCGTATGCGTTCCATACTACCGTGCGAAGATTACCGACGCTCTTGCAGTCGCCGACAAGATGTCCCTTAGCCGCGAGCGGTGCGGGAATATAGCCCGCACAGCTTATCACGCTGTCGCATTCTATTGTGATATCCTTGCCTGCCTTATCAGTGCAGATAACAGCGCCGTCCTTTACCTCCTTCAGCGTCGTCTCGAGGTAAACGGGAATCTCGTGAAGCGCAAACCACTCGCGCAGATAAGATGAATTTGCAAGGCAGACGCCTGTCTGCGCTATGAGGTCATTTTTCATCTCCACAATGACCGGCTTTTTGCCGCCGAGCGCCAGCTCATATGCTATCTCGGAGCCTGTAAGCCCTCCGCCTATGACAGCCACCCGCTCGCCGACAGGCTTTGTGCCGCGCAGATATTCGCAGGCTTCCACCATCTTTTCATATCCGGGGACATGGCGAAGCAGTCTCGGTGTGGCGCCTGTGGCGATTACTACGGGATTTCCGCCGAAGGCGGCGATATCCTTAACCTCGTCATTCAGGCGAACCTCTATGCCGAGCTTCTCCATCCGGCGCTTGTACCACGCAAGCAGGTCGCGCAGCTTGCCCTTGTATGATTCCGCGCTTGCCGCAATGAAGGCACCTCCGAGCTCGCCGCTCTTCTCGTGAATTATCGGATTATGCCCGCGGAGCTTCAGCACTCTTGCCGTCTCCATACCGCCGATACCGCCGCCTATGATATGCACGGTTTTCGGCGAATTTGTTTTCTTTATATAATGCTTATTCCACTGCATTGTCTCGGCATTGACGGCACAACGCGCTAAATGCAGGCTGTCGGAAAGTGCCTGATCATTCGGTACCCCTTTATAGTGGCACATATTGAAGCATCCGTTGTGGCAGAGTATGCAGGGACGGATATCGTCGCCCTCATCCGCCATCAGTTTGGTTATCCACTGCTGGTCGGCAAGGAACTGACGCGCAAATCCCGCGCCGTCAAGCCTGCCTCCGGCAACAGAGTCCGCCGCCGTTTCGGGGTCAAGTCTGCCCGCGCAGATGACGGGAATATCTACAAATTTCTTTATATGCTCAACATCTGCAAGGTTGCAGTTTTCCGGCATATATATCGGAGGATGTGCCCAGTACCACGCGTCATAGGTGCCGTTGTCGCAGTTGAGGCAATCGTAGCCCGCATCCTGAAGATATTTTGCCGCTTTTTCGGATTCCTCCATATCTCTGCCTACCTCAGTATATTCCTCGCCGGGAAGCGCGCCGGAACGGAAACCCTTTGTCTTGGAAATGACGCTGTAACGCAGTGAAACAGGGAAATCCTTGCCGCATTCTCTCTTTATCGCCTGCACTATCTCAACGGCAAAGCGATATCTGTTTTCGAGAGAACCGCCGTATTCATCGGTACGCTTGTTTACATAGCCGAGCGTGAACTGGTCGAGCAGATAGCCCTCGTGAACGGCATGAACCTCCACGCCGTCTACACCTGCGTCCATGAGCATCTTTGAACACTTGGCAAAAGCCTCCACAAATTCGTGAATTTCCTCCACAGTCATCGCGCGGGAGGGCACCTTGTCCGACCAGCGGTTGGGCGAGGGGCTTGCCGATGCCGTTATCTTATCAAGATCCATGAAGGGCTTGCTGAGGGTACGCAGAACCTTGTTTGTATAGAGCTTCTCCATCATCTCACTTATTGTGAAGGAACGTCCGAAGCCAGCCGTGAGCTGGACAAAAAGCTTTGCCCCCGTCTTATGAAATTCGGGCATCCACTTTGCCAGATCGTCATACATTTTTTTGTTTTTGTAAAGCCACTGACCGAACATCGGGTTGTAGACAGGCTGACATCCGGGCATGACAAGACCGCAATTGTTCTTTGCCACCTCCATGATGAAGCGTGCGCCGTCGCGGTCAAAATGGTTCTTCTCCATCCAGCCGAAAAGGTCTGTGCCGCCCATGCTCGTCAGAACAAAGCGATTTTTTATCTCGCAGTTTCCTATCTTCCATGGCGTAAATAAGGGGTTTAATCTTTTGTCCATATTTCTCCTCCGTTCTTGCTTCCGCCATTTTGCGGCAGAAGCTTTAAAAAGCCGCAAAAAATGTACAGCATAAAAGCATATATGCTTTTTTGATATCATCATGCGGTATTTTATATCATTATATCACAAAAATTCACAAATTACAACTGAGATTTTAACATTTTGCCGGAGTTTTTTCTCCTTTTTTCATGTGCGGTGCATGATATGTTTTTCAAAAGCATCTTTACAAATCGGCGAAAATCGGTTATAATATACCAAAATACAAAAAATCCAGAGGAGGGCTTCAACATGGCATATTTATCTGATATAGAAATCGCTCAGGCATGCATGCCGCAGCATATACTGAAAATAGCGGAGCGCGCGGGCATCGCGCCCGAATTTATCGAGCAATACGGCAATTACAAGGCAAAAATCGACCTCCGCTATCTCGACTGCGCGAAAAAAAGCGGCAAGCTCATCCTTGTAACGGCGATAACACCGACACCCGCAGGCGAAGGCAAAACGACAACCACGATAGGTCTCGCCGACGGACTTGCCCGCATAGGAAAGAGCGTTGCCGTTGCTCTGCGTGAGCCGTCGCTCGGTCCCGTTTTCGGCATCAAGGGCGGTGCCGCAGGCGGCGGATATGCGCAGGTCGTCCCTATGGAGGATATAAACCTGCATTTCACAGGCGACTTTCATGCCATAGGTGCGGCAAACAATCTGCTCGCCGCCATGCTTGACAATCATATTCAGCAAGGCAACTCGCTCGGCATAGACCCGCGCAGGATAACATGGAAGCGATGCGTGGATATGAACGACCGCCAGCTTCGTTTCATCGTGGATGGGCTCGGCGGCAGAGTAAACGGCACCCCGCGCGAGGACGGCTTTGATATCACGGTCGCCTCGGAGATAATGGCTGTACTCTGCCTCTCCTCATCCGTCCCGGATTTGAAAGCCCGCCTTTCGCGCATTATCGTGGGCTACACATATGACGAGCGCCCCGTGACGGCGGGCGAGCTCCATGCGGCAGGCGCAATGACAGCGCTCCTGCGAGATGCTCTGAAGCCCAATCTCGTGCAGACGCTTGAGGGCACGCCCGCCTTTGTGCACGGCGGTCCTTTTGCCAATATAGCGCACGGCTGTAATTCCGTGCTCGCCACAAAAATGGCGATGAAAACAGCCGATTATGCCGTTACGGAAGCGGGCTTCGGTGCCGATCTCGGTGCGGAAAAATTTCTCGATATCAAGTGCCGCATGGCAGGGCTTTCTCCCGATGCGGCAGTTGTTGTCGCCACCGTGCGCGCGCTGAAAATGCACGGCGGTATGCCGAAATCCGAGCTTGCACGCGAAGATCTTCACGCGCTTGAAGCAGGCATACCGAATCTCCTCCGCCATGTTTCGAATATGAAAAATGTCTATGGACTTCCCACGGTTGTCGCCATAAACCGCTTCCCTACCGATACGGATGCGGAGATTTCATTTATCATGGATAAGTGCCGCGAGCTGGGCGTAAACGCCGTGCTTTCCACCGTTCATGCCGAGGGAGGCAAGGGCGGCGAGGCACTGGCGCGCGAGGTTGTCCGCCTTTGCGAGGAGGAAAAAGCGGATTTCCGCTTTGCCTATCCCGACGAAATGACGCTCACGGAAAAAATAGATGCCGTAGTTCGCCGCGTTTACGGAGGAAGCGGTGTCACACTGCTTCCCAATGCGAAAAAACAGGTGGGAATGCTCGAGTCGCTCGGCTTCGGCTCATGCCCCGTATGCATAGCAAAAACGCAGTACAGCTTTTCCGATGACCCGACGCTTCCCGGCGCACCCGAGGGCTTTACCGTAACAGTGCGCAATGTGCGCGTCTCGGCGGGCGCGGGCTTTGTCGTGGTGCTCACAGGCGATATCATGACCATGCCGGGACTGCCGAAATCCCCTGCGGCAGAGCGGATAGATGTCGATGAAAACGGCAGAATATCCGGACTTTTCTGATATCGCAAATATCATAAAAACGCAAAACCCGAGGCTCGCGCTTCGGGTTTTATTATTGATATTGATTCTGCCATCGCATTTATTTCATGTTGACACGCAGAACATCGGCATATTTCACCGCCTCGGAAATATCGCCGAGAGTTTTTGCCACATAAACCTTCACGAGATCGTCGCCCTCGAGATAATATATCGTATAGCCGACATCCTCCATCGTACTTGAATATGCGGTTTTTGCCGCCGACGCATAATAGTAATAATATTTTCTGCCGCCGTATTCAACGAAATTTTCGGGCGCACCGCTCTTTATGCTCTCTATTGTATATTTTGCCGATGTGCCGTATGAGAAGTATGTCGTGACAAAAATGCCATCCTTGCAGTCGTCATATCTGGACAACTCGCCTTTATCCGGTTTATACGATGATTTGTAGCCGCTCGGCTCGTATATAAGCTCGACATATTCGCCGTTTTTTTCATCGGATGTCATGTTAAAACTGTACAGCTCATAGCCGTACGGCAGAGTTTTCGCCTTGTAATAATGCGTTGCCGAGTCGGGAAGCTCTTTTTCAAGGTCGGCATACATGCCTCTCCCGCAGGAAACGAGGGCAAGCGCGAGTATGATAATACAGAGTGCGAAATAAAATATTTTCTTCACTGCGATGCTCCTTTCTCTTGTAAAAAAGCGCAGTCCGCCGTAATAAATGCGGTAGCCTGCGCTGTCTCGGGCTTATGTATTTTCGCTTAGATAGGAATGTCGGGGAGGTCTATTTCACCTCTGCGCGATGAGGTGGTGGACTCGGGTGTCGTGGCTGTTGTCATTGTTGTCTCGGTTGTAGTCGTAGCCGTTGTCGCTGTCGTAGCTGTTGTGGTTGCGGTTGCAGTTGTGGTTGTGGTTGTGGTTGCCGTTGTGGCTGTCGTAGCTGTGGTAGCCGTAGTCGCGGTTGCAGATGCCGTCGAGGTTGTGGCGATGGTTGTCGTCGTATTTTCCTCGGTTTCTGTCTCGGTTTCCGTCTCGGTCGTGGTTTCCTTTGTCGTCTGCGATGTCGTTTCGCTATCCGATGTGCCTGTGGTTGTGCCCTCGGTTGTTGTCACCTCGGATGTATCGGATTCGGTCGTCGCTTCGCTCGTCCCGTTTGTCATGCTCGTCGTCTCTGTCGTCGTGGTCGGCTCGGCGGTCGTTGTGGTTTCCGTAGTTGTGTCCGTAGGCTCCGTCGTTATTGTGAAATCGTCCGTCACTTTCGTTTCGGGTGTTTTCTCGCCGCAACCGGTGAGTACAAGGGCTGTCAGCAAAGTTATACATATTATGATAAAGAAAAGCTTCTTCAAGGTACTTCCTCCATATATACAAAGCAATTGTTTTCACTATGATACCACACTTTTTCTTTCAAGTCAATATAATTCTCCATATTGTATTAAAATTATACCGACTTGAACAAAAAATCCGCCGAAACGGCGGATTTATGTATTTATTTCAGTTTGCGCCGCGGAGTATGTCACCCGCTTTTACCTCAAAAGGCACAGGGAGCCAGAATTCCATGAAAGGATGCGGTGCGCTCTCCAGTTCCGCGCCGTTTTCCGCGGAGATGATTTTCTCCACGGTAAAGCCCCTGCCGAATTTCCCGGGGGAGATAAGCTCTGCCGCCATGCCGAGACTGACTTTGTTTCTCTGGCGGAATTTTGCCGTTTTCCGCTCGGCATCGTATTCCAGAGCCACGGCGAGATATGCTTTCTCGCGCATATAGCCGGGATTTTCGCAAAGCTGCGCATTATTCATCGGATCGTCAAAATAGTAGCCGGTGCAGTATTCCCTGTGGCTCACGCTGTCCAGCTCTTTATTCCAGCGCTCATCGAGGCTGTAATTCTCGCCATCGCGCAGATATCCGTCTATCGCGGCGCGGTAAGCATTGGTGACGACGGCGGTATAATATGCGCTCTTCATTCTTCCCTCTATCTTGAATGAAGAAATACCGCTCTTTATCAGCTCGGGTACATGGGCGAGCATATTCATATCCTTGGAGCTCATGATGAATGTCCCCTCGCGCGTTTCCTCTATGGGAAAAGGCGTGTCGGGGCGCTTTTCTTCCGTTATCGTATAGTTCCAGCGGCATGGCTGCGCGCACTGACCGCGGTTTGCGTCTCTGCCCACGAGATTATTCGAAAGAAGGCAACGCCCGCTGAAGGAAACGCACATCGAGCCATGAACAAAAGCCTCTATCTCCATATCCGACGGGATATTTGCCCTTATCGCGCGGATATCGGAAAGCGAAAGCTCACGGGCTATAACCGCGCGCTTCGCTCCGAGCCTGTACCATGCGTTGCAGTCGGCGGAGCTGACTATTCCCGCCTGCGTGGAAATATGAATCTCCATATCGGGGATTGTCTTCTGTATCATGTCCATGACGCCGATATCCGCAACTATCGCGGCATCGGGCATATCGCCGAGCGCTTTCAGTTCGCGCAGAAAATCGGCGAGCGGTGCGTATTCGTCCTCTCTCGGCATGGTATTGAGCGTGATATAGAGCTTCCTTCCGCGCTCATGCGCATAGGCGGAAGCCTCCTCTATCTCGGGCAGGGTGAAATTGTCCGCCGCGGCACGCATGCCGAAGCGTTCGCCCGCAAAATATACGGCGTCGGCTCCGTAGAGAAAAGCGGCGCGCAGTTTTTCGGGATTGCCCGCGGGAGAGAGTAATTCTGTCATATTTATCATCCTTTTCGGGCATCATTGCCCGCGTATTTTTTTGGTAGCCGCAAGATGCTCACCGTATGTCCGCGAATAGACGGCGTTACCGCTCTTATCGCAGACAAAATAGAGAAAATCCGTTTTTTCGGGATATATCGCGGCGTAGAGCGCATCCGCGCCCGCATTGCAGATAGCCCCGGGCGGAAGTCCCTCGCTCCTGTATGTGTTGTATGGGTTTACAATTTGCATCTGCTCGGCGGTAAAAGTCGCGGCATTTTCTCCCGAAACGGCAAGAAAATAGCGCACGGTGGCATCACTCTCGAGATATTTTCTGCTTCCCGCAAGCCTGTTGTGAAAAACAGAAGAAATTTTCGGCATATCCTCCTTGAAAAAGGCTTCCTTTTCTATTATGGAGGCTAAAATCACCGCGTCATCGCACGATATGCCCGAGGAAAGCGCATCATCACGCATTTTCGCGCCGAATTTGCCGTCAAAATTTCGCAGGAGCTTGCTTATCGCCTCAACCTCGCTTGAATCCTTGTAGAAAAAATATGTGTCGGGGAAAAGATATCCGTCGAGCCTGTATGTCCTGCCCTCCCTCTCGGGGATAGCGCGCACAAAATCATAATCGAAATCGTAGCCGTTTATGACCTCGGCAAATTTTTCCTTTGTGCCTATGCCGTTCTTTACGAAAATGTCGATTATCGCGTCTGTCGTATATCCCTCGGGTATCGTCAGGCGGATTTGCTCACGGGCATTCTTCTTCGGCGATATCGAACGCCGCATTTCGTCATAGCTCATGCCGCCGTTTACGGTATAGTCGCCCGCCGTCAGCTTATCGCCGAAGCGGAAGTGATTATATGCCGCAAAGGTGAGCGGATATCGTATCATGCCCGATTTTTTCAGCTTTTTTGCCACATCGATGAGGCTGTCGTCCTCATCCACGGTTATTTCATAGCTTCCTCCCATTTTTACGAGAGCAAAAGCGTCGTTTGCAGCGGAAACGATAAAGGCAGATGCCATCACGGAGAGAAATATGACGGCAAGCCAGAATTTCACGCCGCGCGGTAGTCTTTTTTTCTTCATAAATATACCCCATTCGTAATAATGTTTGCAGGCATATTTTCTGCAATGGGGTAAAAAATTATACTATCGCCGTTATTATTACGGAAACGACAAAGACGGCAAAGCATACGAGTGCCGTCGGCGAGGTCAGCGCATCTGCAAAAAGCGGCAGCTTCTTCACTCCCGCCTTGCCAAAAGGATATGCCCTTTCCGAATAAGCTGCCTTTTCGAGCCCGAGCGCCGAAAAACGGAAGAAGAGAAAGGCACAGAGCAGAAAAAGTGCTATAAGTATAAACCAGAAAAGAATCTGGCTGTCAGGACTGGAGGACATGAGCCATACATATCTCTCGAGAAAAACCGCAAAGATATTGTATGCGGCATGGACAGCCATCGAGGCGGCGATCGAATCCGTCACAAAGCGGACAGCCGAAAGCGTCAGCCCCGCAAAGAAATATATGGGAAAAAGCGCCGCATCGAAATGTATTATCGCAAAGAAGAGCGAGGAAAAAATCGCGGCAAAGGCGGGACCTCCTATGCGATATTCCCGCGATATAACACCGCGGAACATTATTTCCTCGACGATGGCGGGGATTATCGCATAAGCCGCCGTTATCGCGGCAAGCTCCGCGGCGCTTCCCGCGGAAACATCAAAGCTGCTCCCGTAGAGCTGAAAGGCATCTATCTTATAGCCGAAGCGGAAGATACCGAATTTCAGCACACAGCTCTGCAGAATAAGCATGAGTGCGCCGAAAATTATCACGGGTGCGCCCGAAAGCGAAAGTCTCCCCTCGAAAACCGTGCGCAGTGCGCCGCGCCTCATATATGCATAAATTCCTATCGGGATGCCGAACATCACCGCCTGAAAAAAGCACATGAGCAGGCAGGCACCGATTATCCCGAGCTTATTCATCGGAATAAAACGCGATACCGTGATAAAAAAGACGAGTATCAGCACAAGGAGCGGCGCAAAGACAAAGGGATGCGTTACCTTATGCTTAGCTCTTTGCATATATTCCGCCTTCGCTTATCAGCACATCGACCGCCACATCAAAGCGACCGTGCGGAACATTCGGCAGTATGAAATCCCTGTATGCTATGCCGACGACCGTGCCGCGGAAGCCCGAGAGATATCTGTCATAGTATCCGCCTCCGTAGCCTATGCGGTAGCCTTTTTTGTCGTATACGACAGCGGGAACGATGCAGATGCAGTTATCCCGCAGTGAATTTTCCTTATTATATATACCGAGCGAATTTACAGGCTCCATGATATCGTATTCGCCCTTTTCAAAATCATCAACCGAGGAGACAAAATGAAAATCCATGCTCTTGTCCGCAGGATGGCATTTCGGGAAAGCGACTTTCTTCCCCGCCTCAAGAGCGGCACGGGCAATAGGCAGAACATCTACCTCATCCGCACGCGGATAATAAAGCAGGAGCGTATCCGCAAAGCGGTATGTCGCGCTGGCAAGCACGCTTTTGCATACAGCCGCGTTCTTTGCGGCACGTTCCTCTGCGGGCATATTCGCACGCTTTTCCATATATGCAGTTCTTATTTCTGTTTTGTGCTGTCTGAGTTCGTACATAATTATTTCGCCATAACGGATGAAGCAACTTCATCCGCCTTTTCCTTTCCGTAGAGAGCTTTTGTAAGCTCGAGTGCAAATTCGAGTGCGACGCCCATTCCCTTTGCTGTGATGACATTGCCGCTCACGGCTACCTTCTTTTCGGAAATGAGAGCACCCGAGAGATATTTTTCAAAGCCCGGATAGCATATCGCTTCCCTTCCGGCGAGCAATCCCGCTCTGCCGAGAATCATGGGCGCGGCGCATATCGCCGCTATGATTTTCCCCTCGGCATCCGCCTTTCTGAGCACCTCGGCTATGCCTGTCTCCTCTATATTCGTCGTTCCCGGCATTCCCCCGGGAATTACTATCATATCATAGGAGAGAAGATCGGCTGACGCAAGCGTCATATCCGTCTTTATCCTTATCCCGTGCGAGCCTGTCGGCTCGTCTGTTCCGACGCCGATAATATCGACATGAGTGCCTGCGCGGCGCAGAATATCGACAGGTGTGAGTGCCTCGATTTCTTCCGTTCCGGAAGCGAATAGCAACGCTGCTCTTTTCATAAGAATACCCCCTTAATTTTTCGTCACGTCAAGAAACATCGTGACCTTTTCCGTTATGACCTCCATAAGCTCCTCTACGGATTTCGGCTCGTTTCCCTCATAGCAGCAGATGCGCTCCCAGCCCAGCTTATCCGAAGAATAAAGTCCCGCCTTGTAGCATCTCTGCATATATTCCTTATCCTTTTCGTGAATATCGAGTGCCTGCCCCGTCTGTGCATTTCGCTGAGCGACAAGCTTTTCCGAAACCTCGGGCTTCATCTCGAGGAAAAGCACGAGGTCAGGTCTCGGTATACCCATCTTGTTGTATTCAAAATCATAGAGCCAGTTCAGATATTCGTCCCAGAGGTCTCTGTCCATTTTCGCGAGCTGATGCACCGCATTTGCCGTGGTGTATCTGCATGCTATGACTATGGCATCATCCTCGCGATAGAAGCTCTCCCAGTTCTTTTTGAAGGAGGCATACCGCTCTACGGAGAAAAATGTCGCCGCGGCATATCCGTTCACGGCATCGGGTGTATCGCCGAAATCGCCGCGCAGATACATCTTTACGAGCGTTGCTTCCTCGCTTTCATAATTCGGAAAAGAAATCAGACGGACATTCTTGCCCTGATTTTTCAGCTCCTCATAGAGAAGCTTGCTTTTAGTGGTCTTTCCCGAGCCGTCCAACCCGTCTATTACTATCAGTTTTCCCATAAATCTTTACCTCCCGAAGTATCACCATGGTTCGTCGCCCGCTCCGCTCTCATCTGACTGAGAAGGCGGATTTTGCATGCCCATTTCCAGATACTGGTCATACGTGATAAGAACAGTTCTCGGCTTTTGCCCGTCAGGCGCACTGACGATGCCTTTCTGCTCCATGATATCTATAAGCTTTGCCGCTCTGCCGAAGCCGAGCGAAAGCTTGCGCTGGATAAGTGAGGTAGATATCTTGCCGCTCTCTATGGCAAGCTTTATCGCGCTGTCGAGCATCGGGTCAGCCTTGTCGTCGCCGTCTCCGTCGGAGGAAGCCGCGGCAAGTCCCGCCCCGCTTCCCTTCTTCTGACCGCAACGCGCCGCTTCTTTTTCTATCTTTTCGCTTATCTCGCGGCTGTAGGTCTCGTTGTTTTCGAAGCATTCCTGATTCTTTAAGAAATCAACTATCTTCAGTATCTCGGGCTCGTCAACATATGCGCCCTGCACTCTCGTAGGTGACATGGAGCCGACAGGTGAGAAGAGCATATCACCGCGCCCTATCAGCTTTTCCGCGCCGCCCATATCAAGTATCGTTCTCGAGTCCTGCATGGAGGAAACCGTGCAGGCGATACGTGAGGGGATATTTGCCTTTATTGTACCCGTGATGACATCGACGGAAGGACGCTGTGTGCCGATTATCAGATGCATACCTGCCGCACGCGCCTTTGCCGCGATACGGTTGATGGAGGTTTCCACATCATCGGGTGCCGTGAGCATCAGATCCGCAAGCTCATCTATGAAAATAACTATCTGCGGCAGTTTTTCCGCCGTCGGATCGTCCTTTATCGCCTCGTTGTACTGCGTGAGATTGCGCTTGCCCGTAGCTTCGAGAATATCATATCTGCGCTCCATCTCGGTCACAGCCCAGTGGAGGGCGCCTGCTGCCTTCTTCGGGTCAAAAACAACGGGCACAAGCAGATGCGGTATTCCGTTATACATATTGAATTCAACCTTTTTCGGGTCGATGAAGATAAACTTCACCTCGTCGGGCTTTGCCTTATAGAGAATACTGATGATAAGTGAATTCATACACACGGATTTACCCATGCCGGTAGCACCCGCGATAAGCAGATGCGGCATTTTCGCTATATCAAAAAGTATATTCCTGCCCGTGATGTCTATGCCGAGCGCGGCAGTCACCTTGCTTTTTGCGTTTCTGAATTCGTCGCTGTCGATAAGCGTGCGCAGATACACCGTCGAAACATTCTTGTTCGGCACCTCTATACCGATGGCGCTCTTGCCCGGGATAACACCCGAAATACGAACGGCTGAAGCAAGGCTCAGTGAAATATCATCCGCTCTGTTAATTATGGCAGCAACCTTTGTTCCCGATTCCGGCGCTATCTCATAGCGCGTAACGGCGGGACCACGGGAAATGCCGATTACTCTTGTTCTTATATTGAAATCGCCGAGCGTGGAAACAATCTTCTGCGCATTTGCCGTCATTTCGCTCTGCGCGTCTCCGCCCGTCTGCTCCTTGTAGACGAGCAGATCTATCGGCGGAAACTGATATTCGGGGACCGGCGGTTCCTCCGGAATGATAGCCGGCTCGCCGTTCGCTCCCGCAAGGATAACCGAGGGCACATCGTTTTTCGGCTTTTCTTGCTTTTTTATCTTCGTGCGCCTGACAGGCATTATATTCTCTGCTATCGGCTCACGTTCATCCTGCGCCGCAGGCGCAGACTCTGTCCCGGAAGAGAAGAAATCGTATGGCTCCTTCTCCGGCTCGTCCGTTATGCCGTTTCCGCTGAGGATATCCTCTCCGATACCGCCCTTGCGGACTACAAGTGCGGTGCCTGCGGCTTTTGCCGCCTCTTCCTCGCTTCTCGCCTTATCTTCGCGCTCCCTCTTTTCACGCTTTTCCGCTTTTTTCTTTTCTATACCACGCATGATATAAAATACGGTTCTGCGCCATACTATGCCCGGCGTATACCCGAGGAAAAGTATCACGGCTATCACGAGAAAAAGTATCGAGAAAATGAGCGCTCCGGGAACGCCGAGACCGCGCACGCCGAGCGTGCCGAGCAATCCTCCGACGACACCGCCGCCCTTGTAATATATACCCTGCAGATAGAAATCCTTCAGCAGCACGCTCATCTTTTCGCCTACCGTAAAGGAACCGGTGGCAATGAAGATAACATGGAGCAGTGACGAAAAAATCACTGTCACGGCAAAGGAGAACATCAGCCTGAAAAGGCGCAGTCCAGATGCCGTATCGCGCTTCCAATAGAGCGCATGGATGAGGAGCATGAAAGGAATAAGAAGTGCCGCTCCGCCGAATGTTCCGGGCAGAAACTCGGAAATAAATCCGCCTATGACTCCGACCTTCTCCGCCGCGGCAAAGCAAACACCTACAAATATCGCCAGTGCCGCCATCACGGCTATCATTATCTGATTTCCGACAGATGACGGATTTGCGGGCTTTTTCCGTTTCTTCGGTTTTTCCGCATCGGCTTTTGTGCGGTCTTCCCCACGCGTTCCTTTATCGGAAGCGCCGTGCGCCGAGGCACCGTCTTTTTTTGCTTCGGAGCCGCGCTCTGCGCCGCGTCCGGTATCGTTACCGCGCTTGCGGTCGCTTCTGCGCCGTGCGCCGGAGATATCCTCCTCATTTATGGTGAAAGCATCGTCATATTCAAAGAAATCATCCTCTTGCGCAGCCTGCTTCTTTTTCTTGTTTACAGCCATTTTTTACCTTCCTTGCATAAAATCGTTTGCCGTAAGGCAATATGAGATTGAAAATTCATATGATTACCGCCGCGATAATCGGGCGGACTTTCGCAATATATAGTATAACAGGATAATTATAGCACAAAATATTATAAATTACAATAATAAAATAAAAATATTAAGAAACGGACTGAAATATGATAACAAAGCTCGGAAAAAGCCTCTTTAAAATGCTTCCTCTTTTGCTCGGTTCGCTTGCCGCGGGCGCGATAAACGGACTTTTCGGCATGGGCGGAGGTATAGTCATATATTTTATACTCTCTCGTTTGTATGCGCAAAGCGACGAATATGATGCAAAGGATATCTTCGCAATGACTGTTATAAGCGTACTCATCATGTCGCTTTCGTCTGTCTTTCTGTATTTCTCGTCGGGAGCTTTTTCTCTTTCCGACGCTCTTCCCTATATGCTTCCCGCCGTCATGGGCGGTATCGCGGGTGCTTTCGCCCTCTCGTATATAAAAGCTTCTCTGCTCAAAAAAATTTTTGCCGCCATCATGGTCTATGGCGGCATATCCCTGATTTTTCGCAGATAGGAGGCTCGCATGCTTGATTTTCTCGCCGCATTTCTCACCGCGGCACTTTCCGCAACCGGCGTCGGCGGCGGAGGTCTGCTGATACTCTATCTTCGCCTTGTCAGAAATATCCCTCAGGTCACTTCACAAGGCATAAATCTGATATTCTTTACCGTGTCCTCCGCGTGCGCCGCCGTCATCCACATTTTGCGGCGGAAGCTGCGCCTTCAGACGGTGCTTATATGCGGCATTTCCGGCTTCTGCGGCGCTTTTCTCGGCTTTGCCGTAGTCAGAAATGTCGATGTGACACTGCTTGAAAAGATATTCGGCGCACTTATCACCCTTTGCGGGATAAAGACATTTTTCGCCGCAAAAAGACAATAGTTACAATTTATAAACATATAATCTGCTTTGGGTACTTGAAAAACGCGGGATTTTATGATATTATATATTTAACTATTTTTCAAAAGTAAATTACGAAAGGCAAAAAAGCAATGAAAAAAACTATCGGCTTTTCAGCAATAATACTCATCGCTCTCATGCTCATCTGCTGTATATCCCCGCTCTTTGCGGATGATACGCAGACCAGCACAAACAGTCTCTATGAGTTCACGCTTGACAGCAACAAGAGGGCTACCATCACCGCCTATAAGGGAAAAGAGACCTCTGTATCGATAAATAAGATAGACGGCAGATATACCGTAGTCGCCATCGGTGCCGGTGCCTTCGCAGGCAATACGTCCGTTGCCGAGATAGAATTATCAGGCAATGTAAAGACCATCGGAAAAGGTGCTTTTGCCGGCTGTACGAAGCTGGAGAGCGTACGCTTCGTAAAGGACGGACTCGAAACGATAGCCTCCGATGCCTTTTACGGCTGTACGGCACTGAAAAGTCTCGCCTTTCCTTCTACTCTGAAAGCAATAGGGGACGGTGCCTTCTCCGGCTGCTCCGCCCTTGTCTTTGATATATCCGGACTTTCCTCTCTCTCGTCGCTCGGTTCCCATGCCTTCTATAACTGCGGAACAGGCGCAGATTCCTTTTCGGTAGTCATCCCCGCGTCGCTTACCGATATCGGTTACGGCGCATTCGCCGGCTGCAGCAAGGTAAATGCCTTTGAGGTAAGCTCTGCAAATACAGCTTACATCTCGGCAGACGGCGTGCTATTTTCGCGCGATATGGAAAAGCTGATCTTTTATCCCATGGGCAAGCGCATTGAAAGCAGCGAATATACCGTTCCCGCAGGCGTGAAAAATATCGGTGAGGGTGCCTTTACCGGCGCCGTGCTCAAAAAGATAAATCTTCCCGAGGGGGTTACCTCCATCGGCGGCAGTGCATTCTATGCCTCCGGCATAACAGAGATGAAGCTTCCTTCCTCGCTTAAAGCGATAGAGAGCTTCGCCTTCTGCTCAACTCCTCTTGCCGGGATTGAGCTTCCCACAGGCGTTTCACTCGGAATTTCCGTTTTTAAAAATTGCCCCTATCTCAAGAAGGCTACCCTGCCATCCGACATGACAGTTGTTCCGATAGGCACATTCGACGGTTGCAAGCTGCTCGCCGAGATTGAGCTTCCCGAGGGCATCACCGAGATTTCTCAGTTTGCCTTTTATAACTGCAATGCGCTCACAAAAATAGTTTCTTATCCGGCGCTCCGTAAAATAGGCGCGTATGCCTTCAGCTCCTGCACCTCTCTTACGGAAATATCATTCCGGAATACACCCGAGATAGGCTTATTTGCTTTTGCTTCATGCTCTGCGCTGGTAAAAGCCGACATTTCTGCGGCAAAGAATCTTCCCGCATATATTTTCTCGGGTTGTATCGCTCTTTCCGATATCACCGTATCGCCGAATCTTGAATCCATCGGCGCATATGCACTCTATAACTGCAATAAGCTCGCTGATTTCACTATCCCCGCGACGCTTGTATCTATAGGCAACTATGCTTTCGGCAATTGCGACAGCTTCACGTCGTTCACTGTCCCGTCGACTGTAAAATCACTCGGCAGAGGCATACTTTTCGACACAAATGTAACACTGGTCAAGCTTCTCTGTGAAATAGAGGAGATCCCCGCAAACACATTTGAAAACTGCACAAAGCTCACCGAGGTTGTGCTCGCAGACAGCATCACGGCGATAGGTCAGTCCGCTTTTTCCGGCTGTACCTCTCTTGTGAATGTACCGAAATTCTCCGAGCTTCGCAAGATTTCCCGATTTGCTTTCAGCGGTTGCCGAAATCTTCGCGATTTTGTGCTCGGCAGTGAAAATACCTCTGTCCCCGCATTTGCTTACCGTTCCTGCGATTCTATCGAGAGCGTAACAATTCCCGCCCGCATAGAACGCATAGAGGACGGTGCCTTTGCCGAATGCGGAGCACTTTCAAGCGTAGTTTTTGAGGCAGGTAATCTCTCATATATCGGCTCAAATGTTTTCTATCAGTGCAATAAGCTGACAAGCATCTCCTTGCCCGAGAGCCTGCGTATCATTGCGGACTATGCCTTTTATGAGTGCAGGCGTCTTGCAGATATCTCAATTCCGAAAAATACCGCTTATATCGGTGAAAATGCTTTCTATGAGACACCGTGGCTCAAAGATAATAAGGATGACTTCATAGTTGCGGGCGACGGAATCCTTGTTCAGTACAACGGTATGGCTTCCGATATCGTTTTCCCCGATACGGTAAAGAGGATCCATGATTTCAAATTCTTCAACAAATATCTTATAAAATCCGTCACGCTTCCCGAAAGCGTAGAAATAATCTCGACCAAGGCATTCGTTTACAAGGTTACCGGAAAAGATTCCTCCGGTAATGAAACAACGGCTTATCGCTTCCGCTACCTCACCGTAAAAGGAATCGCAGGCTCGTTTGCCGAGCAGTTTTCAAAGCGCGAGTATTACACATGGAGTCCCCTGAAAGCAAAATAATAAAGCTGAAGCCTTCCGCCGTCATAACCACCGGTAAATCCGATGGCTTGCTCAATGCTACCGGCAGGCTGAAAACTCTCTGAAAAGTCTGACACTTGAATATTTGCGCCACAGCAGTAAATGCGACAATAACTATTTTCGCCTCCCTTGTGTAAAGGGAGGCGAAAATTTTAATCGTGCAGGCAAAAGTTATACTCACATCGTGCAAAAAGCGGTTGTCGCCGCAGCGACAACCGCTTTTCATATTATTTTGTTCCTGTCAGTATGTGAAAGACCTCGCTCGCAAGGAGCATGCCTGCCGTCGGCGGCACAAAAGATATGCTCCCCGGCACCTGCCTTTTATTCTCGGGAAGCTCTGTCTTCCCTTCATAGTCGGCATGCGGCTTTCGCGGCTCTTCCTTAGAATAGACCACGCGGAGCTTTTTTATCCCCGCCGCTCTCAGCTTACCGCGCATGACCTTGGCAAGCGGACATACGGATGTTTTATAAATATCCGTTATCTCCAGCATCTCGGGATGGAACTTATTACCCGTTCCCATACAGCTGACTATCGGTATTCCCGCTTCATTCGCGCGTCTTATCAACTCAAATTTTGCCGAAACGGTATCTATCGCATCGACGATACAGTCAAATTGCGATATATCAAAGCTGTCCGCCGTCTCGGGAAGATAGAACATATTGCGCACCTCGATATCGACATTCGGGTCGATATCAAGCGCGCGGCGCTTCATAACCTCGGTTTTCATTTCGCCTATCGTAGATGAAAGTGCGACAAGCTGGCGATTGATGTTTGAAACGGAAACGGTATCGTTATCTGCAAAGGTGATATGCCCCACGCCCATACGCACAAGCGCCTCGGCGCAGAATGATCCGACGCCGCCTATGCCGAAAATCGCAACACGCGCGTTTTTCAGCTTTTCAAGCGCATTGTCACCTATGAGATAAGCCTCTCTTATGCGGCGCTCGTCCATTATATCTCGCCCTTCTTTATCTTGCCTGCGAGCTTATAACGCATATCGTTTGAAAGAATGCGCTTGCGCAGGCGGATGCTCTTCGGCGTGACCTCGATAAGCTCATCATCCGCGATAAATTCTATAGCCTCTTCAAGGCTCATTATTCTCGGCGGAACGAGGCGGAGCGCTTCGTCGGCACCCGAGCTTCTTATCGCCGTCAGGTGCTTATTTTTGCAGACATTTACAGCGATATCGCCCGATTTCGGGTTTTCGCCGACGATCATGCCCTCATAAACAGGGCACTGATTGCTGATGAACATAACGCCTCTGTCCTGCGCATTGAAAACGCCGTAGGAGGTGGATTCGCCCGCTTCGCTCGCCACAAGCGAACCTGTGAAGCGGCGGGTGATATCGCCCTTATAGGGCTGATATCCGTCGAAAACGGAATTCATCGTGCCCTCGCCGCGTGTATCTGTAAGAAATTCGCTTCTGTAGCCGAAAAGGCATCTCGAAGGAATGACATATTCCAGTCTCATTCTGCTGCCTACGGGAGCCATATTGACAAGCTCGCCCTTGCGCGCACCGAGCTTTTCCATGACAGCACCGCAGCTGTCCTCGGGAACATCTATCTCCACGCGCTCCATCGGCTCGCAGCGCACGCCGTCAATCTCGTGATATAGCACGCGCGGCGTGGAAACGCAAAGCTCAAAGCCCTCGCGTCGCATTGTTTCTATAAGTATGGAGAGGTGCATTTCGCCTCTGCCGGCAACCTTGAAGCAGTCTGTTGTCTCGCCGTCGGAAACGCGGAGCGAAACATCCTTGAGCAGTTCCTTATAGAGACGCTCGCGGAGCTGACGGGAGGTGACATATTTGCCCTCCTTGCCTGCAAACGGGCTGTCGTTTACGGAGAAGGTCATTTCTATCGTCGGCTCGCTCACCTTGACAAATTCGAGCGGCTCGGGACAGTCGACGGATGTCACCGTATCGCCTATCGTGATGTTTTCCGCACCGGAGAAGCAGATGATATCGCCGACCTTCGCCTCGGTAACGGGAATGCGGCGCAGACCGTCTATCTGGCTGATGCTGACTATCTTGGTTTTCTTGGGCGGATTCTCCTTGTCATGATAATTGCATATCATGGCTTCCTGATTCTGGCGGATAACGCCGCGCTCTATTCTGCCTATGCCTATTCTGCCGACATAATCATTGTAGTCGATAGAGGAAACGAGCAGCTGGAGAGGTCCGTTTTCGTCGCCCTCGGGCGCGGGGATATAATCAAGTATCGTATCGAAAAGCGGCTTCAGGTCTTTGCCCGGCTCATAGGGAGAGAAGGAAGCTGTGCCCGCTCTGCCCGAGCACCAGAGCACCGGTCCGTCGAGCTGTTCATCGGAAGCATTCAGCTCGAGCAGAAGCTCCAGTATCTCATCGCCGACCTCGTCGAGACGAGCATCGGGGCGGTCTATCTTGTTTACCACAACGATGACGGGATGACCGAGCTCAAGCGCGCGCTGAAGCACAAAGCGCGTCTGCGGCATGGGTCCCTCTGCCGCGTCAACGAGAAGAATAACGCCGTTTACCATTTTCAGTATGCGTTCCACCTCGCCGCTGAAATCCGCGTGTCCGGGTGTGTCGACTATGTTTATCTTCACGCCGTTATAGTGAACGGCTGTGTTCTTTGCGAGTATTGTGATGCCGCGTTCGCGCTCCAGAGCGTTGGAGTCCATAACGCGCTCCTCTGTCGCCTGATTTTCTCTGTAAATGCCGCCCTGACGGAGCATTTCATCTACGAGCGTTGTCTTGCCGTGGTCGACATGAGCAATTATCGCCACATTTCGAAGGTCATTTCTTATCACGGTTTCTATCCTGCCTTTATTTTAGATTTTCATGATTTTCACAAATGGTTATTATAGCACAATTCACTGAAAATGTCTATATATTTTGTGTAGTTTTTTCAAAAAAATCTCCGTAAAAGGCGATTTTTGCCGTTTTACGGAGAAAATTTTTCAGCTGACGCGCGCTCCGAAAGGAAGAAGCGCTATTTTCATGAGCTTGAAGCACTGCTTGCCGAAGGGAATACCGATTATCGTGATGCAGAAGATTACGCCCAGCACAAGATAAGAGAGAGCCGCCTCCCAGCCGAAGAATATGAGCCAGAGGATATTGGCTATCGGATGAGCATCAAAATTCGTGTCCATTATTTTGCCGACAGGCGTGAGACATGCCGTGCCTATCTTAAAGCACTGCGTGCCGAAGGGTATGCCGATTATCGTGATACACAGAATCAGCCCCATGAGCCACCAGCCGAGTGCCGATTCAATTCCTATGAGAAGAAACCATATTATATTGCCTATTGTTTTCATAAAATTAACCTCCGAAATCAAATATACAAAGTAAAAAGTCTTTATCCAGCGCGAGGATCTCGCGCATATTGCGGAATATCTGCCCGCGATAGCCGCGCAGAGCCGCATCCGCGCCGACGGCATCCATGCCGAAGCTGCGCGCTATATGGAGTGCGCGGTAGAGATGATATCTCTGCGTGACGATGACGGCTCGGTCTATGCCGAAAAGCTTCTTTGCGCGGGAGACCGTCTCGTATGTGGAAAATCCGCTGTAATCGAGAAGGATATCCTCATCGGGAATCCCGCTTTCGAGTGCATATCGCCGCATTGCGCCGACTTCGTTGTAGTCGTCGCTCTGATAGTCGCCCGAGAGGAGAAGCTTGCTTACCTTGCCGCTTTTATAGAGCGATACGGCGGTTTTCATCCTGTCCTCGAGCATATGCGACAGCCTGCCGTTTACTACCGAGGCACCGAGCACTATGGCGTATTCATAGTCCTCGGGCGTATCATCGGCGCTGTATACCCTTCCGTTTGTTTCGAGGAATATCCCCGCCGGCGGCAAAAGCACGAGAAGAGCCAGTGCGGCAAGCACTATCATGGCTATGGTTAAGTATTTTTTCTTTTTCATAGCGTCTGCGCGCGCATATCTATATTATGCTTGAAATTCAGCAGCATTCTGCTGTATTCGGCTTCCATGAGCGGACTCGATATGATGAAATCCGCCGTTGCACGGTTATTTGCCATCGGAATATCGTAGACCTGCGCTATGCGGAGCAGTGCCTTCACATCGGGGTCATGCGGCTGTGCCGTCAGTGGGTCGGAAAAGAATACCACGAGGTCTATATCTCCCTCGGCTATTCTCGCGCCTATCTGCTGGTCTCCTCCGAGAGGGCCGCTGTTGAAACCGCGGATGGGTAGCCCGGTCCTGTCCGCTATCATGCGCGCGGTTGTTCCCGTTCCGCAGAGATTGTGATGCTCCAGTATCGCTTTGTTTTTCATGCACCAGTCTATTATCTCCGCCTTTTTGTTGTCATGCGCTATCAGGGCTATGCTCTTTTTCTTCGGCAGAGTGCATTCCACATATTGATTTTCAAACATTTATTTTTCCTCCTTTTAAGGTCTTATCTTTTCAAATATAAAGGCATTGAAACCGCACGCCTTTTCCATTTCTTCATCGCTTCGCACCGTCCAGCCCACAGGGCAACCGCCGCAGAGCTTTGCCGCATGCAGAGCAAAGCTTTTCCTGTCGGCAACGGAATATGCGATAAAATGCGGACGCGCGAGAAACGAAAGCAGGAGATTGCGCAGGATGAAATCCTGTGCGGCGTTTCCCGTTCCGTCCCCTCCTTTCATCCTGCATGAGAGCTGGCCGCGTACAACGCTCCTGTCGTTTTTGCGGAACCAACGCACATAAAACGGATTGAAAGCCTCCATGCACCAGTTGCCGCCGTAACTTTTCATCCTCTCGGATACGGCTTTGCAGATGCGCATATCCTTTGTACTTCTGCCCTTCAGCTCGACTATGAGCGGCACTCTGCCGGAAACAAGTGCCAGCACCTCGTCAAAGCTCGGGATGCGCTCGTCCGTTCCCGCAAGCGAAAGCTCCTGAAGCTCGGCGAGCGTCTTTTCCTCCGGCGTGCCGTCCGTGCCGCACATGCGGGTGAGCGTATCGTCATGGAAAACGACAAGCTTTTCATCCGCCGTGAGGTGAACATCCAGCTCTATTCCGTAGCCGGCTTCGCATGCGCGGCGAAAAGCCGCAAGCGAATTTTCGGGGATGCCGTCGCCATGCAGTCCGCGATGGGCAAAATACCTGTTTTTCTCAAAGAAATCAAAGGCTCTGCCCGCGCTCCAGCTCGGCGATATCAGAAAAATATATATGCAGAGTATCAGCAGAAGAGAGCCGAGTATTATCGAAATAATCATTTTTTCTCCTCCGCTTTCTTATCAGGTATGCTGTCGCCGTGGCGCACGAAAGCCATGGTCACAAATGCAAGTGCGACGAATACCGTGGCATAGATGAAAAGCGATGTCATCTTTATATCCATGAAAAAGCCGCTGAGTATCGGTGTCACTATCTGCGCCGCCATGCTTGCCGTATAGTAGAAGCCCGTATATTTGCCGACATCGCTTCCGCTTGAAAGCTCGGCTACCATCGGGTATGAATTTACATTTATCGCCGCCCAGCCGATGCCCGCCATGCCGAAAAGAATGTTCATAACAAGCATGGAGGAGCCGCTTCTCATAAAAGATGCGGCAAAGAAAGCTGTGCCGAGCAGGAGCACGCCTGCCATTATCGTTTTCTTCCTGCCGAATTTTGACGAAATGAAGCCTATCGGAATATATGAAACAACGGCGACACCCGTTGCTATCATGAGCGTGGTATTGTAGTCAAGCCCGAGTATAGCTGAGGCATAGAGCGAATATTTGCTCATTACCGCATTGTAGCCCATATACCAGAGCGCGACGGATGCGAGTATAAGTATCAGCGAGGCAAGCTGCGATTTCGTCAGCTTGCGCGAGCCGCTCATCGCCGCCTCATCGTCCGCTTCGTTTTCTATGCCGAGACGCAGACTCTCATCGTGAGCCTGCGCCGCCCACTCCGGCTCTTTTACCGTCAGTCGGAATACCGCGAGTGAAACGAGCATTATCCCCGCGATAACACAAAAAAACGGGAGATAACTCATCATCGCGTTTTCGCTTCTGCCCGTGCCGAAAACAATGCCGAGCGCAAGGACTATGACGCCGCCGAGCGCGCCCATCAGATTTATCACGGCATTTGCTTTGGAACGCAAGGGTTTTACCGTCACATCCGGCATCAGTGCCACCGCGGGCGAACGGAAAGTCGACATTGCTATGAGCGTCACAAGCAGTGCCGCTATGAACATGATAAGTGCCGAGGGATTTGCCATGGTCAGCTTATGTACGCAGGCACGGCGCGCGGGCACAACATAGTTTGTATAATCCGCGGAAACATTTCCGTTCTCATCGTACATGGATATCGCCGCAAATTCCTCTTTTGTGAATTTCTCACGTATATTCACGCTCTCGCCGTCGGGCGTTCTGATATCGGATATTTCTGAGAGATATATCACCTCCTGTGAATTCGGCGTCTCGGGAGAGATAGCTTTCAGATTGCGGAGCTGAATGCCATCGGCAATGCTCATGCAGATGAAAGCGGCGCAGGCGATTATCGTACCTGTCATTATAAAAGGAGTTCTCCTGCCGCGCTTCGATTTCGATTTATCGGAGAGCGAACCGAAAAGCGGAAGCATGAAAAGTGCCAGCACATTGTCCAGTGCCATTATCGCGCCCGAAAGCGTCTGATTCATGCCGAATTTATCGGTGAGTATCTTCGGTACTATCGTGTCATATGCCTGCCAGAAGGCGCATATCAGGAAAAACGCAAAGCCTACGAAAATCGTTCTCTTGTAGCTCAGTTTCATTTTGCATCTCCTTTTCAGTGGACAAATTCGCCTTCGCGCGGATAAATCTCAAAAACGATTTCGGGATAGTCGGAGCGGAAAGCATCGGCAAAGAAGGCGGAAACTCCATTTTCCGTTTCGTAATGCCCTGCCTCGACTACGCCTATGCCGAGCGAAGGCGCATCGAGCACGGCATGATATCCGGCTTCGCCGCAGAGGAAAACCTCCGCGCCCGCCGCCTTTGCCGCATCTATGAAGTCCCTGCCCGAGCCGCCGAGTACAGCGACCGTGCGTATTTCCCGCTCTGTGAAATGCCCTGTGATATGGCTGCTCACGCGCTCCTTTACAAGCGCGGTAAAGCTCTCCGCCGTCATCTCGCGGGCAAGCTCGCCTATCCTGCCCATCTCCTCCCCTGCGGGACCGAAAGGACGCGTATTTTCAAGTCCGAGACTTGCGGCAAGTATATCGTTTACGCCGCCATCGAGCGCATCGAGCCGCGTATGAAAGCTGAAAACGGAAATGCCCGCGGCAATAAGGCGGAGTGCCCTTGCGCAGACGGGGTTTTCCGTATTTATCGCTTTCAGCGGCGAAAAAATCAGCGGATGATGCGATATTATCAGGTCATAGCCGCCCGCTATGGTATAGTCTGCCACAGCGTCGGTCACATCGAGCGCAAAAAGCGCCTTTTTTACCTCCCGCGTGCTGTCGGCGCAGACCATCAGCCCGTCATTGTCCCAGTCGCACGAGAGCGCACGCGGTATTTTCCTGTCAAAATATGAATAGAGTTCGCCTGTCGTTATCATGAGCAGATTCTCCTTGTTTTATATTTTTGAGAGAGCCGTTATTTCGTCGTAAACGCGCTTTGCCTGCGCGTATTCCGCAGTATCGGGCTTCAGCCCGCGGACTTTCTTTACGTACATATCGAGATATTTTTCGCAAAGCCGCAGAAAAAGCTCCCTGTTCTCTTCCCTTGCCTCAATATTTCCTTTGCCGAGGAGAAGTTCCGTCTGTGTGAAGGTGCGCTTTTTCCCGTCCCATACTGCGCGCATTATCTGATATATCTTGCCCGAGTCGAGCGCGAGCCGCTCGTCGGCTATAAAAAACCCGTTTTCCGAGAGCCAGAAGCGAAGCTCGTCCTCGTTTTTCATCGGCTGAAGCACGAGCGATATTTTCTCATCGCGCAGAAATGGCGCTTCGCTTATTATATCGCGTATCATAAGCCCGCCCATGCCCGCTATCACTATGTCGGAAAAGCCACGCTCCTCCAGAGAGTGAAGCCCGCCGGCCAGCTCCGTATCTATCCTGTCTGTGAGACGGTGTGCCGCGATGTTCTCTTTTGCGCGCAAGATGGGACCTTCGTTTATATCGGAAGCCACGGCGCGGCTTATCACGCCGCTCTCGCAGAGATATATCGGCAGGTATGCATGGTCTGTCCCGACATCGCAGAGAAAGGCATCGCGGCGCACGAGAGAGGCACAGGCGGCAAGCCTTTCGCCGAGGGTAATATTAGCCATAATTCATTCCTTTTGGTATGTAATATATATGCAAAGAGCAGGACGCAAAACGCGCGTCCTGCTCTCGGAGCGCTACGGAAATATAATTTCCTTTCATGCGCTTTTTTATTTCTTTGAGGCAAGAAATTCGTTTATCTTTTTGATAAGAGCGTCCGCATCGGTTCCGTGAACCATGCAAGCGTCGCCTATGCTTTCGCCTCTGGAATGAGGACAGCCGAGGCAATGCATGCCTATCTCAAAGAAAAACTGCGCTGTTTCCGCATCAAAGTCGAGAACATCTCCGATAAGAGTATCTTTTGTAACCTGCATTTTTTATTCCTCCGAATATAATATATTCTTTCTGAAATAGATTATACAGTTTATTTGCCTGAATGTCAAGGTATGATTATCTCTTTTGCGATAATTTTACCGAAATTTTCCCTGAAATGATGATTTTGTTCACCATTTTGTGATATTTGCACAATAGGAGCGTTGTTTTTTCTACGCGATGAGGTAAGAAAAAACAAGTTTTTCTCTTGATAAAATGTGAGAAACAAGATATAATTAAGTTGTTATGTGAAGTTTGAGAAGTTGTATACTCCGAACAGCACAGCACAAATTCTATAACCAGAGGAGTTTATATACATGATCAGTGCAAAAAATTTAAGAGATGTTTGCCTGCTCGGGCACAGCGCAGGCGGTAAAACTTCGGTTGCCGAGGCAATGCTTTATCTCGCAAAAGGAACCGACCGACTCGGTAAGGTTACCGACGGAAATACGGTTTGCGACTACGACCCCGAGGAAATCAAGCGCGGGCTTTCCATTTCCGCGGCACTTGCTCCCCTCGACTGGAAGGGCTGTGTAATAAATATAATCGACACCCCCGGATACCTTGATTTTGCAGGCGAAGTCGTACAGGCTACAAGAGTGGCGGACAGCGCCATCATCGTGGTTGACGGCAAGGCGGGTCTCGAGGTCGGCACAGAGCTGGCATGGGACTATGCAAACGAAGCAAGAATTCCGAAGGCTTTCTTTATAAATAAATGTGACGATCCCGAAGCAAGATTCAAAAAGGTTTTTGAGCAGCTCAGAGGTCAGTTCGGTCACAGCGTATGTCCCGTTGTCATCCCGATAATGGACGGCGACAAGATAGCAGGTCTTATCGACCTTATCGATATGCGCGCCTTCAAGGTCGGCAAAAACGGCTCCACGGGCGACGAATGCCCCATCCCCGCCGACCAGCAGGAAAAGGTAGACACATGCCGCGATATGCTTCTCGAGAGTCTCGCGGAGACCTCCGATGAGCTGATGGAAAAATATTTTGCCGGCGAAGAGATCACCCGCGAAGAGGCAAACAAGGCTCTGCACGACGGTATCGTCGCAGGCTCAATTGCGCCCGTTGTCTGCGGTAGCGCCGCTTATGTTTACGGTATCAAGGTTCTGCTCGATATCATTGCCGATTCCTTCCCCTCACCTCTCGCGGTAGGCAAGGAAATCGTCATGGACGGAGACGAAGAGAAAGAAATCCCGATGGATGAAAACGGTAAAACAGCCATCTTCGTTTTCAAGACAGTCGCCGACCCGTTTGTGGGTAAGATGTCATTCTTCAAGGTCATGAACGGCAAATTGAATAAAGACGATACGCTCTATAATATCACCTCGGGCGGTCAGGAGAAATTCTCCCATGTCTATATACTCAAGGGCAAAAAGCAGAAAGAGATAGAGCATGTATGCATGGGCGACCTCGGCATGACACCGAAGCTTGCAAATACAAATACAAACGATACTCTCTCCGCAGACCCCAATGCTCTGCCCTATAAAAAGATAAAATATCCCGAGCCTTTCTATCAGATGGCCATGCAGCCGAAGGCAAAGGGCGATGAAGAAAAGATTACGCAGGGCGTTGCCCGCCTCCTCGAAGAGGATCGCACGCTCAAATACGAAAACAATGCCGAAACAAAGCAGATGCTCATCTCGGGTCTCGGCGATATTCATCTCGATGTTGTTCTCTCCAAGCTGAAATCCCGCTTCGGCACATCCATAGACCTCGTTCCTCCGAAGGTTGCTTACAGAGAGACGATAAAGAAGCGTTACGCTGCAGAGGGCAAGCATAAAAAGCAATCCGGCGGCAGCGGTCAGTACGGCCATGTAAAGATTACTTTCTCTCCCGGAGAAGATCCCGGTCTTACCTTTACACAGAGCGTAGTCGGCGGCAGTGTTCCTAAGAACTATTATCCCGCAGTTGAAAAGGGACTTCAGGAAGCCATGAAAAAGGGCGTCCTCGCAGGCTTCCCTGTAGTAAATCTCGCGGCAGACCTTTTCGACGGTTCATATCACCCCGTTGATTCAAACGAAATCTCCTTCAAGCTCGCCGCTATCCTTGCATATAAGGAAGGCATGAAGAATGCAGGACCCGTTATACTCGAGCCTGTAGGCAAGCTCTGCGCATATGCTCCCGACAGCATGGTCGGCGATATCATGGGCATGGTAAACAAGCGCCGCGGCAGAGTGCTCGGCATGGAGCCCACCCAGAAGAAAGGCGAACAGCTTGTAGAAGCGGAAGTTCCCATGGCTGAAATGGCAGACTTTGCTATCCAGCTCCGTGCTATCACGCAGGGCAGAGGCAAATATACTCTCTATTTCGACCATTATGAAGAAGTTCCCGCAACCTCCGCGGCAAAGATTATCGAAGAAGCCAAGAAGGATATGCAGGACTGAAAAAGATATTCTCTCATTTCATTATATTTATGGGTTGGAGAGAGCGGACGAAGACTGATTGTCTCGTCCGTTTTCTCTTTTTTAAGCGTGGATGCCGAAAAAGTGCAGACCGAAAAAGTGAAGGGGAAATGTTTTTATTTGATAAAGACATTTATAAAAGTTTGAACTTTTTGATAATATCTGTTTTAATGTAGGCAGGAAATCCGAGAACGAATTTCCTGCATCTTATCATATTTCACTTTTTCTCTCGCCGAA
>DODZ01000028.1:0-53391 GCA_003524145.1 Candidatus Apopatosoma intestinale | reverse complement strand
TATTCGACGACTCTGCGCATTTTCGTCTATCCACGCGCGGATGCTGAAAAAGTGCAGACCGAAAAAGCGAAGTGGAAATGTTTTTATTTGATAAAAGGATTTATTGAAAGCAAAAGCGGCTTTTATCGCTCTTCCCCTCTTGCTTTTTTCGCAAAAGTATGGTAAAATAAAATAAAGAATTTTCGGAGGTGATTTCATGAAAAGTATAAAACCCGGCAGGGGGCCTTCCATGATGAACGGTTTCGCCGGCATAATCGTCTCGGTTTTCGGCATAGGTTGGACAATTGTGGCATCAACCATGGGAGCGCCGATTTTCTTCCCTATTTTCGGAATTTGCTTTGTGGCAATGGGGATAGCTTCCACAGTTTACAGTTTCAAGAACGCCAAAAGCAAAAATCGCTACTCATCCTTTGACATAGTAGACAGCCGCGAGGAGACCGACCCTCTTAACGAAAAATACGGCGACGGAAGCTATAAATCTCATGCCGAAAACAGAGAAAGCGGAGAATCCAATTTCTGCCCGTATTGCGGCTCACGCATTGAGAGCGACCACCTCTACTGTAAAAACTGCGGCAGGCGGGTAAAATAAAAATGACAAGCAAAAACGAAGAAAATCCATGCGGATTTTCTTCGTTTTCATATTTTTATATACTTTTTTATTTCAGCAATTCATATATCGCATTTGCGAAAATCTTCGCATTGATGAGCAAGCTCTGTTCTGTGATAAATTCGTCAGCGCCGTGCATATGATTGTCCTCGCCGGGGAAAGCGCACCCAAAAGCCACGCCGCCGCTCGTATTGTGCACATAGGTACCGCCGCCGATGGCGATAGTCTTGCCCTCAAGCCCCGTCTGCTCCTCGTAAACGCGCAGGAGCGTGCGGATAAAGTCGCTGTTTTCGTCAACGTAATGCGGCTCTGTGCCCGTCATTGAAGCGAGAGCAAGCGAATACTTTGCAAGCCCCGCCTCGAGAAGCTCGCGCACGTGCGGCACATTCAGGCATATCGGGAAGCGGATATCGAATTTTCCGCAGAGCTTGCCGCCCTCGTAGTCCATTATGCTGAAAACAAGCGTGAGCGGTCCCGAGCGCTCATCGCTTATATCGAGTGAAAGTGCTTTTCCGTTTGTCTCGCCGAAAGGAAAAGCCAATGCGGCATTTGCAAAAAGTGCGGCTGTCTCATCATCGGTTTTCAGCCTGCCGAGCACCTTCATCAGCGCTGTCAGAGCGTTTACGCCCTCCCATGGAGTAGAAGCGTGTGCACTTCTTCCCTGCGCTGTCAGCTTGCTGTCCTCGTATATGAACGAAACACCCTCAGGCGCATCCGCGATAGCGGCATTCACCTCATCTGCCGTGAAGCCCTCAAGCATCGCATACGCAGATGCGGGAACGGCATTGACAACCGTACCGCCATGAGCGCAGACTATGCTTTTCTTGCCGCCGTGACTGCAGGAGGCAACTGCCTCGCCGCGAATCATTCCCTTTTCGAGATTTATAACTGGGTATTCGCCGTCGGGCGTGAAAAGCATATCGGGCAGAGTCTCTTTTTTGGTATAATAAGCGATATCGCTCGAGCCGTTTTCCTCATCCGTGCCGAAAATAAAACGCACGTTCTCACGGATAGGAAGTCCCAGCTCCTTTACGGCGCGAAGAGCAAAAAGCGTTGCCACGGCAGGACCCTTGTCATCTATGGCACCTCTGCCGAAGAGCTTGCCGTCCTTTTTTACGAGGGTGAAGGGATCGCTCTGCCAGCCGTCGCCCGCGGGGACAACATCGAGATGGCAAAGCACTCCGAGTGCAGGCTCGCCGCTCTCGGAAAGGTCAGCTGTGCCTACATAATTTTCGTGATTTTTTGTATGGAAGCCGTATTTCTCACAGTAGTCAAGCATCTTTGCAAGAGCCTTTGCAGGCTCTGTGCCGAAAGGCATTCCCGCCTGCGGCTTGCCTTTGACGCTCGGCACGGAAACGAGATCTGCAAGCACAGCCTCCATCTCCTCTGCATGCGCATTGATATATTCGTTTATTCTGCTTTTGATATCGTTCATAAATACCTCTCAATAAGACCTTCGGGCAGGTTATGCGCCTGCCCGTATTTTTTGTTCATTATTCCTTTGCGGAGCCGTCGGGATTGAAGAGCGGAAGCTTCTCAAGATAGAGGATATCATCGCGATACTGCGCATCGCCCTCGGCAAGAATAGCCATTTTGCCGACGATATTTCCTCCGGCGAGTTTTACAAGCTTTTCTACGGCGCGCAGGCTTTCGCCTGTGCTGATAACATCATCTACGATGATAACCCTCTTGCCGCGCATCGATTTTGCATCCTCCCCGTCGATATAGAGAGTCTGCTTCTTTGCGGTGGTTATGGAATTTACCTCAGTGGAAAAAATGTCCTTCATATAGAGCTTCGGAGCCTTTCTCGCTATGAGATATTTGTTTTCGCCGCTCTGACGAGCCATCTCAAAAAGAAGCGGAATACCCTTGCTCTCGGCTGTTATCATTATATCGTGAGGCGGTGCTATCTTGAGAAGTTCCCTTGCACAGGCGCAGGTCAGCTCCACATCACCGAATATGACAAAAGCACCGATATAAAGCTCATCATTTACCTTGCAGAGCGGAAGATCTCTCTCAAGCCCTGCCAATTTCATTTTGTAAAACATAGTATATGCCTCCAAAAGTATTTTTAATATTATTCTCTACAGAAATATAATATAATAATCGGGCGAAAAAGTCAATAAAAAAGGCAAAATTCACAGTTACATTCTGCTCTTGAAATTAAAAATCAGAGAGAATACCGCATCTGCAAGCCATGCGAAAAGGAGCAGACCGCTGATTATATGGCGGGCTATCGCTCCTATTTTGCGGCTGATATAAAACATCAGCGGCAAAAGCAGATAAGTAAGCACTATTGCAAGCACGCCGAAGATAAGCGAGCATTTGAGGCAGATAATCCCCTCTAAATTGTATTTCATCTCGCTGTAGTCCCAGAGGCGGATGTCCCCTATCACAAGCAGAAGCTTGCCGACGATATACTCGAGCACTGTTGCCACAGCCGCGGCAACTATAAAAACAAGCGCGGGATGGCGGCGGAGCTTCGCCGTTGTCAGCAGTATCAGCATTGCGCCTATGCCGTATATCGGGATAAAAGGTCCGTAGAAGAAGCCCGAATTATGAAAGCCCCAGCCGAGCGTATAGTAATATACCACCTCGTATATCCAGCCGACAAAGGCGCAGGCAAAGAAAAGAAGCACAAAGGTTTCAGGCAGAGCAAGTCTGTTTTCTCCGCGCAGCTCGCTATAAGGTATGCGGTCGATACTCTTTGGCAGTTTCATTGCGAAAACCTCCGTTTTGTCTTATTTTTTCCTGTTGCTTTGCCATGGATATTTTGCCATGTGAATTTGACGTGAGATATTATTTGCCTACGGTAATCTCTCCTGCCTTTGCAAGCGAAATCTTGGTGATGACAGGACCGACTATCTCATATACAAGCGTTGCACAGAGTACAACCGCCTGAATTTTCATGCCGTATTCGGCAGGAAGCTCGGCTACAGCCATCTGTGCCATACCTACGGCAACGCCGGCCTGCGGCAGGAGTGTAAGTCCGAGATAATCGCGCACTTCCTTGGGCGAATGTGTGATAGCCGCTCCGACAAAAGCACCGGAATATTTGCCGAAGGCTCGAAACAGAATATAAAGCACACCGACAATTCCCACAGAGGGAAGGACAGAAAGGTTCAGCTCCGCGCCCGATATCACGAAGAAAAGCATGAAGAGAGGCGGAGTCCAGCGGTCGACGCCCTCGAGAATCTTTTCGTATTCGCCGCAGAGATTTGCAAAGAGCGCACCTATCATCATGCAGACGAGAAGCGAGGAAAGCGAGAGTATCTCCGAGAGAGCAACACCGACGACAGTCGCCATGACGCAGAGCGAGAGGCGGTTGGCACGCGATTTGAAGAATCGGCAGCAGAGCGCCAGCAGAGCGCCGATTGCCGCGCCGATAACGAGCGAGAGCACTATCTCGACAAGCGGCTCGACGAGCATATTTTTAACGCTCGGCTCCGTGCCTGTGGCAAGTGCCTTTGCTATCGAGAAAAATATCGAGAATATCATAAGACCGAAAGCATCGTCAAGTGCAACAACAGGCAGAAGCGTATCGGTCAGCGGTCCCTTCGCCTTGTATTGGCGAACTACAAGGAGTGTAGCCGCAGGTGCCGTTGCCGTAGCGATGGCAGAAAGCGTGAAGGCGATAGATTTATCCGTTCCGGTGACAAGCAATATCAAAAGAACGAAAATCGTTGCCGTGAATGCCTGAAAGCCTGTTATCACTGTAATTCTCTTGCCGAGTGATTTCAGCGAAGAAAGGCGGAATTCTCCGCCTATAGAAAAGGCAATAAAGCCGAGAGCTACATTTACTATTATATCAAAGCCGTCGATAGCTTCGGCACTGATAAGTCCGGAAACAGAGGGACCGATAAGCAGTCCCGCGATAAGAAAAGCAGTAACATTCGGCAGGTGTACAAGCTTGATGATGCGCGTCATGAGCAAGCCTGCCGCCATCGCTATGCCGAGAGCAAGTAAAGTGTTCATTTCAGTTTATTCAAAATTATCCGAATATATCGGGATTAAGTCCTTTCGATTGTAAATTTTTTGGTGAGATCAGATTCCCTCGACAAACGATACGGGAACAGTAAATATAATGCCTGTACCTGGCTTATCGAGCCCGCCTGTCACATTATTTACTATGGCGCGGGCAGCTTCCACCTGCTCATCGCGAAGTATCACGAGAACGGTTTTATTCTGCTCATGGTCGGGATTGATAAATTTGCGGAGCGAGCCGAATATCGGGGGCGGCTCTACCGTCTCATGACCGATATACTGCACCTCACCCATGGAATCATAGATCGTGGCACCCTTTATTCCGGCACTGAGAAATTCGCCGAGAAGTTTCGGCAGACATTCTGTTTTGTTGAGAATAAGAACGAAAAGCTGCATATAAAAGCCTCCTTGTATTTATATATAAAATGACAATTCTCTACATTTTGTGATTATAGCACTGCGCGGCTTATTTGTCAAGAGCTACGGCAAAACAGACGCACCGGATGGTGCGTCTGTTTTGCCGTAGTCCGTTATTGCACGCAACTTTGCCTGCAGACCGAAATATCCTCCCGTGCAAAGCAGGGGAGGATATTTCATCTAATTTAATTTGCTTTAAAACTTATGCTTTTTTCTTCTTGATGATGAGCGCCGCAACTGTACCGATTGCCGCAACGCCTATCACAGAGAGAATTACGATGAGAGCGGTATTGCTCTTCTTATCGGGTTCGGGTTCTGCTGTTGTAGCAGAGGTTGTGGTTGCTTCAGTTGTAGAAGCTGTTGTCTGCTTCTCAATCATCGGGATTTCTTCAGATTCGAGAACTTCACCGCAAGCAGTGCACTTCTTGACTTTCAGACCCTTTTCGGTCTCTGTAGCAGCCTTGGAAACTTCCCATTCGCCCGCCTTGTGACCTGTAGCCTTAACTTCCTCAGACTCAACTATGAATCCGCAGGCAGTGCAAACCTTGCGAACATATCCGTCCTCTGTGCAGGTAGCTTCCTTTGTTTCGGTCTTTGTTTCGGTATGCTCGCACTTTACTGTGCTTGTTTCCGTCACACCGCAAACGCGGCATGTTCTCTTGTATATGTTGTCTGTAGTTGCCGTAGCTTCCGTATCAAGTACCCAATCCGTGAATACATGACCCTTTGCTCTGATCTTGATGCTTCCTGTCTTTGCGCCGCAATCGGAGCAGTAATATGTATATCCGCCGTCCTCTGTGCAGGTAGCGTTCTTCTTAACTCTCTTGCCCTGGTTATGCTCGCCCTCTTCTACCATGCCGCAAACCTTGCAGGTGCGTGTATGGAGCTTCATATCCTTGACCTTCCAGTCTTCCCATGTATGCTCGGGAAGCTTCTCTATAGCAAAGTCCTTCTCAAAGCCGCATACTGTACACTTATGGTGCTTTACGCCCTCTTCCTTGCATGTGGCAACCTTTGTCACCACACCTTCGTTCCACTTGTGGTCTTCTGTCTCAACTTCGTGACCTACGGAGCATGTGCGTGTATGCTTGCCGTCATCAGCGGATGTCCATGCGCTCCAGTTGTGCTCGGGGTTTACGGGAACATCTTCTGTCTTTGTAGCGGCACATGTTGCACATGTACAAGTCTTTACGCCTGTCTCGGTATGTGTTGCGGGTGTTGTGATAACGCCTGCATCCCAGTTGTGAGCCGCTGTTTCTTCAGCGGGAGTTACGCCTGCGGGGCAGGTTGTACATGTGCGCTTATGGTTATTGTCGTCAACCTTTGTCCACTCGCCGAATACATGAGCCTTCTGAGCAATATCTTCTACATCCTTCTTATGAGCGCAGTCTGTACATGTATATGTTGTCCAGCCCTTGGCTACGCATGTAGCTTCCTGCTTTACTGTGCCCTCTGCGGCATAATGGTGCTCAATAGGATTTACACCTGCGCAGACGCTGCATGTAGCGCTGTGATGAGTATCGTCCTTATCGGCATATGTGTATGTATGAGCAGCCGTACCGGTATATGCGCAGGTAGAGCATCTGAATGTATGCTTTGTCGCGTCGGTATTGTCATATGTGAAAGTGTGAGCTGCCGTTTCAAAGTGCTCGCCGCACTTTGTGCAGAGCTTGTAGTGCTCTTCTGCTGTTTTGGAATAGCCCTCCTCAAGTACATGAGCACACTTTGTGCTTACTGTAGCGGACTCTGTTGTGCCGGGTTTGCCCTCCTCAAAGTAAGAGTTAAGATCAAAGTCGCACGCACTGTTTACAGTTACGCCGATTGTCTGACTGCCGGTTTTAACACCGTCTTTTACCTTGAACTTGAGCGTAGCGATGATACCGTTGTCGGTAACATTGGCTGAGGCATCAACAACCAGCTTGGATGCTGCGGGGTTGCCCAAGAAACCGTCGAAAGCAACTTCGGCACCGGTTTTTTCTATAGCTGTAAGCTCGAGGCAATCCGGATATGTAAATGTCATTTCGATGGCACTCAGACCGGTGTTATTCTTTATCTTGAGGTATACTGTAAATTCCGCGCCGGCTTCCATATCGGCGGGAACGCCTGTGCTGTCAATGTAAACCACAGGTGCATCAGCCGCCAGAAGAGGCAGGCTTGCCACAACCAGCATGAGTACTACCAGCAGGGACAGCATAATTTTCTTTTTCATTTTCGATTCCTCCGTAAGTGAAATGATTATTTCTCAAAAATCGGTCCGATACCCCGAAAACCACATCGGCGCTGTCGTTTGCCATGCAGCTTCTCTGCCTCCGAACCGAATGGGCGCAAAGAAACAAGATACCGATACACATTATATGTATATAATAGCATGGGATGATGTAAAAGTCAACCGTTTTCAGAAAAAAATGATGTGTTTTTTTTCGAAAAAGGTCAAAAATCGCATTCTGCATGCTTCTCTTTTATTCATATAGTCAAAAAAGCATCCGCATATCAGAGGGAATTTGAAATTCTTTCCAAATTTATAATATGCAGATGCCGGTGAAAATATAATCCGCCGCTCTTTTAAAAAATGCTTTGCAGATTGAAATTTTCCATCTGCTTTATGCGGCGTACGGCATCTATGAATTTCAGCCGTGCAGTGATGAAGCCCTCCTTTGATTTTGTTATATAGCTTGTATAAAGCTCGCTCATTGCATCGTCAGCACGGTTGATATCGTCATAGCCGACGGTATAGGCAAGCTTTGTTATCTTCTTGTCCCAGAGCTCCCAGAGCTTCTCCACCTTTTCAGCCACATCCGAGAAATCATCCGCTATATCGCCGTCATGCCCGGGCACGGATGAGGCGATATCGATCATTTCGTCCACGCTTCTGTTTATCGAAAGCATATTCAGCACCACGGCTCCCGTCAGTATGCAGATCACCGCCAGCGCACAGATAAATGTTTTCATTTTTCCTCCTTACGGATAACCACAGTATTTTCCTTATCGTCCACCGTCATGAGAAAAATATCACCTATATCGACGATGCGGCGCTTTTTCATCTCGCCGGAAATCCATTCCTTCGTTTTTCCCGTGACCTTCATTTCATAATCGGAAATATGCCCATCGACAATAAGCATATGCTCGATGCCGTTTCCGTCGCCCTCGATATTCATATCCTTCTGCTTCAGCGGAGAATTTTTGTCATTTGTCAGCACGGAAATCTGCCCGTTTTGCTCCAGTATAGCATAGTCAACCTCGTTTACGGCGGATATGCCCTTGAGCCGCAGCTCGCCCATCAGTTCCTCCATGCTCATGCGCATGCGGAGCATTTCGCGCTGGTCTATCTGCCCTTTTCTGATGATAATGCTCGGGGTGCTATCCAGTATTTTCTTCATGATATTACTCTTTGTCGATAGATATGACATTATCACCTCCACGGAAACAAGCAGAAATATCGGTATCACGGCATAGATTATCGGGATATCGGCATCGGTGAGCGGCTGAGAGGCAAGCTCGGATAGAAGAAGTGCCGTTATCAGCTCCGAGAGCTGCATCTGTCCTATCTGCCGCTTGCCCATGAAGCGCAATACGGCAATCAGCATGATATATATTATCAGTGTTCTGACAAATAATGAAGCCATTTTTTCCTCCGCGGGATTTTTATTTATTTTGCTTCATTATATAAAAAATATGTAAATTTGAGTATAAATCGGATAAAAGTATTGAGTTTTCGGAGAAAATATGTTAATATATTCCCGATATAATATTAACGGAGGCTTTCTCATGAAAAAGATAATTTCATTTGCACTCGTCCTCTCCATGCTCCTTCTCGTGCTCTGCTCCTGCGGAAGCAAGAAAACCATAGCAAAGATAGAGGTCGAAAACTACGGCACCATAACAGTAGAGCTTTATCCCGATATCGCTCCCATAACCGTGAAAAACTTTGTGAATCTCGCAAAGAAGGGCTTCTATAACGGGCTCACATTTCACCGCATAATGGACGGCTTCATGATTCAGGGCGGCGACCCGCTCGGCAACGGCACGGGCGGCAATACCGACAGTCAGGGCAACCGCCTCACTATCAAGGGCGAATTTACCGCAAACGGCGTAAACAATACTCTTTCCCACAAGCGCGGCGTAATCTCCATGGCAAGGGCTCAGGACTATAACAGCGCAAGCTCGCAGTTCTTTATCATGCATAAAGACGCGGCATATCTCGACGGCGCCTATGCCGCCTTCGGTCAGGTGACAAGCGGCATGGAAGTCGTAGACAAGATATGCGCCGATGCAAAGCCCATCGACGGCAACGGCACCATCCCTGCCGAAAATCAGCCGAAGATAATCTCGATAACGATTGAATGAGGCACAAAATGGCTTTTGAAACGCTGACGAAAAATATAGAATATCTGACAGACTGGCGCGTCGTCGGCAACAGCTGCTCCGTCTATAAGGACGGAAAGCAGGTATATACCCATGCCTCCGGCTACAGCGACAGAGAAAACGGAATCCTGATGACAGGCGGCGAGACGCATTATCTCTATTCCGTTTCAAAGGTGATAACCTGCGCGCTCGCCATGACGCTCTGGGAAAAAGGAATCCTTAAACTCGACGCGCCGATATCAGATGTTCTGCCCGAGTGGAAGTCTCCTCTCGTGCGAGTGGCGGATGCGGACGGAAACGAAAAGCTTGTCCCCGCAGAGCGCCCGATAACGGTGCGCAATCTCTTTACGATGACGGCGGGGCTTACCTACGACCGCGACACGCCTCAGATCCGCGCGGCTTACGAACGCACGGACGGCAGACTGCCGACAAGAGAGATTTCCCGTGCGCTTGCAGAAACGCCGCTTGTCTTCCGGCCCGGCACCGCATGGCGGTACAGTCTTTGCCACGACCTGCTCGCGGCATACTGCGAGGAGCTTATCGGCGAGCGCTTCGGCGACTTTGCCGAGCGCAAATTCTTTTCCCCGCTCGGAATGACAAGAACATCATACGGCGTGAAAAAGGGCAAAAACGACGATGTCGCTCCGCTTTATAAGTTCGAGCCTGATACGGAAACCTCTCATCTCAACGAAACGCAGAGAAACACATATATTCTCGGAAGCGAATACGACTGCGGCGGCGCGGGTGTCATCTCCTGCCGCGATGATACGGCAAAGCTGATGGATGCTCTCGCACGCGGCGGCGTTTCGGCAGACGGCGTGCGCATAATCGGCGAAGATACGCTGAAGCTCATGCGCGAAAACGAGATTGCCGCCGTGCGCGACTCATGGCAATGGGAGCAGTACAGGTATTACAACTACGGACTCGGCGTCTATACGCTTGATGACCCCATCGCGCTCGGAGTGCCGAATGCACCGAGAAAAATTTTCGGTTGGTGCGGCGCGGCGGGCTACCATGTGATAGTAGATATGGATAATAAACTCAGCCTTGTCTATGCCGAGCAGATGCACAACAGTCAGGAAGCAACATTCCTCAGGCTTATGCGTGAGGGACTCTATGCAGATGAGAACAAAGGAATACTTTTTTAAGTAAAGTGTAAACTATGAGCCGCGGCGAACGCCGCGGCTCTTCTTTTCGACACAAGAAACCCACCCGCAAATGATATGCACCCCGAAAGTCAGACACTTACGGGGTGCATATTTTTATGGGGTTATGATTTTTTACATATAATACATCACATGTTTTCGTCCATATATTCGTCGATGCAGGCGCGGAGCGTAGCCAGCGCATCCTGAATGGTAACATTGCTCACCTGTGCGCCCGCCGCATCAAAATGACCGCCGCCGCCCATTTTTTCCAGAATAAGCTGAACATTTATACTGCTCTCGGAACGCGCCGAGATATGCACCGTATCTCCTATCTTGCATATTGCAAATGCGGCAAGTACGCCTTCCACGTGCAGAAGCCTGTCCGCCGCCTTTGCCGCATTGACACGCGACATGCCGGAAAGACTCTGCTCATTATTCAAAGCAATGGCAATAACGGAACGGTGAATGACAACATTGCTCTCAAAGCGTGCCTCTGTCAGGAAATCCTGTATACTCGTCTTGAAGAGCGCGTTTGCATCGAGCGGACTTGCGCCCTCGCCGCGCAGATAAAGTGCCGAGCCGAAGGTACGGACGCCGGTATTATGCGTAAACTGCTTCGTATCGAGGAGCATCCCCGCAAAGAGCAGGTCTGCTATCTCCTTGGAAAGTGCGCCCTGCGGGAGCACCTGCTCCAGAAGCTCGGAAACAAGCTCCGCGGCAGATGAAGCCGAAGGCTCTATATACACGATATTCGGCTGAATGGCAAATTCCGCCGTCTTTCTGTGGTGGTCGATTATCACGACATTCTTTGCATTGCCGATAACATCAGGCGCCTCGCAGAAGTTGACATTGTTTACATCCACCATAACGGCAAGCGATGTGCTTGTGATGAGGTCCTGTGCTTCAACCCTGTCTACAAATATATCGTTGTATTCGGGATTCTTTTCGAGCAGCTTGAAGCAGCCCGCGAGGTTCTTATCCGTACGGTCGGTGACGACATATGCCTTCACTCCGCAGAATTTTGCAAGCTGAACTATGGCAAGGCAGGAGCCGAAAGCATCAAAATCGGCATATTTATGCCCCATAACGATGACATTGTCGCTTCCGCTCATGAGCATGAGAAGCTCATTTGCAATAACTCTCGCGCGCACCTTCGTGCGCTTCTGAACCGTCTTTGTCTTGCCGCCGTAAAATTCGACACCGTCCGGCGTTTTCACGACGACTTGGTCGCCGCCGCGCTGAAGCGCCAGATCAAGCGCCGCCTGAGTGAAGCGCGCCTTCTCGGCAAGCGTGCCTTTTGTCTTGCCTATGCCGATGGAAACGGTGACAGGCAGAGTGGAATCTCCTATGCTCACCTCGCGCACGTCATCGAGCACTGAAAAGCGCTCCTTTTCAAATTTTTCAAGATATTTCGCATCGAAAAACATTGCGAACTGGTTTCTGTTATATTCCTTGATAACACCGCCGACAGCGTCCATATCGCGCTTGAGCAATGAAAATACATCAAATACGGCGTTGTTATCCACGCCCTGTCCATACTGCATTATCTCATCGATATTATCTATCATCGCGTATGCGACGACCGTATCTTCATCGTCGAGGCGCTTGTAAACATTTTTCAGCTCCGAGATATCCTCAAATATCGTCATATAATATTTCTTGCCCTTGGAGCTGACCTCATAGCCCTTTACGCGAAAAACAGGGCGTTCGCTCTCATCCGCATCTGAAACGGAAACAAAAGAGACCTCCACCCCGCCCGCTTCACTGCTCTTCATTATGCGCTCGAGCGTGGCATCACATATATTGTCAAGATACTTGCCGTAAAGCACGCTGTGCGACTTGAAATTTGCGGAAAGCGCGGAATTATACCACACTATTTTACCTTTGTCGTCGCAGACGAGCGTCGGCATATGAAGATTCTGAATGAAATCCAGCGTTATCGCGCCGAAAACAGAGCCTTTCATATCCGCCGGCTTGGCACTTGCCCTGCCGCCCGAGACGATACAAGCGGCTATCGTGACAGCGGCAACTGCAACATAAACCACAAGCACCGTCAGCACAATGCCGGCAGGCTCCGATTCCGTATAAGCCATCAGTATCACGCAGACAGCGAGCGCCATGACCGCAAAAACGGCACAAAGTATTCCGCCGATGCCGACGCTTCCTGCATTGCCTATGCGCCTCTTATTTTTATCAGACATATTTTTCCATTCCTTTCGCCATTATTTTTTACGCAAAACGGTATGACACACGGAAAGTGAGAATCATTTGCCCTCTTCCCCGCCGTTTCCTTCGTTCATATCGCGGAATTTTCTGAAGTTATATATCCCTATCGTATCGCTCGCACCTATAAAAGCCGCGAGATAAAGAGCAAGATAAGCAAGTCCGAAAATGATGAAAAAGCCGCAAAGCACCATCATCAGCACAGCGAATTTTCTTGTGGCACGCTTGCGGTAGCGGATCGCAAGCCCTTTTATTCCCATCACGGCAAAGCACGGGAGCAGGATCATCGTAAGGTTCATGCAGACGAGCGCCGCATAGTACAGAAATCCGCTCTCTGCACCTATCATCGAAGTTATCATCCGGAGCAGAAACGAAACCGAGAAAATGACGGCACTTGCTTTGCTCGGCAGAAAAATTCCGTTTTTCTTCGGAAGCAGAGGATAGAAGCCGAAAAGCTTTGCAAAGCCGACAGCCGCATAAAGAGCGATAAAAGAGCATACATTGACGAAAACGACAATAATGGCAACAGACATTGCCTTCACGGTCTCCACAAGGGCTTCTATGATGACAGCCGAAGTCAGTTTCTCCGTGAGATTTGCATTGATGTTTGTCGTCTCGAGCAGCTTGTCAAGATAGGGACCCATACTCTCGGTAAGATTTGCCTTCAAAGTATCAAATATTGCAAGTATATCCGACGGAAGCGCTTTTATCGAGCCTCCCCTGCAAAGATAGGAAATAAGAATAAGTGCCGCGGCAAAAACTCCCGCAAAAACCGATACGCTTATGATAACGGCAATTCTCGGTCGGTCGCGGCGCAGTCCATAGGCGATAAGTGTGCCCGCTATCACCGCGGAAAATGAAAATACAGCAAAGAATATATTGCCGGAAATAAAGTATGCCGCCGCAAATACCGGCACCGTGACAAGATAATTCAGCTTTTTACCGTTCAGTATGAGAACAGCCGAAAAAGCGGAGGCGGCAAGCAGCGTAAAGAAAAACGCTGTCGGTGCGAGACCTATTTTCATATTCAGTGCGCCGAGCGCCATGAGCAGCAGCACGCCGAGGTGAAGTGCCGCTGTTTTTATCAGGTTGCGGTTTTTGCCCATTATATACCTCAAAATTTATTTTTTCTTATTTTCTTCCGCCTGTCGGAGCAGATGAGCTGTCAGATTTTTATTGAACTCAACTGCGGTATTGTAGCCCATTCTCTTCTGGCGGCTTTCCATAGCCGCTATCTCGATTATTATAGCCAGATTTCGTCCCGGCTGAACGGGAATGGTATTTGTCGGTATCTCCAGCCCGAGAATGTTTGTCGTTTCCTGCTCGAGTCCGAGCCTGTCATAAACCTTATCCTGATTCCAGTGCTCGAGCTTGATGATAAAATCTATCTTTTCGCTTTCCTTTACGGCGCCGACACCGAATATACGCCGTATATCGACGATGCCTATGCCGCGAAGCTCTACATAATGCTTGATTATCTCCGGTGCCGTGCCGACAAGCGTTTTTTCCGAAACGCGCTTTATCTCCACCGCATCATCGGCAATAAGGCGATGTCCTCGCTTTACCAGCTCTATTGCGGTTTCGCTCTTGCCTATGCCGCTGTCTCCGAGAATGAGTATACCCTCGCCGTACACCTCTACAAAAACACCATGGCGGCGTATGCGCGGTGCAAGATGGATATTGAGTGATGCTATCACGGCGGACTGGAAATCCGAGGTTGTATAATTGGTTCTGAAAAGCGGCAAGCCGTATTTGCGGCAGACATTCATTATCTCATCAAAAGCGGAAAGCCCCGAGGTTATTACAAGTGCGGGCGGATTATGAGCCGCGAGCCTCTCAAGCTTATACTGGCGTTCATCTGCCGATATGGATGAGAGGAACTGATGCTCCGCATGACCGATGAGCTGTATCCTTTTGTGGTCGAAGCAATCATAAAACCCGTTGAGCGCAAGCCCGGGGCGGTTTACAGCAGAGCTGTAGATAAGCAGTTCATCATAATTTTCGGGAACAAACATGACCTCAAGCTTAAATTCATCGGCAAGCTCCTTCAGTCTGACAGAATATACTTCGGTACTGTTTTCCATAGTAAAGCTCCTTTTCTCTGCCGCAAGTCAAAACTTCGCATATAAATCTATAGTTATTTTATATAATACCATATATCGGTAAATTTTTCAATACATTTTTCACTTTTTTGTCCGACACGCTGCGACAAAATGGTGCGGGAAAGGAAGGCGTCTTTGTGATTCTGTGTGGCGACGCGAGTCCCGCCCCGTCTCAGCGACCAGAAAAAGAAACATAAAGAAACTTTTCCTTTATCGCGCTTTTGAGTGACCAAAAGCGCGATAAACGCAAAGAATTTTTAGTCTTTTTTTAAAAGACACCTCATCCGTCAGCCTGTGGCTGACACCTTCTCCCACTGGATAAGGTTGGCGAAAATCCTTGCTTTCGTCAGCGCACAAACTTCCCCACGCCCGCCTAACCCCGTCTCGGCGACGCCGACACACATGCTTCGCATATGTGTCAATCCCCTTTCAGCGGGCGTGCAGGCAATGCGTGCACGAATCTGCTCGGCTCTTTCGTGTGATATGTTCGCTCGCGTGGTATATGTGAGGTTGTGGGGGGTACAGAACTGCCGACTTCTGCTTTGCCATTTGCCCGCACGCACTCGCCACGCATGGCTTGCGCGACTAACTCGTGCACGCGGAAGAAGATTTTTAAGAGGGGGGAATTAACCAATGCACGCAGTGCGTTGGTTGGCGTCGCCGAGACAGGGCAAGGTTCGGAAGGAGGACGGCGCGAGTCCTCCTTGCTGACTTTTGGTACTTTTCGTCACGCAAAAGTACGGTAAAAGAAAAGTATCCTTAAATTTATTATCATCAAAAAAACGCATGAAATCCGCAAACGAATTTCATGCGTCTTTTATTTTACTTTTTCAGCATCTCATCATCAGTAAAGCATTACAAATGCAATCTTAAACGGCAGGCAGGTCAGCTTTTCGTAAATTATCTGCGTTGCATAATAAGATTTTGCATCAACTCTGAGCTTTGCCTCACCGTAAGTCTCTATAAGCTCTTCTCTCGTATACTGTTTTCCGTCATCGGAGCTGATTGTTGTGGAGAGATAATCGAGATATCCGTTGAACTTTTCGTCAGTAAGCTCATATCCGTTTTCGCGGAGAAGCTCAGAGCATACGAGATCGCGGAGAACAAGGTTTTCGCCGTTCTTCTGCGCATAGAGCTTGATACCGCCGTCAGGGAAAAGCGTCTCCTCTGTTTTCTTGAGGGTATATCCCTGTCCCTGATAATAATTCTTGTAATAGTAATTTACGCGGGATTCCGCAAGAGTCTTGTAATAGTACTTATAATCGTTTAGAAGCGAAGAAGGATACTTTATCATCTCGCATTTTGAGCAGAGCAGATCGGAGCCGACATACATGGAATGATACTGAATGCGCATAGCATTCTTGTAGTCCCATGTGCCCTCAAAGGAAGTATTGCTCTTTACAAATTCATCACTGAATCTGTAGCCCTCATGGATGGTTATCTCAAACTTCGTATCCTTGCCCGCAAGGGATGTCGTGCTGTAGTTCTCGGGGAATTTCACATCGATAGTGAATGTTTCGCCGACCTTGTGACCTACGATAGCTTCTTCAAAGCCTTCCACAAAGCTTGCATAGCCGAGCTGCATTGTATATTTTTCATACGAACCGCCGCCGAAAGCCTCACCGTTCAGCGTGCCCTTATAATCTATTACAACAATATCGCCGAGAGAAACCGTATCGCCGTCTGCAATAACGGCACCGTTAACGCTCTTAAGAGATTCCGCCACGCCGAATACTATCTCCGCATCGGCATAGATGGAGGGGTATACGGCAATGGGCGTTATGGTGAAGGAAACAGTCTTGCCGGCAACATCCGCATTGGAATAATCCTTCGGAATATCCATAGTAAATGTATATGCCTTGTTGTATTCCGTTCCGCGGTAGCTGGAATTTGCAACATTGCCCGCCTTTGTCACATCGTAAATAAGCGCATCGTCAAAGGTTCTGTTTGCCGCATCCTTGCCGACGTAGTAGTCCTTGACATAGTTTTCGTCGGTATCAAGGCACCATGCATTGTATTTATTCTTTACTTCATTGCCCTCGCTGTCGGTCGAAACGATGCTTGCCGTTACCTTGAAATCCATTGAATAGGAATCAAGAACATTGAACTGAGAATAGGTCTTTGCGAGTTCTTTTCTTGATGCCTCATAATCCTGCTTTATCATGTCGAGCGTGATGTCCGCAGGAGAAACAGACTTTACATATTTGGAATAGTCCGCCGTAGCATAGTCAAAGCTTCCGCAGGACACGAGCGATATCATAAGCAGTGCCGCAAAAGCAAGACATAAAATCTTTTTCATTTTTTATTTCCTTTCGGCTTCGCAAGTAAGAAAGCCTGTTTTTTTTGACGGCATAAAAGCCGTGATTACATTTATTATATCACAAAGGAGTATAAAGTACAAGCGTTTTTGCCCAAATTTACAAAATATACATTTTTCTGTCAACGCAAGCCGAGCATACGCTCCGTATTGTACCCGTTTTCCGCAACTCTTATTTCCACACGGTTTTTATGCGGAGTTTCTCCTGTTACGGCAACTGTAAAGCTGCCGGAGTCGGGCGTGGAGGTGCCGCGCATGCCCTTTGTATAGCTGTGTGCATATGCACCGCCGCTTATAGAAAACGAAAATTTGTCAGGGAATGTATAGAGCGCTCTTCCCTTTTTGAGTATGGCATAATCGCCGCCGCCGGCAAAGAGCATCGTATCTTCGGTATCGTATCTGCCGCCCGGATCCATTGTGATTTCCAGCTTGGTAAGAATGCCGTCACAAGCGCCGGAATCTATATCCAGCGCAATCCCGTCATCGAGAATTTCAACATCGATAACCGTGCGAAACTCCTGAATATTCACCATGCGCCGCTTGCTGTGATCCATTCTGTGCCAGTCGGAGGTCTCGGGCTTTTCGTCAAGCTGCGAGCGGTAGCCCGCATATTCGTCGTCAATCAGTCTGTAGCCTTTTTCCGTCTTTTCTATCGAGTTTGCACGGAACTGCGAATGAGGATCGCCGAAGAAAGCGCCTCCGAAGCGGAGCTGAAGCACATGCGAGCCGCACTGAATCTGAAGAAATGTCGGCTGTCTCTGCTTCATCACGGTGATAGTCATATTCTTCTCCGGCTTGTATATTCTGGCAATGCCGCTTTTGGGCAGGAATATCGACTTATCCGCCGCAGGAGCTTTCGGCTCTACCGCGCTGTATCTTTCGATTATCTCCGGTCTTGCCATGAGAAGGTCTATGGCATCGGGAGAAAAGCTGTCGCTCGTTTCCATTTCGTCGAGGATATTCTCGGCAATATAGGCAAATTCGGAATTATTCTGCTCCAGCGCAAGGTAGAGATATATCGGATAATAGAGCGAATAGCGGCGCAGTGTATTTCTGTCCTGCCTTGCGGAATTGAGCGTACATACGGTACCGTCAGGCTCAAAATAGCTGAACATGAGATTAAGATTTCTTCTCGCATACTCGAAATACTGCGGGTCATTCATATATATTCCCATTACGAGAAATGCCTTGTCGCATATATAATTGTATATTCCTGTGGAACGCTCGGTATATTCGCCGTTTTCATCACAATCGATACCCTCCATGAGAAAACGGTTTATCGTATCGAGATAGCGCACATCGCCTGTGTGCTTATATACTATCGAAAGCGCTGCGGAAATGACCCAGCGGTGGTTTGGCGTATGAAAGCCGAGATTTACCATAGCATCGCCATGGCGTCTGATGACGTCCTTCAGCTTCATATAAAGGATTTCTTCCTTTTCGGTATGCTTTGAACAGCGATATACCGTTTCAATGACGCAAAGGTGATCGCGAACTATGAAGCCGCACTGTGCAGGGTCATGAAAATTAGTCTGACGCAGGTCGGTGGAACCGTCATCATGAATTTTCTTCACATATTCGTCAAGCAGGGCGATGGCATAATCGAGCAAAAAAGGATCGCGGTAATAGCGCGTATCAGGCACATAATATCCGCGGACAGCCTGTGCTATCAGGCTGGAATCAAGCGATGTTTCTCCGTAGTCAAGCAAAGGATTGCTAAAAAGGCAGGCGCACCTGTCTGCCGGAGTTTTTTTGAAATTTTCATAATAGTTTGCGGCAAAATTCCTTTCGAAAAGCTTAATCTGCTCTTTAAAATGGTTTCTCATAAGAATATCCTCCGTTTGCGTTAGGCGTAATTTCGGCGGAGCTTCCGCTTTACAGCCCCATTTTACCATCATGCTGATGAAAAGTCAACATCAAAAAAGTAAAAGGGCGAAAAAAATACAGGCTTTGCGGAATAATTCCGCAAAACCCGTAAATATGCCCGACTGTAATGAGTTTGGCGCTTTTTCGGCGCAAAAAGCGATAATATTATATTCCTCGCATTTCTTTCAGCACGTCCTCAAAGGCAAGTCCATACCAATGCGAGGGCAGGCGTCGGAGCGTCGCTTTGACGCATCTGTCGCAAAAATCCGCCGCATCAGCGAGTGCCGCAGCCATATCCTTGCCTGAGAGCAGTTCAACGCAAAAGGCGGAGGAGAAAACATCGCCGGTCCCATGTAGACTCACATCGGCATAATCCTTCATTATGCTGACTTCCCTGCCGTCGAAGTCGGCATGATAGCCTATTTTATCACCGTCGCGCACTCCGGTAACAACAACATTGCGTACATCAAGCGATGAGCGCAGGGAAAAGCACAGCTCCTCTGCCTCTGTATCGGTACTCATGCCGGTGAGCAATGCCGCCTCTGTTATATTCGGCGTTATCACATCGGCATATCGGCACAGGCGGCGCATAACCTTTATATACTCCGATGAAAAGCACGGATATATGCTTCCGTTGTCACCCAGTACAGGGTCAACAAGCACAAGAGTATCCTCTTCGCTGAAATCGCGGACAAAATCGCGTGCCGCTTCGATCTGCCGCGGCGAGCAGAAAAAGCCTGTATATATGCAGTCAAATTTCATGCCCAGCTCTTTCCAGTGCGCGGAAAAAGAGAGCATTTCCTCAGTCATATCGCGCACGACATAATTGCCGAGCCCGCCGGTATGCGTTGAGAGTATCGCCGTCGGCAGAGCGACCGCCTCGCTCCCATACGCCGAGATTATCGGTATAGCCACGCTCAGCGAGCATTTGCCGAAGCAGGAATAGTCGTTTATCAGAGCGGCTCTTTTCATTCCCGTATCGTTTATATTTGTCATAATTATCTCTCCGAAAAAGATACGGTGCAAACACCGAGGTGTCGCACCGTATCGCTGAACATCATTTTAAGCTGTTTTTGAAAAGCCTGTCGGCTTATTTCTTTTTCTTCTTGAGAACTACGAAGGCAACTACGCCGCCTACTACAAGAACAGCTACCACTACGATAACAATAACAACAACGGGGCTGCCCTTGTCATCGCCTGCCGGAGGCTTCTTTGTAGAGGAATCTTTCGTATCGGGAAGATCAAGCTCGTTTACCTTAACATCGAGAGTAGCGGAAATACCGTCAAACTCAAATGTTACCTGCTTGTCGCCGGAAGTAGAGAAATCATAGATGGGTTCCTTCGTGAGGTCGTCCTTCGTGATGGAAACTGTCTTGCCGTCGTCATAAACGAGAGCGAACTCCAGACCCTCTGTTGAGAAGAGCTCATCAAGCTCGTAAACAGTCTTTGCGCCTTCGCCGGCAGTTACAGTAAGACCGGAGGGCTTAGCATAGGTACCTGTTGTTGTGCAGGTAAGAGGCTGCTCGAGAGAAGCGGATGTGTATGTTACGGTAACAACAGTCTCGCCGTATTTCTTCTCATAGGTTATTGCAACATTGTTCGCATCAAAGCCGGAATTTGCAAATGTATCCTTGGATTCATCGCTGTATATGCATGTGATGGCAACATTATCCGTAGTGAGCTTTTCACCGAAATGAATAGCGGATTTCAAGGGTTCAGCCTCGATAGCAACAACATTGATGAGGTTTATCTGGAAGGATGCTCTTGCGCCGTGGTAGTTAACGGTAACAGTCTGTGTGCCGCTTCCCACGAAATCGTATTCAAGCTTGAATTCGCCGAGAGCAAATGTCTTTTCGGTGCCGTCCTCGAATGTAGCCTTTGCGGTAAGACCTGTGGGTGTAAAGCCGCTCTTTGCTATATCGGTAGCCTTATAAGAGGTTGCCTCGGGCATCGTTTCGATAACGAAATCCTTTATGCCGATTACCTTGACATTGTATGTCGCGGTAGCCTTGCCGTACTTCAGAGTAACCTCGGAAGCATCGGAAGCATCGTCAAAATTGTAAACCGTGCTTGCTGTGTCGCGTATTTCCGTATGGCCGTCTTTGTAAGTTACCTTAACCTCAAGACCTTCGAGATCGATAGTCTCGCCTACATAGTAGGTGGACTTTGTGGGAGTCTTTACAAGCTCAATCTTTTCAACATTCTCTTCGTCTTTCTCGAGCTCACTCTTGTAGTTTGTAACATACTCTTCGGAACCGAATACAACATAGTCTATATCCATTTCCGCGCCCTTGTATGCTGCATTGTAGCCGAACGGGAAGAGATATACCTGTATGAGATTACCCCACCATCTGGACTGGGGAACGCCGCTGTCGTTCTTCGCGAGAGAATTGTTGTAGTTTGTATCGGAGTTGGCTTTGACTATGCTGAAGGTGATGGTCTGCCATTCACCGGAGTTAGCCTCGACAGCCACATCGGTGATAGAAACCTGAGGGCAGGACTTGTACTGTCCGGAGTTGATACCGCTTGTATTGAAGCCGAGAGTAAACTTTGAATTTGCGCTGAGATTTCTGACGCGGATCTTGCAGTATTCCGCAAGGTTTGTGGATTCGGTGCCTATGGGGAGACCGCTGAAGAGAACTCCGTCATAGAGAGAGAATGCCATGCCCGCATTACCTGCTTCCTTAGCGGAAAGATGGAGAACCTCTCCGTTATCGGTAAAGCTCCAGTTGAGCTTTGCAAGCTGGGACTTCGGTGTAGCCTCATCGTAAAGGATAAAGCTGAGCATTTCCATGGTTGCGTTGTCATAGGGCATCTCGGAGTAGCTTTCACGCCAGTCTTTGGGGAGAGGCTTGCCTGCCAGCTCTGTGTAAACGTGGCACTCTTCGTTCTCATCGAAGTAAACGGGAGCCGCTTCCCATTCGCCGGCATCATTCTGCTTTGCCCAATAAGAGTTCTGCGTCTTTTCAAAGTCAAGCATGCTGATGTTGTAAATCTTGTTTTTGGGACGATCCGGATTGGTTTTGGGATCTTCTGTGATAGAGCCTGCGCTGAGTGCTACCGTAGCCGCAGACAGGATAAACAGGGATACCAAGAGTATTGAGATAATTTTCTTCATACTCGTATTCATTCCTTTCTTTAATATTGGATGATTTAATTATAGCACAAAATATCGAAAAAAGTCAATAGTAAAGCCGAAGTTTACACTATCCAAAGTATACGATTTTTCAGATTTGTTTTTGTGTAAAAGGGAAAAAATACAGGTGTTTTTCTGTGCCATTTGCCTATTTTGCGTGCAAAAGAGCTTCGGTCGCTTGACTTTACTATATATATATGATATACTTGGGTAAAATATCGGCTTGTGCGGAGAAAATATAAGTGGAAAGTATAGTTAAAGATAAGACAGTATACAGCGGTCGACCGTGTGACGTGTCCGGCAGGACACAAAGAGAAATTGCCGTATACGATATATTGGATGAACTTGATATAAAGTATGCGAGATTGGATCATGATGTAGCTCCTACCATAGAAGCGTGTGCGGAAATAGACGAGCTGATGCAGACGCCTGTGTGTAAAAATCTTTTCCTGTGCAACGGCGGCAAAACGCAGTTTTACCTTCTGCTGATGACAGGCGACAAACGCTTCTCGACAAAGGATTTTTCGCGTCTGATAGGCTGTTCCCGCTTGAGCTTTGCCCCGGCGGAATATATGGAGGCTCTTCTCGGTGTTACACCCGGCAGTGTTACCGTGCTCGGTCTTATGAACGATACTGAAAACAGCGTGAAGCTTTATATAGACAAGGATGTTCTGGCGGATGAATACATGGGCTGCCATCCGTGCATAAATACATCGAGCCTGAAAATAAAAACCGCGGATATCACGGAAAAGTTTCTTCCTTATATTAAACATACATATAGGGTGGTTGACCTCGGTTCTTTTGAAAAAATCGAAAAGGAGAAAAATATATGAAAAAATTTATACTGTGCATGATAACAGTTTGCGCCATGCTTCTCTGCTCATGCGGCGCTGCCGCAGAAAAATCCTTCTCGGAAAGCGGTATCTCAATCACGCTGACTGAGGACTTCTCCTATGAGAAATACGACAACTGCGACGCCTGCTTCAAAAGCGACAAAGCGACTGTATATGTTTTCAGTCAGGATTTCACCGATGTCATGGGCATGGAGATACTCAGCGCCAAGCAGTATGCCGAAGCTATCGCAAGTCTGAATGCTTCCGCCTCCGAGGTTGCTGAGAAGGATGGGCTTGCCTACTATGAGTATACGAGCAACAGCCTTGACGGCACCGTATATAAAAATATTTCCTTTGCCTTCAAAGGGAGCCTGAAGTTCTATACGCTCCAGTTCTCTGCCAAAGAAAAGGATTTCGCAAAGCTGCGCGACAGTTTCTTCACCTATGCGGCAACATTTGCCTTTGAAAAAGCATAAAACATCAAGCCATGCCTTTCGGCATGGCTTGATTGACTTTTCTCTGTATATAGCTTAAATTATTGCTGCTTCATAGCTGCAAAGCATTCGCTGCAGTATACGGGTCTGTCATTTGTGGGCTGGAAGGGGATCTTTGCTTCCTTGCCGCAGTTTGCACAGGTTGCTGTGAACATCTCTTTGGGAGCCTTGCCTGCGTTTTTCTTTGCCGCACGGCACTCTTTGCATCTCTGGGGCTCATTCTGGAAGCCCTTCTCCGCATAGAATTCCTGCTCGCCTGCTGTGAAAACAAATTCCTTGCCACAGTCCTTGCAAACTAAAGTCTTGTCCTGATACATTTTTTTACCTCGCTTTGAAATTTTAGGATATTGCGCCCGTAGACGGATTCCAACCGACACCTTTGAAAACAACGCTCTTGCTTTAAGCTATTTGGGCATATGAAAACTTTTTTATTTTTATCCGAAGTCGGAATAATTTATTATATATATGTCATAAAAGTTTCTTAAGCTTTGATTTTATCCGTACAATAGCATTATCTACCGATTTTTTCGGTTTGGAAAGTGCCTCGGCTATATCGGAATAGGACATTCCGCCGAGATAGAGCCAGAAAACCGAGCTTTCAAAGGGGGTAAGCGCATCGTTTATTCTCTTGTTAAGCTCCGAGAAGGATTCTTTATTTATGATAAGCTGCTCAGGCGTGGATTCCGGCGATTCGCTCATATCGGAGAGCGTATCCTCGCAATCTCCGAGAAAATCCCCGAAAAGCTTGTTTTCCCTGCGCCTGATGTATGAAATAAGCCTGTTTTTTATACATATCTTGGCATATAAACCGAAAGAGACCTGCTTTGATTCATCAAAGGAGCACGCCGAATTATAGAGGGCAATCGTCGCCTCCTGAAGAAGATCGTCATACTCGGAATCGGAGATGGAAAAGCGGCGCTTGGCATCAAGAGAAATGCTGCGCACCAGCGGCGAATAAAGCTCCAATATTCCCTCAAAGGAAAGCGGGATACCATCCTTCAACCCTATCAGAAGCTCGCCAATCTTATTATCCACCTGATCACACTTTCAATAAATATACCTTTTTGTATATTATATCATATAATGCAGATTTGTCAATAAAAAATTTTAATATTTTTTACATTTTGGGAAAAATACATTCAAAAATATTACTTATTTTGTGAAACATATATATATTTGGCTTATAGCAGAAGCAAACTGAGCGTATATACGACAAACGACAGCAAAAAAGAGATGGCAAATGTGCGCAAAATCATGAAAAAAGCATCCTTTTTGCCGAGCTCTGCCCTTGCGGCGGCAACCGTTGCGGCGCATGGCGTATATGTCATGCAAAGCACGGCAAAGGTATATGCCGCGGCCGGTGAGAGTGCCGTGCGAAAGCCCTCGCCGAAAAGCACACTCATCGTGGAAACAATGCTTTCCTTGGCAAAGAAGCCCGAGATAAGCGCGGCGCTTATCCTGTAGTCATCAAGCCCGAGCGGCTTCAGTATAAAGGAGCCGAACCCCGATATTGCGCAAAGCAAGCTCTCCCCTGCGGATGCAGTATAGCGAAAATGCGTATCGAGCGAGCAAAGGATATATATCAGCGCCGATGAGAGGAAAACTATACTGCCGCTTCGCGTGGCAAACTGCAATATTTTGCTTTTCACACTGCGGAAAACATTTCTGCCGTTCGGCATGCGAAAGCGCGGCAGTTCATATACGACATCGGGCGCGGTGCCGCCCTTCCCCGAGAAAAGCAGACACGAGAGCACGAAAGCAAATATCCCCGCAAGATAAAGCGAAAAAGCGATAAGCGCGGCTCTTTTCGGAAAGAACGCGGATGATATCGCTATAACTATCGGGAAGCGCGCGCTGCATGGGATAAAAGCAAGCGAATATACGGCTCTCCTGCGCTCGGAGATATCGAGCGTCTGCGTAGACATTATCGCGGGCACCGTGCAACCGAAGCCGAGAAGCGCGGGGATAAAAGCTTTTCCCGAAAGCCCGAACTTTCGCATAGCACCATCCATGACAAAAGAGGCGCGGGCTGTATATCCGCTCTCCTCGAAAAGCTCCAGTATGAAGAAAAGCACCGCTGTCTGCGGGAGAAACGAAAGCACGGCGGCAATGCCGCGGCATATGCCGTTTTCGATAAATTCGAGCATGAATACGCTCGCGCCGAAGCGTGAAAAAAGCGCGATCAGCTCTGATGCCAGCTTGTCAAGACCGATTGAGAAATACCGCTCGGCTATTTCTCCGAGCCACGAAAAAGAGAGATAAAATGTAGCCAGCATAACGGCAAAAAAGAGCGGTATGCCTATGTATTTTTTGCAGATGAGGCGGTCTATTCTGTCGGTATTTTTGCCGAGAAGCCTGCTGTACACGGCACTCTCGGAAGCTATCTGCAAGGCAAGCGAGGCGAGTGCACTCTCGGGAAAATCACCTTTTTCGGCGGCACTCTCCGGAATTCTTTCAAAGAGAGATGAGATAAGCTCGTCTATGCCGCGCTTTTTTGCCGCGCTGATGGGAAAAACAGGCACGCCGAGCTTCTCCGAGAGTCCCGCTATATCTATTTTTGTCCCATCGCGCTCGGCTTCGTCCATCATATTCAGCGCGACTGCAACATGTGGAAATTCACGGATAAGCTGAAGCGTGAGAAAAAGCCCTCTTGAAAGATTTGATGCATCGATGATATCTACTATCACATCGCAATCGCCGCGGCTCAGATAGTCAAGAGCCGCCTTTTCCTCGGCTTTCTGTGAGGTGAGCGAATATATGCCCGGCAGATCTACGATCTCGGCGGTGTATTTTTTACTTTTGAGCGGAGCCTCTTTTGTGCCGAATGTCACACCCGCGCGGTTCCCCGTAGCTTCATTACTCTTTGTAAGCAGATTGAAAAGTGTTGTTTTTCCGCAGTTTGCATTTCCGATAAGAGCTATTTTCATTTCCTACTCCATATTGCTTTCTTCACGGCAGATTACGTTTGCGGCAGATCTGCCTGTGAAGGCAATTTTTGTATTGCCGACTCTTACAATGATGTTTTTGCCGCTTTTCATAAAGACGGTCAGCCGCGCGCCCTCATATATGCCGAGAGATAAATATCTGTCTAATGTATATTCAGGCTCGTTTATTTTTAATACGGTGACGCTTTCTCCGCCGTGAAAATTGACAAGCGGCATATTTTTCATGAAAACCTCCGATTTTTTGACGATTTGCTATTGACAAATCGAAAAACTTTTGATATACTAACAAAGTACTCGCTGAGCGGGCTGTTTATGACAATCCGCAGGGTAAAAAGAATATTGCGGCATCGCCAAGCGGTAAGGCAACGGACTCTGACTCCGTCATTACCTAGGTTCGAATCCTAGTGCCGCAGCCAAAAACTCCCACGCACAAGCGTGGGAGTTTTACTTATTACTTTTTCGCTCCTCACTCTTCACTAAACATTTCAAATTACAGTTTAAAAAATCATAAATTTATGATATAATTTTATGAAAAGACCTATCCGAATCGATTTTGATGCACTATAAGGGCGTAATCATGATTGCAAAAAGCCTTTGACAAGCGGTGTATTCTGCGTCGAGGGGAAAAATATAAATCCCTGAATAAATCCGGCGCCGAGGGGCGGTCCATATGGCCGCTCTCGGTGCCGGATTGCTTAAGCTATTATATGCCACACCGAAAGAGCGGCATGCGTCGCTCTTTTTATTTTAACGCAATTCTTGTCTTTGAAATTTTTCTGCACAAAAAACCGTACAGTGTCAAAATTCTTCTGCACAGCTATTGAAAAGTGCGTGGGTTTATGATAAAATACAGACAGAAATAATTGCTATACAAACAAGTATTTTTCAAAAAAAGGAGTCGATTTTAGTATGAAAGAAGTCAAAACCCCGAAAAAACCGCTTATCTATTATTACGGCATAGTGTTGCTCATCATCCTTGCATTCAATATGATTATATCACCTATGATTGCAAATGCGAAAGTAAAAGAAGTCGATTACGGCACATTCATGAAAATGATAGAGGAGAAAAACATCGGCAAGGTCGAAGTCGATGATTCCGAAATCTACTTCACAGACAAAAATAATGAGCAGATTTATAAAACAGGTATAATGGACGACCCGACGCTGACAGAGCGCCTCTATACCTCCGGCGCTACCTTCGCGCGCAATATACAAAAGGAAATGTCTCCTCTGCTCAGCTTTTTCCTCACATTTATCATGCCTATCCTGATTTTTGCTATTCTGGGACAATATCTGGCAAAGAAAATGATGTCTCAGGCAGGCGGTCCCAATGCGATGGCATTCGGCATAGGCAAAAGCAATGCCAAGGTTTATGTTCCGTCCACCGACGGCATCCGTTTTTCAGATGTTGCCGGCGAGGATGAAGCCAAGGAAAATCTCGCGGAAATAGTGGATTATCTGCATAATCCGAAGAAATATTCCGATATCGGCGCATCCATGCCGAAAGGCGTTCTTCTTGTAGGCCCTCCCGGAACAGGTAAAACCATGCTTGCCAAAGCTGTTGCGGGCGAGGCAGGTGTACCGTTCTTCTCCATGTCAGGCTCCGAATTTGTCGAAATGTTTGTCGGCATGGGCGCATCAAAGGTGCGCGATCTTTTCGCACAGGCTAAAGAAAAGGCGCCCTGCATCGTATTTATAGATGAGATCGATGCCATCGGTAAGAAGCGCGACGGACAGTTCGGCGGAAACGATGAGCGCGAGCAGACGCTCAATCAGCTACTGACAGAAATGGACGGCTTTGACGGAAACAACGGCGTTATCATTCTGGCGGCTACAAACCGCCCCGAATCGCTCGATCCCGCGCTGACACGTCCCGGCAGATTTGACCGCAGAGTTCCGGTAGAGCTTCCCGACCTTGCAGGTCGTGAGGCGATACTTAAAGTTCACGCAAAGAAAATCAAGACGGCACCGAATGTGGATTTCCACGCGATTGCCCGCATGGCATCGGGAACATCGGGTGCCGAGCTTGCAAATATCATCAATGAAGCGGCTCTCCGCGCCGTGCGCAGTGGTCGTTCTGTTGTAGAGCAGGCAGACCTTGAAGAGAGCATCGAAGTCGTTATCGCGGGATATCAGAAGAAAAACGCCATCATGACAGATGCCGAAAAGAAAGTCGTCGCCTATCATGAGATAGGGCATGCGCTTGTTGCCGCCATGCAGACGGATTCCGCTCCCGTGCAGAAAATCACGATAATTCCCCGCACCTCGGGTGCGCTTGGCTATACAATGCAGGTCGAGCAGAATGATAAGGTTCTGATGACAAAAGAAGAGCTTGAAAACAAGCTTGCCACGCTGACAGGCGGTCGCGCGGCAGAAGAGCTCGTATTCGGTCAGATTACCACAGGTGCATCAAACGATATCGAGCAGGCAACCAAGCTTGCCCGTGCAATGATCACGCGCTACGGTATGACAGATGAATTTGATATGGTAGCCATGGAAACGGTAAACAATCAATATCTCGGCGGTGATGCGGCTCTTGCCTGCTCCGCGGATATGCAGAAGGAAATTGACAAAAAAGTAATCGAAACAATCAAAGCACAGCACGAAAAAGCCCGCAGGATTCTTGCCGACAACCGCCAAAAGCTCGATGAACTGGCAAGCTATCTCTACGAAAAAGAAACCATCACAGGCAGTGAATTTATGACTATTCTCGGCAGAAAGGATGCGAGCGCGATATGAAAAGAAGATATAATTTCGGCTGGAGCGAGCTCGTCGTCGGTCTGCTTCTGATTCTGCTCGGCATCTTTACCTTTGCCCGCCCCGAAAGTATGCTGACAAGTGCTGTCGTAATTTACGGAATCATTGCCATTGCAATGGGTATTGAAGATATTGTGATTTATGTCAGAATGTCGCGTTTCACGGGATTCGGACCAATACTGTCGCTTATCTCGGGGATTCTCAGTGTCATGTGCGGCGTGATGCTGATTGCAAATCCGAATATCGGCAAGTGGGCACTGACTGTTCTGCTCCCGCTTTGGTTTATTGCACACTGCATTGCGGGACTCGTCAGAACGGAATTTATTCATCTTTCCGGAAACAGATTTTATTATTTCTTTTCGCTGATACTCAATATTCTCGGTCTGATACTCGGATTTGTGATGATATTCAGCCCATCGATTTCTTTCCTGACGATAAAAATCATCAGCTATTTTGTAGCCGCGTATTTGATTCTTTTCGGAATCGAAAGCATCATCGCGGCGTTCATCCGCAGAAGATAAAACGGAATTTTAACCAAGGCATGAAATCCGACGGATTTCATGCCTTTTTGCAGTTGATATTTTTTTAAATGATTCATCCCCGCATCTCGGCGACGCCAACACACATGCTCCGCATATGTGTTAATTCCCGCTTTTTCTTTTGCATATTCAGGCGCAAAAGAAAAAGCCATCAAAAAGAAAAAGCCGTTATAGAAATTTCGCGCTCTGCAGAGCGCGACAAGAGCTCCGCGCTCTTGATAGCGGCACCTTCCCCAAAAGGTGCACGAAAACTTTACTTATGGCGCCGCCTTCCGAAAAAGGCTTGACCTGAACTTTAAAATACGCATGAAAATTTTGTTTATTAGTGCGAGCCGACGAAGCATCAAAAAGAGAACCTCCGGCAGGAAGTTCTCTTTTCTGTTTTATTCTGCGATTTCAGCCGCATTCGTCTCGGAAACAGCTGCGGTTACAGCCGCAAATTCCGATTCTGTCGTACCCTCTTTATCGGCTTCCTTGACCTCGATATTATTGTAAATATCAAGACCTGTGCCGGCAGGGATCAGCTTACCGATAATAACATTTTCCTTAAGACCGATGAGATGGTCAACCTTACCCTTGATTGCAGCCTCTGTAAGCACCTTTGTTGTCTCCTGGAAAGAAGCCGCGGAGAGGAAGGATTCTGTCTGCAATGCCGCCTTTGTGATACCGAGGAGGACAGGCGTCGAGGTTGCGGGGCGGAGTGTCTTTTCTCCCGCCGCAATTCTGGCTTCTATCTTCTCATTCTCTTCAAGCAGCTCTGCATTGTCAATTATCGAACCCATGAGCAGATCCGTATCGCCGCCGTCCTCTACGCGCACCTTGCGCGTCATCTGGCGGGCAATAACCTCAATATGCTTATCGTTTATCTCGATATCCTGCATGCGGTAAACGCGCTGAATCTCTCGGATAATATAATCATATACGGCGGAAAGCCCGTTGATTCTCGTGATATCGGCAGGACTCATATTACCCTCGGTGAGTACATCGCCGCGGTTTACATAAGAACCGTCCTCGATAAGAATCTGAATGCCGTAAGGAATCGGATATACTACGTCCTCACCTGTCTCGGCGGAAGAAATAACGATATTTCTCGAGCGCTTTGCATCGACAAAATGAGCAACGCCGGAAACCTCGGAAACGGTAGCCGTCTTTTTCGGTTTGCGCGCCTCAAAGACCTCCGTAACTCTCGGCAGACCCTGTGTGATATCGCTTCCCGCGATACCGCCCGTATGGAAAGTACGCATCGTAAGCTGTGTACCGGGTTCGCCGATAGACTGAGCCGCGATTATGCCGACAGCTTCGCCTATGCTCACGGTCTTGCCTGTTGCAAGGTCGGAACCATAGCAATGAGCACATACGCCGTACTTGCATTTACACTTGAGTATGGAGCGGACATAAACCTTTGTTATGCCTGCATTCACGATGCTCTGCGCCTGCTCAAGCGTGAGCATGTCACCGTGGTGAGCAAGCACCTCGCCGGTCTGCGGATTTACGACATCATTTATGACAAATCTGCCGGGAAGCCTGTTTACGAGCGGCTCGATAACCTCGTTACCGTCGCCCATTACATCTGCCACCCAGATACCCTCTGTAGTGCCGCAGTCCTCTTCTCTTACGATGACATCCTGCGATACGTCAACGAGACGTCTTGTAAGGTAACCGGAGTCTGCCGTTTTCAGAGCCGTATCGGAAAGCGATTTACGCGAGCCTCTCGCACCGGAGAAGTACTCGAGAACATTCATGCCTTCGCGGAAGTTGCTCTTGATCGGGATTTCCATTGTGCGTCCCGTAGCCGAGAACATCAGACCGCGCATACCTGCGAGCTGACGCATCTGGCTCATGGAGCCACGGGCTCCCGAATCGCTCATCATGTTGATAGGATTGTATCTGTCAAGACAGTCCTGAAGCGCATCCGTAACATCCTTTGTTGTCTGCTCCCATACGTTTATGACGCTCTTGTAACGTTCATCCTCGGAGAGAAGTCCTCGACGGAAGTCACGCTGGATATGGTCAACTTTCTTCTCCGCTTCCGCAATGAGAGTTTTCTTCTCGGCAGGAACCGTCATATCAGAAACAGATATGGAGATTGATGCCTTTGTGGAATATTTGAAGCCGTTCGCCTTTATCGCGTCGAGAACGCGTGCGGCAACAGCGGGGCCGTGCTTTCTAATTGTTCTGTCAACTATCTGACCGAGCTGCTTCTTCTTTGTCGTGAACATGATTTCGAGGTCGAGCAGCTTGGAGGGGTCACTTCTGTCCACAAAACCGAGATCCTGCGGGATAGGAGCATTGAATATAAGTCTGCCGAGTGTGGCATCGATAAGACCCGTGTGGGTGACGCCGTCTATCTCGCGGGAAACGCGCACCTTGATAGGCGCGTGCATGCCGAGCAGGCCGTTTGCATAAGCCATCATGGCTTCGTCAAAATCTCTGAATATGCTTCCCTCTCCGGGCTCGCCGGCGCGGTCTATGGTGAGGTAATAAGAACCGAGCACCATATCCTGCGAAGGAACGGTTACGGCTTTACCGTCAACAGGCTTCAGGAAGTTGTTTGCGGAAAGCATGAGGAAGCGTGCCTCTGCCTGAGCTTCGCTTGAAAGCGGAATGTGAACAGGCATCTGGTCGCCGTCGAAGTCAGCATTGAATGCCGAGCAAACGAGCGGATGAAGCTTTATCGCTCTGCCCTCTACGAGCACGGGCTCGAACGCCTGAATGGAAAGTCTGTGGAGCGTGGGAGCACGGTTGAGAAGCACGGGATGGTCCTTTATTACCGTTTCGAGTGCATCCCATATCTCGGGACTTGCCTTCTCCACCTTTTTCTTTGCGTCCTTGATATTGGAGGCGCTCTGCGTCTCGACAAGGCGCTTCATAACGAACGGCTTGAAGAGCTCAAGAGCCATTTCCTTAGGAAGTCCGCACTGATAAATCTTCAGCGAAGGACCTACGACGATAACGGAACGTCCGGAATAGTCGACACGCTTACCGAGCAGGTTCTGACGGAAGCGTCCCTGCTTACCGCGTAGCATCTCGGAAAGAGACTTGAGCGGACGGTTGCTGGAGCCGCCTGTTACAGGCTTGCCGCGTCTGCCGTTATCGATGAGGGCATCTACCGCCTCCTGAAGCATACGCTTTTCGTTTCTGATGATTATTTCCGGTGCAAAAAGCTCTGTGAGCTTCTTGAGACGGTTGTTTCTGTTGATAACTCTGCGATAGAGATCGTTTATATCCGTCGTCGCAAATCTGCCGCCATCCAGCTGTACCATCGGGCGGATATCCGGCGGGATAACGGGAATGACATCTAGTATCATCCACTCGGGGCGGTTGCCGGACTTTCTGAATGCCTCGACAACCTCAAGCCTCTTGATAATGCGAAGCTTTTTCTGACCGCCTGCCGTGGCAAGTTCAGCCTTGAGCTGCTCGGAAAGCTTCTCTATATCTATTTCGCAGAGGAGCTCTTTCACAGCCTCGGCACCCATGCCTACGCGGAAATCGTTCTCGTATTTCTCATACATTTCGCGGTATTCGCGCTCGGAAAGGAGCTGCATCTTCTCGAGGGGCGTATTGCCGGGGTCGAGAACGATGTACTGCGCGAAATAGAGTACCTTTTCAAGGAGCCTCGGAGAAAGGTCGAGAAGCAGACCTATACGGGAAGGTATAGCGCGGAAATACCATATATGAGATACCGGAGCGGCAAGCTCGATATGACCCATTCTCTCGCGGCGCACTTTCTTGGTTGTAACCTCAACGCCGCATTTTTCGCAGACCTTGCCTTTATAGCGGACTCTCTTGTATTTTCCGCAGAGACACTCCCAGTCCTTAGTCGGACCGAAGATTTTCTCGCAGAAAAGACCGTCCTTTTCGGGGCGAAGCGTTCTGTAGTTTATGGTCTCGGGCTTGGTGACCTCGCCGCTTGACCAGCTTCTTATCATTTCAGGGGACGCAAGTCCTATTTTAATCGAATTAAAAATCTGTTTTCCCATTTTGCATTTCCCCCTTTCTTATTCCATATCGTCATCGTCGGCGAAGTCCTCTTCGTCGTCGAATTCATCGTCATCGAAGTCAAAATCATCATCGTCATCGTCGCCGCCCGCAAATTCGGATTCGGGGTCGTCGATGATGGTGATATGCTCGTCGTCATCCTCGCCCTCAACCGTTCTGCCGATGTCGTCCATGGAAACGGTGGAAGGTGTATCGTCGAGGTCGTCGCCGATGGAAGAAAGTGCTATTTCCTCGCCGTTTTCATCGAGAACTCTGATATCGAGTGCCAGCGACTGGAGCTCTTTTACAAGCACGCGGAATGACTCCGGAACGCCGGGCGTGGGAATATTCTGACCCTTTACGATAGCCTCATATGCCTTTACACGACCCGTGACATCGTCACTCTTGACCGTGAGGATTTCCTGAAGCGTATAAGCCGCGCCGTAAGCCTCGAGAGCCCAGACTTCCATTTCTCCGAAGCGCTGACCGCCGAACTGAGCTTTACCGCCGAGAGGCTGCTGCGTAACGAGAGCATAAGGACCTGTGGAGCGCGCGTGAATCTTATCATCTACAAGGTGATGGAGCTTGAGATAGTACATGATACCGACGGTTACGGGGTTATCGAATGCTTCGCCCGTTCTGCCATCGTAAAGAATCTGCTTGCCGTCTACGGTTTTCAGCTTCTTCTCCGCTATCTTCTCGGCTACGAGAGCCTTGTTTGCGAGCTTATCCTCGCCGAATTCTATATATTTCTTTTCGCCCGTTTCCTCGTCGGTAACCTCTTCATAGAATTTTCTGCCCTTGAGCACATCGCTCGGGAGAACGTCTCTGTAAAGTCCGGCAAGGGTGAGCGCCTCTGTGATATCGCTTTCCTTCGCACCGTCGAAGGCAGGCGTCATGACCTTGAAGCCGAGATGCTTTGCGGCGATACCGAGATGCACCTCGAGCACCTGACCGATATTCATTCGGGAAGGAACGCCCAGAGGATTCAGCACGATATCGAGCGGCGTACCGTCTGCAAGATAAGGCATATCCTCGGGAGGAAGTATGCGAGAAACGACACCTTTGTTACCGTGGCGTCCCGCCATCTTGTCGCCGACGGAAATCTTTCTCTTCTGCGCGATATAGACGCGGACCGTCTTGTTTACGCCGGGAGAAAGCTCATCGGAATTTGCGCGTGAGAATACCTTTACATCCACAACGATACCGCTTTCGCCGTGCGGCAGGCGGAGCGAAGTATCGCGAACCTCGCGTGCCTTTTCGCCGAATATGGCGCGAAGCAGTCTCTCCTCGGGAGTAAGCTCGGTTTCGCCCTTGGGCGTAACCTTACCTACAAGTATATCTCCCGCGTGAACATCCGTACCTATGCGGATGATACCATCGGCATCGAGATCCTTGAGCGCGTCCTCGCCGCAGTTCGGAATTTCTCTTGTGATTTCCTCCGGACCGAGCTTGGTGTCTCTTGCTTCCGTATTGTATTCTTCTATATGAATAGATGTATAAACATCGTTGCGAACGAGATTTTCGTTGAGCAGAACGGCGTCCTCGTAGTTATAGCCTTCCCATGTCATGAAGCCTATAAGAGCATTCTTGCCGAGGGAGATTTCGCCGTTTGAGGTAGCGGGACCATCCGCTATTACATCGCCCTTCTCGACTCTGTCGCCGAGATTTACTATAGGTCTCTGGTTTACGCAGGTGCCGACATTGGAGCGCTTGAACTTCAGGAGAGCATATCTGTCCTTCTGTCCGTCATCGCGGCACACTATAACCTCGTCGGAGGATACTCTGTCAACATATCCGCCTTCCTTGGCTATAACGCAGACACCGGAGTCTATCGCCGCCTTGTATTCCATGCCGGTACCTACTATCGGAGATTCCGTCATCATGAGCGGAACAGCCTGCTTCTGCATGTTTGAACCCATGAGCGCACGGGAGTTATCATCGTTTTCAAGGAACGGAATGAAGCCTGTGGCAACGGATATAAGCATCTTCGGCGAAACATCCATGTAGTCTACCATAGAGGCGTCCACTTCGACTATCTCCGCCTTGTCTCTTGCAGTTACCTTGCGGTTTATGAATCTGCCCTCTTCATCGAGAGGTTCGTTTGCCTGAGCAACAATATAGTTGTCCTCGACATCGGCTGTCATGTATTCGACATTATCGGTAACGATGCCGTTCGCCTTGTCAACCTTGCGGAAGGGTGCCTCGATGAAGCCGTAATCGTTTATTCTCGCGTAGCATGCAAGATATGAGATAAGACCGATATTGGGGCCTTCAGGCGTCTCTATCGGGCATATGCGCCCGTAGTGAGTATAATGCACATCGCGGACTTCAAACGATGCACGGTCTCTGGAAAGACCGCCGGGGCCGAGCGCTGAAAGACGGCGCTTGTGAGTAAGCTCGGCAAGCGGGTTGTTCTGATCCATGAACTGGGAAAGCTGTGACGAACCGAAAAACTCGCGTATCGCAGCCACTACGGGACGGATATTGATGAGTCCCTGAGGCGTGAGGCTGTCCGCATCCTGAATAGTCATGCGCTCTTTTATTATCTTATCCATGCGGGAGAAACCGATTCTGAGCTGATTCTGAATAAGCTCGCCCACAGCACGGATTCTTCTGTTTCCGAGATGGTCGATATCGTCGGGATTGCCTATGCCGTGTGCAAGGCAGATGAGATAGTTCATCGAAGCGAAGATATCATCCTTTGTGATATGCTTGGGAGAAAGCTCGGCTGCTCTCGCTTTTGCCTCTGCCTTTATCTTTTCGGCGTCGCCGCCGCATTCCTCCATGATGGAGAGCAGCAGGCTTAGCTTTACATGCTCGTTTATGCCGCAATCGCGCAGGTCATAGCCGAGAACATCCTTGGCATCGACCATACCGTTGCCGAATACCTTTATTTCTTTGCCGTCACCGATATCGACATAAGCCTCGTTCACGCATGCGTGCTCAATGACCATAGCCTCATCGTATGTGAGCGTTTTCCCCGCATCGAATATAAGCTCGCCGGTTATGGGATTGACAACCGGACGCGTGAGCGTTCTGCCTGTGATTCTCTTGCCTATCGCGGTTTTCTTGTCAAATTTATATCTGCCGACAGCACCGAGATCATAGTGCTTCTGATCAAAGAACATATTATTTATGAGTATCTGCGCGCTTTCAACTATCGCAGGCTCGCCGGGACGGAGCTTTTTGTATATTTCCTTGAGCGCCTCTTCATAGGGAGAGGTACCGTTCTTGTCCGCCTCATTCTGCATTCCGTCTTTTTCAAGGGTGGCAAGTATTTTCTGGTCGTCGCCGTAAACGGAGCGTACTCCCGTCGAAGAAGCGGTTGCTTCCTCAAGGGCACGGATAAGTATTGTAGCCGGTATCTTTCTGTTTTTATCGATACGGACCCAGCAAACATCATTGAGATCTGTCTCATACTCAAGCCAAGCACCGCGGTATGGGATGACGGTAGCCTTCACTATCATCTTGCCCGTTTTGTCCATCGCGGTTTCATAGTACATACCGGGTGAGCGTACCAGCTGTGAAACGACAACTCTCTGCGCGCCGTTTATGATAAATGTACCCTCATCGGTCATCAGCGGGAAATCTCCCATGAAGAGATCCTGTTGCTTTACTTCGCCTGTACTCTTATTTGTGAGTCTGACAGTAACTCTGAGCGGGGCTGCATAGTTGGCGTCTCTCTCCTTGCATTCCTCTATGGAATACTTCGGCGTTGCGTCTATGGAGAAGTCCACAAACTCGATAACGAGATTGCCGGAATAATCCACAATAGGCGAAACATCTGAGAGAACCTCTCCGATACCCTTTTCAATGAGCCATCCGTAGGACTTCTTCTGCACCTCGAGAAGATCGGGCATATCTATGATGTCCTTTACCTTAGCATAGCTCATTCTGATGTTTTTGCCAAGCTGCTGGGGTTTGATTCTCATATAATCACTCCATTCATAATTTAGCTTGCCTTGATTTTGCGCAAAAATCTTTGTTTTTGCTTGCTTTTACCGCCTCTTTCGCGCCGTTTGATTTTACAGTCGGCTAAAAATGGCGATAGCATAAGCAATTATAATGCAGTTTATAAGTATACCACCCATTTGTCAATATGTCAAGAGGAAACTTTCACTTTTTTGAAATAAATATTGACTTTTTTGTCTGAAGATAATATAATTAAAATAAATTCGCTAAAAAGAGGGCGAAAAACGCCCTCCGAATACATTTTTTCAGGAAATGAGGACACTTTTTCATGAAATGGACTTCTCTAAATGATATCCGGGAGAAATTTCTCTCGTTTTTTGAGTCAAAGGGGCATCTCCGCCACGACAGCTATTCGCTTATTCCCGAGGGCGACAAGTCGCTTCTGCTCATAGTCGCGGGCATGGCTCCGCTCAAAAAGTATTTCACGGGTGAAGCTACTCCGCCCTGCCGCCGCATGACGACCTGCCAGCGTTGCATACGCACAAACGATATAGAAAATGTCGGATATACGGCACGCCACGGCACATATTTCGAGATGCTCGGCAACTTTTCCTTCGGCGATTATTTCAAAGAAGAGGCGCTCCCGTGGGCATGGGAATTTCTCACCAAGGTTCTCGAAATCCCCGAGGACAGGCTCTGGCCCTCCGTCTACGAAAAGGATGACGAGGCTTTTGAAATATGGAACAAAAAGATCGGCGTCCCCGCCGAGCGTATAATCCGCCTCGGTAAGGAGGACAACTTCTGGGAGCACGGCAGCGGTCCCTGCGGTCCCTGCTCCGAGATATATTTCGATCGCGGCGAAAAATACGGCTGCGGCAAGCCCGACTGCAAGCCCGGCTGTGACTGTGACAGATACATGGAAATATGGAATAATGTTTTCTCGCAGTTCAATAATGACGGCAACGGCAACTATACCGAGCTTGCTCAGAAAAATATAGATACCGGCATGGGACTCGAGCGTCTCGCCTGCGTAATGCAGGGAGTGGACAGCATGTTTGATGTCGATACCATTCAGAATATCATCTCCGCCATCAGCGAAAAGGCGGGCATAAAGTACAGGGAGAATGAGAAAGCCGACATTTCCATGCGTATCATCGCAGACCATATGCGCGCTTCCTCTTTCCTTATTGCCGACGGCGTAATGCCCTCGAATGAAGGCCGCGGCTATGTTCTGCGCCGCCTTATCCGCCGTGCCTGCCGCCACGGCAGACTTCTCGGCATAAAGGGTGCTTTCCTCGATGATATAATCAAGGTAGTGGCGCACGAAAACAAGAGTGCATATCCTATGCTCACGGAAAAACTCGACTATATCTGCAAGATAGCGGGGCTGGAGGAGGAACGTTTTTCGAGAACGGTCGAATCCGGCATGAACCTGCTCGAAAATCTTATGAGCGCCGCAGAGGAAAACGGAACGAATATCATCTCGGGTGCAGATACCTTCAAGCTTTCCGATACCTACGGCTTCCCGATAGACCTCACGCGTGAGATTGCCGCCGAGCGCGGTATCGCCATTGACGAAGAGGGCTACAGAGATAATCTCGCCGAGCAGAAGCGCCGGGCAAGAGAAGCGCGCGGAAATATCGGCGGCTGGGGCGGCAAGACAGCCGATACGCTTTCGGATATTGCAAAGACGGCGTTCATCGGCTATGACAGGCTCGAAACGAAGGCAAAAGTTCTCGCGCTCATCGATTGCGAAACGGACGAGCGCACCGACATCGCCTCGGGCAAGGCGGTAGTCATTACCGACAGCACCGTTTTCTACGGAGAAGGCGGCGGTGAAGTCGGCGACACAGGCACGCTCCTCGGCGAAAACGCCAAGGCAAATATCACCGATACAAAGAAAAAAGACGGCATTTACATGCACATCTGCGATATATATGAGGGTTCGCTTTCCGTCGGCGACGAGATAACAATAGCCGTGGACACGAACCGCCGTGCCGCCATCAGGCGCAATCACAGCGCAGTTCACCTGCTCGATGCGGCTCTGCGCAGAGTTCTCGGCGATCATATAGCGCAGGCGGGCTCCTATGTTGACGAATACCGCGGCAGATTCGATTTCACTCATTTCGCCGCAGTAACGCCCGACGAACTGAAAAAAGCCGAGCGCATGATAAACGAAGTCATTCTCTCCGATATCAAAGCCGATATTTTCGAGACAGATATAGAAACGGCAAAGAAATCCGGTGCCATCGCCCTCTTCGGCGAGAAATACGGAAGCACCGTGCGCGTAGTGAAGTTCGGCGATTTCTCGAGCGAGCTATGCGGCGGATGCCATGTCGGCGCAACGGGCGAGATAGGTCTTTTCCGCATAGTTTCGGAAAGCTCCGTTGCCGCAGGCACGCGCCGCATAGAAATAATGACCGGTATGAACGCATATAATGCCGTTCTCGAGAGTGAAAAGCTTCTCTCCGATACGGCGGCGGCTCTCAAGGTAAGCGGCACGGCGGAAATCCCCGCAAAAATAGCCGCAAATGCCGACGAGCTGAAGGCGCTCAGAAAAGAAAACGAGTCGCTCTCCGTAAAGCTTGCCTCGGGCAAGGTAAATGAAATGCTCGCTTCCGCCGAAAAGGTCGATATGCTTCGCGTGGCAACGCTGAAAAGTGAGCTTCCGCTCGAAGCGCTCCGTTCGCTCGGCGACGATGTAAAAGCAAATAATCCCGATATCATCGCCATCATGAGCACGACGGCAGGCGGAAAGCTGAATATCGTAGCCGTTTGCGGCAAAGATGCCGTGGCACACGGTGTTCGCGCAGGCGATGTCGTAAAAAAGATATGCTCAGTTGTCGGAGGCGGCGGAGGCGGCAAGCCGGACAGCGCATGTGCAGGAGGCAAATGCCCGGAGAAGCTCGATGAAGCGCTCTGCTCTGCCGGCGATTTCGTAAGATCACTTATAAAATAAAGGAGAGAATAACATGGAAAACTGTCTTTTCTGCAAAATAGCCGCGGGAGATATCCCCTCCTCCAAAGTATATGAGGACGAAAAGATACTTGCCTTCCGCGATATAAATCCTCAGGCTCCGGTCCATATCCTCGTAATACCGAAAGCTCATATTTCGGGAGCCGACGATATAACGGGCGAAAACAGCGGAACAGTAGCGTATATATTCGAAAAGATCCCCGGTATTGCAAAGTCCGCCGGTCTTACGGGCGGCTACCGCATTATATCAAACTGCGGTCCCGACGCCTGCCAGAGCGTTCCGCACCTGCATTTTCATATTCTCGGGGGTGCCAAGCTCTCAGATAAAATGGCATAAATACACATAAATACTGTATATAAGCACATGCCATCAAGCGAAAGACGCGTTCGGCTGTCTATGGCTTCATGCTTCAGCATCCGGTAATGTGCACTCCGGCGTTAAAATCGTCATTTGCAAAACTACGGAAAATGATTTTGAATAAGGAGATATTCCCATGCTCACCAATACTGCTTACCGTTTACATCACGATAAAAAACTTACCATCGGCTTTTTCGGCGGTTCCATCACGGAAGGGGCAGGCGCAACCTCTTGGGACGGCACCTCTTGGCGCGCAAATATTACGCGTGATCTGAAAGAAACGTATCCCGATGCAGAGATAACCGCCGTCAATGCAGCTATCGGCGGAACAGGCACCGACCTCGGTCTTTACCGCTGCAAGCATGATCTTTTGCAATATGATCCTAATCTTGTTTTTATTGAATTTGCTACCAATGACAGCATACTGGCACCCGACGAGCAGTTTAAATGCTATGAAAGCTGTCTGCGCCAGATCCTTGAAAAAGACCCGACAACGGAGATCGTTGTCGTCTTTACCATGACAAAAGCGATTGAAGAAAAATTGCTTACGTACGGTGATTTCAGAAGCCGTACCGCGGAAGCGATCCTTGCTTATCATTACGGACTCGATATGATCAATATCGGCGAGCATTTCCGCATGGTTATCGCGGCAAACGGCGGCGACTGGATGAAATATACCACCGATAATACTCATCCTAATGACGAGGGATATCTCATTCTTACAAAGGCGATGAAGCGCGAGCTTTCACGCCTGCTTACCGAGATTCCCGACGCTTTGACGGCGAGAAAGATTCCCGCTCCGTATTGCGAAAAATCGACGATTCCTTTCGGAAAGATCGTTGAGGTGCGCGATCTTATCGAGGGTGTAAAGGGTTGGCATTTTGTGGATAAGCCTTTCAAGAAACGTTTTCCGTATTATGTGAGCGCGAGCGGCATCGGAAGCGAAATGACATATGAATTTGAGGGCAGAGATTTCGGTCTTTACTGGATCATGGACAATGAGAGCGGCATGCTCGAATTGACGCTCGACGGAAAGGAGACAAAAACCGTCTCGGCATGGGATAAATACTGCAAAAGCTTCAGCAGAGCCGGCTATGTATTCCCATTTAAGAATTTGGAAAAGGGACACCATACGATCACGCTTCGCGTTTCCGATAAAAAGGATGCGGAGAGTCTGGGCAATAATATCTCTCTTTTCGCGTTCCTTGTTTCCAACTATTGATTTTCAAATAAAAAACGTACATCCGCCATTCGTATCTGGAATCTACGATGGCGGATGTCCTTTTTATTTGCGGTCAGATATTATCTTTCTTTACGTATCACGTCTTTGCCGTAAATATAATTTTTCGGCTTTAATATGCATCGGATAAGCGGCACACGCCCATTTCCTTCACCGTATCGGGAATCACAATTTCTTCGATGGCGGTACGCCAAAATGCGCCAGACATAATATTTTGAACCGTGTCACCAATGGTGACTTTTTTGAGATTGCTGCATTTTGCAAATGTAAATTGCGGAATCACCGTGATGTTATCGATCGTAACCTCGCTGATACCCTTACACAGTTCGAAAAGATTCCCGCCGAAACCGTTTCCGATTGTGGCACCGTCTTTTTCCCAATTCGCATCGCCTGCGGCAGCGTGAAGAATGCCTCCGCCGTTAATATGAAGCTTGAATGTCTTGCCGTCATAGCTGTCAGCCTCACGGTCCACCCAACCGGGTAAATCGTAATATTCTGCTTGAGTGATAACATATCCGTGTTCGTCTGCAGCCCTTCTTGTGCTATGATTTACATAAAGCAAAGGCATTGTGAGGTCTTCAAGGTTTGCGCAGTTTGAAAATGCTTTGTGACCGATTGAGGTAACCTCGGGGGAGAGCACGATTTCCGCAACATTTTTCAGATTCGCAAAGGCATAATCGCCGATCACACCGCCATTTACGGTCAGCTTTCTCAGGCTCGTCGGGATAGCGCCCTCTGCCTCGGCGTTGCTCGCATAGCCGAAAAGATAACCGAGATTTGTGTTGCGGGTTACCGTATTGTCGGAAGCAAGGTAAGGCAGGGTAAGCTCATTAAGCGAGCGGCAGTTCGCAAGCGCGCCCTCCTTGATGTGGTTGAACACGGAGGAAATGGTGAGATTTGTTACGCTGTTCCAATTCTCAACGCCCATAAGCATGCAGAATTTTGTGCCTTTGTTGTCGATATTGTAGTTCTCATCCACAACATAGTAAAATCCCTCGAATTCCGGCTTCAGTGTCCAGTCGGCATAGAGCACTATAGTGCCCGTGATCCCCGCGGGAATTCCGTCCTCGCCGACAAAATCGCCGTAAGGGCTGTTCAGTCTCCATCCGTTAAAAACATAATCATATTTCTCGAGCGGAAGAGGGTATATCGCATCCCTCACATCGTAGATATCGACGTTGCTGTTCTGAACGCCCTTGGTGTTTTTATATATAATCGGATAACGCTCAATCTCAAAAACGGGATACAGAGTGATGTCGCCGGGTTTTAATGTGTCGATATTGAGGACAGCATCTCCCATCTCATCTCTCCAGTATCTGAATATATAACCCTTTATGATAAGCGGCTGCAGTTTCACACTGCCCTCCGCAAGAGAGAAAGACGACGCGTTGGGATTTGTATATTGTGCATCCAGCAGCTCTTTGCAATTGTATGTCACATTTATGCGATTGTCAAGCATGGCAGATGCGAGCGCATCGGTCTTATAATTGAACTTTATCTGCGCGCTCGCGCCGTAGCGGAGCATATCTCTGAGCATTTTTATGAGATTTTCGTCGTCAGTTCCCGTAACGCCATCGACAAGTCCCAGCATTCGCGCGGCGTATGTGCAGATGCTGTAGTCTTTGGGAGCACCCTCGTACTTTACACCGCCGACCTCAACATAAGGAGTAGCTGTTACTATATCGCCCATCTCCTTAGCCACAAGATCCTTGTATATCACCACGTAGTATTCTTTTCCGGCAATCGTCTCCTTCTCGGTAGCGACGATATTGACAGGCACTTTGCCGCCGTCTGCGCGCTCTATCTTCAGACCTACATTTTCCATTGTTATGCCGGGAGCATTGCTGACATCAACGGCATACAGAATATATACCTGATTGCCGAATTCGAGATTGCAGGCGAAAATTTCCGCCGTCGGCGTCGTTTCTCCGTCTGCACTCAGCGCAAGGCAGAAGGCAAATAGCATCCGCGGCAATAAGAAGTTTCTTTTTCATGTGATCGGTTCCTTTCTTATAATAATATCGGTTTCGGCACGGAGGATTTCACATTTAAATCATCAAAATTCAACCGCTCAATTATATTATACTGCGAAATTTCGCATCTGTCAATATATTTTCTGCCATTAAATAAAAAAGGCGCTGTGAGCACACAGCGCCATATTTGCGGATATTCGTCTTTCGGAAAACGCGGGTCACTCGTCCTTGTCGTCAATTTTGGCGAAAGCATTTATGCCGCTCTTGACAGCTTGAATATCCCATGGTCCTCTGTCCGATGTTCTGATAATATCCTCATCTGCCAGTGCGATTATGTCCAGCTTCGGCATCTCAAACATTTCTTTCACAGCGTTCACCTTACCCCTTTTATTTTTGTATGCTGTCCGCGCCTTCGCGCAGAAGCGATGTTCTTCTTCAAATATATTTTACAATAAACCCGACCGTTTGTCAAGTGTTTTTTGAAAAAATTATCAGCTCATATATTATATAAAAAATGAAGGAAAAACGCAGAAAGCCCTCCGATGACCGAAGAATAAAAGCAAAAGCAAAGTGAAAGAATAAAATCATGTGAATATCTCTCAAAAATACCGAAATTTTTTCGAAATATTCACATTCAACTAAAAAAATTTCCAAATTTTTAAAAAAAGCAAAGATTTTTTAAAAAAGTATTGTAAAAATATTGTAAATATGGTACAATACTGCATAATAATTATTTTTATACGGCATTTTGAGGCATTATATCCAGAATCCGCATAAATTGAATTATTGCTTGCAGGCTCAGCCTGTAAATCAAAATATTTTTCAGGAGGAAAAACAGATGAAAAAAGTTTTAGCTTTGGTTCTTGTGGCTCTTATGATGCTCGCTCTGTTTGCTTGCGGCAAAAAAGAGGACGTAAAGCCCGTTGAGTATCAGCCTATTGACCCTGCAGATGCAGTTTCTCACAAGGACTTCACTTCCGTTTATTCTAAAATCGGAAGCAAGGTTACCATCGACATGGTAGAAGAAGACAAGGAAACAGGTCTTGCTTATGTTACAGTCGACGGTACAAAATATGAACTCGGTATGGACTTCCTCTCTATGGCAATGGTTTACAATACCACTCCCGTAGCAGACAAGACATCCACCGATGTTTACAACGAATGGTGGAAGCTCTACATTCAGAGATGGAACTACCTCGTTCCCGAAATTCCGCTTTATTCCAACCAGTACTTCGATCTTTACAATGCAAAGATTGAGAACTTCGTTACAACTCCTTACTGGGGTCCCGCAGACGCTATCGTTGCCGCTAAGATAAAGGCAGGCGCTGCAAACTCCGTAATCCTCGGCAGCTCTACGGACCTTTCCGGTGCTTTCCGTAACTCTTCTTTCGGTAAGTCCAGCCCCGGTTCTTCCGACCTCGATATCCAGAACCTCACTTCCGGCTATGACACAATCATGGCTGATAAGAACGGTGAATACAACTGGAACATGGGCGCTCTCGCAGAGATTCCTACTTCCGTTGTAAACGAAGACGGCACGCTCACTTATACAATCAAGATAAGAAGCGACCTCGTATTCAGCGACGGTTCCGCTATCACGGCAAAGAACTATGTTGCATCCGTTCTTGCAAACAGCTCTCCCGTTGCAGTTGAGGCAGGCGCTGTAGGCAACGCAGGTCAGACACTCGTCGGCTTCGACGCTTTCAAGGCTTATACAGGTACAAACGACGGCGAAAAGAACGACAAGGATGTTACAGCTACAAAGTACTTCGCAGGCGTAAAGCTTCTTGATGACTACACATTCTCTTTCACATACACACCTGACTATGCAGGCTACTACTATGCTATAGTAAACGCAGGCGCATCTCCCGTACCGCTCGCTCTCTACCTCGGCGCTAACGGCGACATCGTAGTTGACCCCGAAACAAAGGCTTGCGGACTCAACGATGCTTTCTATGCCAAAGAGACAAAAGACGGCAAGGATTCTTACACGGTAGCCGCTGAAATCGTGGCTAACCTCAAGTGGAATTCCGCTCTTCCCTACTCCGGTCCTTATGTAGTTTCCAACTACGACGAGTCTACACTTACAGCTACACTTAAGCTCAACCCCAACTATCCCGGCGACGACGCCCGCGGCAAGGCTTCCATCGAGACTATCACATACATCAAGGTTGTTGAAGAGACACAGATGGATATGTTCAAGCAGGGTCAGGTCGATGTTATCGCAGGTATCACAGGCGGTGACGCAACAAAGGCTGCTCTCAAGATTGTTGAATCCGACCCCAGCAAGTATGCTGAGACTCACTACGACCGCGCAGGCTACGGTAAGCTCGGCTTCCGTGCAGACTTCGGTCCTACAGGTATGACAGAAGTTCGTCAGGCTATCATTTACACCATCAACCGTCCTGAGTTCGCTCAGACATTCACAGGCGGTTACGGTGCCGTTGTTCACGGTCCTTACTATACAGGCGCTGCCGCTTATATAGCAAACAAGGATACAATCAACATCAACCAGTACAACTACAGCTCCGACAACGCTATCGCAGTTCTCGAGGCAGCAGGCTGGAAGTACAATGTGGAAGGCAAGGCTTTCGACGCTGCAAAGGACGCTGTCCGCTACAAGAAGCTCTCCGGTTACGAGCTCTCTCTCGATAACCTCAACTTCAAGACAACAGACGGCAAGTACAAGACCGTCAAGATAGACGGCGAATACTATATGCCTCTCGCAATCAACTGGTTCGGCACACAGCCTAACCCCGTTACAGACCAGCTTCTCACAGCATGGCAGACAAACCCCGCTTCCACAACAGCTATCGGTATGTATATCACATATACTTCCACCGATTTCAACAAGGGTCTCTACGGTGAATACCAGCGCAGCGTTGAGGACGGTTACGACGGCGTACCGAAGCTCAATGCGGTTAACTTCGCTACAGGCTTCACATCCGCTGTTTACGATTACTCTTTCCAGTGGACTATCGACCCCAGCTTGTATGACGATTACAGCGCTGCATATATCATGGACGAAGCTGACTTCTTTGAGAACTATAACAAATAATCCGCGAAGAAGCGCAAATAAGATTTAAAGGCGAAAGCCTTCATGCCTTGCAGGAATGACGCCCCGCGCGTCATTCCTGCAAAGTCGTATATATATGCGTTTTTTTGCCGCGCAAATCAAGCGGCATTGCGTTGGTTCGACAGTATTCGCGGCACAAAAATGCATATATATAAAAGATTTTTATAATTTTCCGGGAGGACACAATGGGAAAATACTTAGTTAAAAGACTGCTGTATATCATACTTGTATTCTTTATCCTTTCCCTTATGCTTTTTCTCATCTACAATATGCTGCCTATAGACAAGGCGGCGCAAACGGCAACCGAGGAAGTAAAGGCAAGCAAGGGCAAGCTCAATTACGATGAGCGGTATGAATTCTGGCAAAAGAAATACGGCACAAACGGTACAAAGCTCGAGCGCTACGGCAGATGGATAGGTATCTATCCCTATGACGACGGCACCTTCAACGGTATACTTCAGGGCAATCTCGGCGATTCCGCTATATACAACAAGCCTGTTGCCGAGGTTATCAGGGAGCCGATGAAAAATACCATTTTCATAAATATTTTCGCTACTATCCTCGCGCTCGGCATAACTATACCGCTCGGTATTTTCTGCGCAGTGAAGCGCGGCTCAAAGCGCGATGTCGCCGTTCAGGTGGGAACAGTCGTGGGCTACAGCCTGCCGACATTTATCATAGCCATAGTATTCATCTGGCTTTTTGCCGTCGTGCTCGGCTGGTTCCCTGTTTCGGGAATGATAACGGCAGGCAGTCTTGAGTGGACACCGTGGCGGCAGTTCTGGGACAAGATGTACCATCTCGCCCTGCCGCTGATAGTAATGACCTTCTGCTCGCTCGGCGGTATGACAAGATATGTCCGTGCCTCCATGATAGAGGCGCTCTCGATGGACTGCATCAGAACAGCGAGAGCAAAAGGTCTGCGCGAGCGCGTTGTCATCTACAGTCATGCGTGGAGAAATGCGCTTCTCCCCGTGGTAACGCTCATCATAGGCTGGTTCCTCGGAATATTCAGCGGCTCTCTGATGATAGAAAACATCTTTGCGCTCAACGGCATAGGCAGAACATATTTTCAGGCACTCACCAATAATGACAACGAAATAGTGCTTGCTCTTCAGATGTTCTACATATTCATTTCTCTCGCGGGCAATCTCTTCATAGATATCATCTACGGTCTCGTAGACCCGCGTATCAGAGTCAACAAGTAAAGGAGGCGGATTTATATGTCAAAGAATAACAAGCAGAAAGAAAATAAATCCGCTCGCGGCGATTTTAAGATAGGTCGCTGGTTTTCAAGAATGTTTATGGGTGCGAGCAAGGAGCTTTCCGATAGCGAAATCTTCGCCGTGGAAAAGCTGGAGTCTCCCTCCAAGCTTGCAGTCAAGGCCTTTTTCAGGCGCAAAATAGCGGTCGTTTCTCTCGTAGTGCTTATAGCTATGTTCATACTCGTTTTTGTCGGTCCGCTCTTTCTTCCGATGGATGTAAACTTCATTGATGCAAATCAGGCGAATATCGCTCCCAATATGACAATGCGCAAGGTTCCGGCAGGCATGAAAAACAATATCGCGAGCATCTCCGGAACATCGCTTTTTTCCGTCGGCGTGAGCGAGGATAACAACATATATTTATGGGGATATCCGAAAAATACGCTTTCAAAGGTTGACTATTCCGAGATTCCGGAAGAGCTGAAAGACGGCAAAACCTATATGGCTTCCGCAGGAAATGACCATGTCATCGCGATAAGCACATCGGGCAAGCTCATCGGCTGGGGTGTAAATTCCCGTGGTCAGTACGGATATTTCAAAGGCAACAAGGACGACCCTGTAATCCAGTGTCCCGTGGACCTGATAGAAAACGGAGTCGAAGATGTCACCAAGGTCAGCCAGCTTATCGCGGGCTATCAGGTGAGCGCTCTTGTATACGACGGCAAGGTTTACATATGGGGTAATAAGAACGCCTGCCTCAATATGGCTGAGGTGGATGCGGGCAACTATACAAAAGTAAAGAAAATAGCTCTGACAAACTACTATGCTTTCCTGCTCATGGAGGACGGCACACTCGAATGTCCCGGCGGTATGCTCCGCCGCGAAACAGCAACCTCCTCAAGCGGAGAAAAGGTAAGCATCATGTCTTACCTGAACGGTAAAAAGATAGCAGATATAGCAACAACAAACGGATGTCTCGCCGTTCTTCTCGAAAGCGGTGAGGTTCTCGTTCAGGGTGCTTCAAGATACGGCGAAAATGCCATAGCGGAAATTCCCGCAGGTGAAAAGCTTGTGGCTATCAGCGGCGGTGCTTTTCATTTCGTCGGCGTCACCGACGGCGGCCATGCATATGCATGGGGTTCAAACGACAAAGGACAGCTCAAGGATATAAACGGCACGGAATGCTCTGCCGTTTACGCAGGTCCTTACCAGACATACCTTGCGGATTCCGACGGCAAGCTCATCAAGTCCTCCGGACTCAAGGGTTATCCTTTCGGAACAGACAACCTCGGCAGAGATACGCTGACGCGAATCATCCACGGCGGTAAAATGACAATGACAATAGGCGCCATCGCAGTTATCATCTCGTCCGTCATCGCCATTATCGTCGGATGCCTCTCCGGTTATTTCGGCGGCTGGGTCGATATTCTCCTCATGCGTGTCACGGAAATTTTCTCGGCTATTCCGTTCCTTCCCTTTGCAATGATGCTCTCGTATGTTCTCACATCGCGCCCCATCAGCGAGACCACGAGAATAATGATAATCATGGTAATCCTCGGTCTGCTCTCATGGACAGGTCTCGCGCGCATGATACGTGCGCAGGTGCTCGCCGAGAGAGAAAAAGAATTTGTCACCGCGGCAAAGGCAATGGGTGTAAAGGAGAGAATCATCGCCTTCCGCCATATTCTCCCGAATATCATATCGGTCATCATCGTCAGCATGACGCTCGATTTCGCGGGCTGTCTGCTCACGGAATCCAGCCTTTCTTACCTCGGCTTCGGCGTTCAGCAGCCGCGACCCACATGGGGTAATATGCTGAACGGTGCAAATAACTCTATAGTCATTCAGAATTACTGGTGGCAGTGGCTCTTCCCCGCTATATTCCTTGCAATAGCCACTATCAGTATCAATATATTGGGCGATACTCTGAGGGATGTTCTTGACCCGAAGAGCAGCCAGGAAAAGTAACGGAGGTGAAAAAATAATATGTCATTACTCGAAGTAAAGCACCTTCATACATATTTCAAAACAAGAAAAGGCACCGTAAAGGCGGTAAACGATGTTTCCTACAGCCTTGAACCGGGCAAAACAATCGGTATAGTCGGCGAATCCGGCTCGGGCAAGAGCGTCTCCGCCATGAGTATACTCCACCTGCTCGACGGAAACGGATATATAGCCGAGGGCGAGATACTTTTCGACGGCAAGGATCTGACAAAGCTCTCCGAGCAACAGATGTATGATATCCGCGGAAATAAGATTTCCGTTATCTTCCAGGAGCCGATGACCTCGCTCAACCCTGTATTCACGATAGAAAAGCAGCTCTCCGAGCCTTTTCTCATACATCAGGGCAAGTCAAAAAAAGAAGCGAGAGAAGCAGCTCTCCGGATGCTCTATGATGTTCAGATTCCCAATCCCGAGGCAGTCATCAAGCAGTATCCGCATCAGCTCTCCGGCGGTATGAGACAGCGCGTCATGATAGCTATGGCGCTCGCCTGCAAGCCGAAAATACTCATCGCGGATGAGCCGACCACGGCTCTCGATGTTACCATTCAGGCGCAGATTCTGCATCTCATGAACGAACTCCAGAGAGAAAACGGCACCTCCATTATCTTCATTACTCATGACCTCGGCGTTATCAATGAAATGGCAGACGACGTTGTAGTAATGTACTGCGGTCAGGTCGTGGAGCAGTCCTCGGCAAAGGTTATATTTGCCGACTGCAAAATGAGCCATCCGTACACGGAGGGACTGATGTTCAGTATCCCCCGCATAGATAATATCACGCATAAGCTTGAGCCTATTCCCGGTGTTGTGCCTCATCCTCTGGCACTGCCGAAAGGATGCAAATTCGCTCCGAGATGCAAATATGCGACAGCGCGTTGCTTTGCCGAAGAGCCGGAGCTGAAAGAAGTAGTGGCGGGTCAGAAAATCCGTTGCTTCTATCCCGAAAAGGAGGTGAGAAAAAGTGCAGAACACACCGAAGAACACAGAAAAGCTCTTATCAATAACAAATCTTAAGAAATACTTTCCTGTCGGCAAGTCAAGCATTTTCCAGAAGAATCAGCTTTATGTCCGCGCAAACGAGGAAATCACGCTCGATATCTACAAGGGCGAAACACTCGGTATAGTAGGCGAATCGGGCTGTGGTAAATCGACGCTCGGCAGAGTTATTCTCCAGCTTTATGAACAGACCGCAGGCACCACGATGTTTTACGGTTACACTCTCGCCGAAATTTCTCCCTCGTATGTAAGAAAAACGCTCTCGCATGCAGAAAAGTATGTGGCGAAAATACATTCCGCCTATGCCAAAGCGGAGGCACTCACAAAGAGGTGCGACGGACTCGGTGCAAATGCCTCTTTCTTCGACCTCCAAACGAAAAACCTCGCGATAGCCGACTATGAAACAGCACTTTCCCATGTGGCAAAAATTCTCGGCGGCTTCGTCGTAAAGGACACTAAGGCAGGCGCGGCACTCCTGATGGAGCGCTCAAAAAGAGAGCATGAGATAGTTGAGCTCCAGAAAAGCATTGTCAACATAAAGAACGAAATTGAGGTTCTCGAAGCAGAAGAAAACCCGAAAAAGAAAGCAAAAGTCCCCGCAAAGATAGCGGCGCTCGGCAAAAAAGCTTCCGCTATAGAAGGGACAATTGCAAAGTATGAGAATGAAATATCCGAAGTCAGCGCAAAGATAGACGCGCTCAAGGAAAAGCACGCGGGCGACGCCGAATTTGCGAAATACGAAGCAATGCTGGATGACGGCATAGACCTCGCCAGACTGAAATATTCCGAGATGCGCCTGCTCCGTAAGGATCTGCAGATAATCTTCCAGGACCCATATTCCTCGCTCAACCCGAGAATGACAATAGGTCAGATTATCGAGGAGGGTCTTGTTACACATAATTATTACAAGCACGGTTCTCCGAAAATGAAGGAATATATCCTTGAGACGATGCGCCGTTGCGGCTTGCAGGACTATATGATGCACAGATATCCGCACCAGTTCTCGGGCGGTCAGCGCCAGCGTATCTCCATTGCACGTGCGCTTGCCGTGAAGCCGAAATTCATCGTTTGCGATGAATGTGTATCCGCGCTTGATGTTTCCATTCAGTCGCAGATAATAAACCTGCTTCAGGAGCTGAAGGAAAAAGAAAACCTCACATATATGTTCATCTCGCATGACCTCTCCGTAGTAAGATATATTTCGGACAGAATCTGCGTTATGTATCTCGGCAATATAGTGGAGCTTGCAAGTGCGCAGACAATTTTTGAGGATCCTCGTCATCCCTATACCGTGGCTCTGCTCTCCTCCATCCCGACAACTGATGCCGAGAGCCTGAAAAAGGAAAGAATTCTGCTCGAGGGCAATATTCCAAGCCCCATAAGACCTCCGGAGGGTTGCAAATTCCATACAAGATGCTATATGGCTTGCGACAAGTGCAAGAGAGTTCCCCCTCCGCTCACAGAGGTTGAACCCGGGCACTTCGTAGCCTGCCATTTCCCCGAGAAAAAGCTGGATGAAAACGGCGATTATCTCTTCGATGTACCGAAAACCTTGAAAAACGGCAAGTAAAACCGCCGCACCATCAGCGTAAAATAAGGAGTCGATATGATTTGGAAGCGCATAAAAAAATCCTCCGGTGAACAGGAGGAAAAGTTCAAAGAGATGATGACAGAGGAAAAGGTCAGCTTCAAGGAAAAGCTGGCAATGGTTCTGTCCGGATATCTCGTCATATTGTTGCCGTGTCTTTTGATTCTGGCTCTCTTCGGGTTTTTAATGCTGTGGATATTCGGCGCACTGTAATTAAATAAGACAACCGCTGTGCATGATGTTTTGTGCACAGCGGTTGTCTTATTGTATAGAGAACTCCGACGAAGGAGGAGTTCTTACGAAAACCACCCGCTAAGCGGGTGGTTCCGGAAAGGCTTTTGCCGATGAGCA
>DODZ01000039.1 GCA_003524145.1 Candidatus Apopatosoma intestinale | reverse complement strand
AACTCTCCCGAATTTACGGTCACAAGCCCCTCCGCAGCCACATACACTGTGACTGTCACGGCGGGCGCAAACATGACCACAACGGGAAGCGCAACACAGAATGTGAACATCGGCGACGCGATGGCAGAGATTATCTATACAGCGGCTGACGGCTACTACTTCCCGACGGATTATACCGTAGCGGCAGTAAACGGCATCACCGTCACACGCATAGACTTCACACAGATCAAGGTTTCCGGCACACCGACAGCGGCGGCAAACATTACTCTTACCGCTCCCACGGCAAAGACAAAGGAAGCCACACCGACAGCAGTATTTACGGCAAACGGAACCGACAGCGGCAAGCTGACAGGCATCGCGGCAGGAATGAAATACCGCATTGGCGGCGGCGCATGGGTGGATATCACGGCGACAGAAGCAAACCTCACGGGGCTTTCCGCATGCACGATAACCATCATGAAGAGCGGCAACGGAACAACAACCCTTGATTCCGATGAGCAGACGATAACAGTTACCAAGGCGGCAAAGCCCGCGCTCACACCCACGCTTCTCACTCTCGCGGGCGGCAAGGGCAGCATACCGACCACGGCGGCGCATGAATTCAGCACCGACGGCGCGGCATGGACACCCTGCACGGGCGCGACGGAAAATCTTGACACAGGCAAATATTACGTCAGAGTAAAGGCAAACGGAACACAGCTTGCCTCCGAAACTCAGGAGATTGATATCTTCCTCTACGGTGACGTAAACGGCGACGGAAAGGTTGATATCGACGACCTCACAAGGCTTCGCAAATATATTGCCGAATCGTCGACAGTAATATTCCCCGGAGCTGACGCAAACGGCGACGGGACGGTTGATATTGACGACCTGACGCGACTTCGCAGATATTTTGCCGAAGAAGCGGTAGTTCTCGGAAAGTAATGAGGTGAAATATGAAAAAAATACTAACATTTATAATTATCATCGCCATGACACTGTCATTGGGAGTTCCCGCTTTTGCGGCAACTCCCGCAACGGTGACTGTGGCTTCGCCGGCAGCGGCGGTCAACCCCGGAAGCACCGTGGATGTAGCTGTTACCATAGCAGACAACCCCGGAATGGACGTCATGAAGCTGAAATTCTCATATGATACCGCAGCTCTCACGCTGAAGGATATAGAGCTGGGAAGCGTAATGACAGGCACATTCACCAAAAACCTCGATAAGGCAGTTGCTCTTCTCGAAGCTGCCGGCACGACAAACGCAACCGGAAACGGTACGCTCGTCACGCTGAAATTTGAGGTAAAAAGCACAGCGACGGCAGGAAACTACACGATAGGCTTTCTCGTAGCCGATGCTGTAAACCGCAATGAGGAGAGAGTAGCTCTCACCACGCAGGCGGGCACAGTCTCCGTGGCAGTCCCCGTAACAACATATACCGTCAGATTCAATGCAAACGGCGGCACGGGAACAATGGCAGATGTCACAGGTGTTCCCGCAGGCGCATATACTCTCCCCGCAAACGGCTTCACGGCACCTGCAGGCAAGCAGTTCAAGGGCTGGTCAACCGATGCTTCGGGCGCGGTAATCGAAGGCACAACATATAACGTTACAGGCGATGTTACATTATACGCAATCTGGGAGAATAAGCCTCATACACATACCTACAGTACAGAGTGGTCGACAGACAGCGCAAACCATTGGCACGAGTGCTCCTGCGGAGATAAAAAGGACTTGGCGCCGCACGTAGACGCAAACAACGATCACAACTGCGATGTCTGCGGCTGGAAAATGTCCGACCACACGGGCGGCACGGCAACCTGCAAGGAAAAAGCAACCTGTACCATCTGCGGTCAGAAATACGGAAACCTCGCGGCTCACAACTACAAGACCGAGTGGTCAACCGATGAGACAAACCATTGGCATGAGTGCTCCGTCTGCGGAGATAAGAAGGACGAGGCGGCGCACGTAGACGCAAACAAGGATCACAACTGCGATGTCTGCGGCAAGAAGACGTCCGACCACACAGGCGGCACGGCAACCTGCAAGGAAAAAGCAACCTGTACCATCTGCGGTCAGAAGTACGGCGAGCTCGCGGCACACAACTATAAGACCGAGTGGTCCACCGACGAGACAAACCACTGGCATGAGTGCTCCGTCTGCGGAGATAAGAAGGACGAGGCGGCACATATTCCCGGTGCAGCAGCTACCGAAACAACACCTCAGACTTGTACCATCTGCGGATATGTCATAAAAGCCGCACTTGGTCATACGCACAACTTCAATCAGAAGAATACGAGCGAAACATATCTCAAGTCCGCCGCAACCTGCACAAAGAAAGCCGTTTACTACTACTCCTGCACCTGCGGCGAAAAAGGAACGGAAACCTTTGAATCAGGCGAGCTCGCGGCTCACGCTTACAAGACCACATGGTCAAATGACAATGCAAGCCACTGGCATTCATGCTACGTCTGCGGAGATAAGAAGGACGAAGAGGTACACATTGACAAAAACAAGGATCACAACTGCGATGTCTGCGGCAAGAAGATGACTGACCACACAGGCGGCACGGCAACCTGCAAAGACAGAGCAACCTGCAGTATATGCGGTGAGAAGTACGGCAGCCTCGCAGGTCACATATACAAGACTATATGGTCATATGACGAGATAAACCACTGGCATGAGTGTTCCGTCTGCGGAAACAAGAAAGACGAAGAGGCTCATATCCCCGGTGAAGAGGCTACCGAAACCACACACCAGACCTGTACGGTTTGCGGATATGTAATCAAGGCGGCAATCGGTCATGTTCACAGCTACACCGAAAAGAATACCGATGAGAAGTATCTCAAGACACCCGCTACCTGCACGGCAAAGGCAGTTTATTACTACTCCTGCTCCTGCGGCAATAAGGGCACCGAAACATTTGAGTCCGGTGACATGCCGGCACACAGCTGGGGAACCGTATGGGTAAGCGACGGCAGTAAGCACTGGCATGAATGTACTGTCTGCAAGACAAAGGGAGACGAAGCAGATCATGCCTTTGAATGGAAGATCACCAAGGAACCCACTGTCACCGAATTCGGAGCAAAGCTAGAAAGATGTACGGTCTGCGGCTACAATAAGACTAAGAGCCCCGTTATCATCGACAAGCTCGCACCGAGTATAACAGACGGCAGTAATGCCAAGTGGGGCAAGGGCGATGAAAACGGACTGACCTTCAAGTCCGACGCGGCATTCTCCGACTTTGTCGAAGTGCTGGTAGACGGCAAGACAGTTGCTGCCGAAAACTATGAAAAGCGCGAAGGAAGCATTGTCATTCAGCTGAAGGCAAGCTATCTTGCAACGCTTGCGGCAGGCGAGCATACTCTCACTATACGCTCGGCAAGCGGCGATGCAACCACCAAATTCACGATCGAGGCAGAGGTAGTTCCTCCCGCACCCGAAAGCACAAATGCTTGGGTCTGGATAGTCGTCGGTGTCGTTGCTCTCGGTGCCTGCGCAGCTGTGGTTGTATTCATCATCCGTAAGAGAAAAAAGGCATAAATAAAACCATACAACCCGAAGCCTGATGGGCAATCCGATATTGCTTCAATATATAAAAGAGGTCGGCTCAAATGCAAAAGCATTTGAGCCGACCTCTTTTTGTTTGCCTTTTTTATTCTATCGTTATTTTGATATAGAGATAGCTCTCTGTCTTGATATAGTAAATTCCCTCGTAATACTCCGAGCCCTTGAAAAGATGCTCGTTGCGCTCCTCCACTACAGAAAATCCGAGATAATATGTTCCTGCGCCGAGCGTGTCAATATTTTCTATCGGGTAAAATCTGTCCTTGCCGTCATATTCGAGTTTATTGCCCTCGATATCATATACGGCATAAAATCTCATCCTGCTGTTGCCGACGCTCTCTATCTCGAATTTGTCGCCCGCCTTGTATTCATAGGTTGGTATTTCATCGTCATGACCGAGCATATGCTTGGTTACAAACATGGCTTCGCCATCGGCTACAATAGCGCGCTCCGGATATATCGATTCGGATGTCTGATAGATAAGTATCTTATAGCCGGAGATTTCCTTGCCGTTTAAAAACAGCTTGTAATATGACTCTTCCGCATAGGGGACTTCCTTGTATTTCCATTCCTGCGATGTTGTTTCGGTGGTGGCTTGCGTTTCCGTGGTTGTCTCGGAGGCGCTCGTCGTCGCATCGGGCGAAGTGCGGTCGGATGTGGTATCGGACGCGGTACTTTCCGTAGTGCCGCTCGTGTTTTCATTCTGCTTTCCGCAGGCAAAAAGGCTTATCAGCATGATAGCGACAAGCATAAGTGATAAAATTTTTTTCATATGATTTATCTCCTTTTTGAAAAGTGTTTTGGGCTTTCATAAGGTATATAGAAATAAGCCCGCCTTTCGCAGAAAAAAAGTGAAAATTTTTTTCGGGAGCGAAAACGAAAGGGAATCGCCGCGGATTCCCTTCTTCGTTTATTTCAGCATATCGGCGATATCATAAATGAGTCGCTCCGTCTTTTCCCAGCCGATGCAGGGATCGGTTATCGACTTGCCGTAGATATTTTCGCCTATCTTCTGTGCCCCGTCCTCGAGGTAGCTTTCTATCATCAGCCCCTTGACAAGCTTTCTCACGGTCGGATTGTAATTGCAGCTGTTAAGCACTTCCTTGGAAATACGTATCTGCTCGCCGTATTTCTTGCCTGAGTTTGCATGGTTTGTATCAACGATGACGGCAGGATTTTTGAGATTTTTCTCCGCATAGGTATCGGCAAGAAAGATAAGATCCTCATAATGATAGTTCGGCATGGATTGACCGTGCTTATTCACATAGCCGCGCAGAATAGCATGTGCATACGGATTGCCCTTGCTGACGACCTCCCATCCGCGATAAATAAACGAATGCGGATGCTGTGCCGCCGTTATTGAGTTCATCATAACGGAAATATCGCCGCTCGTCGGATTCTTCATGCCGACGGGAATATCGAGTCCGCTCGCGGTGAGACGATGATGCTGATCCTCCACAGAGCGCGCACCGACAGCAACATATGAGAGCAGATCGGAAAGATAACGGTGATTTTCCGGATAGAGCATTTCATCTGCGCAGGAGAAGCCTGTCTCGGCGAGCGCTCTCATATGAACCTCGCGCATAGCGATAACGCCCTTGAGCAGGTCAGGCGTGGCATTTGAATCCGGCTGATGAAGCAGACCCTTGTAGCCGTCGCCTGTTGTTCTCGGCTTGCCTGTATAAATTCTCGGGATGATGACTATCTTATCGGCAACCTTATCCTGCACGGTGCGCAGGCGGCTGATATAATCAAGCACGGCATCCTCTCTGTCCGCCGAGCAAGGTCCTATCACGAGGATAAATTTATCGCTCTCACCCGAAAAAACGGCTTTTATCGCCTTGTCATTCTCTGCCTTTTTTGCCGCCAGCTCGGGAGAAACCGGAAATTGCTCCTTTATCTCCTTCGGTATCGGCAGTTTTCTCAAAAATTCCATATTCATAATCATGTACCTCTTTTATTTGAATTTTTTCAATTTATTTCTTATCAAAAAGCTTTCTTCTCGCGGTGGAACGGCGCATCATGTCGCGCAGACCTTCCCTGTCGTCTGCCTCGAGCAGCTCACGCATCCTGTGAAATTCATCCTCAAAAAGCCGCATCTGTTCGGACAGTGCCTCTTTATTCATGAGGAAAAGCTCGCTCCACATTCCGTCATTTATCTTCGCTATTCGCGTCAGGTCGCGGAATGAGTCGCCCGTGTAGTCCACAAAATGCTCGCATTTATCGCGGCAGGTCATCAGCGATACGGCAATGCAATGTGTGAGCTGAGAGAGAAACGCTATCATCTCATCATGCTCGTGCTCGCCGAGCTCCGTTATGCGTGAAAATCCGAGCTCGCGTCCGAGCGTCTTGCAGAATTCTATCGCCTCGGGCGTGTTTTTCTCCGTCGGCACCACGATGTAGTTCGCTCCCGCGAAAACCGTGTCGTCACTGTGCTCAACGCCATAGAGTTCTCTGCCCGCCATCGGGTGTGCCGAGATAAATTCCGCCTGCGGAAGCATCTCCTGCACAGGGCGCACGATACCGCTTTTCACGCCCGTCAGGTCGGTGACTATAGCACCCTTTTTAATCAGGTAGCCGTAATTTTTCACCCAGTCGAGGAATGTATGCGGATATAGTGCAAAAACGATTATATCCGCGTGAGATACGCTCTCTTCACTCGGTTCCGTATATCCGCGCTCTATCATGCCGCACATGAGCGCATAGTCTATATCCTTCTGAGCGAGCGTCAGCGCCTCTATGTGATAACCTTTTTTCGAGAGTGCCTTTGCGTAGCTTCCGCCCATCAGACCGAGACCTACTATCAGTATTCTTTTGTTCTTATCAAGCATCATCTTTTTCTACCTCTATTCCGAGCGCGGCAAGCTTATTAAAGTAATCGGGAAAGCTCTTGTTCACCGCCTGTGCGCCGTTTATGCTTCCGCCGAAAAGCGTCAGCAATGCACAGAGTGCCATCACTATCCTGTGGTCATTGTGCGATTCGAGCGGAGCGTCGGGCGCATGAAATTTCGCGGGATAAACCACGATATCGTCATCGCCGACGGTCACGCAGACGCCGAACTTGGCAAGCTCCCCCGCCATCGCCGCGCCGCGGTCGCTCTCTTTTATCTTCAGCCTGTGCGTCCCCGTGAAAACGCCGCCGTGCTTTGCCGCAGCGAGCGCAAAGAGCACGGGGCCGAGGTCGGGACAATCGGAAATGTTTATCGAAGGAGTGCCGCGCTCCAGCATCGGGAAAAATTCCTCATATGCCTTGTCGCCCTGTCCGCTCTCGGGGTCAAGCCCCGTGACGGTCACCTCCGAGCCGAGACTGTTGAGCACGGAGAAAAAAGCCGCATTCGAATAATCCGCTTCCACCGTCACATCGGCGCATTTATAGCTCTGACCGCCTGCGACAAAAAGCGTTCTTTCGTTTTTCCAATAGGCTTCCACACCGAATTTCTTCAGCGCGCCGAGCGTCAGCTCTATATATGAGCGGCTCTCTATCGGCGGCGCTATGGTTATCAGACTGTCGCCCGAAAGAAGCGGAAGCGCAAAGAGGAGTCCGCTTATAAACTGACTGCTGATATTTCCGGGAATTTTGAAGTTTCCCGGGGCGAGCCTGCCGCCTACCTCGACGAAATCCGCTCCCTGCTTATAGGGCAGCCCCGCCGCGCGGCATATGCTTTTATATACATCGAGCGGACGGGAAAGCAGTGTTTCGCTTCCGCAGAGACGCGTTTTGCCGGAGAAAAGCATGCTTATCGGAATGAAGAAGCGAAGCGTGCTTCCGCTCTCGCGGCAGTTCAGAGTGCGCTTTCCGCTCTCTGCAAAATCCGTGCCGTAAACGGTGACGGTATCTCCCGCAAGCTCGCATTTTGCACCTATCGCCCGCAGGCAATCAAGCGTGGCAAGCACATCCTGCGAGCACTCCACGCCGCGTATCACGCTTTTGCCGCGGCAAAGCCCCGCGCATATCAGCAGGCGATGCGCCATGCTTTTTGAGGGAGGTGCGGCGACTGTGCCGTGCGCAGTTCCCTTTTTTATCGTAACTCTCATATTTTTACCTCAATACGCGAAGTATTCCGTGCCATAGCGGCAGGAGAGCATATCATAGAGCACAAGCTCCGTCATCGCGCTTATCACAGGGCAGGCGCGGTGGACTATGCATGGGTCATGTCGACCGTGTACAGTCAGCTTCGCTTCCTCTCCCGTGATGTAGTTTACGGTGTCCTGCTCGCGGGCTATGCTCGGAGTAGGCTTCACGGCGCAGGAAAAAACTATCGGCATTCCGTTTGTTATACCGCCGTTTATGCCGCCGTTCATATTTGTTTTCGTATATATCCTGCCGTTTTCGGAGTAAAAGGCGTCGTTTGCCTCGCTCCCGCTCATACGGCAGAGGTCAAAGCCCGCGCCGAATTCTATTCCCTTTATCGCGGGAATGGCAAAAATCGCATGGGAAATAAGCCCCTCAGCCGTATCGAAAAAAGGCTCGCCCACGCCCGCGGGAAGCCCGACGACAGCCGTTTCCGTCCTGCCGCCGATACTGTCCGGTCGTTCTCTTGCCGCGAGTATCTCGCCGCGCATAAGCTCGCCCGCATCGGCTGAAATTGTCGGAAAAGCCGCCTCACGCAGTGCCTCTATCTCTGCTGTCGGGTCGGATGAAAAGCTTCTGTCGCCCACGCCGCCGAGCGTGAGAATATGCGTTGCCGCGGCTATCCCCCTGTCCGCGAGCGCACGCTCGACTATAGCGCCCGCGGCGACGACCGCCGCGGTTATTCTCCCCGAGAAATGCCCGCCGCCGCGTATATCCTGATATCCGCGGTATCGCATCTGCGCCGTATAGTCGGCATGCCCGGGTCTTGCCAGCGTTTCCATTTTTGCGTAATCCGCACTTCTCGTATCGCTGTTTTCTATCTCTATGCAGAGCGGTGTGCCTGTTGTTTTCCCGCCGTAAACGCCGCTTATTATGCGGAAGCGGTCCGCTTCTCTTCTCGCCGTCGAAATCTCACCGCTCGGGCGCCTCTGAGAGAGCCTGCGTGCGATCAGATCCTCATCAACGGGAATGCCGGAGGCAAGCCCGTCAAGCACGGCACCTATCGCGGCACCGTGGCTCTCGCCGAATATCGTTACGGCAAGGCTGTCGCCGAATGTGTTTTTCATATCTGTGCCCCCTTGCCGAATGTCTTTTTCGCCAGCTCCGCTATCTCATGAGCCGTGTATCTGCGCATAGCGTATGTGCCCACCTTATCACAGCAGACACAGACTATCCCGTCGTCCGCCGCCTTCTTGTCATGCGAAACAAGCTCCTCTGTCTCTTCCTCCGGGATATCGGCATAAGTGGGAAGTCCCGCTTTTTCAAGAAGCGGCACAAGCCTTGACTTCACCTCGGGAGAGGAGAAAACCAGCATTCCCGCCGCCACACATTCGCCGTGGAGCCAGCCGAGGCGGCTCTCGATAGCATGTCCCACCGTGTGACCGAAATTCAGCGTGCGGCGAAGCGAGCTTTCCTTTTCATCCGCCTCGACCACGGCTTTCTTAATTTTCAGCGATTCCGTGATTATCCTGTCTATATTTTTGTGCACCGTGCCGTTTTCGGCGCAGGCTGAAATGAAATCAAAAAGCTCCTCATCAAAAATGCACGCCATTTTTATCGATTCCGCAAGCCCCTCCGCAAAAAGCCGCTCATCGAGCGTATTGAGCGTATCGGCATCGATGATCACACGCTTCGGCTGATAAAATGCGCCGACGGCGTTCTTTACCCCTGCGAGGTTGACAGCCGTTTTGCCGCCGATGGAAGAATCCACCTGCGAGAGAAGCGTAGTCGGTATATTATAGAAATCCACACCGCGCATATATGCCGATGCGGCAAAGCCCGCGAGATCTCCGACCACGCCGCCGCCTACAGCCACCACGGCATCGCCGCGCGTAAATTCATGCATGAGCATCGTGCGGCAGAGCATCTCAAAGGAAACGATGCTCTTGCTTCCCTCTCCGCACGCGAGCGTCACGATATGCGGCTCATAGCAGGCTTTCGCAACACTTTCGGCATACTGCGCCGGCACGCCGTCGTCCGTGACGATGAGCACCTTCCGCGAGAGATTAAGCAGTTCTCCCACGCGGGAAAGCGCACCGCGCTCGCAGATTATATCGTATTTTCCCGTACCTGTTCTGACGCTGAGAGTCATATTCCGCCTCCTATATTTTCATATGCAGACCGAATGTACCCGCAAGCTTGAGCCTGTCGCATCTGCCCTCAAGCTCGGCAAGCATCGCCCTGCCGTCTTCGCCGTTGACATCACCTTCAAGCTCGGCGTAGAAATAATACTGCCACATCGTGTCCTTCTGCGGTCTGCTGTGTATTGAGCGCATATTAAAGCCGTGACTGCCTATTATGTTGATTGCCTCGGCAAGCGCACCCGCCTCGTTTTTGACGGCGAACATGAGCACGCACCCCTGCCCGCTCGGGAAGCTCTGCTTGTCGTTTCTTACTCTCGAAACGGCGGCAAAGCGCGTCGTGTTGCTCCTCTCGGAATTTATATCGCGCTCGATTATTTCAAGCCCGTAGAGCTTTGCCGTTTCATCGCTCGCTATCGCGGCGACAGTGCGATCGCCGCTCTCGGAAACAAATTTTGCCGCCGCCGCGGTGTTTTCAAAAGCTTTTGCCTGTATGCCCGCTTCCTCGAGAAAAGACGCACACTGCATCAGTGCCTGCGGATGGCTGAACACTGTTTTTATATCTGAGAGCCTTGCCCCGGGGAGCACCATCAGATTCTGCTCAACGGCAAGCTCATATACTCCGTTTATATAAAGGTTGCCCGCGAAAATGAGATCCACCACCTGCCCTACCTCGCCCGCGCTGCTGTTTTCTATCGGGAGAACAGCAACCTCGCATTCGCCTTCCTCAACCGCCGCATATGCCGCGGCAAAGCTCGGATAAGCCTTTGCCTCGCAATCCGCATATATATGCTTTGCCGCTATCTGGGCAAAAGCGCCCTCCACGCCGCAGTATGCCGCGCGGATGCCCGAGAGCAGACTGCGCTGATACTCGCGCGAAACAGCCATGGTCGCGCGGATGAAGCTGATATAATATTCTTTCAGCGCCTCATCATCGATGAGCGCGGAATTTGCCTCCATCACTGCATTTTCCCTCGCCGTGTCCAGCACGGGAAGCCCATGCTCGCGCTTGTATTCGAGCACGTCCTTCACCGCCGCCATCCTGCGACAGAAAAGCTTTGCCATCTCGGCATCCACAGAGTTTATTATCCTTCTCGCTTCTGTCAGCTTGTCCATTTTGCTTCTCCATAATTTATCAGTGTTAATTTATTTGTATTTTACCTCTTTTACGCCGAAATGTCAATGCTTTATACGAAAAAAATCGGTTTTTCTGCTTATTTTGTGAAAAACGGCATCAAAATTCAGCTTCGCCGCCTTATTTTAGTGAAAACCGCTTGAAAAACGGCTGATTTTATGTTACAATAACACCGATAAAAACTGTACGGAGGCACAAAATGAAGGACACGGCGGCACTGAAAGCTCTTCGCGAGCGCATAATCCTTTCCGGAATAGCGGAAATCAGCCGAAACGGAATAACGGGATTTTCCATGCGCAGAGTGGCGGCAAGCTGCAATATCTCCTGCGCCACTCCGTACAGCTACTTTGAAAACAAGGATAATTTCATCCTCGAGATGCTCCGCTACATCCGCGCTCAGTGGGAGCTGATGGAAAAAGCCGTATGCACAGCGCACGAGGACGAACTTGAAAAGATAACCGAGGTCTGCCTGACCTTCATCCTCTTTCTGAATGCAAATCCGCAGTTTCTCGCAGTGATAATGCTCGGCGATATCGATGCCACAGCCGAGCAGACCGAGGAAAAGCGACTTATGACGGAGGGTATCGAAAACCGCATCATAAATTATCGTCTGCAAAAGGGCGAGAGCAGAGAGTCCGCCTCCGAGATAGCCATGCTCGTAAAAGCCCTGCTCTACGGGACAACCTTCCTCATGCACGGCACTGAAAAGGAAAGCGGCAATTCATTTTATATACGTGTGCGCCAGATCCTGCGCCGCGAACTGGATAAATAAAAAGTCCCGCCGCAGAATAAAATATTTTCTGAAAACAGCTTCGGCACAGCACCGCACACAAGCAAAGCGGTCGTCGGAGCTTTTTATTTTTTCGGAAGAAAGAGAACGGCGGCAAAAGTTACACTGGAAATCCATTTTTTCTCAAAATGCGGTTTTTTCTATTGTTTTTTTTTCTTGTAATATGATATAATAGCATATAAATGTTTGTTCTAAGATGAGCAAGCCCGTGCGCATTTCCGATGCAAAAAAGCGGAATTTTTATTTCTGAAAGGATGGATTATATGGAAATAAGCAAGATTATCGACGGTGAAAAGCTGTCAGTCAGGCTCTCGGGGCGTCTCGATACGACAACGGCACCACAGCTCGAAGCCGAACTGCGCCGGTCGGTGAACGGCATAAAAAAGCTGACTTTAGACTTCACCGAGGTGGAATACATCTCCTCAGCGGGTCTTCGCGTACTGCTCGCCGCGCAGAAGGTCATGAACCGCCAAGGCGAAATGAAGCTGACAGGTGTCAATGCGGATATCATGGAAATTTTTGAAATCACAGGCTTTTCGGAAATTCTCACAATAGAATGAGCGGTGAAATATGGAAACTTACCTTTTGCTTTTTCTCGTATCGCTTTGCCCTGTGGTATTGTCGGCACTCATCTATCTGGCAGAGCGGACAAACGCCGCGCGTAAAATACCGTATATTGCAAGGCAGGTACTGATAGGAATCATGTTCGGGGCACTGGCAATCATGGGCACCGAATTCGGCGTAAAAATCGACGGCGCAGTCATAAATGCCCGCGATGCCTCTCCTATCTGCGCAGGGCTTCTCTTCGGTGCTCCCGCAGGAATCATAGCAGGCGTAATCGGCGGCGTCGAGCGTTGGCTTGCCGTTTTCTGGGGTGCCGGCGAATATACTCGCCTTGCCTGCAGTATTTCCACAATTCTTGCCGGTGTTTTCGCGGCTGTGCTGCGCAAATATATGTTTGACAACAAGAAGCCGAAATGGAACTACTGCCTCGCAACGGCTATCATCACCGAAGTTGTTCATATGCTGATGATATTCCTGACGAATATGTCGGATGTGCATACCGCATTTTCGTTTGTGCGTGCCTGCTCACTCCCGATGGTGGCGATAAACGGACTCTCCGTAATGCTCGCGGGTGCTCTGCTCTCGCTCCTGTCGGAAAAAGAGCGCAAAAGCTCGCGGCACAATCTGAAAAATATATCGCAGTCCTTTCAGCGCTGGCTTCTCATGTGCGTAACCGCAGGCTTTCTCATGACGACGGTATTCACATGGGCACTTCAGACGGAGCTTGCGAAAAACGATGCAAACGAGCTTATAAGGCTCAATATCGAAGATGTCCGCGAGGATATCCTCGAGGCTTCAAATAAAAACCTCCTTGAACTCACGAGAGAGATAGCCTCGCGCATAGATTTTACCGACAGAACAAACGCAAAACTGCTCAAGACACTCAAAAAAGAATTTGATGTCGCAGAGATAAATATAATAAACCAAAACGGAATAATAACCGTCTCCACGCATAACGACTTTCTCAATTACGATATGCGCGGCGGCGAGCAGTCGGCGGAATTTCTTGTTCTCCTCGACGGAGTGACAAAGGAATATGTTCAGAGCTATCAGCCCACTTCATCCGACCCGACAATTTCGCGCAAATACGCAGGCGTAGTGCTCAGTGGCGGTGGTTTTGTTCAGGTAGCATACGATGCAGAGCGCTTTCAGAAAGATATAGACGATGTCGTCATCGGCGTCACGCGAAACCGCCACATAGGTGAAAGCGGCGCTCTCATCATAGTGGGTGAGGATTGGAACATCGTCAGCGACAGGCACGGCAACGAGGGAAGAAACCTTAATGTCACCGGAATATATATCGACCGCAGTACAATGCCCGAAAATAATACCTTTGAGGCTGTCGTCTACGGCAAGCAGGCTTTCTGCTCGTATATTTTCTCCGAGGGCTACTATATAGTAGCCGTCATGCCGCTGGAAGAAGCGATGTTCTCCCGTGATATTTCCGTATATATAACGGTATTCATGGAATTTGTCGTTTTCGGCATGCTCTTTATTGTCGTCTACTTCCTCATCAAGAAGCTCGTGGTGGATAACATGGTCAAGATAAACAAATCTCTCGCCATGATAACCGGCGGCAATCTCGACACGGTAGTCAATGTCAGAACAAACGAGGAATTTGCCTCGCTTTCCGATGATATAAACTCAACCGTCGTCACGCTGAAGCACTATATCGCGGAGGCGGCGGCAAGAATTGACCGGGAGCTTGAATTTGCGAAGTCAATTCAGCATTCGGCGATACCGACGGTATTTCCGCCCTATCCCGGGCACAGCGAATTTGACATATATGCCACGATGGACACGGCAAAGGAGGTCGGCGGCGACTTCTACGATTTCTATTTTGTAGGTGAAAACAGACTTGGCTTCCTCATAGCCGATGTTTCCGGCAAGGGAATTCCTGCCGCGATGTTTATGATGACGGCGAAAACGATAATAAAGGGTTATGCCGAATCGGGCAAGCCGGTAGACGAAGTATTCACCACGGCAAACGAAAAGCTGTGCGAATCAAACGACGCGGGAATGTTTGTCACGGCATGGATGGGCGTGCTTGATACGGTGACAGGCAAGGTGGAATTTGCGAATGCAGGGCACAATCCCCCTCTTGTGCGGCATGCAGGCGGCGGCTTTGAATATCTGAGGTCCAAGCCCTGCTTCATCCTTGCCGGAATGGATGGCATTAAATACCGCAAAAACGAATTTACACTCGCCCCGGGCGACGAAATATATCTCTATACCGACGGCGTAACAGAAGCCACGGACAGCGAAAACAATCTTTACGGCGAGGAGCGGCTTCTCGCTCTGCTGAACAGCATGAGCGATCTCTCGGGTGAAGAGATATGCCGCGCGGTAAAAGCCGATATAGACGCTTTTGTCGGAGATGCCCCTCAATTTGACGATATTACGATGCTTTATCTGAAATATAACGGAGGTAACGCAAAATGAAAGAGCTTACTCTTCCCGCAACCATAGAAAATATAGAAACGGTGATCGATTTTGTCAACGGGCAGCTCGAGGAAATAAAATGTCCGCTAAAGGCACAGATGCAGATAGACATCGCGATAGACGAGCTTTTCGGCAATATAGCGCACTACGCCTATAATCCGGAGACAGGACCCGCAACGGTTCGTGTTGAGGTAACGGAGGATCCGATAGCTGTAGTTATCACATTCATAGACCGCGGCGTGCCGTACGATCCGCTGAAAAAAGAGGACCCCGATATCACACTCTCCGCTGAGGAGCGCGCCATCGGCGGGCTGGGAATTTTCATGGTCAAAAAGACTATGGACGAAATTTCCTACGAATATAAAGACGGAAAGAATATCCTCCGCATAAAAAAGAATATGTGAGCTTCATCCTCATAAATCAAACTTCAGAGAGGTAGAAATATGAACAGCAGTATTTTTCGCCGGAAAAGCATGGATAAGATCTCGTCTCCCGAGCAAATGAACGATTACATCCGCGTTGCCAACCCCCAGCGTATGGATGATTCTCGCCGCCATTATCGTGCTTCTTATCGGCGTGTGCGTATGGGGGATGTACGGACAGCTTGATACAAAGCTTCAGACAGGCGGCATATGCGAGGACGGAAAGCTCACATGCTATGTGAGCGAAGCCGATTTCGGGAAAGTTCAGGCGGGCATGACGGTTGCTGTCGGCGAAAAGGAATATACCGTTTCGTCCGTTGCGAAGGCTCCCGTTCGTCTCGACGGAAGCACGGATGCTTATCTGATACATCTTGCGGGGCTTGCGGAGGGCGACTGGGCTTATGCCGTCGTCGTCGACGCGCCCGACCTGCAAAACGGAACCTACAGCGTATCTGTAATCATAGAGAGAGTAAGACCGCTCGACTTTGTGCTCGGTTGAGGTGCGCAGAATGAAGGAAAATAAAAAAATCAAATCCCCCGTGACAAAAGGGGTGGCAAAGGTCCCAATCGTAATGCAGATGGAGGCGCTCGAATGCGGCGCCGCAAGCCTTGCGATGATTCTCGCCTACTATGGTAAGTGGATACCGCTCGAGCAGGTTCGGCTCGACTGCGGCGTTTCGCGCGACGGTTCAAACGCAAGAAATATCCTGCGCGCCGCCCGCAGCTACGGGCTTACGGCAAAGGGATATCGCTATGAACCCGAAATGCTTCGCAATGAGGGCAAATTCCCATGCATCATCCATTGGAATTTCAATCATTTCGTAGTGCTCGACGGCTTCCGCGGAAATAAGGCTGTGCTGAGCGACCCCGCGAAAGGTACATATACGGTTTCGATGAAAACCTTTGATGAATCCTTTACTGGAATATGCCTGTTTTTTGAGCCGGACGAAAATTTCGTCCCGGGCGGCAAGTCGCAATCCATGATAAGCTATGCGAAAAAGCGACTGAAGGGTGCGGGAACGGCTATAGCTTTTGTCACGCTGACGACGATTATTACTTCCCTGTTCGGCATTATAACGCCTGCATTTTCACGCGTTTTTCTCGACCGACTGCTGACGGGAGAAAATCCCGATTGGCTCATGCCGTTTACGCTGGCGCTCGCAGGCATCAGCGTAATACAGCTGGCAGTTGCATGGGTTCAGGCGGTCTATTCGCTGAAAATCAACGGCAAGCTCGCTATGGTCGGCAATACGGAATTTATGTGGAAAGTGCTCCGCATGCCGATGGAGTTTTTCTCTCAGCGCATGGCAGGTGATATACAGGGCAGGCAGTTTTCAAACTCGACAATAGCGGAGCAGCTTGTAAACACCTTCGCGCCGCTTGCACTGAATGCGCTGATGATGGTATTTTACCTCGTTGTCATGCTGCGTTACAGCGTGCTTCTGACTCTCATCGGGCTCTCCTCGGTGCTTGCAAACCTGATTCTGTCACGAGTGATATCAAAAAAGCGTATAAACATCACACGCGTTCAGATGCGTGATGCCGGCAAGCTCGCGGGAACAACCGTCGCAGGCATAGAAATGATAGAAACCATCAAGGCGAGCGGCGCCGAAAACGGATTTTTCGAAAAATGGGCAGGATATCAGGCAAGCGTGAACACAAATCAGGTGCGTTTTCAGCGCATGAATCAGATTCTCGGACTGCTTCCCCGGCTCATAAGCTCCGTATGCGGCACAGCCGTGCTGATGACAGGTGTTTTTCTCGCCATGAAGGGCGAATTCACCGTCGGTATGATAATGGCTTTTCAGGGCTTCCTCTCCTCATTCGTCTCTCCTGCGATGACGCTTATCTCCGCAGGTCAGTCGCTTCAGGAGATGCGCACGGTGATGGAGCGCATAGAGGATGTAATGAAATATCCGACGGACACTGTCCTTGATGCGGCGGCGGATGAAAATGCCGAATATGACAAGCTCTCGGGAAATATCGAGCTGAAAAATGTAACCTTCGGCTATTCGCGCCTTGCAGACCCGCTGATAGAAAATTTCAGCATGACGCTCCGTCCCGGCAGCCGCGTGGCTTTCGTCGGTCCCTCCGGATGCGGCAAATCTACGCTTTCAAAGCTCATATCGGGGCTTTATAAGCCTTGGAGCGGTGAAATACTTTTTGACGGCAAGCCCATTTCGGAGATAGACCGAAGCGTATTTACCGGCTCTCTTGCCGTAGTGGATCAGGATATCATCCTTTTTGAGGATACCATCGCAAACAATATAAAAATGTGGGATAATTCCATAGAGGATTTCGAAATGATAATGGCGGCGCGCGATGCGCAGCTCCACGAGGATATCATGCAGCGCGACGGCGGCTACCGATATAAGCTGACAGAGGGCGGCAAGGATTTCTCCGGCGGTCAGCGTCAGCGCATGGAGATAGCGCGCGTGCTCGCGCAGGATCCTACGATAATCATTCTCGATGAGGCGACGAGCGCACTCGATGCCAAAACGGAATACGATGTTGTAAAATCCATAAAGGACCGCGGCATCACCTGCATAGTGGTGGCGCACCGCCTTTCCACAATACGCGATTGCGACGAGATAATCGTTCTTGAAAACGGCGCAGTCGTCGAACGCGGCACCCATGAGGAGCTGATAAAAAACGGCGGCGCATATACGCAACTTGTAGCAAATGAATAAGGGGGCAGACAGAATATGGGTTGGTTTGACGAGCAGATAAAAGACCGTAAACGAAACGACGACGACGCTTTTGCCGAAGCGTTTGCCAATATGGCGTCTGCCATAACGGGAAAAAGAACAGAAGCCTCCTTAAATAATGACCGCGCCGTCACAAAGGATGCCATTGATGAAATACTCAAATATTATCATGTGAAAAGTCGTGAGGTTCCCGAGGAAATCTCCGATATGAACGAGCAGCTTGAGTATCTGATGCGCCCATACGGTATCATGCGGCGCACGGTAAAGCTCGAGGAGGGCTGGTACCGCGATGCCGCGGGAGCCATGCTCGGCGTGCTCGCAGAAAGCGGCAGAGTTGTTGCGCTCATTCCCACAGGTCTTTCGGGCTACAGCTATTTTGATCGGGAAACAGGCAAGCGCCGCCGCATAAACCGCAAAAATCAGCATCTTTTTGAGGAGGCTGTCGCTTTCTACAAGCCGTTTCCGCTGAAAAAGCTGAGCCTTAGCTCGCTTGGCGCATATATCGCACGTGCGCTCTCAGCCTCCGACTATGTGATGATAGCGCTGGCGACTCTCGCGCTCTCGCTCATAGGCATGATATCTCCGATGATTACAAAGCTGCTTTTTGACCGCGTACTGCTCTCGCGCAATGTACGCCTGCTTATCGCGATAGCGTTTTTCTCAGTTTCGGTCTCGGTGAGCACTCTGCTTATCTCCGCCGTGAAAAATATGATAACGGCGCGGATTGAGACAAAGCTGAATATCTCCATAGAGGCGGCTACGATGATGCGTATCATGTCACTGCCCGCCGACTTTTTCAAGCAGTACAGCTCCGGCGAGCTTTCAAGCCGTGCCTCGCAGGTCGGTGCGCTCTGCAAGATGCTCCCTCCACCGTGCTCTCAACGGGACTGACCTCGGTGTTTTCTCTCATCTACATATCGCAGATTTTTGCCTATGCTCCGATGCTTGTCGTGCCCGCACTGCTTATCATACTGGTAACAGTGGTATTTTCCGTCGTCTCGCCGCTTGTACAGATGAAACTGAGCACGCGTCTGATGGAGCTCTCCGGCAAAGAAAGCGGCATGACATATTCGCTCATCACGGGAATACAGAAAATAAAACTTGCGGGCGCCGAGAAGCGCGCCTTTGCACGATGGGGCAATCTCTATGCACAGAGCGCGAAGCTTGAGTACGGTCCGCCCGCTTTCATCGAGCTCAATTCCGTCATAGCGCTTGCCATCAGCCTTGTCGGAACGCTTGTGATGTATACCATGGCGGTGAAATCCGGCATTTCCGTCGCCGATTACTACGCCTTCGATACCGCATACGGTATGGTTTCGGGAGCCTTCGGTGCCCTCGCGGGAATTGCGCTGAATATCGCGCAGATAAAACCGATGCTGACAATGGTACAGCCGTTTTTTGACGCCGTTCCGGAGGTTTCGGACGGCAAGCAGGTGCTGACGCGCCTCTCGGGCGGAATAGAAATGAACAATGTTTCTTTCAGATATTCCGAAAATATGCCGCTCATCATCGACAATCTCTCGCTCAAAATACGCCCGGGACAATATGTCGCGATAGTCGGCAAGACAGGCTGCGGGAAGTCGACCCTCATGCGCCTGCTGCTCGGCTTTGAGCATCCGCAGAAGGGTGCCATATACTATGACGGAAAGGATCTCGAACGCATCGATCTGCGCTCCCTGCGCCGCAGAGTCGGCGTCGTTATGCAAAGCGGCAAGCTTTTTCAGGGCGATATCTACTCAAATATCGTCATTTCCGCACCGTGGCTCTCGCAGGATGAAGCATGGGAGGCGGCAGAGCTTGCGGGCATTGCCGAAGATATAAGAAAAATGCCGATGGGCATGAATACCGTTATTTCCGAGGGCTCCGGAGGCATATCGGGCGGTCAGCGGCAGAGACTGATGATTGCGCGTGCCGTCGCACCGAAGCCGAAGATACTCATGTTTGACGAAGCAACAAGCGCACTCGACAACATGACGCAGAAAAAGGTTTCCGAGTCGCTTGACGCACTCAAATGCACCCGCATCATCATCGCGCACCGCCTCTCCACGATAAAGCAGTGCGACAGGATAATCGTTCTCGACCAAGGCAAGATAATAGAGGACGGAAAATACGACGAGCTTATTGCAAAAAACGGCTTTTTTGCCGAGCTTGTCGCGCGGCAGCGCCTTGACGGAGCGCAGTAAAGGCGAATTTTGAAAAAATATAAAAAATTTTGAAATTTCATTAGCCTTTTTCATTTTTACTCCGTATAAATAAGCAGAAGGGAGAAAGAAAGTGATAAGAAGAAAAAACAATCAACAGAAAAAGACCTTTTCTGCAAGTGAAAAAGAGCTTTTCGCACTTTTTGACTATCAGCGCTTTGAAAACGACCCTGTGCTGAAAGCACTGATAGACGAAGCCGAGGGAGCATTCTGCATCGAAATATCGGACGATATGCTCTCGCAGGTCAGCGCCGCGGGAGAGGCAGCACCGGAAAGCAAACGCAAAGACCACGAGGACGGTGCATCATGATCTCTATGGCGGAAAAAGAAGAGCTTTACACAGAATACCGCAAAAAGGTCGCGGGCTATGTTTTCGGAAAGCTGCAAAACCGGCACGATGCCGAAGATATTGTCAGCGAGATATTCCTGAAGGTGTACGAAAAATATTCATCATACGGCGGAGAGCGTGCTTCCCTCTCGACATGGATTTACACCGTTACGCGAAATACAGTAATCGACTATTTCCGCTCGAACAGAAGCGAAGAGGAACTGCCCGAAGATTTTTCCTGCGGCGACCTCGAAGAGGATGAATTTCTGAAAAAGGAATCACTGCACGAGCTCGGTAAGGCACTCACAGAGCTTGACGAGCGCTCACGTGCGCTGATAATATTCAGATACTACAAAGAAATGACGCTGAAGGAAATCGCCGACCGCATGGGAATTTCATATGCATATGTAAAAATACTGCACAAAAGCGCACTGCACGACCTGCGGACGCGGATAAGCAGATAGGAAAAGGCAAAAAAGCTTCGGGCGGACGGGCTTTTCATACATCCGCCGCAAATTAACGAAAGGAAGAATAAACAATGAAAATCGAAAGAAAAACACTCGAAGAAGTAAGAGGCGCAAAGAGCGCCGAGGAGCTGAAAACACTCCTTGAGGGCAAAAACATCACGCTGACGGAGGCGCAGGCAGAAGAGCTTTTTGCCAAGCTGCCGCTCAATGATGATGAGCTGGAGCAGGTCGCAGGAGGTATCTCGCTTCACAAACGCGTTGAATTTCCTCCCCGCAAATAAGCCGCGCATAAGGGAAAGTGCGAAATACGGCTTTGCAAAAGCAGCTGAGCCGGCAAGAGTCTGCTTTGATGTGGCTTAAAGCAACCCTATCACAGCAAACAAAAAAAATATAATGCAAAGGAGAGTGCAACCATGAAAATGAACAATGAACTCATCGCAAAGGCAAAAGAAGCAAAAACCGCCGAGGAGCTCATGGCTCTGGCAAAGGAAAGCGGCGAAGAAATTACCGAAGAGAGCGCAAAAGCTTATTTCGACCTGCTGAATCCCAAAACAGGCGAGCTCTCCGACGATGAGCTTGACAATGTATCTGGCGGCGGATGCTACAATGGCGACAGGCTTGTTATTTCCGTAATGCACTACTGCGATGAATGGCGCTGCAAGGACGACGGCTCGCAGTGCGATATAGACGGCTTATTTGTATCTTGCAATACCTGCCGTGTTGCCGCGTATTGCCACTCCTGCCATTACTGCACGTATGAAAAAGGGCTGTGGCTCTGCAACAACCCCGTCAATATGAAGAAATAATATAAAAAGATGATATTACAGAGCTGAACAAAATTCAATCCGACATATTTAAAGATAACTTATAAAGGAGAAATATCATGGCAATAAATAATGAAATCATGGCAAAAGCAAAAGAAGCAAAATCCCCCGAGGAGCTCATGGCTCTCGCAAAAGAAAACGGCATAGACATCACAGAAGAAATCGCAAATGAATATTTCGGCAGGCTTCATCCGGCGCTCGGCGAGCTCTCCGACGAAGAACTCGACAATGTTGCAGGCGGCGGATGCTACTCTGATGGCGGACGCCTTAAGACCACCAGCGGCTATAAATGCAAGCATTATGCTGACGGACAGTCCACCTATGGCATAAAAGGCACCTGCTGCAGATGCAAATACTGGGGCGTTGACCCCAACGCTGTCTGCGGTTCCCTCTGGACAACTCTTATAGAGCTGATAATAAAAGCGGCTGAAGCGGCTGAACCCCGTGAGTGCTATCATCCTGCTAACAGCAAAAAGGGCTGATATATCGCGCAGCTGAGATTTAAATTTCTCATCATTCTGAAAATATCTCGGCACGGCTGATTTATACCGCGCCGAGATTTGTAAAAGTACAAAAATAACCGACCTTCAAACGGAGAAAGCAATGCAATATATATTAAATCCGAATATTGCTCTGCGTTCATGGCAGCTTGTACCATATGCCTATTACATAAAAGGAGAGCGGAATGCAATCGGGCTGAAAAAAGAAGAATTTGAATTTCTGTCGTCATGCGACGGAAAAACCGAGCTGCCGTCGGCAGAGGAAAGCTCTCTTGCACGCGATTTGACGGAAAAAGGCTTCATCAGTGAAGCGAAAAACGGCGAAAATCTCTCCGATTGGAGCAGAGCACGCATCTGCAACAACAGATATTTCCCTGCTATGAACTGGATGATAACAGGCAAATGCAACTACAACTGCATTCATTGCTTCAATGCCGCCGACAATGCTCCGCTCATGAGCGAATGGAGCAGGGAGGAGGCAGAGCATCTGCTCGATGAGGCACGCGATTGCGGTATCAATGCCTTTACGATAACAGGCGGCGAACCGATGCTTCATAAAAACTTTTTCGATATACTCGAAGGAATTTATTCGCGTGGAATGTATGTTGAGGAACTGAATACAAACGGTTATTTCATAAACAGGCAGACGCTTTTGCGCATGAAGGCGCTCGGATGCATGCCGCTTATGAAAATATCTTTTGACGGCATCGGTTATCATGACCGGATGCGAAATCACAAGGGCGCCGAGGAGACGGCATTGCGCGCGATATCGCTCTGTCATGAAGCCGGATTTCGCGTCAAGGTGCAGACAAATATAAACCGCCGCAATCACGGCAGTATGCTTGAAACGGCAAATGCGCTTGACTTGATGGGTGTCGATGAAATGCGTATAATACGCACCACGGAAGCCCCCAGATGGGTGCAGAATGCAGGTGATGCCCGCCTTACCTTCGGAGAATATTTCGATGAGGCGCTCGCGCTCTGGCGTGAGTACGCGGCAGGTGACCACCGTATGAATCTGACTGTTTGGCAATTCGGAACGCTCTTTCCGATGCATAATTTCTATACTCTCGCCGCCGTCGCTTCATGCACGGGCAAATATCGCGACAGTGCGCCCGTATGCAAGGGAAATCGCGGAATGATAGCTGTGGCGGCAAACGGCAATGTCTATCCCTGCCATCAGATGTCGGGCTATTATGAACAGCACGGTGATTTTCTCGGCAATCTGAAAAGAACGCCGCTTTGCGATATGCTCTCCGGCGGCAAGTATCTCGATGAGGTCTGCACGACTATAGGCACTCTGCGCGACAAAAACGAAAAATGCGGCAAATGCGCTCATTTTGAGCAATGCAACGGCGGTTGCCGTGCGATTGCGCTCGCACTTACGGGGGATAAACTCGGAATTGACCCCTCAAAATGTCTTTTTTGGGAGAAGGGCTACGCCGAAAAAATAGCGGCGGCTCTGCCCTGCTACAGTACAAATATTTAATAAAATTTCAGATTAAAAAAAGGAATATAATTATGGATAACAAAAACAACGAAAAGAAAGAATACCTGCTCACGGACGAAGATCTGAAGGAAATTTCCGGCGGTACGTCATCAAAAACACCCGGCATATCCTGCCCGATCTGCGGCAAGTTTATTCCGACATCCATTTTTGATTTGCTGATTAATGACCGCATCAGATGCCCGTACTGCTTAAATGTGCTGGTAGTCCATCGAAATAATTCCAAGAACAAGGGATAAGCGGCTGTGAGTACCGTGCAGTTATCATGCCGTATTGCAGAGAACGAAAATCGAAATAAAACCAACCCGAAAACACAAAAATCGGCAGGGGCTTCCCTGCCGATTTTTTAATTACCGCATTCTATGCTTATTTCATTGAAAACGCGGAGAATATCCGCAGTTTCCGTCTGTGCCTTCTCGTTTTCTGCTTTATCTATTATCGCCTTGCCCTCATGCATCATGATGAGACGATTTCCGTATTCAACGGCATAACGCAGATTATGCGTTATCATGATGGCGGTCAGCTTCTTCTCGCGCACTATCTTGTCCGTGAGGAGCATTATCGTTTCCGCCGTTTTCGGGTCGAGAGCCGCTGTATGCTCATCGAGCAGAAGCAAATCCACAGGTGTGAGCGTACTCATGATAAGCGAGAGTGCCTGACGCTGACCGCCCGAGAGAAGCCCGACGGGGATTTCCGTTTTATCCTCAAGTCCGAGCCCGAGCGTATGCAGAATTTCGCGGAAATATTCTTTTTTCTTCCTGTCCACGGCAAACGAGAGATTGTACGGCTTGCCCTTGTTTGCGGCGAGGAAAAGATTTTCTGTTATCGTCATATACGGCACGGTGCCGACGGCAGGGTCCTGAAAAACTCTGCCTATTTTCTTTGCCCGCTTATATTCTGGCAGCTTTGTCATATCTACACCGTCAAGTATCACCTTGCCCGAATCGATGGGGATACTGCCGCTGATAAGATTCAGCAGTGTCGTCTTGCCCGAGCCGTTTGAACCGACAACAGAGACAAACTCACCCGTTTTCACAGATAGCGAAAAATTTTCAAAAAGCTTGATTTCATTGACCGTTCCGCGGTTGAAGGTCTTGTCTGCTCCGATGAGTTCAAGCATTTTTGCCACCTGCCTTTATCTGCTTTTTTGAGAGAAATGATGTTATCTTATCATTGAAAATAAGAATCAGCGCGAAAAGCACGGCATTCATGAGCTTCAGATATATTCCGTCCCTGTCCACAAGCACGAGATAATTCAGGCAGAGCGAATATATTATCGCGCCGAGTACGACGGCTGTCGTTTTCTGCATAAATCTGATATTTGAAAATACCGCCATGCCTATAATAACCGAGGCAAGGGCAAGCACAACCTTGCCGCTGCCCGAGTTATTGTCATACTGCATATAAAGCTGAGAATAGAGCGCACCGCCCATGGAAGCGAACCCGTTTGCAAGAGAGATGCCGAGTATCTTATATGTGCCGGGGTCTTTGCCCAGATAAGTGACAAGACGTTCGCTTCCGCCTGTCGCCCCGAGCATATATCCCATTTTTGTTTTTTTGAAAAGATCTACGAATACCTTGCAGAAGATGACGGCAAGAAGAAGGATAATTATCGTCGCCATATCCTTTGCGCCTGCGCTCTCGCCGAAAATTTTTACGGCTTTCCCGCCGAACATACCCGCAAGTCCCTTGCTCCTGTAGGAGAAGATAGTCGTGGTATATCCTGTACCGGTGAGCAGCTTAGTCAGCGCAAGGTTGACGGAGAGCAGTGCCGTCATCACGATGATACCGGAGAGAAGCTTCGATATGCGGAATTTCACATGGAGCAGCCCCGTGACGGCACCTGCCGCCATGCCGACAAAGAAAGCAAGCAACGTCGCGATTATCGGATTTATTCCGAGACGGAGCATGAATATAGTCGCACAAACTCCGCCCAGCGGAAATGTGCCATCGACCGAAAGATCGGGAAAATCCAGTATCGAATATGAAATATATACTCCGAGTGCGATTATCGCAAAGCACAGACCCATCTGGAGTCCGTCTATGGTGGTTCCCAGAAAAAGCATTTTTCTTTATCCTTTCAGTTCAGTGAGTGGAAACATCCTTTGCACCGAGTGTGTTTTCGGGCAACTTGAGCCCAAGCTCTTCGCAGGCGGCACTGTTGATATAAACCTGCGGGTTTGTCACTACCACGGGAGGAATATCGGAAGCATTCTTTCCGCCGAGAACCTCTGCCGCTGCCTTGCCTGCCGCCATACCGACATCATTTTTATAGTCGATGGAGGAGCTTGCGACACAACCCTTCTTCACCTGCTCAACCTCAGAGCCGAAAACGGGTATTTTCTTCTCCATGGTTATCGGGAGAATATTGGATTCGAGCTTGCCGACGATTGTATTGTCGAGCAGATTTACAAAGCAGTCAATGCCGCTGTCAATGAGACTGTTTACCGCTGTGTCGATGGTGTTGATATCGGCTACGGCTTTGTCGACTATGGTGACATTCATGCTGTCTACAGCCTCAGCCGCCTTCTTGAGGTTTGCCACCTGAAGAGGGGAGCTGGATTCCTCTGTGGAGTAGAGAACGCCTATTTTGAGCGAATCGGTTTTGCCCATATATGCCATGACAACCTCAAGCTGTTTCTCGGCATTCGGGATATCGGAGGAGCCTGTCACATTTTCGTAATTTGCCATTGTGGCACCGTCGGTAACTGCGCAGTAAACTACGGGAACAGCACCGTCGGCGGCGTTTGCGGCGGCTACCGCAGAGGGAGTTGCTATAGCTATGATGACCTTGGCGCCCTTGTTTACAAGCGTTTTTGCCTGTGACTGCGATACGCTCGGGTCGAAATTGCTGTTGAGAAGCTCTACATTATAGTCGTTAAGGTCTATGCCGCTGTCGCGCAGACCGAGAATGATACCCTCATAGCAGTTTACAAGAGATTCATGTGAGCCGAACTGAATGATGCCTATGGTTGGTTTTGCCTTTTCTCCGCAGGAGGAGAAAGCAAGAAGCGACATAGCGATAAGTGCTACGGAAATTATTAAAGATACTGTTTTTTTCATGATTTTAAATTCCTTTCAGATTTTTGTTTTATTATGTGATTCCTGCTTGAATTCAAATCACGCCATCGCCCTGACAGTACAAACATAATCTTTTCTCCTTTGCAAAAAAATAAAAAAACCCCGAGTATCTCTCGATACTCGGGACGAATAAACATATCCGCGGTGCCACCCGAATGGAAATATAAAAATACTTCCTCTTTATCGCGTACAGAATATACGCGGCGCCATGGTAACGGAAGCGCACCCCGTCGATTGCTACTTGCCTTTCGGCTTTCGTCCGCCCTCGGAAGCCCATTCATCGAAAACTCCTCTGCCGTGCTCTCACCGCCCACAGCTCGCTTTGAGAATCGCCCTTCGACTACTCTTCTTCTTCGCAGGTTTGATTTTTCTGCATTATATCATGCATTTTTGCTTTTGTCAAGAGTTTTTGCAAAAAAATTTCAGCTTTTCTCTTTTTCGGCAAATTCTGTTGACTTGCGGATAAAGCTGTGGTATTATTATTATAAATCTATGGAATCAAGAGGTATATGCAAATGAAGGTAATACTTTTAGCCGATGTAAAAGGACAGGGTAAAAAAGGCGATATAATAAAAGTATCGGACGGATATGCAAAGAACTTTCTTTTCCCGAAAAAGCTCGCGGCAGAAGCCGATGCAAAGCTCATGAACGAAATGAAGGGCAAGGAAGAGGCAAGGCTTCACAAAATAGAGCTTGAAAAGGAAGCCGCACGCACGACTGCCACAAAGCTCGAAGGCATAATGGTCAAGATAGCGGCGCAGGCAGGAGCAGACGGAAAAACCTACGGCTCCGTCACGTCAAAGGAAATAGCGGAAAAGCTACTCGAGCAGGCAGGAATTGAAGTTGACAAGAGAAAGATAGAAATACCCGAGCCGATAAAGGCTTTCGGCACATACAGCCTCGAGGTCAAGCTCTACGGCGATATTTCGGGAAAGATAAATGTTGTTGTAGCGGAGAAATAATCCGCAAAAGAAAAATTCACTCATGAAGGATTAAGTTATGGCAGAAGCAGGCAGAACAGTCCCCTTTGCGCTGGAGGCGGAGCAATCCGTTCTCGGAGCAATACTCATAGACCCCGAAAAATTCAATGATATCGGCTCTATCATGACGGGCGACGATTTCTATATCGGTGAGCATCGCGAAATTTTTGCGGCGATGCAGGAGCTTTTCGTCAAAAACAGGGATATAAACCTCATCACGCTCATTGATATGCTCGTTTCCCGCGGTGTATATACAGAGGATGAAATAAAGCGATATCTGCGCGTGATAGCGGAGGTCGTTCCCACTGCGTCAAATATCAAGGATTATGCGCAGATTGTCAAGGACAAAAGTATTCTGCGCAAGCTGATAACGGCTTCCGAAGCGATAACGGAAAATGCATATGCCGCGCACGGCGAAGTACGTTATATCCTCGATGATGCCGAGCAGAAAATTTTCGATGTCGCTCAAGGAAACGAAACGCAGAATTTTGTTCATATACGCGATGCACTCGGTATGACCTATGACAGGCTCGAGGCGATAAGAACAGACCCTGCGGCCGTTTCGGGAACGCCTACGGGTTTTTCCGCCATTGATAATATAATCGTCGGCATGGGCAAGGGTGACCTTGTTCTTATCGGAGCACGACCCGGCATGGGTAAAACTACCTTTGCCATGAATATAGCGACGAATATCGCCATACGGCAGAAGAAAACCGTTTGTGTTTTCAGCCTTGAAATGTCGGCGGAGCAGCTCGCTTCCCGTATGCTCTCAAGTGAAGCCGGTGTGGACAGCTATGCTCTGCGCTCGGGCAAGATTTCCGAGCAGGACTGGCAGAAGATTGCTTATGCCACCTCCAAGCTCTATGAATGCGATATCCTCATAGACCCGTCCAGCGCGATAACCGTCACGGGAATGAAGGCGAAGCTGCGCCGAGTGAAGAATCTCGGGCTTGTCGTAGTCGATTATCTTCAGTTGATGCAGAGCGACAGGCGAAGCGACAGCAGAGTTCTTGAGGTAGGCGATATTTCGCGAGGGCTGAAGCTGCTTGCGAAGGATCTCGGCGTACCCTGCATATGCTGTGCTCAGCTCTCCCGCGGACCCGAAAGCCGAACAGACAAGCGACCCATGCTTTCCGACCTGCGTGACTCAGGTGCCATCGAGCAGGATGCGGATATAGTAATGTTCCTTTACAGAAATGAATATTATGCAAACGCGCCCGAGGGCAAGGATGCCGTCGGCGGCGTTGACAGTGCCGGCACATCACAGGCGGAATGCCTTGTCGCCAAGAACCGTCACGGTTCGACGGCAAATGTCAAGCTCGGCTTTGACGGCAGGTATTCGAGGTTTACTTCAATTGAGGACAGAGAGGAGCCGTGACACCCATGAGCATCCTTTCGGTAAAAGGGCGAAGAATGCTTGAAGCGCTCGGCGTGCCGCTCGCAGGCGATGCTCCCGAAGGGATTGTCGTCGGCTTCTCAGGCGGTGCGGACAGCGCGGCTCTGCTTCATTTTCTCACTTCGGATATGCTTCTCGGTGCCCGCATAACGGCACTCCATATAAACCATATGCTACGCGGGGACGAGGCGGAGCGCGACGAGCGCTTTTGCCGCGATTTCTGCTCGGAGCGCGGCATAGCTTTTGAAGCCGTGCATATAAATATAGCGGAAATATCGGGTGGCGTCGCCGTTGAGGAAACGGCGAGAAACGAGCGCTACGCGGCTCTCGCGGACTGCGCACGGCGGCACGGAGCAAAGTATATTGCCCTTGCCCATACGGAAACCGACAATGCCGAAACACTGATATTCAATATCGTGCGCGGAAGCGGGCTCAGAGGAGCCTGCGGTATTCCCGCCTCGCGCCCATGCGGAGACTTTACGATAATCCGTCCGCTTCTCTCATGCACGAGAGCGGAAACGGAGGAATACTGCCGCGAAAACGGCATAGAATATGTCACCGATGCGACAAATTCCGATACGCACTACACAAGAAATTTCATCAGGCATGAGATACTTCCGCGCCTGCGCCGCATAAATCCCGCGGCAGATGACTCTCTCGGCAGTCTCTGTTCCCTGCTCTCATGCGACAGCGATTTTATAGAGGGAGAGGCACAAAGATTTTTTGCCTCGCTTGCCGACAGGCGCACGGTGCCCATAGCGGCACTCACCTCGCTCCACGAAGCGGTGCGCACGAGAGTGCTTGCAAGAATGTACCATGCGGCAGGCGGCGGAGATATAGACAGCCTGCATATACGCGCCGTCTGCGATATCATGCGCGGTGGCGCGGGAAAGAAAACCGAGCTTCCATGCGGCATTTTTGCCGTGGCAACGGGCGATAGTATCACATTCATGACGAGAATCGAACTTGAAGAAGCCATGAGGTCAAAAATCCTCGATATACCTCTCGTTCTCGGTGAAAATCGCTTCGGCAATTCGCTTATTTTCGTTTCGCACGAGCCTGACGCTGCGGCAGAGGCGCGATACGGAGATTATTCCGTGCACTTTGTAAAGTCTTTCTGTCTTAATGAAAATGCGGCGCTCTCGGCAAGGACAGCACAGCCGACCGACAGCTATCGCGCGGGAGGCATCACAAGAAAAATCAAAAAGCTTCGCACAGAGCTCTCCTTTTCGGCGAGAAATAGGCGCCCCGTGATATGCGCCGGAGGCGAAGTTATATGGTATCCGGGCTTTGATATGTGTGATGCGCTGAAGGGCGAAAAACCTTCGGTATATATATACTATTTTGAAAAATAAAGCAATTTGGGGGAGAAAAAATGTCAGAGAAATACAATATGATGAATGATATCAGCTCCGTGCTTCTGAGCGAAGAGGAGATAAAGAACACGGTGGAAAAACTCGGCGCAAAAATTTCCGAAGATTATAACGGCAAGCGCCTGCTCATAGTAGGCACGCTCAAGGGCGCACTTCCCTTCATGGGCGCACTCCTCGGTAAGATAACGATTCCCTGTGAAATAGATTTTATGAAGGTCTCGTCCTACGGAAGCGGAACAAAGACCAGCGGTCAGATAAAGGTTTTGCTTGATCTCATAAGAAGCGATCTCAATCAGTGTGATGTTCTCATAGTCGAAGATATAATCGACAGCGGCAGAACTCTTTCAAATCTGACCGGATATATGAAGGAGCGCGGTGCGAAATCCGTCCGCACCTGTACTCTGCTTGATAAGCCGTCGCGCCGCGAGGTCGATTTTGAGGCGGATTATGTCGGCAAAGTCATTCCGGATGAATTTGTCGTGGGCTTCGGTCTCGATTATGACGAAAAATACAGAAATCTTCCCGTCATCGGCATTCTCAAAAAAGAAGTTTATTCAAGCTGAGCAAAAAAGACAAAAAAATTCCGCCCGCTATCCCGCGGCGGAATTTTATATATTCCTACAGAGGTGATTTTAATGATAAAGCTGCTCTCACGGCTTTTTATAAAGGACAGAGACAATACGGAAAATCCGCGTGTGCGCTCGGCATATGGCATGCTCTGCGGCATTGTCGGCATATTTTTAAATATTCTGCTTTTTGCGGGCAAGCTGGTAGCCGGCATAGCTTCGGGTGCCATTTCTGTCACGGCGGATGCTTTCAATAACTTAAGCGATGCCGGATCCTCACTGATAACGCTGATAGGCTTTCGCCTTGCCGGGCAGAAGCCGGACAATACGCATCCTTTCGGGCACGGCAGGATAGAATATATCTCGGGGCTTCTCGTCTCAATTGCCGTCACGCTGATGGGCTTTGAGCTCGCCGTTACCTCGGTAGAACGCATTATTACACCGAGAGAAACGGAATTCGGCTCTCTCACGGTGATTATCCTCGCCGTTTCCGTGGCTGTGAAGCTCTATATGACGTTCTATAACCGCGCTGTAGGCAAAAAGATAAATTCCGATGCGGTGAAAGTTGCCGCGGTAGACAGCCTTTGCGACAGCTTTTCCACGCTCGCCGTGCTTGTATGTATGCTGATTTCGCATTTTACCTCACTTGAGATAGATGCATATTGCGGTCTTGCGCTCTCGGTTGTAATACTCATCGCGGGCATACGCTCCGCCATAGAAACTATTCAGCCGCTGCTCGGTCAGGCACCCGACAAGGAATTTACGGATAAAATAATACGCATAGCGAAAAGCTCGCCCACAGTGCTCGGCGTGCACGACCTGATAGTACATGATTACGGTCCCGGAAGAAGAATGATTTCGCTCCATGCCGAGGTAAGCGACAAGGATGACTTAATCGAAGCGCACGATGCTATCGACAATATCGAAAGAGAGCTTTCGCGCGAGCTCGGTTGTGATGCCGTCATTCATATGGACCCTATAGCAGTCGGAAGCGAGGAGGTGGACGCGGCAAAAACCGAAGCGCAGATGCGCGTTCATGAGATAGACCCGCGTATCACCATCCATGATTTCCGCATGGTCAAGGGACCTACTCATACAAACGTGATATTTGATGCCGCCGTCCCCTTTGATATAAAGGAATCGGACGATGATATCAAGGCAGCTATCCGAAAAGGCATACTTGAGGACACCGGCAAAACCGCCGTCGTGACGATAGACAGGGTGCATACATAAGCGGCTCAACCATCGGTTGACAAAAAATCACCTTTTTCAACCGTCAGTCTGTTGATTTCACCCACCCAAAATGGTATATTCATAGCAAAGAACATTTCGGAGGTAAGAAATGAAAGCGTCGGAATTTGAAAAATACTATTGTGCCGGTCAACCCGTAGAGATAAACGAGGCACTTGCGGCAAAGCTGAAGCCTTGCTGTGATTACACATCTTTATTTTATATGGATAAGCAATCACTGCGTGAAAAGTACCCGGCTGTGCCGAATATTTCGCGCGATGCTGCATCGGAGGATATCGAAATCTTCTTTGACATTTTAAAATATGCGTATGCAGGATATGATTATTACAGTGATAAGGTTGATTTTGAGAAGCTGAAGGCGGATATCATCGCAAAAATTCCCGCAGTCGGAATATCGACCGACGGACTTAAAGAAATAATATTTGAGGCACTTTATCCGCATATAAACGATACTCATTTCGCTTTTATCGGAGAAAAAAATCTGAATATGAAGCACTGCTTCATTGCGTATTTTTCGGATTTGCTTCTTGAAAAGCACGGCGGGCGCGTCAAAGTAATCTCGGGCTGTGCTACGCTCTGTGGCAAGGAATCTGACATGGCGGAAATATCGGAAAATCTCTTTCCCACGCTTCCCTCGCATGATGGGTGCGAGCGTTTTCTCTTCGGCATCTACAGCGAAAAGCCTGTCGATGCTCTCACCCTCGGCGGCGAAGAGCTTCCTCTCCACAGATGCAAAACCGATTTATGCAATCCGAAAGACGGGTTTCTTTACGATAGGGAAATTCTCGGCATTCCCGCGGTATATCAGACAACATACGGTCTGCCGGATGAGAAAACAGACGAATTTTCCGGTATGGGAGAAAAATACAAAAACGCGAAAAATCTCATCTGGTCGGTGCTTGGAAATTCCGGCGGCGACAGCAGATTTCCCGAAATGTTTGTCAATGCGCTGAATGGTTATGCCAACTGGGAGATGGACTATGCCGTGCTCTCCTCTCCGCTCGCAGGCGATAATCGGGAAAGTGCGCACGAAAAAAGCTATGAAATTCATTCGCTTCCCGAAAACAATCCTGACTCCTCAAAATTCGGCGGTAAGTTATGGCTTCTGCAAAACAAAAACGTTGCTTCCTCGGGAGAATCGGCTGTCATGTATGCAAGGTCGGTGAAAAATTCCGTTTCCGTCGGCAGCGCAACCTGCGGTTGTGGGCAGTTTGGCGATATCCTCGGATATCATCTGCCGAATTCAAATATTCTTTTCTGCATGGGATATAAGGTTTTCAATATGGACGGTTTTGAGGAGGGTAAAGGACTTGCTCCCGACTACTGGCTCGATAGCGATGACCCCGTGACCGCCCTTGCGGAATATATAAACGAAGAGAATGGCAAATAAGCCGCATCGGGATAAAATTCCGACAAAAAAGAGGCACTGCGTGCCTCTTTTTCATATTTACCTCACCTGTGCAGATTTTCCTCGGGAACAAGCGTGATGAAAACAAGCTCCGGATTATTGCCAAACCTCGGGAAAGCCGTGTTGTTTGCAAGCCCTCGGCTGACGCAGAGGCGCTTTTCATGCAGACCCTGCGCATATCTCGGGAAAAGTCCCTGCCCCGGTGCAAAAATGCTTTTGCCGCCGATGCGCCACTGTCCGCCGTGTGCATGACCTGATATCGTCAGGTCGATGCCTGTGCTTCTGATATACCGCGGATAATATTCCGGATGATGGCAAAGGAGCAGCTTATAGCCGCTGAGCGCACTGAAGATTGAGAGCCAATGCAGATTCGGTCGCGGCGTTTTCGAGAGGAAGCTCTGGCGTGTATCGAAACCCGTTGTCAGCCCTCCGATATTTATATCATGCCAGCGCACGTATGCATTGTCCAGCATTACGGCACCGGTCTCGCGGGCAAGCGGCAGATACCGCTCGCGGCTCCCTATCTCGTGATTTCCTATCGAATAAAATGTCGGTGCAAAAGACGATGCCGCACGCAGAAAAGCAAGCCCGTTTTCACAGGAGCGCATCCCCTCCGTGAGATCTCCCGGGATAACGATAATATCGCATCCGTTTTTCTTTATTTCAGCAAAAATCTCCTGCCATCTGCCGTTGTGCAGATCGGCGACTACGGCAATTCGCGCGGGATTGCGTATTTTTGCTCTGATACTGTATCTTGTTATATCTAAATTCATTCGGGATATTTTTCCTTTTCAGCGGATAAAAGCGGCAAATGCCGCCTTCACCTTGATTTTTTATGCCTTGGTAGTGAAAATATATTCACCGCCGCAAAGAGTCTCTTTTCTGCCGTCGGGAAGCGTAAGCTCCGCCACCGTGCCCGCAGGAACGCTGAACTCATAGTGGATAAATTCGCCCGAATAATACCAGTTTGAAATAACCTCACCGGAAACCGTCTTGATTCTGCAGTTTACAAATCCGAGATTTTTTGATGGCTTCGGAGCGAGTGCAATGTGCTTATAGCCGGCACCGTCAGGCAGCGAATTTATACCTGCGCATACGCCGTATAGCCAGTCTGCTACGGCACCGTATGCATAGTGATTAAATGAGGTCATGCTGACGCTGCTGAAAGAGCCATCCTCATTTATGCAGTTCCAGCGCTCCCACATCGTCGTCGCGCCGTGATTTACGGAATAAAGCCATGAAGGCATCTTCTCCTGAAGCAGGAGCGTATATGCGAGGTCTGTATATCCGTTTTCGGAGAGCGCATGGAGAATATAAGGCGTGCCGACAAAGCCCGTGTTAATTCTGTCGCCGTTTTCATGGATAATCTTTGCAAGGCAATCCGCCATGCTTTTTCTCTCATCTTCGCCGCGATAGAGATGAAAATGCAGTATCATCGCGAGTGTCGTCTGTGTTATCGGCTTTATGATAGCCTGCTCTTTTCTGTTTTTCTCATCGCGCAGAGAAATGTGCTTGGACATACAGGGCAGTCCGTTTTCTATGAAGTTGTCATGGAAGGCATCGAGTATATGACGGTAAAGCTCCTCATATTCGCTCATGTCCTTGCCGAGCAGTTTGCCGGCTTTAACGAGAATATCCGTCACGCGCGCATAATAAGCCGAGGCAATCAGATCCTTTTGTGTTGCGCCCGTATCGCCGCCGACAACACCATCCATCGCGAGCCAGTCGCCATAGTGCCATCTGTCCACCCAGAGATATTCCTTGGTTCCGGCATGGCGTATGTATTCAACCCATTTTTTCATCATGGGAAAATGCTCTGCAAGCATTTTCTTATCACCGTAAGCAAGGTAAACCTCCCACGGGATAATGCCGGCGGCATCGCCCCATGCGCAGCACACGGCACCTCTTTGGAGAGCATCGGGAACAACTATCGGAACGCCGCCGTCATTGCGGAGTGACTGCTCTGCCGCCATATCGCCGAGCCATTTTCGGAAGAAATCGTGTACACCGAAATTATATGCGCCGGCACGGCAGAAAACCTGTGCGTCACCTGTCCAGCCGAGACGCTCGTCTCTCTGCGGGCAGTCGGTGGGAACATCGAGATAATTACTTCTCTGCCCCCAGAGAACATTATGATAAAGCTGATTTACCTTTGCATTTCCGCATGAAAAGAAGCCTGTGCGCTCCATATCGGAATAAACCGCAACGGCTGTAAAGCAATTAAGGTCTACCTCTTCAAAGGGATATTCATCGAGGCGGATGTAGCGGAAGCCCTGAAATGAAAAGGTTGGCTTGAAAACATCCTCTCCGCCGGACAGTATATATTCGTTTCTGCTTCTTGCGGAACGCAGATTTTCGTTATAGAAGTTGCCCTCGGCATCAAGCACCTCTGCATGAGTCATAACTATTCTGCCGCCGCGCTCGCCTTTGATGCGAACCTCTACATAGCCTGTCATATTCTGCCCGAAATCTATTACTCTCTCGCCCTTCGGCGTGATAATAAATTCCTTCGGGGCAATCCGCTCATGCTCATGGATGAGCTCGCCCACCTGCGGAATAAGCTTTGTTTTCACGCGGCTGAGCTCAGCAGTACCGAGTTTTTTTATTCTTGCCGTCGGGTCTACCGTCTCGCCGTGATATATCTCGGAATAAAGTATCTTCGAGGTACGCACGCCCCATGTATCGTCTGTGGCAAAATGTTCCTCTCTTCCGTCGGCATATTCCACATCAAGCCACGCGATAACACTGACCGTATCGGAGAAAACATGGTGTCTTCCCTTCCATGTGAGGTCACCGACTGCCCAGCCCTCTGCCGCTGTAACGGAAATTTCCGCGCTCTTGCCGCCGAGAAACGCCGTGACGTCATACGTCTGATACTGAGTGCGGACATGGTATGATGTCCAGCCGGGATTCAGTAAAGAATCCGTTATGCGCTTGCCGTTTATGCGCACGAGATAAAGTCCCATCGCGGAAGCGCCGAGTGTCGCCTTCTTCACCTTGCCGGAGAGAGCTATCTTCTTGTAGAAATCAACAACATTTGCCTCCTTGGGAGAGCAGATCCATTTTGCACCTGTTTTCATATAGAAACCTCTTTCTGCGTTTTTTTCTTGATTTTCACTTTACTATGAGGTATAATTATAAGGGAAATAATTTCCTCATCATTGTTTGTTTTTATATTGTATCATAAAAGCCTGTACTTTTCAATACGAAAAGAAAAAATGCTTTTAAAAAAAGAGGTTTATCATGCAAGAGAAATTTTGCGATCTGCATATGCATTCCGTTTTTTCAGATGGCTCTCATACGCCCGAGGAGCTGATAGAGCTTGCGCTCTCGGCAGGGCTCTGCGCCGTGGCGCTTACCGACCACAATACAGTCGATGGTTGTGAGCGCTTTCTGTCTGCCGCGAATGGCAAGCCTATAGATGCCGCCTGCGGAGCAGAGCTTACCACAGACTATGAGGGCACGGAGCTGCATCTGCTCGGGCTTTTTCTCGCACCCGAGGTTTTTGATGATGTATCGGAATACGTAGTTGAGAGGAATATCGCCAAGGAGTCGGCAAATAAAAAGATGATAGAACGCCTTGCCGCCGACGGATTTGAGATAAGCTACGGCGAATTTGTGAAACGCTTCCCGAACAGAAACAGAAACCGCGCAAATATCGGTGCGCTTCTTCAGGCAAAAGGCTATGTGGTATCCGTTTCCGAGGCTTTTGAAAAATATCTCGACGAGGGGCAGAAATATTATGTGCATGCGCCGAGGCTTGATTTTCTCCGCACAATCGGAAAAATTCATGAGTGGGGCGGAGTCGCCGTCTGGGCACATCCGCTTTACCATGTCGACCGCGTGCGGACAAGAGAAATTCTTACCGCTGCGATGGCATACGGGCTTGACGGTGCAGAAGCGTATTATTCGACATATTCGGAGGACGACACCGCATATATGCTCGCCCTCTGCCGTGAGCTTGAGATTTTACCGAGCGGCGGCAGCGATTTTCACGGCGCGGCAAAGCCCGATATTGCCATAGGCAAGGGGAACGGCAACCTCGCAGTGCCGTATTCCTGCTATGAAAATCTCAAAAAGCTCGCGAAAAAATATAAATCGGCACAAAAACAGGACTTCGCATGAAGTCCCTGCTTTATAAAAGTCGCGAAAAACATGGCAGAATTAAGATATCGGCAGACAAACGGAAAAGGAGACAAAAATGACAAACAAAGAAGTATTTGATATAGCCATGAGGCAATCCGCACTGGATATCAATGCTCACAGTTCTGATTTTGTTAAAAATACAAATGTATTTGTCAGGTCCGAAATAGGAACATCGGCACGAAAATATTATAAAGAGCCTATTGCGTGTAATTTGGTCTCATATGGAAGCAATATTGTCGCTTCCGTAAAAGACGAATACAGAGATATTATCGAAATATATTTAAGCAAATTCGAATTTTACAATTGTTTTGAAACCCCGAATATTCATTGGCTGGACGAAAGAATGAAAGAATACGGTTATCGTGTTTGCTTCATGGCAGAATACTTTCTTCCGAATGTTGATATTTTGACCGGAATTGAGTGCAAATATCAACTCAGAATGTTGGAGCAAAAGGATTTTAAAGATTTATATCTTCCGGCTTGGAGCAACGCGCTTTGCGAAGAGCGCAAGGAATTGGATGTTCTCGGTATCGGCGCCTATGACGGCGAGAAGCTGATAGGGCTTGCGGCTTGCTCGGCGGATTGCGACACGATGTGGCAGATAGGAGTCGATGTTTTGCCGGAATATCGCGGAGGGGGAATCGCCCCTGCGCTGACAAGCAATCTTGCAGTTGAAATATTGGCAAGAGGAAGAGTTCCTTTTTATTGTTGCGCATGGTCAAATCTTAAGTCTGTAAAAAATGCATTGCGCAGTGGCTTTGTACCCGGATGGGTGGAAATGACGGTAAAGGATTCGGATACGGTTAATAAATTAAACAAGCAGGCTTTATGATAAATGTATTTTGAAGTCATAACCACCGGCAAAGCC
>DODZ01000022.1 GCA_003524145.1 Candidatus Apopatosoma intestinale | reverse complement strand
GCTTTGCCGGTGGTTATGACTTTACGCTTTGTCTATTTTCCAAAAAATGTACACAATACTCAATAATACATAGTGTACTTGACAAATACAATTATTTGTGCTAAAATATAGAAAAAAAGAAGAGGAGTTTTACATGTTGGCAATACCGGATGAAATAAAGAAAGCAATTCGGCAAAAAAAGGTGCGGAGGGTAGTCCTTTTCATTATTACTGTGCTTCTGATGGCGGTTGTAATCATAATGTTTGAAAAGAGCGCAAGTTCTTTTTCCGAGAATCTTACCGCATTTAAGTCTGTGCTTTATCCCGTGCTTCTGATTTCATCTGTTTTTATCTCAAAAGTTTATCGGATCTTTACCGACACCGATTATTGCGGCGTGGTAAAGAAAGTGAAAGTGAAAACTGTAACAGATAACAAATCTGCTGCCAAGCCGACTAAGCAGCAGATGTACAGAAAGAATATAATATACCTTACAATCGAGGATGAAACGGGAAAAACATTCCGAAAAAAGGCAGCCGAAACTCCGATCACTCCGAAGTCGGATTCAGAGGCATACAAGGTCGGAGATACAGTTTTGCATCTGCATGGCACCGGCATTACCGTTGTACTCCCTACCGCGGCAGACACGCGTTGCCACTGTGCTGTGTGCGGCGGCTCAAATGACAAAATGAGCGATATTTGCGAACATTGCGGATTACCGCTGATTAAATCAATAGGAGGATTGCAAAAATGAAAGGCAAGAACATAGTCGAGAAGTATTTTCATCAGAAGGATTTTTCCATAGCAGAAATTATCGTGCTGATTTTAGCTGTAGCTTCGGCAATCGTGGCGATATTCATTCAGGGAGGAGGTCCTATAGGGCTGCCTGCATTGCTTGTCTGCATTTGTGCTTTCAGCATTATTCATTCCAAAAAGATAAAAGATGATGAAATCGAGCAGATAATCAAAAAAATAAAAGAGGATAATCAGATACCGGATTCCGACTACACAATTGAGGGATATGAACTGAAAAACACAGCAGTCAGAAAAAGAAAAGACGGAAAGCTGATTTCTCCGGATTATTATGTTACCGAGATAAGAACTTCTACCGACGGCAGCATGATTTTTAATGTCTATGCCATAAATCTTATCGACTCTTCTGTGGAAATGACTTCTCATAGCGTAAGCGGCAGCGGAAAGGTGACTCTGGTCGAGGAGACTGTAAAGACGAGCAAAGGACCTGCCAAAATGTCATATCTCAGGCTTGACGAGAGCTGCACTATACCCGTTACGCTTAATGACTATAAATCATCGCAACTAATCGAAAGCATCTGCAACTGATATAAGTGCAATAAAAACCCGAGGCGGCGCCTCGGGTTTTGTATTTTATCATATCGTATTACTGCCCGTTGAAAAACGGGTTGTCGGGAAATTCGCTCTTTTTCTGCTTTGCTTCTTCCTCGCGGCGCAGGCGCTCTTCCTCATCGCGACGGCGGGCTTCTGCTTCCGCCTCTTCGCGCTTCTTGTTTTCCTCTTCGCTTCTGCGCTGTTTTTCTTCCGTGAGCTTGAGAATTTCTTCTTCGGAAGCGTTCTCATCCATATATGCTTTAAACTGAACATCATCCATTGTTTCATGCTTCACAAGGAAGTCGGCGATGAAATCGAGGCGTTCTCTGTTTTCGGAGAGGATACGCTTTGCATTTGCATAAGCCTCGTCGATAATTCTCTTGACCTCGCGGTCGATGATTGCCGCTGTTTCATCGGAATAATCGCGCTCCGCACTGAAATCTCTGCCGAGAAATACCTCATCGCTTGAGTTATCGGAACCGAAATGAACATTGCCTATCACATCGCTCATGCCGAGTTTGGTGACCATTTTTCTTGCCGTCTGTGTGGCGCGGAGAATATCATTGGAGGCACCGCCGGAAATATCGGCAAATACCAGTTCCTCTGCCGCCCTGCCGCCGAGAAGCATAGTTATCTGCTCTTTCAGCTCATTCTTATAAACGCTGAACTTATCCTCCTCCGGAACATTGAGTGTATAACCGAGAGCATTGCCGCTCGGAATGATAGATATCTGACGAACAGGATCCTGTGTAGGCAGGATATGAGCAAGGATAGCATGACCCGCTTCATGATAAGCGGTCTTTCGCTTTTCTCCGGGCTTCATCTTCAGGTTTTTCTTCTGTGTACCCGTTGTAATCTTGAGATAAGCCTCACTTATATCGTTCATACCGATGAGAGCTTTAGACTTTCTTGCCGCCAGCAGTGCCGCTTCATTGAGCAGATTTGCAAGGTCGGCACCTGTGAAGCCTACGGTGAGCTGTGCTACCTTAGCAAGGTCGACTTCGTTTTCAAAAGGCTTATTTCTTGCATGAACCTTGAGTATTTCCTCTCTGCCGCGTATATCGGGATATCCGACTGTCACCTGTCTGTCAAAACGACCGGGACGGAGCAATGCGGGATCGAGAATATCAGGGCGGTTTGTCGCTGCCATTACTATGACGCCGCTGTGACCGCCAAAGCCGTCCATTTCAACGAGAAGCTGGTTGAGCGTCTGTTCCTTTTCGTCGTGCCCGCCGCCGAGACCCGTGCCGCGACGTCTGCCGACTGCATCTATTTCATCTATGAAAATGATAGCCGCAGGTGCTTTTCTTGCTGTATCAAAAAGGTCGCGCACACGGGAAGCACCGACGCCGACATACATTTCCACAAAGTCTGAGCCGGAGATTGAGAAGAAGGGTACGCCCGCCTCGCCTGCAACAGCCTTGGCAAGCAGGGTTTTACCTGTTCCGGGAGGACCTACGAGAAGCACACCGTGCGGAATTTTGGCACCCAGCTTCATAAACTTGCCCGGGTCACGCAGATAATCGACAACCTCGCGCAGTTCTTCCTTTTCTTCATCGGCGCCCGCAACATCGGAGAAGTAAACGCGCGATTTTTCATCGACGCCGTATTTTGCCTTTGCCTTGCCGAAGGAATTTATCTTACCGCCTCCGCTAACGCTCCTTGACATAAGCACGAATATGACTATCATCGCTATTATGATGAGTGCTGTCGGCAGAAACGAGAGGAAAATCGACATTCCCTCGTCACGCGGCTCCTGAATTTCGTATTTTTTAAGCGTGCGCTCCTCCTCGGGCAGAGCCTCCTGCTCGCGCAGATAAGGGTCTATCTGCTCAAAGAAAAGTCCCGCATCGCGAAGCCGCTTTGTATAGGTTCCGCTTTCGGTCTTTATCCGCAGTTCATTTTTATTTGTCAGCGTAAATTCGGAAACCTCGCCGCTCGTTATTTTTTCGAGAATCTCGCTGTATGTCAGATTTTCAGCCTCTTTGCCGCCCGACATCCACATCACGGTAAATATGATAGCGAATATCAGAACCGCATAGAGGATAATAGCCTTGACATTTATTTTCATCTGTTACCTCCGCAAAGCAGTTACTTGTATTAGTTTTTCGCATTTGTCTTAAACTATCTTATATAATATCAGATATTTTCGTAAAAGTATTGATATTTTGTAAACATTTCTGATAATTTTATGTAAACTCAGGTGTTTTTATGAGTTTTGGTGATTTTTTTGCCTTTTTCTATCGCAAATTTCTCATCACCGAGGATAAGTGTGCCGCCATCGCAGGTGCTGTAAACGGAAACCTCATCTCCGTTTATTTCTACGTCGACATAGCCGCATAGAAGCGGCACTCTGCCGCGAATACCCGTCAGTCCCGATGCCGAGGGAGCGACTTCAAAGGTTTTGTATGCGGGAGAGGTAGGCTTGACGCCGAGGATATATTTGCCGAGCAGATATATCGGCGATGCTCCCCATGCGTGGCAGAGACTTCTGCCGTATGGCTTGCCGTACATGCGGTAGTGCTCTGTGCCCTCTTCATTCGGGTCAAACTGCTCCCAGATAGTTGTTGCGCCGAGCTTTATCATGCCGCCCCAGTAGGAATGGAGCATATCGAGCATATATTTGCGGTCGCCGAGCATACACATCGCGTCCAGCTCGAAAAATTCGAAATAAGGCGTTGTTATCGGCGGGACATCCTTATTGTTTATTACATCGCGTATGATTCTCTCCTTGCGCTCCTCACTTGTGGTATCAAAGAGCAACGCGAAAATGTTGGCATGGCGCGTCACATGGCGCTTGCCGGAGGTATAGCTGTCGATGAAAGCGCCCTTCTCCTCGTCCCAGAAAAGCTCGTTTGCCGCGTGATAGAGGCGTTCTGCCTTCTGCTCATAGGCACTCGTATCCTCGCCCATGAGAGCGGCGCATTTTGCCATGGTGCGATAGGTATGAATAAGCAGCATCTGCTCCGCCGCCTGAGGACCGTCGGTATCGAAGGTCGTCCAGTCTATAAAAGTCCAGTCGCCGCGCTTGCCCGAGACTATGCCGCGCTCGTTGCATCTTGTCTCGATGAAAGTCATCATGGTTTTCATCTTCGGGTAGATAAAGCGGACGAAATCCATATCGCCTGTATGGAAATAGTAGTCGTAGACAGAGCATATCCAATAGAAGCTGTAATCGAGTATCGTATTTGTGTGCTGAGTTGTCGGCTCGTTTCCCCGGAGACCGATTATCGTGCGTTTTACGCTGTCGTTATCGAAAAAGAGATAATAGTTTACATAGTAGCTCTGATATGCGTCGCCGCTCCAGAGCCAGCCGTCACGCTTGATACCGTCGAGATAGCCCTCGCGAGTATTGAGATGGAGCGTATATGCCGAGACATCCCATATCTTGTTGATCAGTTCGTCATCACAACGGAAAGCACCCTTGTATTCGAGCGGAATATATTCATAGTCGCAGGAGATATCATAGGAGATATCCTCGTCATCGGAAACATAGATATAACGGAAGGCACGCTTCCTGAAGGTCATCTTCTTTTCCGCAGGGTTAAGATAATCGACGAGCGGAACATTATCGCTCATATCGAGTGCTTCCGCTCTGCTCTCGCCGTAATTGAAGCGGATTGGCTTGCCGCCGCAGGCACGGATGTTTTCGAAAATAAGCGGACCGTAGGTCTCTTTTCCGAAGTCATGGAGCGTGCCGCCGTTTATTTTCTCGCTTACTACCGGATAGATGCGCTCATAGGAAAATTTGAATATTTCGGGATTATCGGAAAGCTCCGTATACCAATCGAGCGAGCCGACCGGATAATCCTCGCCGGCGCCGAGCGAAGCGCCGCTCCAGCTTGAATCGGAGGCAAACGTATCGCCGATCACATAAGCGCAGGGAAGTCCGCCTGTTCTTACGACATCAATCTTTATGAAGTTTCTGCCGGGCTTCAGCGTTATTTCCTCGCCGAGATTGTACTTCTGCACATTTCTTTTCGTCTTGCCGTCGGGGACGCGCTCATCGCACTGGATGGTGACATAGCCGTTGCCGTTTGCATAGGCTGTCATCTTCTCTTCCTTTTCGAGCACGGCTATTTTATAGAAAAGTGCTGTCGGGCGGGGCATATCTATGCGCCACATGGGGACATATGTGCCGACTCCGTATTGCTCGCGGCGCAGATTTTGCTTCATCGCGTGATAAATTTCAAAATCGCCGCCGTACCATATCCATTTTGACTTTGCCATTTTTTATTTTCCTCCGAAAATTTACTTATTATTGCTTTTTGCTTTAGTTTTATCTGATTTTTTTGCACCCGCCTCGAAAATACGACGCAGATACTGACCGGTATATGATTTTTCACAGGCGGCTACTTCTTCGGGTGTGCCGCAGGCAACAACAGTGCCGCCGCCGTCTCCGCCTTCGGGTCCCATATCTATGATATAGTCTGCCGTTTTTATAACATCGAGATTATGCTCTATGACTATCATGCTGTTTCCGCCGTCGCAGAGCTTGGAGAGCACCTCGAGCAGCTTTGCCACATCGGCATTGTGAAGCCCTGTCGTCGGCTCGTCGAGGATATACATCGTTTTTCCCGTGCCGCGCTTGGCAAGCTCTGTCGCCAGCTTCACGCGCTGTGCCTCGCCGCCCGAGAGCGTGGTTGAGGACTGACCTATTTTGATATAGCCGAGCCCCACATCATAGAGCGTCCGGAGCTTTTTGCGTATTTTCGGCACACCGTCAAAGAAGGCAAGCCCCTCTTCCACGGTCATTTCGAGAACCTCATATATATTTTTGCCCTTGAATTTCACTTCGAGTGTATCGTGATTGTATCGCTTGCCGCCGCAGACATCGCAGGTGACATAAACATCGGGCAGAAAATGCATTTCTATCTTCTTCACGCCGTCGCCCTCGCAGGCTTCGCATCTGCCGCCGCGTACATTGAAGCTGAATCTGCCCGCCGTATAGGCTCTCGCCTTGGCGTCGGGCGTCATCGCGAAAAGCTCGCGGATATCGCCGAAAAGCCCTGTATAAGTTGCGGGATTGCTCCTCGGTGTGCGCCCTATAGGGCTTTGATCTATGGAGATTACCTTATCGAGGTTTTCCACGCCGTCTATGCGGTCGTGCTTGCCGGGGTAGGTGAAGGCACGGTTGAGCTTCCTTGCAAGCACGGGCAAAAGAATGGAATTTATCAGCGAGGATTTGCCCGAGCCGGAAACTCCGGTGACGCAGACGAACATACCGAGCGGGATTTTCACATTGATATTTTTGAGATTATTTTCCCTCGCGCCGAAAATTTCGAGAAAAGTGCCGTTTCCGCTTCTCCGCTTGTCGGGAACGGGAATCTCGAGCCTGTGCGAGAGATAAGCGCCCGTTATCGAAGCGGGATTTGCCATTATTTCCGCAGGCGTGCCGCAGGCGACTATCTCACCGCCGCGAACACCCGCGCCGGGACCTATATCGACTATATAATCGGAGGAGAGCATGGTTTCCTCGTCGTGCTCTACGACAATAAGGCTGTTTCCGACATCGCGCAGGCGCTTCAGCGTATCTATGAGCTTGCCGTTGTCGCGCTGATGCAGACCTATGCTCGGCTCATCGAGGATATACAGCACGCCGACAAGCGAGGAGCCTATCTGCGTTGCAAGGCGTATGCGCTGCGCTTCGCCGCCCGAGAGCGTTCCCGCTTTGCGCCAGAGCGTGAGATAATCAAGTCCCACACTGCGCAGAAAACCGAGGCGTGAGCGTATCTCCTTGAGTATTTCCTTTGCTATGAGCGCCTGTGTATCGGTGAGCTTCAGATTTTCAAAGAAATCAAGTATCGCGTTTATATTCATCGAGCAGAGCTCGTAGATATTCTTCCCGCCGACGGTTATCGCCAGCGATTCGGGGCGTAGGCGCTTGCCGCCGCAATCGGGGCAGGGAATGAAGTCCATAAATTCATCGTAGTAGTCCGATTCCGAGGGGTACTGATTCATGCGCTGGGCGATGATATTCACTATGCCCGCGTATGTTGTATTCTGCCTGTGAGCCACGCCGCCGAAAACGCGGACTACGTTGTATATCTTGTCTCCGGTGCCGTAGAGCAGAGCCTTCAGAGCCTCATCGGACATCTCGCATATCGGCGTGTCTATGGTATAACCGTATGCGGCGCAGACCTGCATTATGAGCGGTCCGTTCCATGAGGCTTCCTCAATGGTTTTGAAGCCGTTTACGGCGATGGCACCGCCGCGCAGGCTCTTTCCCGTATCGGGGATTATCTTCTCTGCGCTGACCGTTTTCAGCTCGCCCATGCCCGAGCATTTTTCGCAGGCGCCGAACGGATTATTGAAGGAGAACATTCGCGGCGATATCTCGCCTATGCTCACTCCGTGCTCCTCACAGGCGTAGTTTTGGGAAAATTTCATTTCTTCCTTTGTCTCGGGGACGAAAACGCTTGCCAGCCCTCCCGCGAGCGACAGTGCCGTTTCAAGTGAACCTGCAAGGCGGGAACGCACCTCGGGTTTCATCACGAGTCGGTCTACCACTATATCAATATTGTGCTTGATGTTCTTTTCGAGCTTCGGCAGCTCATCGAAATCATAGACATAGCCGTCCACGCGGGCGCGGACATAGCCGCTTTTACGCGCATCGTCGAAAACCTTCTCATGCATACCCTTTTTACCGCGGACGACAGGAGCGAGCAGGAGAAATTTCGTACCCTCGGGCAGGGTCATTATCTTTTCTATTATCGTGTCGGTCGATTGGCGCAGGATTTCCTTGCCGCAGATGTGGCAATGCGGGATGCCTATGCGCGCATAGAGCAGACGGAGATAATCGTATATTTCCGTCACCGTGCCGACGGTGGAACGCGGGTTTTTCGAGGTGGTTTTCTGGTCTATGGATATCGCGGGGGAAAGCCCCTCTATGAAATCCACATCGGGCTTGTCTATCTGACCGAGAAACATACGCGCATATGAGGAGAGTGACTCCACAAAGCGCCTGTGCCCCTCGGCATATATCGTATCAAAAGCGAGTGAGGATTTGCCGGAGCCGGAAAGCCCCGTGAAAACTACGAGCGAATCGCGCGGTATGCGCAGCTCCACATCCTTGAGGTTATTCACCCTCGCGCCTTTTACATGAATTTCTTTTGCGGGCATTTTTGTACCTTCTTCTTGTTTTTGCTTCTTTTGCTTTCTTGATTTTTGCTTTATTTTCTTATCTTTGCTATAGTATCGCGCAGATATGCCGCGCGCTCGAAATCGAGCGACTTCGCCGCCGCTTTCATTTCGCCCGTGAGCTTTTCTATGAGCGTGCGCCGCTCGGAAGCCGACATTTTGCCCTCTCCTGCGCGCGTGAGGTCGTCCTTGGAGGAAATTTCTATCGGATCTCGGATATCCTTCTTTATCGTTTTCGGTATGATACCGTGTTCTTTATTGTAGGCTTCCTGTATCGTGCGGCGGCGCTCCGTTTCGTCTATAGCCGCTTTCATTGAGCGCGTCACTGTATCGGCATACATGATAACGGCACCGTTTTCGTTTCGCGCCGCTCTGCCTATCGTCTGGATGAGTGAGGTTTCACTGCGGAGCAGTCCCTCTTTATCCGCATCGAGAATGGCGACGAGTGATACCTCAGGGATATCAAGCCCCTCGCGGAGCAGGTTTATACCGACAAGCACATCAAAAACACCGAGACGCAGGTCGCGTATTATTTCCATGCGCTCAATGGAATCGACATTGTGATGGATATAGCGCACCTTAATCAGGTTCATCTCAAGATATTCGCAGAGATCCTCTGCCATCTTCTTCGTGAGCGTGGTGACGAGTGTACGCTCGCCGCGCTCCGTGCGTTTTCTTATCTCGCCCATCAGGTCGTCTATCTGACCCTCGAGCGGGCGCACCTCTACCTTCGGGTCGAGCAGTCCCGTCGGGCGGATGATCTGCTCCACCATGCGGCAGGAATGTTCCTTTTCATATTGCGCAGGTGTTGCCGAAACGAAAATAGCCTGATTTATCTTTTTTTCAAATTCATGGAAAAAGAGCGGGCGGTTATCAAAGGCACTCGGCAGGCGGAAGCCGTAATCCACGAGATTTTTCTTTCGCGCGTAGTCGCCGCCGCTCATGCCGCGCACCTGCGGCAGGGTGACATGGGATTCGTCTACGAAAAGCAGAAAATCCGATGGAAAATAATCGAGCAGGGTGTACGGGGTCGAGCCTGCGGGTCTGCCCGAGAGCACGCGGGAATAATTTTCTACGCCGGAGCAGAAGCCGACCTCACGGAGCATTTCGAGATCGTATTTCGTGCGCTCCTCTATGCGCCGCGCTTCAACAAGCTTGCCCTCGCTCTCGAAAAATGCGACGCGCTCGTGCATTTCACGCTCTATTTCGGCAAGCGCCGCCTCGCGCTTTTCCGCAGATGTGGCATAGTGAGAGGCGGGATATATCGCATAGTAGGAGAAGCGGCGGAGCACTTCGCCCGTCACCGTGTCTATCTCGGAGATGCGCTCTATTTCGTCATCAAAAAATTCGATTCTTATCGCCGCTTTTCCGGAGGCGGGCATTATCTCGAGTACATCGCCGCGGACGCGGAATTTGTCGCGCTCGGGGGAGATATCGTTGCGCTCATAGCTTATGGCGATGAGCTTTCGTATCAGGTCGTCGCGATTCATTTTCATGCCTTCGCGCACGGCGACGACAAGCGAACGGTATTCCTCGGGGTCACCGAGCGTATATATGCACGAAACGGAAGCAACGATGATGACATCTCTGCGCTCAAAAAGTGCCGATGTGGCGCTGTGACGCAGGCGGTCAATCTCGTCATTGACGGAGGAATCTTTTTCTATATATAAATCTCTGCCGGGGATATAAGCCTCCGGCTGATAATAATCGTAGTATGAAACGAAATACTCCACTGCATTGTCGGGGAAAAATTCGCGGAATTCGCCGCAGAGCTGTGCCGCGAGCGTTTTATTATGGGAGAGAATGAGTGTCGGGCGGTTGCAGGCGGCGATGATATTTGCCATGGTAAAGGTCTTGCCGCTTCCCGTGATGCCGACGAGACTCTGAATTTTATCGCCTGCGAGAACGCCGCGTGAGAGTGCTTCTATAGCCTGCGGCTGGTCGCCTGTCGGCATGAATTTGCTCTTCAGCCTGAATATGCTTTCGCTCACGGATATCGCCTTCTTTCTTTTTCGGATATATTATTTCGGTTCGCCTTCGTTTATCGCATCGAGAATATCAAAATATTTGTTTCCCGCTATTATATAATGCCCGACAAGCGGGATTTCAACCGTGCGAAAGGCATTTCGCAGAAGCAGAGTAGTATGCAGATCATCGGATGAGGGAAAAGCCATACCGGAAGGATGATTATGCGCTACGACAACCATGGAGGCACCCTTGAGCATGGCAAGCTCCACAAGTCTGTGGATTGTTATCGCCGAGGAATTTACAGAGCCTTCATGCACACGTATGAAGTCGATAACGGAAAATTTATTGTCCAGCAGGAGCATATATACGACCTCGGAGGTTATGCCGACATAGCGCGCGGCAAGATAAGCACCGATATCTTCTTTTGTTTTCAGAGTGGTCTTTTCCGTTGTTTCTCCCGCAGCATAAAGTCTTGCCAGAGAGGGAATGAGTTTTATCAGCGTAGCTGAATGCTCTTTTATCCCGGGAACACGGCAAAGCTCCTCAAAAGGCGCATCAAATACACCTTGCAGTGAACCGAATCTCTGCATGAGCAGATGTGCCGTTTCGTTTGTATCTTTCTGCGGAATGGAATAAAAAAGCAACAGTTCGAGAACATTGTGAGGCTCGAAATGCTCAAGTCCTTCACGTAAAAAACGCCCTTTCAGTCTTTTTCTGTGTTCGCTGTGCATATGTACTCCGATATAAGTGAATTTTATATTATAGTATAACATATAGAGGTACTTTTTTCAAGGACAAGAGGGAATTTTCTTCGCGTTTTATTGAGATTTTTGTATGGGATGGAGTGGTGGTGTTTTGTTTAATTATATCGATGACCCGCGAAGAAACATAAAGAAACTTTTCTTTTGATGTTCTTTTCGCTTGTCCGAAAAGAA
>DODZ01000023.1:94141-94347 GCA_003524145.1 Candidatus Apopatosoma intestinale | reverse complement strand
CGCATTGTCTGCACGCCCGCATAATAGGGTTGGCGGGCGTGAATCCAGTACACGCGCTGACGAAAGCAAGGATTTTTGCCAGCCTTCTCCAGTGGGAGAAGGGGGGACCGCGATAGCGGTGGATGAGGTGTTACATGTGTATTGTGCAAAGCAAATTTTATCTCACTATGTTCGCACCCAGATACGCACCCAAATCTGAACCGCGA
>DODZ01000023.1:34101-93811 GCA_003524145.1 Candidatus Apopatosoma intestinale | reverse complement strand
GCAATTGCCGGACGGTCGGGGAATTGTGTTCGCACCGGTCGCCGCGAGGCGACGGAAGGTGTTCAAAAGAGGGATTGACACATATGCGAAGCATGTGTGTCGGCGTCGCCGAGACGGGAGTCAATACTTTCCTCTTTTTGTCCTTTTCGTTCTTTTCGGACAAGCGAAAAGAACTCTGAAAGAGAAGAAACATAAAGTAACTTTTCGTTATTGAAAAGCACGATAAAATCACAATAAAAAACAAAGCCCCGCTTCTATCCTCATTCAAGCAAAAAAGCGTTGCAATGCAACGCTTTTTGCTATTTATACATCTGTATCATTTCACTTTTACCGTCACGATATACCCGCCCATATTGTCGGGAGATACCTTGATGTCGCCGATATTCTCGGGCAGATAGATAAGCCCGTCATCCGAGGTCTGATGCGATATCAGATAGTCGCCGTATTCATAGTATTTTCCGTTTTCAAAAATCCCGTAGTAATCCTCAAGCGTTATTCTCATGCGGCTGATTATCTCGGCATGAGGATAGCCTACATAACGCAGATGCCACGGCTCATATGTGACCATAGTTGTCTTTTTCCCATAGAAAGGATAGCGTATTATAAACCCGAAGCGCGAGCAGTTTTCATCCGTCCATCTTCCGCCGCGGCTCATCACAAACCGCCGCTGACCGTAGCCGCTCGTTTTCACATCGACAGCAAAACCGCATTGATGTTCGCTTGTCCCCGCTTCGACGGCAACCGCAGGCATACTGACATAAAGTGCCGCCTGTTCATCATGCGTGCGAAAGCCGCTTGTCACGATAAGCTCATCTCCGCACTCTTCCTTTGCCGCGGCAAAAAGTGCCTTCAGATTTTCATATGCTTCCGTGCAGAGTGTGCGCCCGTTTCCTATCTCGCACATATTGACATTTTTAAGCTCCTCCTCCGCGAGCGGATAAGTTGCATTGACGAGCCAGAGCGTAAATTCGGGCTTTGCCATAGTTTTTCCCGCCATGATATCCTCCGCGGGATAAGCAACAAGTGCGATTTCTTTTTTGGCGAGAATATTCTTTTCTCCGCGCTTCATGCTGCCGATTATGCCGTATGCGGTACAGATGGTTTTACCGTAGATATCCTTTTTAAGCCCGAACTGCACAAATGCCGCAGAGGCGAAAAGCAATATCAGCACGGCAAGCACGATGCATAAGGTTCTCTTGCCATTTGTCATGTTTTTCAAGCCGTCACCTCCGTTCGCTTTTAACTGTATTATCTTACATAGTACAGTATATCATAGTTGGCATCGTTTGTCAATATTCCGGCGGGAAAATATATTCTCCTGCCATATCTTCGCTTTCGTGCGCCGTAAATTGTGTTTTTGCCGCGGTCGCCGCGATTATCTGCGAGGCGCCGGCTTCTTTCAGCAGCGAAATACATGCGTGCAGGGTGCTTCCGCTCGTTATCACATCGTCGATTATTATAAATTTTCTGCCTGCGATATCTGCATCCGCAAGCGCATAAGAGCGCTCGGCGCGCTCGCGCCTTTCCTCTGCCGAAGCCGCTTTCTGCGAGTAGGAGCCGATGCGCACAAGAGTGCGCAAAAACGGAATATCAAGCTCCCGCGCGATATATTTCGCCATCATTTTCGCTTGGTCAAAGCCGTATTTCTTTATATTTCTGCGGCTTCTCGGAACATAAGTCACTGTATATGCCGAAATATCGTCGCTTCCCTTGGAAAGATAGATAAGCTCCGCCAGCTCATGCGCGAGAGCTTTTATCAGTCTCGCTTTTCCGCCGTTTTTGAGCGCATAGATGACTCTTCTTGAAAAATCGCCGTCATAGAAGAAAAGATGAAGCATTCTCTCTGCGCCGATATCACGAAAACCGCCCACGCAGGCACAGCGGCAATACGCTGAGGTGCGCCCGCATACGGTGCAGACCTCATCCTTCAGCGCACGGTATTTTTCTTCGCATCGGGAGCAGAAAGCTCCTCGCTCTTCATCGGAAAGCACTTTGCCGCAGACGGCGCATTTGCGCACGGCGAAAAATCCCGCCGCGGCTTCAATCATATTTTTCAAGTGCATAGCGTAACCCCGTATATCTCTTTGTCTGCCTGTTGTTGTCTACCATTGCCTTTGCAACCTCGCCGTTGCCTACGAGTATAACTATGCTCTGAGCTCTCGTTATAGCCGTATACAGCAGATTTCGCGTCAGCAGCTTAGGCGTATAGCGATAGAGCGGCATGATAACTATAGGATACTCACTGCCCTGACTCTTATGCACGGTTATCGCATAGGCAAGCTCCAGCTCATCGAGCATGGTATAGTCATATTCGCATATTTTGTCCTCAAAATCGACCGTGATAAGCTCCTCGGACAGGTCGATTTTCTTTATCACGCCGATATCTCCGTTGAAAATGCCGAAGCCCTGTGTGCCGTTTTTATTCCACTCTATATCGTAATTGTTTTTTATCTGCATCACCTTGTCGCCCTCACGCAGAGTGAAATCGCGAACCTTCTTTTCCGCTTTGCCTCGCGTGGGCGGATTTATCACCGATTGCAGGGCGGAATTGAGCATCTCCGTGCCTGCGTCGCCCTTTCGCGAGGGCGTTATCACCTGTATCCCGTCAAAAACAGTCAGCCCGTATGATTTCGGAAGCCGTTTCTTGCAAAGCTCGGCTATTGTCGCCGCCGTCTGCGCGTCTTCCTGTCGCGGCAGGAAGAAAAAGTCGCCGCTCTTACTCTCGAGATTCATATATTCGCCGTGGTTTACGGCGTGTGCATTCGTAACAATCAGACTTTCCTGTGCCTGACGGAAAATATGCGTCAGCTCGACCGTGGCAAAGCGGTCGCTTTTGATTATATCGTCGAAGACATGACCTGCGCCGACAGGGGGGAGCTGATTCACATCGCCGATGAGTATGAGCCTCGCGCCGGGCTTTATCGCCTTGAGAAGCGCGTCTGTGAGCATCAGGTCAAGCATGGAAGCTTCATCTATAATTATGACGTCATCCTCAAGCTGATCCTTTTCATTCTTGCGGAAACGTAGCTTGTCCTCCGCACCGTATTCCATTTCGAGCAGTCGGTGTACGGTTTTTGCCTCCTCACCGGCACTTTGCGACATCCGTTTTGCCGCTCTGCCCGTGGGTGCTGCGAGCGCTATGCGAAGCCCCATCGCGTCAAAAACGCGGATTATTGCACGTACAACGGTAGTTTTTCCCGTTCCGGGTCCGCCCGTGAGGATGAAAACGCCGTTGCTTGCCGCCTGACATATGGCGCGCTTCTGAAGCACGGCATATTCCATATTGCTCTCGCGCTCCACCATGGAGATAAGAGAGAGCACATTGTCCTCGCCGAGATTTTTGCCTGCACGGTCGAGCGCGCAGAGCTTTTCGGCGGTATATTTTTCCGCCTCGTAATAATCGCGCAGATATGCGCATTTCATGCCCTCATGGCGCACGCAGACTATCTCGCCGCGCGTTTCCAGCGCCGCCGCTTCGTCCTCTATTTCATTCATCTCGCAGGAGAGCAGACGCTTTGCCACGGCGCATAGCTTATCGAGCGGCAAAAAGGAATGACCGTTTGAGGCGGCATTGTGCATGAGCACATATTTCAGTCCCATTGCGATGCGCTCGGGCGCGTTTTTCTTCATGCCGAGATCCTTGGCTATGGCGTCCGCTTTTTCAAAACCGACGCCGTATATCTCTCCGCAGAGAATATACGGATTTTGCTTTATGCGCTCCACTGCGCCGTTTCCCCATTTTTTATATATCCTGACAGCCGTCGTCGGACCGAAATACTCGCGGCAGAACATCATGACATTTCTCATGCCGAACTGTGCCGCAAAGGAGGCACTTATCTGCTCCGCCTTTTTCGGCGAAATGCCGGGTATCTCGGAAAGCCACTGCGGATTATGCTCGATAACCTCAAAGCTGTCCGCGCCGAACTGCGAAACTATCCGCTGTGCCGTCACCTTGCCTATACCGCGTACGGCTCCCGAGGCGAGATATTTGAGTATAGCCGTTTCGGTGGCAGGAAGCTGCTTCTCGTAAAATTCCACCTTGAATTGCTTGCCGAAGGTGGCATGATTAACCCAACTGCCGAGCGCCGAGACAGTCTCACCCTCCGAGAGATACGGCATATTGCCTACGAGAGTGAAAATTTCATCGGAGGGAGTGAATATTTCACATACCGTATATCCGTTTTCTTCGTTCTGATATATTATTTTTTCTACAGAGCCTTCTATGGAGAGAAGCCCCTCCTTATCGGCAATACCGTTTTTTAAATCCATTTCAATTCCTCAGCTAAAATTCAGATAAGCTCGCAGCGCACATTTCCGTGACGTGAAGCAAAACTCTCCGCTATATACATAATCTCATCGAAATGCGCATCGCTTCTGTCTATATGTATCACTATCACCGTCTTTTGCTGTGCATAAGCAAACATACTGCATCTTATATAATACTCCAAATTTTCGTAATTTGCAAATATTTCTATACGATTATTTGTAATTTTTACAAATTCGCTTTTTTCAAGCTCGTTTTCTGCGAAAAATGATACGAAAAGATACATTGCCGTGGCAAATGACGAAGCAAGAAGCAAAGCGATAATTACGGTTGCCGCAAGTTTCATGAAAAAATCTCCCTCTTTCTGCACATAATTACGATGTATCATATGAAAAATGTGTTTTTTGGTGAAAAGGGGGATGGGGGGTTCTTTTGCCGTTTCCTCTCCCGAAAAGCAACATTAAATCGCTTTTTTCTCATTTCGGTATCAGTTATATCGATATATGCAATACTGATATGTAAAATCGGCAATTCACAAAACAGTCCGCCCATGATATAATGTAACCGTAATTTCTCGGAGGAGGTGCAAAATGAAAAGAAACGAAATATCGCGTGCCACCATGGGGAGACTGCCGTCATATCTTTCTTTCATCGACTCTCTGCCGGAGGATATGCAGCGCATCTCGGCAACATCAGTGGCTTCAGCGCTCGGGCTCGGCGAGGTTCAGGTTCGCAAGGACCTTTCCGCAGTATGCGGCTCCGGCAAGCCGAAGACGGGCTACGAGGTTGCAAAACTGCGCGAGGCAATCGAATCCGCGCTCGGTATAAACCGAAGCTGTGAGGCAATCATCGTAGGCGCGGGAAAGCTCGGCTCCGCTCTGCTCGGTTACGGAGGCTTTACGCAGTACGGTATCACTATATCGCACGCATTTGATACAGACAGCACGAAATTTTCCGAATACATACGCCCGCTTGACGAGCTGCCGTCTTACTGCAGAATGCGACAGATAGAAATAGGCATTATCACCGTCCCGCACGACTGTGCGCAGGAAACGGCTGATTTCCTCATCAGGAGCGGCGTGCGTGCAATATGGAATTTCTCATCGGCGCGACTCACCGCTCCCGACGGAATCACCGTGCAGAATGAAAGTCTTGCGCTATCGCTTGCGAGACTGCGTCAGAAAGTAGAAAAACATTAACAAATCATAAAATATTATTGAGGAGAAGCTCATGGAAAAAACCACAAGAACGCTGATAGACAGCGTTGAATCGCTTGAAAGCGCAATTGCCCGCGTCAGAGTGGCGCAGAGAAAATTTGCCACCTATACGCAGGAGCAGGTAGATGCCATATTCAAGGCGGCGGCAATCGCGGCGAATAAGGCAAGAATTCCCCTCGCAAAAATGGCTGTAGCCGAGACAGGTATGGGCATAGTTGAGGACAAGGTGATAAAAAACAACTATGCAGCCGAGCATATTTACAATGCCTACAGGCGCACTAAAACCTGCGGCGTAATAGAAGAGGACAAGGCATACGGAACGAAAAAGATAGCCGAGCCTATCGGAGTAATCGCCGCCGTCATCCCGACAACAAACCCCACCTCTACCGCTATTTTCAAGACGCTGCTCGCGCTCAAAACGCGAAATGCAATAATCATCAGTCCCCATCCGAGAGCAAAAGCCTCTACCGCGGCGGCGGCAAAGATTGTACTTGATGCGGCTGTGGAGGCGGGCGCACCCGAGGGCATCATCAACTGGATAGATGTTCCGAGTCTTGATATGACGAGCCTGCTCATGAAGGAAGCCGATATCATCCTTGCGACAGGCGGTCCCGGCATGGTAAAGGCGGCTTATTCCAGCGGCAAGCCTGCGCTCGGTGTAGGCGCGGGCAATACTCCCGCAATAATCGACGATACGGCTGATATCGTTCTCGCCGTAAGCTCGATAATACATTCCAAAACCTTTGACAACGGCATGATATGCGCTTCCGAGCAGTCGGTTATCGTGCTCGACGGAATATATGACGCGGTAAAGGCGGAATTTGCCGCCCGCGGTTGTTTCTTCCTCTCACCCGAGGAGACCGAAAAGGTAAGAAAAACGATAATCATAAACGGTGCGCTCAATGCGAAGATAGTCGGTCAAAGCGCAGCGAAGATAGCCGAGCTTGCAGGCGTGAAGGTCCCTGCCGGCACCAAAATACTGATAGGCGAGGTGGAGAGCGTAGAGCTTTCCGAAGAATTTGCTCACGAGAAGCTTTCGCCAGTGCTTGCCATGTACCGCGCGAAGGATATAGGCGACGCTTTTGACAAGGCAGAGCATCTTATTGCGGACGGTGGCTACGGTCATACCTCCTCCATCTATCTCAATGCCGGAACAGAGCAGGCTAAGCTCAATGAATTTGCGGCAAGAATGAAAACCTGCCGTATCCTCGTGAATACACCTTCATCTCAGGGCGGCATCGGAGACCTTTATAATTTCAAACTTCCTCCTTCCATGACGCTCGGCTGCGGTTCATGGGGCGGAAACAGCGTTTCCGAAAATGTAGGTGTAAAGCATCTGCTCAATATAAAAACAGTTGCCGAAAGGAGAGAGAATATGCTCTGGTTCCGCACTCCCGAAAAGGTGTATATAAAGAAAGGCTGTCTGCCTGTCGCTCTCGATGAGCTGAAAAACGTCATGGGTAAGAAGCGTGCCTTTATCGTAACGGACGCTTTCCTCTATCGCAACGGTTATACCAAGCCGATAACGGATAAGCTCGACGAAATGGGCATTATCCACACCACATTCTTTGATGTCGCTCCCGACCCGACGCTTGCCTGCGCTGTTGCAGGAGCCAAGCAGATGACCGATTTCGCACCCGACTGCATTATCGCTCTCGGCGGCGGTTCGGCTATGGATGCGGGCAAGATAATGTGGGTTCTCTATGAGCATCCCGAGGCGGATTTCATGGATATGGCAATGCGCTTTATCGATATCCGCAAGAGAGTTTATACTTTCCCGAAGATGGGCGAAAAGGCATATTTCATCGCCGTGCCTACCTCGGCGGGTACAGGCAGTGAGGTTACACCTTTTGCCGTTATAACAGACGAAAAAACGGGCGTGAAATATCCGCTTGCCGATTATGAACTTCTGCCGAATATGGCGATAGTCGATACGGATTTCCATATGAGTGCTCCCCGCGGGCTGACGGCGGCTTCCGGTATCGATGCGGTAACTCATGCGCTTGAGGCTTACGCTTCCGTTATGGCGACGGATTATACAGACGGACTCGCTCTGCGTGCGCTCAAGGTTATTTTCGAGTATTTGCCGAGAGCATATGACAACGGTCAGGTTGATGTTGAGGCTCGTGAAAAGATGGCTAATGCCGCCACCATGGCAGGCATGGCGTTTGCAAACGCTTTTCTCGGCGTATGCCATTCCATGGCGCATAAGCTCGGTGCTTTCCATCATCTGCCGCACGGCATCGCAAACGCGCTGATGATAGAAGAAGTGCTTCGCTTCAATGCTTCCGAAGCTCCCGTCAAGATGGGAACATTCTCACAGTATGACCATCCGCATACGCTCGCACGCTATGCAGAGGTTGCCGATTATCTGGGGCTTGGCGGCAAGAGTGACATCGAAAAGCACGAAAATCTCATAAAGGCGGTAAACACGCTCAAGGAGCGCGTCGGCATAAAGAAAACGATACGCGATTACAATATAGATGAGGCAGATTTCCTTGCAAGGCTCGACGATATGACCGAGCAGGCATTTGACGACCAGTGCACGGGAGCAAATCCGAGATATCCTCTGATGAGCGAGATAAAGCAGATGTATCTCAATGCTTACTACGGCAGGCACTTCACGGAGCCGGAAATGCCGACGGCAGTCGGTGCAGACGCAAAGAAGACAAAGCGGAAAAGCAAATAAGGAAACATAAAGACAAAACTTCGGCTCCTCGGAGCCGAAGTTTTGTTTGGGTTGGGGATATTTAAATTTGTCTTGTAGGGGTCGAACATCGTTTGCCCGCGAAGATACTTAAAGTAACTTTTCTTCTTCTCGCGCTTTTGAATGACCAAAAGCGCGATAAGAGAAAAGTTACTTTATCGTACTTTTCGTCAGTGAAAAGTACGATAAAAAAGCATCTTTGAGTATCCGGTATGCGACCATCGGTCGCATCCGCTACCCTCACCGCCCTCAATCCGGCAGAGAGAAATCCGTTATCGGATTTACGGGCAGATATTCCCCTTTTTCCTTGTCGTAGTAAACCTTGCTACGGTATTTCGAGAGAAATTTCATTATCTCATACATATCTATCCATATCTGATTTGTACCGTCTTTCTGCGAGGCATCGAAAATAAGCTGCAAGCCGATATGCAGATGCGGAACATTGATATTGTTTTTGTTTTCTTCGCTGCTGTAGCCGGTCATGCCGAGATAACCTATCACATCGCCGGCGGTGACGATCTTCCCCTCATACATATCGGCGTAGGGGTGATTTCGCCGCAGATGAGCATAATAATAGTACCTCTTGCCGTCAAAACTCCGTATACCTATGCGCCAGCCGCCGTAACGGTTCCAACCGATAGCTTCCACATAACCGGATTCGACGGCGATTATCGGCGTGCCGATACTGCCGAGCATATCGTGTCCGAGATGACGGCGGCGATAACCGAATGAGCGCGCGGCGCCGAAATCGTCATAATCGCCGTATGAAAAGCCCGAGGCTATCGGTGAAAAAACCTTGAGCCCGTATTTTTCCGTATATGTATAGCCGCCGTCTTTCTTCTCATAGAAGGAGTATTCGCCGAGCCAGCCCGAGAGCACCGCGCCGTAGGCTTCTTTATAATATGAATAATATTTCATGGAGTCAAAACATGCGGTATCCTCCGAGAGAGAAGAATATGCGCTCTCCATATCGGCTTTTTTATAGCGGGAAAAGTCGCCGCCGTACCGCGCGCCGAGATAAGCGAGCAGCTCCGTCATGCCGAAAGCATGCCCTTCGTCATGACTTTTTATCCCGAGGCGGACGGCATCGGAAAGCGCCGCTTCCGTTATGCCGAAGTCGACCCATTTGATATAGCTTTTGCCGTCGGCACCCGTTTGCAGACTCATTCCGTGCGGAGATGCTCCCGATATATAAACCGCACATATCGTCAGTGCCAGAATAAGGCATATTCCTTTCACGGTACGGTATTTTTTTGATGAAAACAATACCTTTCCCCCTCCTGATTTTACATTCTGTATTATTATATTTTAAGAGAATGAAAATATTACCCTGTGAGCCGCGGCAAAATTTCAAAACGGTATGGATTTTTCGGAAAAGATATGATAGAATAGAGAAAAAAGCGAGAGGAGCGGAGTATATGGGACTTTTCGGAAGGAAGCCGAAGGAGGGAACGCCTGCTTTCCGCCGTGCAATGGCGGAGAATATAGCACGCAGGAGATTGCGTTATGCCGTGGAGAGAATAGACGATACCGATATTATCATCGGCAGAGAGGGCGGCTTCAATATCAGAGACGGTGTTTTTATCGTTTTTGCCGATAGCCGCGTGATATTCCGTTGCAATATAGATGAGATGGAGGCTTCCGAGCTGATGAGTCTCGGCGGCGCGATAATTACGGCTCCCGATCTCGAATCGGGCGGCAAGGTGCGCACGATACTTGTACATTATATAATAAATTATTGAAAGCGAAAATAAAAAATGCTCCGGAGAGGGGGCGCTATCCCGGTGCCTTCGGAATACGCAAAAGCTCTTTCGCATTTCAAAATTACACAGCTGTATAACACGCAAAAATCCCGTTTCCATTGCGGAAACGGGATTTTTGAATATTGCTCAATCAACAAAATCAAACTCGAGGTCGTACATGGAGACGGTATCGCCATCCTTGATGCCGAGCTCGCGCATTTTGTCTATGACGCCGTTTTCACGCATCATGCGCTCAAAATACGAGAAGGATTCGCGGTCGTCGAAGTTTATCGAACTCATAAGCCACCTGAGCCATTCGCCCTCGACTATAAAAACATCTTTTTCCTTTTTGACTGTTATATCGTCGGGTTTGCCCTGCTCCTTAATTTCTTCCTCATATTCCGGCTCGTAAATCGTAAGCGGCGGAAGAAGCGCGAGCATATCATATGCCTTGCGGCAAAGCTCTTTTACACCTTCGCCGGATGCGGCGCTGATATATACAAGTGTATAACCGCTGTCGGAAACGAACTTTTCAAAGGCATCTATATCAACCTGCGTGCGGTCGAGAATATCGCATTTGTTTGCCGCAATTATCTGCGGGCGTGCGGCAAGCTCGGGATTGTATTTCTCCAGCTCCGCATTTATCATCCTGATATCTTCTATCGCATTTCTGCCTTCGCTCTGCGAAATATCGACGACATGAATGAGCAGACGACATCTGTCCACATGGCGAAGAAAATCGTGCCCAAGCCCCAGTCCCTCCGAGGCACCTTCGATAAGTCCGGGAATATCCGCGGCGACAAAGCCTTTGCCATCGCCTACTGAAACAACGCCGAGCATCGGAGAGAGCGTTGTGAAATGATAATTTGCAATCTTCGGTCTTGCTGAGGAGATAACCGAAAGAAGCGTTGATTTGCCGACATTCGGCATGCCGACAAAACCGACATCGGCGAGCATTTTCAGCTCGAGCGTGACCTCGCGCTCCTCACCGGGCAGTCCGTTTTTGGCAAAACGCGGAGTCTGACGTGTGGGCGTCGCGAAATGCCTGTTGCCCCAGCCGCCTCTGCCTCCCTTTGCCGCGATGAATGGACCGCATCGGCTCATATCCTTGATAATCCTGCCGCTCTCGGCATCGCGTATCACCGTGCCCTCGGGAACGGGAATTATCAGATCGGGCGCGGTCGCTCCGTGAAATTTGCTTGCCTTGCCGTCGCCGCCGTTTGCCGCGACGAACTTTTTGCGGTTGCGGAAATCGAGCAGGGTATTTGTGCCCTCGTCGATAACGAAAACAATATTGCCGCCGTGACCGCCGTCGCCGCCGTCGGGACCGCCGTGGGAAACGTACTTTTCGCGGCGGAAGGAAATACAGCCGTTGCCGCCGTTTCCCGCCTTGATATATATTTTCACATGGTCATAAAAATCAGCCATTTTGTCACCTTCCATCTTTCTATACAAATGTATAACTTAAATATACGGATGTATATTTTACCATAAAATCTGCTTGCTGTCAAGACTTTTTCATCTTCCGAGCATAGAGAGAAGCTCTTCCTCGCTTATTATGCGCACGCCGAGGCTTTGCGCCTTTGTCAGCTTGCTTCCCGCATCTTCTCCGGCGAGAACCATGCTTGTTTTAGCCGAAACGGATGAGGAAACCTTGCCGCCGTTTTCTTCTATGAGGCGCGATGCTTCATCGCGCTTCATCGTCGGCAGTGTGCCTGTCAGCACGAATGTCATACCCTCGAAGATATTGCCGCGCTTCTGCACCTCATATGTTGTTTTCACACCGCGGCTTTTCAGCTCGTCAACGAGGACGCGCGTCTGCGGATGCGCAAAGAAATTCACTATATAATGCGCCGAGATATCGCCGAAATCGTATATTGCCGATATTTGCTCCTCCGATACGGAGAAGAGCAGCTCTATATCGGGAAAAGCTTCGGCAAGCGACCTTGCCGCCTTTTCGCCGACCTGCCTTATGCCGAGCGCATAGATGAGCTTATCCAGTCCTGCCGACTTGGAATGCTCTATCGCGGCGATGAGATTTTCCGCGGACTTTTTGCCCATGCGGTCAAGTCCCTCGATTTCGCCTGCGGAAAGGGAATAGATATCGGCTACATTGTGAATAAGTCCGCTCGCGATAAGCAGTCTGACCACGGCGGGTCCCATGCCGTCGATATTCATCGCGTCACGAGAGGCAAAATGCGTTATATGCCGCTCAAGCTGGGCGGGACAGCTTGCGTTTGTACAGCGCGTCGCCGCTTCGTCATCGCGGATGACAGGCTCGCCGCAGGAGGGGCAGTGCGTCGGCATCTCGTAGGGAACCTCGCTTCCGTTTCGCTTGGATTTATCGACGCAGATTATCTCGGGGATGATATCGCCCGCTTTCTGTAGCGTGACCGTATCGCCGATGCGTATATCTCTCTCTCGGATGAAATCTATATTATGCAGTGTCGCGCGGCTGACGACGGTGCCGGCAAGGCGCACCGGCTCAAGGCGGGCATTCGGCGTGAGCACGCCTGTCCTGCCGACCTGAATGATGATATCCGTCAGCTTTGTCTGCTTCTGCTCGGGCGGGAATTTATATGCTATTGCCCACTTCGGCGTGCTGATGTTTTCGCCGAGAAGCTTGCGCTCGGCGAGACTGTCCGCCTTTATCACAACACCGTCGATATCATAGGGCAGATTGTCTCTTGCCGCGCCGATTTCCTCTATGGCGGAGATTATCTCTCCGGCGGAGGAGGCGCGACGGATGCCGTCTATTATGTGGAAGCCCTGACTTTTCAGATATTCAAGGCTCTCTATATGCGAGGAAAACTCTATGCCCTCTGCCGCCTGAACATTGAAAACGAATATATCGAGTCTGCGCGACGCCGTCACCTTGGAATCAAGCTGACGGAGCGAGCCGGCGGCGGCATTTCGCGGATTTGCAAATAGCTGTTCGCCCTCGGCTTCGCGCTTTTCGTTGAGCGCGGCAAAAGCCTCGCGCGGCATATATACCTCGCCGCGAACCTCGAGATGAGGCAGCGCGTCTTTTGTTTTCATCGGGATGGTGCGCACTGTTTTGAGATTTTCGCTCACATTTTCGCCGACTGTGCCGTCGCCTCGCGTGGAGCCGAGCGAAAACATGCCGTTTTCATACACGAGCGAAACGGAAAGTCCGTCTATCTTCGGCTCGACGGAAAAAACAGTGGCTTTGCCGAGCTTTTCGTTCGTTTTCGCCACGAAATCGCGCACTTCGTCGTATGAAAAAACATCGGCGAGACTGCCCATTTTCACGGCGTGAGTTACTTTTTCAAATTTATCGAGCGCCTTGCCGCCGACGCGCTTTGTGGGCGAGGTCGGGCTGTCAAATTCGGGATATTTCTCTTCGAGTGCGACAAGCTCATAGAAAAGCTTATCGTATTCATAATCCGAAATTTGCGGCGCATCCTCTACGTAATAAAGAAAAGAATGATGCGCGAGCAGCTCACGAAGCTCGTCTATGCGGCGTTTTGCCGCGTTTTTTTCGCTTTCCATAAGTTCCTCCGTGTGGGCAACCGAGCGGGTTTTTGTGTATTTTGTACGATTATAAACCCATTATATCATAAAAAACGCAGAAATGACAGATTTTTGCGAAAAATTATTGAATAAAATTTCTTATTATATTATAATTGATATATATATTATATAAATAGGGAGAGGATTTTTCTTTGCTTAAGGTAAGAATAGACAGATTTGAGGAGGGCTTTGTCGTCTGTGAGGATGAGGAGCGCAATTTTTATGACCTGCGAAAATCGGATTTTTCGATTCCTCTGCATGAGGATGATATTCTGCTTATCGAGCTTGACGGCGACAGGGTTGTCTCTGCGCAGTTTCTGCGCGAGGAAACGGAAGCGAAAAAAAGTGAAGTCCGTGCTCTCATGCAAAGCCTGAGAAAAAACAAAACGAAATAAACCCGCCGAAGCGGACACGAGAAAGGAACTTTTTATGAAAACCAAAGCGGTAAGACTTTACGGAGTGGGAGATCTGCGCCTCGAGGAATTTGAGCTCCCGAAGATAAAGGACGACGAGATTCTCGCACATATTTTTTCGGACAGCATCTGCATGTCCACCTACAAGGCGGCTTGTCAGGGCGCGGCGCATAAGCGCGTTCCCGACGATGTGGCGGAAAATCCCGTCATAATCGGTCATGAATTTTGCGGAGAGATAGTTGAGATAGGTGAAAAATGGAGGGGCAGATACGAGGTCGGCGCACGGTTTGTAGTGCAGACGGCACTCAACTACAAGGGCAGCCTTGCCGCTCCCGGATATTCCTACAAATATATAGGCGGCGCGGCGACATATGTTGTTATCCCGCATGAGGTCATGGAGATGGACTGCCTGCTCCCTTATAACGGCGAGGCGTATTTCTACGGTTCGCTCTCCGAGCCGATGTCGTGTATCGTCGGCGGCTATCATGCAAATTACCATACAAAGGCGGGAAGCTACAATCATGAAATGGGCATCCGCCGCGGCGGCAATATGGCTATACTTGCGGGTGCGGGACCTATGGGACTGGGCGCTGTCGATTATGCGATAAACTGCGACCGCCGCCCCGCGCTTGTAGTGGTGACGGATATAGATGCGGCAAGACTCGCGCGCGCCGAGCAGATTCTTTCTCCGGCGAAGGCGGAGGCAAACGGCGTGAAGCTCATGTATGTCAATACGGCGGGTATCCCCGACGCTACGGCATATCTGCGCTCGCTCACGGACGGCAAGGGCTATGACGATGTATTCGTCTATGCGCCTGTCGCGCCTGTTGTCGAGATGGGCGACGCGTTACTTGCAAAGGACGGCTGCCTGAACTTCTTCGCGGGACCGACAAATCCCGAGTTTTCCGCGAAATTCAATTTCTATAATGTGCATTATGCCTCCACGCATATCGTCGGCACAAGCGGCGGAAACAGCGCGGATATGCTCGAGTCGCTTGAAATGATGGCGGCGGGCAAGATAAATCCCGCGGCGATGATAACCCATGTCGGTGGGCTGGACAGTGTTGCCGAAACGACGCTGAACCTGCCGAAAATTCCCGGCGGCAAGAAGCTGACCTATACGAATATCTCAATGCCGATGACGGCTATCGCGGATTTTGAGAAGCTCGGCGAGAGTGACCCCATGTTCCGCGAGCTTGCCGCGATAGTAAAGAAAAACAACGGACTCTGGTGTCTCGAAGCGGAGAAATATCTGCTCGCAAACGCCAAGGCTATATAAAGGAGGAAGAGGGAATGGAAGCAATCAAGGCGCTGATCGAAATGTCGCACCGCTACGGATCTGACCCCGAGTTTGTCCTCGCGGGCGGCGGCAATACCTCATATAAAACAGAAGATATGCTCTATGTCAAGGGCTCGGGCACAGCGCTCGCCACGATAAGCGAGAGCGGCTTTGTGAAAATGGACAGAAAAAAGCTCTCTGCCATGCTCGAAAAGAAATATTCCGAAAACGAAGCGGAGCGCGAGGCAGAGGTGCTTGCCGATATGATGGCGGCAAAGTGCGCAGGCGAGGAGGCAAAGCGTCCGAGCGTGGAAACGCTGCTGCATGACCTGCTCCCCTATAAATTCGTGCTTCATGTTCATCCCGCGCTTGTCAACGGCATTACCTGTGCGCGAGGCGGTGAGGCGGCTTGCAGACGGCTTTTCCCCGATGCCGTATGGGTCGGATCCACAAAGCCCGGCTATATTCTCGCCGCACTCTGCAAGGAAAAAACCGATGCCTATAAGGCTGAAAAGGGAAGTGCGCCGAAGCTGATTTTCCTCCAGAATCACGGAGTTTTCTTTGCCGCCGACACTGTGGCTGAGATAGACCGCGCCGCCGCCGGGGTGATGGCGAAGATAAAGGAAAATATAAAGCGTTTCCCCGACAGGAGCGAAGCGGAATATGACCGCGCGGCGGCTCTGCGCCTTGCTCCCGAAATCCGTATGCTTTACGGCGAGGGAGGAAACGCAGTCGTGACATTCACGGTAAATAAGGATATACTCTCCTTTGCCGCGAGCAGGGAGGCTTTCGCTCCGATAGCGGGCGGCTTCTCTCCCGACCATATCGTTTACTGCAAGGCAGAGCCGCTTCTTGTGGAGGCGGGCGAAAACCTGCCTGAAAAGGCAGAAGCCGCCTTTGCCGCATACAAGGCGCAGTACGGCTATGCGCCGAAGATAATTTTCGTCTCGGGAGTCGGTATGTTCTCCTGCGGTAAAACGAAAAAGGAAGCTGACACGGCGGCGGCTGTCTTTGCCGATGCGATGAGCATTGCCGTATACAGCGAAAGCTTCGGCGGTGCGCTCCCGCTTGACGAGGAGCTGACGCGCTTCATCAAAAACTGGGAGGTAGAAAGCTACCGCGCAAAGGTTGCACTTTCGGGTGCAGCGGCAAAGCGCCTTTCCGAAAAGATTTCGATAGTCACGGGCGCGGCACAGGGCTTCGGAAGAGGTATCGCCGAGGCTATGCTTGAGGAGGGCGCGTATGTCGCCATCGCCGATATGAATTACGAGGGCGCAAAGGCTTTTGCCGCCGAGGCATGTGAAAAATACGGCGCGGGCAGGGCTGTTGCCGTCTGTGCCAATGTTTCCGACGAGCAGTCTGTTTCCGATATGATAGATGCCTGCGTCTTTGCATACGGCGGACTTGATATATTCGTAAACAATGCGGGTATTGTGCGAGCAGGCGGGCTTGAGGAGATGACAAAGGCGAATTTCGAGCTTGTTACCGCCGTCAACTATACGGCATATTTCCTCTGCGCCAAGTATGCGAGCCGCCCGATGAAGATTCAGCGCGAATATGCACCCGCTTATCTCTCCGATATAATAGAGATAAATTCCAAATCGGGGCTTGCGGGAAGCAATAAGAATTTCGCCTATGCGGGAAGCAAATTCGGCGGGCTGGGACTGACGCAGAGCTTCGCGCTCGAGCTTGCGCCATACGGCATCAAGGTCAATGCGATATGCCCCGGAAATTATCTCGACGGACCGCTCTGGTCGGATCCCGTGCGCGGGCTTTTCGTCCAGTATCTGAATGCGGGCAAGGTTCCCGGAGCAAAGACTGTGGACGATGTTCGCCGCTACTACGAGAGCAAGGTGCCGCTGAACCGCGGTTGCCTGCCGAAAGATATCGCCCGCGCGCTCTTCTATATAGTCGAGCAGGAATATGAAACCGGTCAGGCACTGCCCGTCACAGGCGGACAGGAAATGCTGAAATGACGGGAGGGGGAGAATATAATGTTCAGAGAGGCACTTGAAAAAGAGCTCAACTCCCCGAATGTGGAAAACAGACTGGAGGCTCTTGCCAAGCTCCGCGCCCTCAGTATGACGGGCGCTATCCCCGAACCGAAAAAGACAGGCTTTGTAAACAACCATATACATACATCGTATTCGTTCTCGCCGTATTCGCCGACAAAGGCGGTATATATGGCATGGCAGAGCGGACTTGCCACGGCGGGCATCATGGACCATGATTCGCTCTCGGGAGCAAAGGAATTTATAGAGGCGGCGAGGATAGTTGACCTGCCTGTGACCGTCGGCATGGAATGCCGCGCATTCATGCAGAATACGGAGCTTTGCGGCAGAAGAATAAACAATCCCGACCAGAAATCCGTTGCATATGTCGCAATCCACGGCATACCGCATCAGAATATCGAAACGCTCAATATATTCTTCCGCTACTATCGCATCAAGCGCAACGACCGCAACAGGAAAATGTGCGCGCGCATAACGGAGCTTACCGCGCCATACGGAATTACGCTGAATTTTGAAAACGATGTTCTGCCGCTTTCCATGGCACATGAGGGCGGAAGCGTCACCGAGCGCCATATCCTCTATGCGCTGACAAAAAAAATCACGGCGCGATGCAAAACGCCCGAGGAAGTACTCCGCTTTCTGATAAGCGAAATGGGTATAGATGTTTCCGAAAAGGTGAGAGGGCAGATTCTTGCGGCTGTGCCGGAATATTACGAATATGATATTCTCGGTGCACTGAAAAGCAATCTCGTGGAGAAATTCTATGTTGATGCCTATGCGGAATGCCCCGATATCTACGAGCTGGAAAAGGTTGTAAACGATGCCGGCGCGATACTCGCCTATGCTTACCTCGGCGATGTCGGCGATTCTGTAACGGGGGATAAGAAAACGCAGAAATTTGAGGATGATTATCTCGACAGCCTCTTCCGCGAGATAGCGCGTATCGGATTCAATGCCGTCACATATATGCCGAGCCGCAATACGGAGAGCCAGCTCCGCAGGATAATGAATCTCTGCGAGAAATATAAGCTTTTCCAGATAAGCGGCGAGGATATAAATTCGCCGCGGCAGTCATTCCACTGTCAGGCTATGCAGAAGGATATGTTCCGCCATCTTGCAGATGCGGCTTATGCGCTGATAGGACATGAGAAATGCGCGACGGAGAATGCGGAAAATTCCATGTTTTCGCATGAAATACGTCACAGAATGCCCACTCTCGACGAGAGAATAGAATATTTTGCCTCGAAGGTAAGATGAGAAGACGACGGCAAGAGTCGGAAACTCATGATATAAAGAAATCAGGGATCGTGCAGATCCCTGATTTCTTTATGATATTTGAAAATTTTCGTTGTCAGATTATACGCCTTTCTTTGCGCGCTCTATCTTTTCAGCCTCAGTGAAGTTGTAGTAAGGTGTTCTGCCCGGGATGGGGAGAATCTTCTGCGTGATGGCGTCGATGATGGTATCGGGCTGCGGGAAGAAGTATTTCTCAAGCTCATATGCGGGAGTGATCCAGTTTCTGGAGCCGACTACCACAGGCGGAGCATCAAGATAATCAAAGGCAAGCTCGGCTATATTGGAAGCCATATCGCGCATCACGGAATTTCGCTCGCAGGCATCGCCTACGATGACAATCTTTCCGGTTTTCTTTACGGATTCGATAACCGGAGCGTAATCGAAGGGAACTATCGAGCGGCTGTCGATAACCTCGGCGGAAATGCCGTATTTCTCTTCAAGCTGCTTTGCCGCATCGAGCGCACGGTAGAGAACCGCGCCTATCGTGAGTATCGTGATGTCCTTGCCCTCGCGCTTGATATCTGGCTCGCCTATCTTGATTTCGTATGCACCCTCGGGAACACCGCCTTTGTGAAATTCTTCGCCGCGGTCATAAATTCTCTGGCTCTCGAAGAATATCACGGGGTCGGTGCCGTTGAGCGCGGAGGTCATGAGACCCTTTGCATCATAAGGCGTGGAGGGGAATACTACTTTCAGTCCCGGGATATGGGCTGTGAGTGCTGTCCAGTCCTGGCTGTGCTGTGCGCCGTATTTGGAACCGACGGAAACACGCAGGATTATCGGCATCTTGAGTATGCCGGCGCTCATCGCCTGCCATTTTGCAATCTGGTTGAAGATTTCGTCGCCCGCGCAACCGATGAAGTCCGCATACATCAGCTCCACTATAGCTCTGCCGCCGCACATTGCATAGCCGACAGCCGAGCCTACTATAGCCGCCTCGGAAATAGGCGCATTGAAGAATCTGTGATAGGGAATAGCCTCGGTCATCTTCTTGTAAACGCCGAAAGCACCGCCCCAGTCGCGGTTATCCTCGCCGTAAGCGATAAGTGTGGGATCTTCGTAGAATTTATCTATAATCGGCTCAAAGAGACCGTCGCAGATATTGTATCTCTTCATTTTGGAAACAGGCTTTCCCTCTGCATCAAATGCAAAGCGAACCTTACCTGCGATATCCTTTACACGCGGCACATCTTCTTTATTGGGAATGAGAACCTCTGGCTTTCTGTCATCGAGTTTCGGCTTCTCTTCATTGGAGAACATGATGGATTCGATGGCGTCGGGATGCTTATCGAGGTCCATTCTCGGGGAAACGCTGTCGTCTATGGCAAGGCGGCAGATTTTTGTCATGCGGCGCACGATAGTGTCGTGAACGGCGTCAAGCTCCGCTTCCGTAGCTACGCCGCCGAGTATCAGCTTCTCTCTGTAAGCCTTTATCGGGTCGGCGTTCTTCCATGCCTCGATTTCCTCGGGAGTTCTGTATGTGGAGGAGTCGGAGGGGGAATGTCCCGATACGCGGTAGGTTACCACCTCAAGCAGAGCCGGACCCTTGCCGCGGACGAGCAGCTCTTTCTTTCTTGCGAAAGCGTCAATCACTGCGAGCGGGTCATAGCCGTTTACTCTCTCGGCGTGCATCTGCTCGGGGTTGACGCCCGCGCCTATTCTTGCCGCCATCTGCCATGCCATTGTTTCGCCTGCGGTCTGACCGCCCATGCCGTAATGGTTATTGAATACATTGAAGAGAATCGGCAGACCCTCTCCGCTTCCGTTATCCCAGAGCTTCTTTATCTGGTCCATGGCGGACATATTGAGTGCCTCCAGAACAGGACCTCTGCCCATGGCGCCGTCGCCGCAGTTGGCAACGATTATGCCTTTCTTTCTGTTGCTTCTCTTATAGAGAGCCGCGCCGAGAGCGATGGGCGCACTGCCGCCGACTATGGCATTATTCGGGAAGATGCCGAAAGGAATAAAGAATGCGTGCATCGAGCCGCCCAGACCTTTATTAAAGCCTGTCGTTCTCGCAAAAACCTCTGCGAGCGCACCGTAGAGCAGGAAGTCGATTGCAAGCTCCTTTGTATTGCCCTTTACTTCCTCTTTGCCCTCTACTACCTTGAGCGTTTCGCCGCCGAGGAAGTTTTTCATCACGTCGTAAAGCTCCGTATCGGAGAGCTTGTTTATTGCGGAGAGACCCTTTGCAAGGATTTCACCGTGGCTTCTGTGCGAGCCGAAGGTGAAGTCGTCTATATCGAGGCAGTATGCTTCGCCGACAGCGGAAGCTTCCTGACCGATGGAAAGATGCGCGGGGCCGGGATTTGTATATTCAACGCCGTTGTAAACGCTCTTTGTCTTTATCTCGTTGAGCATCGTCTCAAATTCGCGGATTATCGCCATGTCGCGATAGATGCGGACGAGATCATCCTTGGAATATATTCTTCTCTCGTCTTCGAGAGAAAGGCTGTACTGACAAACGGGGATATCCTCAAAATGGATATATCCTGCTTCAAAAACTTTTCTGGGGTCTACATATTGACTCTTAGGCATGGTAAATCTCACTTTCCCGACGGGTTTTTCTTGAAACGGTGACCGCCGAATCCGTAATTTTTTATGTTTTATGTAAATTTGTTTTCGTTTAAATCATGAACATCGCTTCGCGGATAACCTCGCATACCGTGGGATGCGGGAATACAAGCTTCTTCACATCGTCCGCGCGCATTTCCTTTTCCACCATCATGGCGGCACCGTAGATTATCTCCGAGGCATAGCTTCCTATCATGTGAACTCCGAGCACCGTTCCGTGCTCCTTATCCGTGATTATCTTGACTATGCCGTCGCCATGCTCATTTTCGGCGATATATCTGCCGCTGTATTTGAGCGTGACGGAGGTGGTTTTTGCATTGAGTCCCTTTGCGGCTATGCTTTCGCTTGTTTCGCCGACGCTTGCCACCTCGGGATTTGTATATATGACGGAGGGGATGGAGAGATAATTTACTCTCTCTCTTGCGCCGAGCATATTGGCTACGGCGACCTCGCCCTCGCGATATGCCGTGTGTGCGAGCATGGACTTGCCGTTTACATCGCCTGCCGCCCATATGCCGGGGATATTTGTCTTGCAGTATTCGTCGGTGACAACGGCACCGCGCTCTGTCTGAACGCCTACCGTCTCAAGTCCGATATCGGCTGTATTTGCACGTCTGCCGATGGAAACGAGAACTTTATCCGCCGAAACCTCGCACTGCTTGCCGTCCAGCTCGTATGCAACCTTGCCGGCGGAAACTCCCGTAACCTTGGCGCCGAGCAGAAATTCCACGCCCTTTGCCTTATAATTGCGGAGGAGAATCTTCGAGATTTCGCTGTCGGTGGGTCCCGCTATATGGTCGAGCATTTCGATAACGGTGACTTTTGTGCCGATGGAATTGAAATACGAAGCCATCTCAAGCCCGATTACACCGCCGCCTATGACTGCGAGGGAAGCGGGTGCTTCTTTCATATCGAGTATCTCGCGGTTTGTCATGGCAAAGCCGGATGCCACGGCTTCGCGAAGCCCGGGTATCGGCGGAACGAAAGCATATGAGCCTGTACAGATGAGAAGTTTTGCGCCCTCGTAGCGCTTGCCTGCCGCCTCTACGGCAAAACCGCCGTCGATTTTGCCCGCTATCTTTCCGTATTCGGAAACAACCTCCACGCCCGCCTTTTTCAGCTTCATCTGAATGCCCGAAACGAGCGTTTTTACCACTTTATCTTTTCTTGCCACCACAAACGAGTGGTCTATGGAGGCGTTTTCGGTCTTTACGCCGTAGTCTGCGCCGTGCTTTGCATAGTCGAAAATTTTTGCGCTGTAGAGCAGGGTTTTGGTCGGAACGCAACCCTCGTTGAGGCAGACGCCGCCGAGCGCGCGACCCTCGAGGACGAGCGTTTTCATTCCGCTGTGTGCGGCTCTCTCTGCCGCATTATATCCGGCAGGTCCCCCGCCGAGTACAATCAAATCGTACATTGCTATTTCCTTTTCTCAACGGCTTTTATATTTTACGGCATTGCGCTCCCGCCGTTGTGGGGGCTTTGCCGCGCCGTTTTATTTTGCGAGGAGGAGATTGAAGTTTTCGAGATTTGTGCAGAGCTCGCGCAAAAATCTTGCCGCAGGCGCGCCGTCGAGTGCTCTGTGGTCAAATGTGAGCGAGAGCGGTATGCATGGATAGAAAACGGGTGCGCCGCCTACTTCCTTTACGCGCTTTGTCAGCGAGCAGACGCCGAGTATGCCGGTCTGCGGCGGATTTATCACGGGAGTAAAGCTTTCCACGCCCATTGCGCCGAGATTGCTTACGGTGAACGATGCGCCCTTCAGCTTATCGGGGCTTATCGTGCCGCTCTGCGCTTCGGTGATGACGGATTTTGAAGCTTTAGCCAGCTCGGAAAGAGTGAGCTTCTCCGCGCATGCGACTGTGGGAACCATGAGACCGCGCTCCGTATCGACGGCTATGCCGAGATTTACATTATGGAAGAAGCGCATATTCTCGCCGAGGAAATGAGCATTGAGGCTCTTGTGTGCGGGGAGCGTTTTCGCAACGGCGAAGAGAATCATATCGTTTATCGTGATGTTGCCCATGCCCATAGCTTCGCCGTTTGCCTTCATAGCGGCGCGGAAAGCCATGATCTGAGTGGCATCAAATGATGCATTGAGCGTGAGCTGAGCACATTCCTGAAGCGAAGCCTGCATCGAGCGGGCAATTACCTTGCGTATCTGCGGGAGCTTGACATCCTCGTATTCCGCCTCGGGCGCGGCTGCGGAAACTGCGGTAACCTCAGCTGCCGCGGGAGCTGCTGCGCTTGCGGGTGCTTCCGTCTTTACCTCCTCCGTAAATCTGCCGGCGAGGAAATCCTCTACTTTTGCGGTGGGCACAGTGTAGCCCGCGTCAAGCGCGGCGACTACATCGCGTTCTATTATTCTGCCGTTCGGTCCCGTTGCGCCGGCGTGGGAAAGGTCGGCGCCTGTTTTCAGCGCGAGATTTCTTGCCCTCGGGGAGATTTTTACTCTCTCGCCCTCGGCTCTTACGGGAATATCGACCTCGGCGGGCTTTGTCTCTGCCGCTTCGACTTTTACTTCGGATTTTTCATCTGCCTTTGATTCCGGTGCGGCTTTCGCCTCATCTGCTATCGTTTCGCCTTCGTTTCCGATATAGCAGACCGTTTCGAGGCAGGGAACATCATCGCCCTCACCGAAAAGCACCTTCAGAAGAGTGCCCTCCACCTCGGATTTCTCATCAAAAGCCGATTTGTCGGTTTCGTAGGAGAAGAGCACATCGCCTGCGGCAACCTTGTCGCCGACTTTTTTGTGCCAAGAGGTGATGATACAGCTTTCTACACTTTGCCCCTGGCGGGGCATGATTACGGCATTTGCCATATTATTACTCCATTCCCGACGGGTTTTCCGCCGTATTGTTTTTATTTTGCAATTATTATTTTGACATTGTTTTTCTCAAGCTGATCGCGAAAATCGCGCGGCAGCTCGTCGTCTGTTATCAGCACATCGATATCCTCCGCATGGCAGAAGGTATACGGCAGGCTTTTGCCGAGCTTCGTGCTGTCCATGAGGACAATTTTCCGCATTGCCTTTGAGAGAATGAATTTCTTCATTTCGCATTCCGAATAGTTTCCGCAGGTGAATCCGCAGGAAATGGAAACGCAGGAGGGAACCATGAAGGCAATGTCGATATTTATCTCGGAGACAAACCGCAGAGCCTCCATTCCCGAAACGGAAAAATTATCGTGATTTATCATGCCGCCGACGAGATTGACGATGTTCTTTCGGTTTTTCGCCAACTCTATGGCGACATGCGGACCTGTTGTGGTAAAGATAATATGCTGATCCGGAACGACCGAGGCAAGTGCAAGTGCAGTTGTTCCCGAATCTATGAAAATAGAGCGGTTCGGCTCTATGAAAGCGAGAGCCGCGAGAGCGATGCGCGCCTTTTCCTCGGTACATTCGTGCAGGCGCTTTCCGAATTCGTCCTCCATCGATGAAGTGATGAATTTCATCGAGCGTGCGCCGCCGCGAACCTTTATCAGCTCGCCTCTGCTCTCGAGATATGCGATATCGCGGCGCAGAGTCATGCTGGTGACCTCGGGAAATTTCGCTTCCAGCTCATGCAGGGAGACAAACGGCTTCTCCGTGAGAATATCCTTTATCTGCTCCTTTCTGTCCTTTGGCATTTTTTCACCGTCCTTATAACCAAAAATCAATCATGTTAATTATATCATATATTACTGTTAAAAGTCAACATTTTGATGTTAAAACCGAAGAATTGTTGCCAAAAATTTGACTTGAAATATTTGTATATTTTGCCTTGATTTTCTACGTTTGCCACAAATAAAGCGTGCATTTTTTGTGAATGATGCTGTAAAAAGCGGCAAAGCAGGGCTTTTACCTGCTTGCTCCTCGCAGTGTGGCTTTTGCCGCTTAAAAATAAAGGAACCTGATATACAGCCTGAAAACCGGAAAGTCCCGCACGCGGCGGGACTTTCGGTTTTAATGTTCTATAATTCTTTTCGCAGGAGCGCAAAAATGCGTTTTTCCTCGCGCGATACCTTTACCTGCGTCAGCCCCAGTATCTGTGCCGTCTGTTGCTGTGAAAGCTCGCGATAGTACCGCAGCATGATGATACTGCGGCTCTGCTCGTCGAGCTTTGATATCGCTTCCTTGAGTGCCAGCTTGTCCGTGGCGCGTTCAATCTCGTTTTCCGCGCTCGGAGTGACTGCTTCGAGTGTTGCGCCGTCATCATCGTTTCCGAGCGTATCCTGAAGCGAATACACGGGGCAGACGGCGTCGAGCGCATAGACGATATCCTCGGGCGATATACCGCAGATGGCGGAAAGCTCGCTTATTTTCGGCTCGCGGTCGTTTTCCGCGATGAATTTTTCCTTTGCTCTCATTATTTCGCTTCCGCGACGACGGATATCGCGGCTGACCTTGATTATACCGTCATCGCGCAGAAATCGGCGGATTTCGCCTATTATCAGCGGCACGGCATAAGTGGAAAATACAGTGCCGTAGGAGCTGTCAAAGCTTTTTGCCGCCTTGAGCATACCGATGGAGCCAATCTGGACGAGGTCTTCAAACTCCGCACCTCTTCCGACAAACCGCTTGGCAATATTCTTTACCAGCCCCATATTCTGCGAGATGAGCCGCTCAAGTGCAGCCTCATCTCCGCTCTGCGCAAGTGAGATGAGCATCGCATTATCGTCATATAGCTGTTCTTGCTTTCCGCACATGAAAAAACTCTCCTTTTCGGATTATTTTATGTAGCTTGCCTCGGAAAGCTTCTTTATGAAAGTGACCTTTGTGCCCGCGCCGACCTTTGATGAAACGAGAAGCTTATCGGCAAAGCTTTCCATGATGGAGAAGCCCATGCCGCATCTGTCCTCATCGGGTGCCGTCGTGAAAAGCGGCGTGCGCGCCTTTTTTACATCGGGAATGCCGCAACCCTTATCCGAAATTGTGAGCCGCAGGGTTCTGTCCCCGTAATATTTTGCCGAAACGGTGATATATCCCGTTTTGTATCTGTAGGCATGGACTACACAGTTTGTAACCGCCTCGCTCACGGCACAACGTATATCGGCAAGCTCATCTATATCGGGATCCAGCGGCAGGATGAAGCCCGATACTATATTTCTTGCCAGCGCTTCATTTTGTGATGTCGAGAGAAATGTGCATTTCAGCTCATTTACCGGTTTTTTTGCCATTTTCGTTTACCTCCGATTTCGTTTCTTCCGTCTTTATCATGCCGCCTATGCCCGATACCTCCATTATCCGCCGTATACGCCTCGTCGGATTTTGCAGTATGAGCAGGCAACCTATTTCCTGCGCCTTTGTGTATCTGCCGAGTATCAGCCCGAGCCCCGAGCTGTCCATAAATTCTATCTCGGAAAGCTCCAGTATCAGCTTCTTCGGCAGATTTGCCATCATCGCCTCGTCTATTTTTGCGCGGATTTCGGCGGCGAGATGATGGTCGAGCTCTCCCGCGAGCCTTGCCGTCAGCACATCGTTTTCATATTTCATTATCAGATTTTCCAATTTCTCACCCTTCCTTGTTTTTCGACAAAATAAAAAACGGTATCTCTCAAAAAAGAGTATACCGTTTTTCTTCTGCGAATGCAGTCGCATTTTAGTGTCGATTGAAATTTTTTATTTTTTGCTGAATTTGAGTATGGAGGCTTCGACGGAAGCGAGCTTGTCGGCATAGCCCTCGCGCTTCTTTCTCTCACCCTCTATAACGGCGGCGGGTGCCTTCGCTACAAAGCCCTCGTTTGCGAGCTTTCTGTCTATGCGCTCTATCTCCGAGAGAAGCTTTTCTTTCTCGGCGGTAAGACGCGCCGTCTCTTTCTCAAAATCCACCATTTCATCAAGCGGAATGTAGATTATCGCCTTGTCGGATATTATCTGGACGCATCCCTCTCCCGAATGCTCTGCGGGATATTCCGCCTCGGAGGCGCCTGCCAGCTTCTCAAAGAAGTATGAGGTCTTTTCGCAAAAAGCCTCGGGGGCTGTGGAGCAGATATACATTTTCGCCTTTTTGGACGGCGGAACATTCATCTCCGCGCGGCGGTTTCTTATCTGGCGGATGGCTGTGATAACGAGGTCCATAGACTCCTCTTCCGCGGCAAAGGAGAGCGCGTCGCTTTTCTTCGGATACTGTGTTATAACTATGCTTTCGCCCTCATGCGGCAGAGCCTGCCATATCGTCTCCGTGATGAACGGCATGAAAGGATGAAGCAGCTCCATCGCTCTCGAGAGCGTATATGCGAGAACGCGGCAGGCGTTTTCGCAGTCGTGCGAGCCCTTGTCGAAAAGGCGCGGCTTGATAAGCTCGATATACCAGTCGCAGAGCACGCTCCAGATAAATTCATAGAGCTTTGCGAGCGCAACGCCGAGCTCGTATTTCTCGAGGTTTTCCGTCACATCGCCGATGAGATTATTGAGCGAGGAGAGAATCCACTTGTCCTCAAGGCGAAGCTCGCTTACGGGAGGAAGCGCCGTATCCGTCAGACTCTCGGGAATATTCATGAGAGCAAAGCGTGAAGCGTTCCAGATCTTGTTTGTGAAGTTTCTCGCCGATTCTATCTTCTCGTCGGAGAAGCGCATATCGTTTCCGGGGGAATTGCCTGTGACGAGCGCAAAGCGGAGCGCATCCGCGCCGTATTTTTCGATTATCTCCATCGGGTCAATGCCGTTGCCCAGAGACTTGGACATTTTTCTGCCCTGCGCATCGCGCACCAGCCCGTGGATGAATACATTTGTAAAAGGCTTCTTGCCTGTGCATTCCAGACCCATCGTTATCATTCTGGCAACCCAGAAGGGGATGATATCATATCCGGTGACGAGCGTGGAGGTCGGATAGAAATACCTGTAGTCCTCGCTCTCCTCATCAGGCCAGCCGAGCGTGGAGAATGGCCAGAGCGCAGAGGAGAACCATGTATCAAGCACATCCTCCTCCTGCGTGATGTGATTACTGCCGCACTTCGGGCAGACTGTCACATCTGTTTCTGAAACGGTCATCTCGCCGCAGTCGTCGCAGTAATATGCGGGGATTCTGTGACCCCACCAGAGCTGACGGGAGATGCACCAGTCACGTATGCCGTACATCCAGTTGAGATATATTTTCGAGAAGCGGTCGGGGATATATCTGATATCGCCGTTTTCGACTGCTTCGATAGCGCCCTTTGCGAGCGGCTCCATTTTTACAAACCACTGCTTTGAGGCGAGCGGCTCGACAACCGTGCCGCAGCGGTAGCAGTGACCGACATTATGCGTGCAGGGCTCGATTTTCACGAGATAACCGCCGGCATCGAGGTCGGCAACAATCTGCTTTCTCGCCTCAAAACGGTCAAGACCCCTGTATTTGCCGCCGTTTTCGTTTATCTTTGCGTCTTTGTCAAAGACGGTTATCATTTCGAGATTGTGACGCTTGCCCACCTCGAAGTCGTTCGGATCGTGACAGGGCGTTATCTTTACGCAACCCGTGCCGAATTCGCGGTCGACATATTCGTCGGCAACGATAGGTATCTCTCTGCCAACGAGCGGGAGGACAGCAAATTTGCCGACGAGCGAAGCGAATCGCTCATCCTCGGGATGAACAGCGATGGCAGTGTCTCCGAGCATTGTCTCGGGGCGCGTCGTTGCCACGGTGATATATTCGCCGTCGCTTCCCTTGATGGGATAGCGGACATGCCAGAATGCGCCCTCCTTATCCTTGTGCTCGACCTCGGCATCCGAGAGAGCCGTGGCGCAGTGCGGGCAGTAGTTTATGATGCGCAGTCCGCGATAAATAAGCCCTTTATTGTAGAGCGAAACGAAGTTTTTCTTTACAGCGGCACTGAGAGTATCGTCCATGGTGAAGCGCAGGCGGCTCCAGTCACAGGAGGAGCCGAGGGCTTTGAGCTGATCGATGATGCGGTTTCCGTATTTCTCTTTCCATTCCCATACGAGAGAGGTGAATTTCTCTCTGCCGAGGTCATAGCGGGAGAGACCTTTTTCCTTGCGGAGATTTTCCTCAACCTTTATCTGAGTGGCTATTCCGGCATGGTCTGTGCCGGGAACCCACAGCGTGCAGTAGCCCTGCATACGCTTGAAGCGGATGAGCGTATCCTGAAGAGTTTCATCAAGTGCATGGCCCATATGCAGTTGTCCCGTTACATTCGGTGGCGGGATAACAATAGTGAAGGGCTGTTTTTTCTTGTCAGCCGTGGGTGTGAAATATCCGCGCTCGCACCAACTCTTATAGAGCGGACCTTCAAGCGATGCGGGATTATATGTTTTGTCAAGTTCCTTTGCCATATTCGGATTCCTTGCCCTTTCTTTTATGTAGTAATATTTAAATCAAAGCATCGACTGCGGCAAGTCCTTCTTTCGTATTGCCGGAAACATACCCCGAGCCTCTCGGAATAACAAAATTCAGTGCCGACGGCACTACCTCTACCGTCAGATGGCGGAATGGAAAAATCTCGCCGTCAACGCAGGCACCGGCTGCCTTATCGGTGCTTATCTCGACCTTGCGGCACTTCTTGTATCTGATAAAGGGAAATTTATCGAGCTTGTTTACATGGGTGCCTTTTTTGTAGTCTGAGACGGCTTTTATAAAATCTGTCTTTGTGGCGTCGGTTATCATGCAGAGATCGATGAGTCCATCGTCGAGATAAGCCCGCGACATAGCCTTGAAGCCGCCGCCGTAATAACAGCCATTGCCCATTGCTATGAGCGTGAGATTATATTCCATCATCGGTCCGTCATCCACGGCGACCTTAATTTCATTGCCGAATTTTCCGAAGAATTTCGAGATGAGCGCCGCATAGTAGGCAAACTGCCCCGGGATAAACACGCTTCTTTTCAGCTCGTCCGTCTTTTGCACGACCTCGCAGTCGAGTCCTATGTTCGTGACGTTGATGCAGTATCTGCCGTTGCATTTCAGCAGGTCTATCTTTTTCGGAGTGCCGAGTATCTGATGCTTTATATTGAGGAAGTTTTCGCTTCCCGTGAAGTTCCGTACAAAATCGTTTCCTGTGCCCGTAGGCACGACGGCGACCTGCGCCCCGTGATGACCGACAGCACCGTTTACCACCTCGTAGAGCGTTCCGTCACCGCCGCAGGCATAGAAGCGCAGATCCTCGTCGGGATGCTTTTCGCATACTTCTTTCACATAGCGCGTGCCGTCGCCTGTGGTCGTCGTATTATAAACGGTATAATCAATACCGAGCTCTTCGGAAGCAAATCTTATTTTTGTGAGCAGTGAGGCGAGCATTTTTCCCTTGCCCGCTTCGGGATTCACGATAAAATAATGTTTCATGAAATAAGCCTGACTTTCTTTAAGATAAAACGCCATAATAAACTATAATGAAATTATTATATCATTTGCCTGCCGCGCTGTCAATAGAAGCATGGAAATTCTTTTTGCCAAAATAGATCGCGGCATCCTGCAAAATGCCTGTGCTTTTTTCGCAAAAATCAGGAAAGCGTTGCCGCAGCAATACTTTCCTGATTTTTATACAGATGTATATAATTACTTGCTTTCGGTTTTATCAGACTTGCCGTCGCCCTTGAGCTCTGCCTTGGGAAGAGCCTTGGAATCCGCCTTGTCGGTTGCCGCGGTATCGTCGTCGCCGCTGTCCGCCTTGACATCTATGGAGCGGAGAGCACTGCGCAGGAAACGGATTTTTGTTCTGTCCTTTGTTGTTTCGAGGACGAAGCTGTCATCCTTTATGCTGATGACTCTGCCGACTATGCCGCCGATTGTAGTTACTTCATCGCCTACGGAAAGGCTGTTTTTCATTTCATTATTCTTCTTGTCCTGCTTTTTCTGTGGGAGATACATGAAGAAGTACATGACTGCGCCGAGTACGGCTACCATGACAAGAGTCATGATGAGACTGCCGGGGCCGGATTTTGCCGCGCCGGCTGTTGTTTCTGTGAGAAACATGGAAAAGTTCATTGATTTTACCTCCGAAAAGTTATTTCCAGTAAAGTATAACCTATAATCGCGCTTTTTTCAATAATATTTTGAAAAATTTATATAAAACTTTACAATTTGTCTTTCTTTTTAAGCTCCGAATCTTGATTTTGGGGCATATTTGAGGTAAAATATAAAAGTTGAATATGAAATTATACCGGAGAAAGAGATATGCCGAAGAAAAATGATATTCTCACAGTGGAAATAACAGATATCACGGGCGAGGGCATGGGTATAGGAAAAGCCGATGGCTATGTGCTTTTTGTACCCGCGTGCGCCGTGGGTGATATATGCGAGGTAAAGGTGCTGAAAGCACTGAAAAACTACGGTTATGCGAAAATCGAGCGGATAATCAAGCCTTCGCCTGAGAGGACAGAAACGGATTGCGCCGTTTTCGGCAGGTGTGGCGGATGCACCTTCCGCCATATTTCTTACAGTGCGGAGCTTATGATAAAAAAGCACTGGGTGGATGAAAATTTCGCGCGGATCGGTGCTCTGGATATAAGATGCGATGCGATAGTCCCCTCACCCGAGGCAGACGGTTACCGCAATAAGGCGCAGCTTCCGTGCGGGGCGGGAGAGAACGGCATTTTCTTCGGATTTTATTCCAAGCATTCGCACAGGATGATTCCATGCGAAAACTGCCGCCTGACGCCGCCTTTCTATGAGGAGATAATCGCCTGTGTCGAGCGCTGGGCGAGCGAAAGCGGGGCTTCCGCCTATGACGAGGAAAGCGGCAGGGGACTGCTCCGCCACCTCTATATCCGCGACGGCAGGGGAAGCGGCGAGGTGATGGTCTGCCTCGTCACAAACGGGCGCGATATTCCCGAAAAGCAAGTGCTGATAAGGGATTTACTTAAATTAAACATTTGTATAAAATCAATCGTACTCAATATAAATATGAGAAAAACGAATGAGATTCTCGGCGACGAATGCGTCACGCTCTATGGGAGCGATACGATAAGCGATACGCTCGGCGGGCTGAAATTTGATATCTCGCCGCTCTCGTTTTATCAGGTGAACAGAAACGGAGCGGAGCGGCTCTATTCGCTCGCAGGTGAGTTCGCCGCGCTGACGGGAGGCGAAACTCTGCTCGACCTTTACTGCGGAGCGGGCACGATAGGGCTTTTTCTCTCGGGTAAGGTGAAGAAGCTCTACGGCGCGGAGATAATCCCGCAGGCTGTGGAAAACGCGCGCGAAAACGCCGCGAAAAACGGCATAGAAAACGCGGAATTTTTCTGCGCGGATGCGGGCGAGGCGGCGCTGATGCTCTCGGAGCGCGGCGTGCGCCCCGATGTAATAATCCTCGACCCGCCGCGAAAGGGAATCAATGCCGATGTTATCGAGGCGATAGTGCGGATGCAGCCCGAGCGAGTAGTGATGGTCTCGTGCAACAGCGCAACGGCGGCGCGCGACTGCGCCCTGCTCGCGGAGCGGGGCTATGTACCGGCAAAGCTCCGCGCCCTCGATATGTTCCCGCGGACGGGACATGTGGAGTGCGTGTGCCTATTGTCCAAGCTTAATACAAATGTATAATTAACGGATTTGATTTAACCGGAAAAAGCCGTTGATAAAAGGAAAGCCGGATGATATAATAAAAGATAAAGCAATGCACACGGATTTGCAAAGATAATCCGCGCGGAGAAAGCGAAAAAAGCAAAGGAAGAACGAAAAAGTCCCGATAACGCATGGTGAGGCGCTTTTGCGCACGGCAGAGCGCATGGAGGAAAAATGAAGCAACACAAAGGCGCGGGAATATTCCGCGACAAGAAGAGAAGAGCCGCGCTGATGACGGCGCTGGCTTTCTTCCTGCTCGGAACGATATTTCTTGTGAGCACATATACATACTATACTCCTGTGGCAAGGGAAGATACCGTCGCGGTAAATGCGACATTTTCTTCATACAGGGAGATAACGGGAAAGAACAGCAGAAGAGAAATCAAGGTGTTCTTTGATGACCGCGAGCTGCTTGTGATGGAGAGCGCCTGCATGACCAATGCAGAGGTCTACGAAAAAATGCGGAAGCTTAAGGCGGGCGACAGGCTCGAGATGCGCATTCATCCGAAAAGGGGCTATATACTCGAGGTTGTATGCGACGGGGAAGAACTGCTCTCTTTTGAAAAGGCGGAGCGTCTCATAGCCGGTCAGAGACGGTCGGATGCGATTTTTGCCGCGGTGCTGTACCTGCTTGCGATTGTCTCCGTCATATCGGCGGCTGTGACGGGAAGACATCGGCATTAAGCGAATTTGCACGCGAAAGCATAAACGGAGGAAAACATGGATTACAAAAAACACGGCGATACATACATCGTGCGGCTCGGAGTTGGCGATGAAATATGCGCGAGCATGACTGCTCTTGCCGAAAAGGAGAAAATCGCGCTTGCCGAAGTGAGCGGCATAGGCGCGGTAAATGCCTTTACCGTCGGAGTTTACGACACGGCGAAGAAAAAATATTACGCAAACGAATTTTCGGGAGCCTATGAGATAGTTTCGCTCTCGGGAAACATCACGCAAAAGGACGGAAAGCCCTATCTGCATCTGCATTTTTCGGCAGGCAATGCTGCGGGAGCGGTTTTCGGCGGGCATTTGAACAGCGCCGTGATAAGCGCGACGGCAGAGATTTTCGTGCGTACATTATGCGGCGCGGTCGGGCGCAGATTTGACGAGGGCATAGGTCTTAATCTGCTTGATTTTGAAAAATGAAAGCAAAAACCAAAACCGGGGGAAAATCATGAAATATGCAATCGAAGCCTATTTTGACAGGGATACCGAGGCGGCGCTCGCCCATCTGGCGGGCAGGGTAGCCGAGGAGGGGATAAGCACAAAATTTCTCGAATGGAAATCGAGACCGCATATCACACTGGCTTGCTATAATGACATAGACGAAGCTGACTGCATACCGAAGCTGAAAGCTTTTGCCGCGGCGAAAGGAAAGCTTCCCATAGCTTTTCACTCTGTCGGCATGTTCACCGACACGGGCACAATCTTTGCTTCCCCTGTGGGAAACGGTGCGCTTTTCGCGCTTCAAAGAGAACTCCATGCGGTGCTTTGCGGCTATGATGCGACCGGGTGGGAATGGTATCTGCCCGACAGGTGGACGCCGCACTGCACGCTCGCGCTCACGGGTGAGGACGGCAAGGAAGCTTTTTACAGGGCGAGCGGGCTTATCCTGCGCGAATTCCGGAAAATGCAGGGGGCTATCGTCTCGGCAGGACTTGTCAGAATATCATTTCCCGTGGAAGAAATCCATACTGCCGATTTCGGCTGTTGAAAATATAAAAATCACGCAAAAAACGGAGAAAAACCAGCAAATGAAAAAATTGCTTATCTATCTGAAAAAGTACAGGAAGGAGAGCATCCTCGCGCCGCTTTTCAAGGTGCTGGAGGTTGCCTTCGATCTGCTTGTGCCGGTAGTTGTCGCCGATATGATAAATGTCGGCGTGAAAAACGGCGACAAAGCCTATATGGTGCGTTGTGCGCTGATTCTGCTCGGCATGGCGGCGCTCGGGCTTTGCTGTACCGTTGCGGCACAGTTCTTTGCGGCAAAAGCGAGCGTCGGCTTTGCCGCATCGCTTCGTCAGGCGACCTTTGACCATGTGCAGAGTCTTTCCTTCACCGAGCTTGACACGCTCGGCACGGACACGATAATAACAAGGCTCGGAAGCGATATAAATCAGGTTCAGAACGGACTCAATCTCGGGCTTCGTCTGCTCCTGCGCAGTCCCTTTATCGTCATCGGCTCGATGATAGCGGCTTTCATCATAAATGTGAAATGCGGCGTCATTTTCGCCATAACCATCCCCGTGCTTTTCATCGTCGTATTTGCGATAATGCTTGTGAGCATCCCGCTTTTCGGCAAGGTGCAGGGCAGACTCGACCGCGTGACGAGGCTCACGAGAGAAAATCTTACGGGCGTCCGCGTAATACGCGCATTCTGCCGCGAGGAGCATTCCGTCACGGAATTTGAAGAGAGCAACAACGCGCTTACGAAGCTCAACGAATTTGTCGGCAAGATATCGGCACTTCTCAACCCGCTTACTTATGTTCTTATAAATATCGGCGCTGTTTTTCTCATAGACCGCGCCGCCGTGCAGGTAAACATCGGCACGCTTGAGCAGGGCTATGTAATAGCACTCTACAACTATATGCTCCAGATAATAGTGGAGCTTATCAAGCTTGCTTCGCTCATCATCACGCTCAATAAGTCCATGGCTTGCGCAAAGCGCGTTGCAAATATTCTCTCAGTGAAAACATGCATGGAATATCCCGCAAGCGATGCCGGGGAAAAGGCGGGCGATAGCGCCGTCCGCTTCGAGAATGTCACATTTTCTTATAAAGGTGCTTCCGCACCGAGCCTGAAAAATATCTCATTTGAAGCGAAAAAGGGCGAGACTATCGGCATCATCGGCGGTACGGGCAGCGGCAAGACAACGCTTGTCAGCCTGATACCGCGCTTCTATGACGCAAGCGACGGTGCGGTACTCATAGACGGCAACGATGTAAAGGAATATACCGCAGAGACGCTCTGCCGCAAGGTCGGAACTGTACAGCAGCGTTCCATGCTTTTCTCCGGCAGTATAGGCGAAAATCTCCGGTGGGGTGATGAAAATGCCGACGATGCGGCTCTCTGGGATGCGCTGACTACGGCGCAGGCAAAGGAGGTAGTGGAGGGCAAAGACGGAAAGCTCGATTTCATACTCGAGCAGAACGGCAGAAACCTCTCCGGCGGACAGAAGCAGAGAATCTCAATTGCGCGCACGCTGATAAAAAAGCCCGAGATACTCATTCTCGACGACAGCTCCAGCGCGCTCGACTACGCAACGGACGCGGCACTGCGAAAGGCGATACATTCGCTCGGCGGCGACATTACTGTATTCCTCGTTTCGCAGAGAATAGCCGGAATAAAGCAGGCAGACAAGATAATCGTCCTCGACAACGGCGCGATGATGGGTATAGGCACGCATGACTCGCTCATGCAGACCTGCGATACCTACAGGGAAATATACTTCTCGCAGTTTCCCGAAGAGCGCGCGCTCTATGCCAAGGCAAACTGAAGGGAGGGGTCAATAATATGAAAAAAGACAACAATGCAAAAAAGTCAACCCTCCGCGGCAGTAAAGGCACCTTCCGCAAGCTGATGCGGTTTATCGCGAAATACCGCATACTCCTTTTTTCGGGGATAGTCCTTGCCGCACTTTCCGTGGCGCTCCAGCTCTATGTTCCGATGCTCTTCGGCGATGCGATAGACAATATCGCGGACAAGGGCAAGGTGGATTTTGACGCAATGTGGGTTTATCTTGCGAAAATACTCATTTTCGCTTCCGTTTCCGCCTTTGCGGCATGGCTGATGAATCTTGTAAACAACCGCATGACATATCGCATAGTGCGCGATATCCGTTCGGGCGCGATAAAGCATATTCAGCGCCTGCCGCTCTCCTATCTCGACAGCCACAGCACAGGCGATATAGTCAGCCGCGTGATTTCCGATGCGGATATCCTCTCCGATGGGCTTTTACTCGGCTTCACCCAGCTTTTCTCGGGAATTGTGACTATTGCGCTCACGCTTATCTTCATGCTTTCCAAGAATGTATGGATAACACTGATGGTTCTGATTCTCACACCGCTCAGCTTCATCGTGGCGAAATTTATCGCTTCGCGCTCGTATAATATGTTCAGGCGGCAGAGCGAGGCGCGCGGAAAGCAGACGGCGCTTATCGACGAAATGATAGGCGGACAGAAGGTGGTCCGCTCCTTCGGCTATGAAAAGAGAAGCTCCGAGCGCTTTGCCGAGATAAACGAAAAGCTGCGCGTTTACAGCCAGAAGGCGGTTTTCTACAGCAGTCTCACAAACCCTTCCACAAGATTTGTAAACAATATCGTCTATGCGCTCGTCGCGCTCGTCGGTGCGCTTATGATAACAGGCGGCAATCTCACAGCCGGCGGACTTGCCGTACTTCTCTCGTATGCAAGCCAGTATATGAAGCCCTTCAACGATATCAGCTCCGTTATCACGGAGATGCAGAATGCGCTCGCCTGCGCGGGCAGACTCTTTGAGCTGATGGACGAAAAGGAAGAATCACCCGATGCCGCAGGCACTCTCGAAAATGTACGCGGCGAGGTTGATATCCGCGATGTCGCTTTCAGTTATAATAAAGAAAAGAAGCTTATAGAAAATTTCAATCTCCATGTGGAGCCGGGTATGCGCATAGCGATAGTCGGACCCACGGGATGCGGAAAAACGACATTCATCAATCTGCTCATGCGTTTCTATGATGTGGACGCGGGAGAGATAGATATCGACGGCAAGCCGGAGGTAAGCCTCTCACGCCATGCTCTGCGCGGCAGCTTCGGCATGGTGCTTCAGGAAACATGGATAAAGAGCGGCACCGTTCGCGAAAATATCTGCTTCGGCAAGCCCGATGCCACGGATGAAGAGGTCATCCGCGCGGCAAAGGATGCGCACAGCTGGAAGTTTATAGAAAAACTGCCGCAGGGGCTTGATACGGTACTCAATGAGGACAGCATAAGCCAGGGTCAGAAGCAGCTGCTATGCATTACGCGCGTAATGCTCACCCTGCCGCCGATGCTTATACTCGATGAGGCTACCTCGAATATCGACACGAGAACGGAGCTTCAGGTTCAGGATGCCTTTGACAAGCTCATGCGCGGCAAGACGAGCTTCGTCGTGGCGCACAGACTCTCGACTGTCAGAAATGCCTCGCTCATCCTCGTGATGAAAGACGGCAAGATAATAGAGCAAGGCACGCATGACGAACTGCTCGCACGCGGCGGCTTCTATAATAAGCTTTACAACAGCCAGTTTCAGCCTGTATAAGGCATGAGAAAAAATATGGACAGAACGGAAAAAACGGAGCTGACGGTACTTTGCCTCGTGCATGAGGGAAAGCGCCTGCTCCTGCAAAACAGAACAAAAGCCGACTGGCGCGGGCTCGCGCTCCCGGGCGGTCATATAGAACCCGGCGAATCCGTAGTCGACGCGGTGATACGCGAGATGAAGGAGGAGACGGGACTTGACATAAGCGAGCCGCACCTCTGCGGAATAAAGCAGTTTCCGCGCGAGGGCGGAGGCAGGTATATCGTCTTTCTCTTTGAAACGGAGAATTTTTCGGGAGAGCTTCGCCCGTCCGACGAAGGCGAAATGCTCTGGCTTTCGCGCGATGAGACAGACGGCAGAAATGCCGTCGCCGACCTCGGCGCACTCATAGATATGATGCTTGATCCCGCGAAAACGGAATTTCGGTATATCGTCGGGGGCGGCGAATGGGAGGCTATAATAAAATGAACGAGGGAAAATTTTTCTGCAAAAACAGCGAGCGGCACGGAGGCGGTTATATGGAATTTGCCTTTTGCCGCCGATACGATAAAAAGAAGCTGTTTTCGCTCTCGCGCATAGTCCACTGGAGCGATGATTCGCTCTATGTCGATGCGGATTTTCTGAACGAATTTACGGCAGAGTACGGCAAGTATCTCGAGCCGTGCATTTCTCCCGACGGCTCGGGCAGGTTTTGCTTTTACGGGCTGAATTATTACAGCGCCGGGCGTGCGGCGGAAATCCTCGCCGCGATAGAGGCGGAAAAGCCGCGTGAATACGAGGTTATTGCCGAGTGGCTCGGAAAAGATATACAGGAGTATAACGGATTTTATATACTCGGAGTTTGAATGATACAAATGTATAATTTGAAAAAATGCAATATATGTCCGCGAAAATGCGGCGCCGACAGAACCTGCGGCACAGGCTACTGCGGGCAGGGCGCGGAAATAAAAATAGCGCGTGCCGCTCCGCATTACTGGGAGGAGCCGTGCATTTCGGGCGAGCGCGGCTCGGGTACGGTTTTCTTTTCGGGATGCAGCCTGCGGTGCGTTTACTGCCAGAATGCGGATATCGCGCACGGCGGCTTCGGAAAGGAAATATCGTGCGAGCGGCTCTGCGAAATATTCTTTGAGCTGGCGGAAAAGGGCGTGCACAATATAAATCTCGTCACGCCGACGCACTTCACACCGCAGATACGCGAGGCGATAATCATGGCAAAAAGCCGCGGCTTTTTGCTTCCGTTTGTATATAACTGCGGCGGCTACGAGAGCGTCGAAACACTGCGCACGCTTGAAGGGCTTATCGACATATACCTCACCGATTTCAAATATATGTCGTCAGCGCGCGCAAAGAAATACAGCGCGGCGGAGAATTACCCCGAGGCAGCAAAAGCGGCGACGGCAGAGATGGTGCGCCAGACGGGCGAGCCGGTTTTTTCCGCGGACGGACTTATGAAGCGCGGCACGATAGTGCGCCTTCTGATACTGCCGGAGGGAATGCTCGATGCCAAGAGCGTACTCCGCTATCTGCACCGCACATACGGCGGGCGCATTTATATTTCGATAATGAACCAGTATACGCCGATGGCAGGCGTGCCTTATCCCGAGCTGGCGCGGAAAATAACCGAGCGCGAATACGATGGGATAATAAATTTTGCCATAGACGAGGGCATAGCAAAAGCGTTCATACAGGAGGGCGGCACAGCGGAGGAAAGCTTCATCCCGCCCTTTGATTTGACGGGCGCGGACGCAAAATAATACAGCTGTATAATATAGCAAAAACTCCCATAGGAACTGCACTTTCGGGTGGTGTTCTTATGGGAGTTTGTTTGTATTTTGCATTTCTCTAAAACCGCTTTATCGGCTTTATTGCCGTGCCTTCGTCATAGCGGCGCACTTCGCCGATGGCGAAAAATCCGTCCCTGTCGCTTATGCGCAGGCGCGTGCCGACGGGAAAGTTTGTGTTTATCTTCCGCTGATATATTTCGGCACCGTTTCGCGCGAGCCGCGCGTAAAAATCCGACAGACGCACAGAGGGAAGCTCCCGAAAAAGGCTTTCCGTCGGGCGCAGGAGTGCCTGCCGCGCGGCGATGTCAATTTCTTCAAGCTGTTCTGTCGTCACGGCGTCGTCGAGCGAGAAGCCGCCGCAATGCGTGCGCACGAGGCTGCTCATCGCGCCGCCGCAGCCGAGCGCCGCGCCTATATCGGCGCAGAGCGTGCGGATATATGTTCCTTTTGAGCAGGATATATCAAGCGTGTAATTTCGCTCGTCCGAGCGCGCGATATCGAGCGAGTAAATATGTATCGGGCGAGGCGCACGTTCTACCGTCACGCCGTCGCGGGCGAGATCGCAGAGCTTTTTGCCGCCCACCTTCAGCGCACTGTACATCGGCGGTGTCTGCATTATATCGCCGACAAAGCGCCGCGATACGGCGAAAACCTCTTCCTCCGAGGGTATATTGTCGCTCTCAAAGAGAACTTTGCCGGTTGTATCCTCCGTGTCCGTAGTTATGCCGAGAAAGAGCCCCGCACGGTAGCTTTTGTCATGCTCCATGGCGTATTCGCTTGCCTTTGTGGCATTGCCTATGAGTATCACGAGCAGACCCGATGCCATCGGGTCGAGTGTACCCGTATGCCCGACTGCACGTGTGCCGAAGAGGCGGCGCATTCTGTTTACGGCATCGTGCGAGGTGATGCCGACGGGCTTATGCAGAAGAAGTATTCCGTCATTCATGGAAGCCGCATTCCTTTATTATTCTTTTTACGGCACTGTCCACGTTGTCTGCACAGACAACACAGCCTGCCGCGCCGAAATGACCTCCGCCGCCGAAAATGGCGCATATTTTCGATACATCTATATCGCATGAGGAGCGCGTGGAAATCTTATACGAGCCGTCGGCGCGTTCGCGCACAAATATAGCTACCTTCACACCGTCGGCACGGCGGATGGCATTTATGACATCATATGTATCCTCCTCGTCAAAGCCGCCTGCTTTTTTATCCTGCTCCGTCATGCGGATATAAGAAATCCTGCCGCCGCAGAAATACTGAACATTCGCCATGGCAAAAGCCTCGGCGGCGAGTGCGCTTTTTGTCTTGCATTCGAAAAGGTCGCGGCAGATACTGGCATGATTTACGCCGCGCTCTATGAGCTTTGCCGCTATCTTGTGCGTAAACGGCGTGGTGTTGGCATAGCGGAAACCGCCCGTATCAGCCGCGAGTGCGGCGTAGAGCAGGGAAGCGATATCCTCGGGAATCCTGCCGGCGAGCATACGGTTGACTATGCGATAGACTATCTCGGCACAGGCTGCTGCCTGCGGGTCGACTATGCGCACCGGAGAATATGACTCATGAGTTCTGTGATGGTCAAGCACGAGGAGCATTTCCTTTGCGCGCCCCATATATTTCCCGAGCTGGCTCGGTGAAGCGACATCCACGCTTATGCGGAATGTCGGAGAAAAATCCTCCGGCAGATCTTCCTCGGAAAAATCGCGCTCCCCGCCGGTTAAGAATGTGAGCGAAACGGGGATTCTGTCACAGCAGACGGGATAAGCCTTTTTGCCCGAGAGCCTCAGCGCACGGACGAGCGCGAAGCAGGAGCCTACGGTATCCGCATCGGGATTTTCGTGTGTGTATACGGCAAAATTATCGTTTTCCGCGAGAAGCCTGCAAACGGCTTTCACGGATGAATTGGAATTATTCATCATCGCCACCCTCCGAATCCGTATCGGAAGCGGATTCGTCGATGTGCGTTTCTTTAAGCAGCCTGAATATGTTTGCGCCGCGCTCTATCGCATTGTCGTATATGAATGTGAGTTCGGGCGTGATGCGCATATTGAGCTTTGTCGCTATCTCGTGGCGGATGAGTCCGCGGGCACTTTTCAGCCCCTGCTTTACTTCTTTTACAGTCTCTTCATCGGAATCGAGAAGCGAAAAATATATCTTCGCGTATTTGAGGTCGCCGGAAACGTCGCATTGTGTGACCGTTATCATATGCGAGCTAACGCGCGGATCCTTTACCGAGCGCAGAGCATCGGCAACGGTACGCAGAAATTCATCGTTTATCCGTGCTTTTCTGAAATTTGACATTTATCCCTCCTTGCCGCCTTTCGGCAAATGTTTGATATCATTTATTTTATATATTATAGCACTATTTAAAGCGAAAATCCATACCATTTTTGAGATTTATGAAAATTTTTTATAAACTTAACATTATACTTACTTGACATATAGGAAAGAGAGGTATATAATCAAATCGTAATTATAAAAGGCGGCTTGCCTTGAAAAAAGGGGATACTGTATTATGGAAAAAATGATTGCGCTTGTTAAGGAACGCCCCGAAAGAGGGCTTTGGATGCGTGAAGTACCCGTTCCCGAATGCGGTAAAAACGACGTAAAGATAAAGATACGCAAGACTGCCATCTGCGGCACTGACCTGCATATCTATAACTGGGATGAATGGAGCCAAAAAACCATACATACTCCCATGACCATAGGTCATGAATATGTCGGCGAGATAGTCGAGGTAGGCGAAAACGTCACGGCATACAAGGTCGGAGACAGAGTCACCGGCGAGGGTCATATCGTATGCGGCAAATGCCGCAACTGCCTCGCGGGCAAGGGTCATCTCTGCCGCGAAGCAAAGGGCGTCGGCGTAAATCGCGACGGCGCATTTGCTCAGTATCTCGTTATCCCGCAGACAAATGTTTATCTCTGCGACGATAAGATACCCGATGATCTCTATGCCATCTTCGACCCGTACGGCAATGCTACTCACACCGCGCTTTCCTTTAATCTCGTGGGTGAAGATGTGCTTGTCACGGGTGCAGGTCCCATCGGCATCATGGCTGCCGGCATCGCGCGCTTCTGCGGTGCGCGCAATGTCGTAATCACCGATATCAATGATTACCGCCTGAATCTCGCAAAGAAATTCGGCGTGAGCGCGGCTGTCAATACGAAAAACGAAGATCTGCGCGAGGTTATGAAGAGCCTCGATATCCACGAGGGCTTTGATGTGGGTCTTGAGATGTCGGGCAGCCCGATAGCCTTCAACCAGATGATAAACTCAATGGAAAACGGCGGCAAAATGGCTATGCTCGGCATACCGAAAAACGATATGCAGATCCCGTGGGACAAGATAGTTTTCGAGGGACTCTGGATAAAGGGCATCTACGGCAGAGAAATGTTTGAAACATGGTATAAGATGGCGGCTATGATTCACGGCGGCTTCAATCTCGAGCCTATCATCACGCACCGCTTTGATATAATGGATTACGAAAAGGGCTTTGAGGCGATGAACAGCGGCAATTCCGGCAAGGTTGTGCTCGACTGGACAAAGCTCGGCTGAGGAGGTAAAATATGAATAAAACAGATGCACTCGCTTTTTATAAGAGCGAGGTCGAAAAAATAAAGGCAGACGGGCTTTTCAAGGGCGAGAGAGTCATAGCATCTCCGCAGAGCTCCGCCGTCACCACGGCAGACGGCACAAAGATGATAAATATGTGCGCCAATAACTATCTCGGTCTTGCCGATTCCGAGGAGTTGATTGAGGCGGCGATTGCTTCATACAGAAGCCGCGGCTACGGATGCGCGAGTGTTCGCTTCATATGCGGTACATTCGATATCCACAAGCAGCTTGAAGCGAAGATAAGCAGCTTCCTCGGCACGGAGGATACGATACTTTACTCCTCATGCTTTGATGCAAACGGCGGTCTTTTTGAAACGGTGCTCTCGGCAGAGGATGCCGTTATCAGTGATGAGCTGAACCATGCCAGCATAATCGACGGTGTCCGCCTCTGCAAGGCAATGAGATACCGCTATAAGAACAACAGCATGGATGACCTTGAGGCAAAACTGAAGGAAGCCGACGCGGCAGGCGCGAGAATCAAGCTTATCGCCACAGACGGCGTTTTCTCCATGGACGGTATCATCGCAAACCTCGCGGGGATATGCGACCTCGCGGAGAAATACGGTGCGCTTGTGATGGTTGATGACAGCCATGCTTCCGGTTTTGTCGGCGCACACGGCAAGGGCACGAGCGAGCATTGCGGCGTGATGGGCAGAGTCGATATCATCACCTCCACCTTCGGCAAGGCGCTCGGCGGTGCTTCCGGCGGCTTCACCTCCGGCAGAAAGGAGATAATAGACCTTCTCCGTCAGAGAAGCCGTCCGTATCTCTTCTCCAATTCTCTTGCTCCCGCCATCGCGGCTACAACCTCCAAGCTTATAGATATGCTTTCCGAGACGACGGAGCTGCGCGACAGACTTGAGGAGAATACGAAATATTACCGTTCGCTTCTCACGGAGGCGGGCTTCGACATAATCGAGGGTACTCATCCTATCGTTCCCGTCATGCTCTATGACGAAAAGACGGCAGGCGAATTTGCCCGCCGCATGATGGAAAAGGGCGTTTATGTCGTCGCTTTCTCATATCCCGTAGTGCCGAAGGGCAAGGCGAGAATCCGCACGCAGGTCTGCGCTTCCCATACAAAGGAACAGCTGAAATATGTCGTCGACTGCTTCAAGGCTGTCCGCGATGAGATGAATAAATAAGTAATATACAAACGTATAAAAGCATAAGCCCCGACGGAAAATCCCGTCGGGGCTTATGCTTTTAGCTGACTTGAGCCGCTTTGGTTCATTAGAAGAAAATTTCTCTTTACATTTCCCCGAAAGCACTGTATAATATATAAAAAGATTTCGTTTCGGATGAAAGCTGAGTATTATTATGAAAATCAAAGTCAGGGATTGCAGCTACGAAGAGGTGATGGCGAAGCCGACGGCTCCGCGATTTCACCCGCACAAGCCGAATATTATTTTCCGCACGCTGATGTATATGGCGGGGCTCGGCGAGCTTAAGAAAACAAAATTTACATATACGAAAACGGGCATGGAGCGACTCGGAAAAAATCAGCCGTGTCTTTATCTGATGAATCATTCCAGCTTTATCGACCTCGGGATAGCTTCGCATATCATATATCCGAAGCCTTTTCAGATAGTCTGCACGCAGGACGGATTTGTCGGCAAGCTGTGGCTGATGAAGCGGCTCGGTTGCATCCCGAAAAAGAAATTTGTGCCCGAGGTTATGCTTCTCAAGGACATGATATATTCACTGCGCAAGTTGAAAAGCTCCGTGCTCATGTATCCCGAGGCGAGCTACAGCTTTGACGGAACAGGCACGCCGCTTCCCGATACGCTCGGTCAATGCCTGAAGCTTCTGAAGGTACCTGTCGTCATGATACGCACACACGGCGCTTTCTCATATGACCCGCTTTACAACGGCTTGCAGAAAAGAGATGTAAAGGTCTCTGCCGAGATGAAATATCTGCTCTCGCCCGAGGAGATAGCGGAGAAATCGCCGGAGGAGCTGAATGATATACTGCGCCGTGAATTTGATTTTGACTACTTCCGATGGCAGAAGGAAAATAAAATCGCCGTGACGGAGCCTTTTCGTGCGGACCATCTGGAGCGTGTGCTCTACAAATGCCCCGTCTGCGGTTCCGAAGAGGATATGGCAGGCAAAGGAACGGAGCTTACCTGCCATGCCTGCGGTCACAGGTGGGAGCTGGATGAATACGGCACGCTCCGCGACCTCTCGGGCGGGGATACATTTGCGCATATTCCCGACTGGTATGCATGGGAGCGCGAATGCGTGCGCGGGGAGATAGAGAGCGGAAGCTACCGCATGGAAAGTGAAGTTGACATCTGTATGATGGTGGATTATAAGAGCATATACCGCATCGGAAGCGGCAGACTCGTGCACAGCGCAGAGGGTTTTCACCTGACGGGATGCGACGGCGCACTTGACTACATGCAGCAGCCGCAGGTTTCCTACAGCCTCTATGCCGACTATTACTGGTATGAGATAGGCGATATGATTTGCATAGGCGACAGCAAGCGGTTGTATTATTGTTTTCCGAAAGGGCATATTCCCGTGGCAAAGGCAAGAATTGCCACAGAGGAGCTTTATAAAAAAGCAATGGCACTTCACAGAACCGTGCAGAGATAAGCAGAGACAAATAAAAGATAAAGGCGGTACACCGGCACCGCCTTTTTCGTGTTTTTTGTGTGCGGGCACTTGATATTTGCGCTTTTTTATGATAAAATATAAAATTAGTTGATATTTTGTCAAAAGGGGTGAGAATATGAGGATTTTTGCCATACGCCACGGAAAAACCGAGTGGAACAGCATTGGAAAAATTCAGGGCAGAACAGACATCCCGCTAAACGAAGAGGGAGTGAAAAGCGCATATGCGCTTGCCGCGGAAATGCGAACGCAAGGGTATATTCCCACGGAAATTTTCACAAGTCCGCTTGCGCGCGCATATAAAACGGCAGAGATAGTCGCCTCTGAGTTTTCGCTTACCCCCGAGGCGGTGACGGATTTTCAGGAGATGTCCTTCGGACTTTGGGAAGGGCTGAGCTGGAAGGAAATAACGGAAAAATACCCCGCGGAGTTTAAAACATGGAATCATGACCGCACAGCACAGATTCCCGAGGGCGAATCGTATATAGACCTCACGCGCCGCATAATCCCCGAGCTTCGCCGTGCCTGCGAAAAATCGGAGGGAGATTTTGCGATAGTGGCGCACGGAGCCGTGATAATGGCTATGCATGTCATATACGAGGGCATAGAATTTGAGAGCATAGATAAAATAATGCGGCATATAAAAAATTCCTCCGTTACGGTTTTTGATGCGGAGCGGATGCTCGAAAATGCGGAGAAATTTGAAAAATCGGGCAGACTTGATATAAGAAAAGGAAATAAACTATGAAACTGACACTTGTGGCGACCTGCCTTTTCGGGCTGGAGAAATTCCTCGGCGAGGAGATAGACGCGCTTGGCTATAAGCGCATCGAAACGATAGACGGCAGAGTAACCTTTGAGGGAGACGAAGCGGCTGTTGCGCGGTGCAATATCTGGCTTCGCACGGCGGAGCGCCTTTATATAAAGATGGGCGAATTTGACGCGATGAATTTCACCGACCTTTTTGACGGCACCAAGGCGATAGCATGGGAGAGCCTGATAGGCAGAAACGATGCTTTCCCCGTAAAGGGTCACTCGGTGAAAAGCCTGCTGACAAGCATCCCCGATTGCCAGAGCATCATCAAAAAGGCGATGGCGACAAGACTGGGCGAGGCTTACGGGCTTTCCTACATGCCCGAAACGGGAATAAAATATCAGATAGAATTTTTCATACTGAAGGACAGAGCGAGCCTGATGATAGACACCTCGGGTGTGGCGCTTCACAAGCGCGGCTATCGCCCGCAGAATGCACCCGCGCCTTTGCGCGAGACGCTTGCCGCCGCCATGGTCAAGATGGCGCGACCGCGAGAGGACGTGCTTTTCTGGGATCCCTTCTGCGGCTCGGGAACGATACCGATAGAGGCGGCTATGCTGATGACAAATACGGCACCGGGACTGAAAAGAGGCTTTGCCGCGGAGGAATTTCCTTTCATAGGCAAGGAGATATGGGAGAGCGCAAGAAAAGAAGCGCGCGAGGCGATAAATACGGAGACAACCTTTGAAGCCTACGCTTCCGACTGCGAATGGAGCGCGGTAAAGCTCGCCGCGACTTGCGTCCGTCAGGCGGGCATGGAAAAATATATAAAGGTTTTTGAAAAGAATGCACTCGATATAAAGGCGGACGGCAGGCGCGGCACGATAGTCTGCAATCCGCCATACGGCGAGCGGCTCTCTACCATCACCGAATCGGAAAAGCTTTATCGCGATATGGGAAAGAGCTTTGCGCGGCTCGGTTCATGGCAGATATATGTCATCACATCAAATGAGAGCTTCGAGCGGCTGTACGGCAGGCGCGCGGACAAGAAGCGCAAGCTCTATAACGGCATGATACCGTGCAGCTTCTACCAGTTTTTCAAAAACGAAAAGAAGGACTATACAAGAGAAAAGAAGGATTTTAAAAAATGATAAGCGAGAGAATAAAACAGCTTGTAAACTACGGAGCGGAAAAGAAGCTCATCACCGAGGCGGACAGGATATATGCGACAAACCTCCTGCTTGACGCGATGGGCGAGCAGAGCTATGAGGATCCGGGAGAGGTGCCTGCGGCATCGCTTGAGGAGATACTCGGCGCACTCTGCGATATCGCCGAGGAAAAGGGTATAATCGCGGAAAAGGGAAGCGTGGTTCGCCGCGATCTTTTTGATACGCGCCTGATGGGGCTTCTCACGCCGCGCCCCTCAGAGGTCATCGCGAAATTCCGAAGCGAATACGAAAAATCCCCCGAGGCGGCGACGGATTTCTATTATAATTTCAGCAAAAATACGGACTATATCCGCACATACCGCGTGAAGAAGGATATACGTTGGACCGTGCCGAGCGAATTCGGCGAGATAGATATAACGATAAATCTCTCCAAGCCGGAAAAAGATCCGAAGGATATTGCCCTTGCCAAAATGCAGCAGCAATCAAGCTATCCGAAATGCGCTCTCTGCCCCGAAAACGAGGGCTATGCGGGAAATATGAGCGCCGCCGCAAGAGAAAATCACCGCCTTATTCCCATCACTCTCGGCGGGGAAAAGTGGTTTTTCCAATATTCGCCCTATGTCTATTACAATGAACACTGCATAGCGCTCTCCGCCGAGCATACGCCGATGAATGTCTGCGTGAAAACGGTGGAGCGTATGCTCGACTTTATAGATATTTTTCCGCACTATTTCATAGGAAGCAATGCGGGACTGCCGATAGTCGGCGGTTCCATACTCACGCACGACCATATGCAGGGCGGCAGATATGAATTTGCCATGGAGCGCGCCGAGGCAGACAGGGAGTTTCACTTTGCGGGCTTTGAAAACGTGAAGGCAAAAACGCTGAAATGGCCGCTTTCCGTCATCCGCATATCAAGCCCCGAGAGAGACGGGATACAGCGACTTGCCGCGAAGATTTTCGACGCATGGAGTGCCTACAGCGATAAGTCCGTGACAATTTTCGCCGAAACGGAAAAAGGGAAACACAATGCGATAACTCCGATAGCCCGTCGCCGCGGCGGCGAATACGAGCTCGACCTCGTGCTTCGCAACAATCTGACCACGCCTGAGCGCCCGATGGGACTTTACCATCCGCGTCCCGAATATCATAATATAAAGAAAGAGAATATCGGGCTTATCGAGGTAATGGGTCTTGCCGTGCTGCCATCCCGCCTGAAAAAGGAGCTTGCCGCAGTTGCCGACGCCGTGCTTGCAGGCAAAAATATTGCCGATATACCCGAGACAGCAAAGCACGCCGCATGGTTTGAGAGCTTCCGCGGGAGCTACGATATCACGCCCGAAAATATAAACGATATCCTGCTGCGGGAGACCGGAAATACATTCGTGCGTGTACTCTGCGACTGCGGTGTATTCAAACGCGATGAGAAGGGCATTGCCGCTTTCGACAGATTTATAGATTTTGTAAATAAATTCTGATAGTAAAAAAGACATTTATCACTGCGAGGAAATAATCATGGAAGTATTGCGCGGAAGAAGACTGTTCGGTATACTTTTTGTATTCACGGCGGCTTTCTGTCTTCGTGCGGTGCTTCCTCTTTATTTTTGCCTTGCTTTTGCCGCGGCGACAGCCATTTCATTTGTCGTATACGCCGCGGTGATGAAAAGACTCGGCAGGCTCGGCACATACAGGGTGCTTTATATCGTTTTCGCGCTTCTTGCGCTCGCGCTCGGCATATTCCATGGGCAGAGATATATCTCCGCCGTGCCGGAGAGTTTCTTTTCAGGCGAGACGCGCGAATATATCGGTACGGTGAAAAGCGTGGAGGGAAGCGCCGGCTATTACAGCGTTTACACGATAAGCATAAACGAGAGCGGGCGCGAAATACTCTGTCTTTGCGAAGCCGACTATGATGCGGATTTTGAAGCGGGCGATAGTGTTCGCTTTTGCGGCATAGCGTCTGAGGAGCGCGAAATCTACTATAAGAGCAAGGAAATCAGAGCGAGAATAAATTTCACCGAGAGCAGTATACTTGACTTCGGCGAGGCGAAAGAAGGCTTTTTCGGGCGAGCGCAGGGCAAATTTTCCTCGCTTCTTGCGGATAGGCTTGAGGGTGATACGCTTTCTCTCGCGAAGGCAATGCTGCTCGGAGAGAGAAGCGATATTTCCGGTGAGATAAAGCTCGATTTCCGCAGAATAGGCTTTTCCCATGTGCTTGCCGTGAGCGGACTGCATATCAGCGTGCTCACCTTTGCCTTCATGCTGCTGCTCGCGCCGCTCCCGATAAGCAAGAGGATAAAAATGCTTCTGCTTATCCCTGCGGTCTGCGCTTTTGCGATGGTGACGGGCGCATCCGCTTCCGTCGTGCGCTCGTGCATCATGTTCATCTGTCTCGCGCTCTCGGGTGCCTTCTTTGCCGACAGCGATACGCCGACCTCGCTCATGCTTGTCTTATCGCTGATATTTGTGCTTTCTCCCTCGTCTGTATATGATATCGGCTTGTGGCTGTCTTTTTCCGCGACGCTCGGAATAACGCTTTTCTCTCCCGTGCTCTCGCCGATAAAACTGCACAATACGAGAAGGACATATTCGCGCGTGAGAAATTTCCTCGTTTCCGCGCTCAATTATATCATCTCGCTTATCCTGACATCACTTGTTGTAACGGCTTTTACAATGCCTGTCATTTTTATATGCTACGGTAATTTCTCGCTTGCGGCGCCGCTTGCCTCTCTTCTGCTTATACCGATAGTGCAGATTTTGCTCCCGATTTTGCTTTTTGTACTGATATTCGGCGGCGTGCCTCTGCTCGGCGCGGCTCTCGCCGCAGTTGCTTCGGCTTTGACAAAGCTGATGCTCACGCTCGTGGGCTTTCTTGCCGATTTTGAGGGGATATATGTTTCGCTCCGCTATCCTTTCGGCAGGTATTTTGTGGTGGCGCTTCTCGTACTTATTTTCGTCTTTATGTTCGGCAGGAGTATAAAATTCCGTCGTGCCGCCGCACTTTTTGCCGTGCTTGCCGTTGCTTTCGGTGTGAGCGTCGGCTTATATGAAGGCGCCTTTTACGGCAAGGCACAGACCGAGATCCTGAACAGTGCGAGAAATGACGGTATAGTGATACGCTACGGCGGCAGAACGGCGGTTCTCGATATATCGGGCGGTTCGTATTCCTTTGCGCGGAGCATGAGCGACGAGGTCTACGCTCTGAACGGCGAAAAGATAGACCTGCTTGTATATTCGCATCTGCACAGATATCATGCCGCCTCTCTCGGCAAGCTCTGCTCTGTGATAAAGCTCGGTTCCGTTGCTGTTCCTGCTCCGCAGACGGAAGCCGAGGAGGAATATCTCGATAAGCTGAAAGCGGAAGCCGCGGCGCACGGGACAGAAGTTTTCGTATACGGCAGGAATGCGTATGCGGACATCGGCAAAATGCGGATATTCTTTCCCGAATATCTGCGCATCAGGCGCTCTGTGCACAGAATTCCGTATTTTTCGGTTGAGATAGACGGAGAAAAGAAGCTTTTCTATATCGGAGCGGGCATGTCCGAGCTTCCGGAATTTTATGCGGAGGCTGATGGTGCAAAACTTCGGGTCTATGGCTCGCACGGGGCAAAATACAAGGAGAAGATAAGTGCCGCGCGCGGCTCGGTGATTCTTGGCTATGCCGCGGAATATGCCGATGGCGAGGGAAGTATACTTATTTCCGATGGGAAATACGGGCTTGTAATCGAATGATGTGGGATATGGCGTCAATGCTTTATTATGACAGGGGCGCCTTCTCCGCTACCGATGCGGCAGAAAGCCGACAAATCAAAATCAAAAGCAAATAAGAAAATCGCATCTTTACCGACAAGCGGCGCGCTTGTCGGTTTTTGCATATAAATCCCGCTTTTTGCCTATAATATATGAAAATATTTTTCATACGGAGCATTATATGTCAGAAGCAAAAGGAGCGGAAAAAAGAAGCGCGGCGGCGTTTTCCCTCTCGTTTTCGGGGGCGGTGCGTCTCGGAAAATACAGAAAAATGATGAGGGAGCTGTCCGCTTCGGAGGAAAGGCTGTATGCGGAAGAGAGCGACTGCGCGGGCGTGGCTAAGACAACATTTCCGAAAATATACGATGCGGCGATATCTGCGATAAAGACGATAGAGCGCGAGGCGTATTTTTCGCGACACAGGGAGCTTTTTGCCGCGGCGGATGAGATACTTGAGGGGATTTACGCCGAGGAGAATATCTCGGAGCGCACAGTGAGAGAAAGCCTTACCGCGCGTGCGCCCGCAGAGGGATATTCATATATCATGCTGTCGCTTCTTCCCTCGGCACTTATTCTCAAACTCGCGGAAAAATATGCCGACAGCCTCGGATATGCCGCCTCTATGCGTCGCATCTGCGGCATGCTCGGAGTGATATCGGAGATGAGGCTCGGCGACTTGCCCTCCTCACTCTGCGCCGCCTCGAGAATTTATTACGGCGAAAAAGCCGATGTATACCGCTATTGCAGCGACGAAACAAAGAGAGCATATTTGCGCATTACGGCGGAGAGGGCTTACCTCTCGGGCATGGGCGAAGCGTCATATGCCGCGGAGGTTGTCGGCGAAGCGGCGGAGCGCGGCGTTCATATCGGCGAGATATTACTGAAAAAAGACGGCTTTGCGGGAAGGGTATATTTTATTCTGCTCTTTGCTTTCACGGCGCTTTTTACCCTGCTTTTCGCAGTGCTCGCGGACGGCGGGAGCGCATTTCTGCTCTCGCTTCCGCTTATTATTCCGATATACGAATTTGTAAAAGAGCTGATACGCGATTTCTTTGTGCAGTCGGGGCAGTGCCTGCTGCCGTCAATTTCCGCCGGGGAAAAGCTGCGCGAACACAAGGTGATGGTAGCCGTACCGACGCTTCTTCTCGGCGAGGAGCACGACGGCGAGCTGATAACGCGGCTTGAGGACCATTATCTGACAAACAGCGATGAAAACTATATTTTCGCGCTCCTCTGCGACCTCAAGGCGGCGGATAAAAAGAGCCTGCCGGAGGACGACGGACGCATAGATTATATCAAGAGAAGAATAGACGCGCTGAATGCCAAATACGGCGAGCACTTTATGCTTTTCCTGCGCGAGCGGCACTTTTGCGAGGGCGAGAACGCCTACATGGGCAGAGAACGCAAGCGCGGCGCGATAATCGGGCTTTGCAAATATCTTCACAGCGGCGAAAGCGATATTATTGCTTATGGAAAAGCCGACACGCACGCGGTGGAATATCTGCTCACGCTCGATGAGGATACGCGCCTGAACCCCGGTGCCGTTTCCGATATGCTCGGCGTTATGATACATCCGATGAACAAGCCCGTGACAGACGAAAAGCGCCGCATAGTAAAAAAGGGCTATGCCATAGTCGCGCCGCGCACGGATATCAGTCTCGAATCCTCGTCGAAAACGCGCTTTGCCGAGCTTTATTTCGGTATCGGCGGAATGGATGTGTATTCCGGCGCCTCTTTTGATATATATCAGAATGTTTTCGGTTCCGGCTCTTTCTGCGGCAAGGGAATGATAGATATTTCCGCCTTTTGCGAGGTGATACCCGATTTCTTCCCCGACGGGCGCATACTCAGTCATGACCTGCTCGAGGGAAATATGCTCTCATGTGCGCTTTACCGCGGGCTTTCACTCTCCGATGATGTTCCGGCAGACTTCACCTCGTATTATTCACGGCAGGACCGCTGGATTCGCGGTGATACGCAGGCTCTGCCGTATGTTCTCGGGAGCGTCAGACGCAGGGACGGAGAAAAAATAAAAAATCCCATGAGCAGGCTTTCCCGCTATAAAACAGCGGACAACGCGATAAGAGAATCCGCTCCGCTCATGCTTGTGCTTTCGGTATTTCTCTCGGCTCTTGCGGGACGGAAAACGGCGGCGTTCGCCGCTGTTTTCGCCTCGCTGTATCTGATTTTCCCGATGCTGCGCAAACTCATCCTCGAGAGCGGGGAGCGCGGAAGAACAGGCGGCACTCTCTCGGTTATGCTCATGCGCCTGCTTGCCTCGGCACATGAGGCGTATGTTTTTGCACGCGCCTTCATTACCGCGCTTTATCGAATGACGATAAGCGGCAGGCATCTGCTCGAGTGGCAGACGGCATCGCAGAGCGCGGCGAAAAAACACGGTACGGCGGCGCTTATTCGCTCGCTTCTGCCATCTGTTCTCATAGGTGCCGCGGCGATGCTTGTCCCCGCGCCCTCGGCGAAGTTTTTCGGCTTTCTCTGGCTTTGCTTCCCGCTTGTGATTATCGCGGCTTCAAAAAGTCTGCCCGAGGAAAAGCGCAGGAGCGAAAAAAGCAAAAATACCGTCCGCTCCTATGCGAGGGATATGTGGCGCTTCTTTGCGGCTCATGTCTCTGAGGAAACGAATTTCCTGCCGCCCGATAATTATCAGATTTCGCCGGAGGAGCGCACCGCCATGCGCACCTCTCCGACGAATATCGGGCTCTATCTGCTATCTTTGCTTGCGGCACGCGATTTTGATTTCATTGATTCCGAGAAGCTCCATTTCTATGCCGAAAAGAGCGGCAAAAGCATAGAAAAACTGCTCTCATGGCGCGGACATCTCTATAATTGGTATGATATCTCCACGCTCTCGGCGATAGGCGAGCCCTTTGTTTCAAGCGTGGACAGCGGCAATTTTGTCACGGCACTCGTCGCCTTCTGCGAGGGACTGCGCGAATACGCCTCACAGGAGCCGCGTCTGCTCTCCGATATCGCGCTCTATGAAAAATTCATCTCACGCGCCGATTTCACGGCTCTCTACTGCGAGGCAAAGCGCCTTTTCTATATCGGCTACAATGCGAAAAACGGCACATACGGAAGCTCATATTACGATACCTTCATGAGCGAGTTCCGCACCACGCAATATTATGCCACAGCGGCAGGCTTCGCACCGCCTGAGAGCTTCTTTTCGCTTTCGCGTCTTGCCATAGGCGGCGGAGGCAGACTCGGCTTTGCTTCATGGAGCGGAACGGCTTTTGAATATTTCATGCCTGCTCTGCTCCTGCCGCACAAAAAGGGAAGCCTTTCTCATGCCGCACTCGAATATGCTTTTGCCACGCAGGCGGAAAGCACCGTGTCAAAGCAGGCGGGCGGGCATACCCGCCGTGTTTTCGGCATATCCGAGAGCGGATATTACAATTTCGATTCGCATATGAATTATCAGTATCGCGCCTTCGGGCTGGAAAAGCTGGCGCTCGACCCCGCCTGTGAAAACGGTGCCTGCGTATCACCGTATTCAAGCTTTCTCATGCTTGAATACGGCGCGGATGCTGTCCTGCATAATCTGCGCGAGCTTGAAGCACTCGGAATGTACGGCAAATACGGCTTTTATGAGGCGCTCGATATGGACAGCACCCGCGTGGGCGGCGGATACGCCGTGATACGCAGCTATATGGCGCATCATATGGGCATGAGTATCGTCGCTTGTGCAAACTACTGTCTTGATGATATATTCGTGCGCCGCTTCATGCGCAGTCCGCGTATGAGGGCGTCAAGAGAGTTGCTTTCGGAGCGCATACCGAGCGTGCCGAAGCGTGCGCCGGTGCGCATATACAGAGAAAAGGTGCGCCCTGTGCGCACGGATGTATATGACGAAAAAAGCGTGGAGCATGCCGAGGGCTTTCACTGCAGTCGCGGCATAATATCGCCCGAGCTTGCACTTGCCTCAAACAACAAGAGCAGGATAGTCGCCTCATCATCGGGACATATGGCATTTTATGACGGCAGAGATGCCGTTGCCCTGTCGGATTTTGATACTTTCTCGCTTTCCGGCGGTTTTCGCGTTGTATTCCTCATCGACGAAAAGACATATTTTGCCTATCCGCTCGGGATGGGAGATGTGACGGCGGGAAAATATGAATTTGCCTCCTCCTGCGGCGCGGTGGAATATCGTGCGCTTTTCGGCGAGGGTGAGGCGATAAGAAGCATCGGTCTGCGTGCCGAGGTTCTGCCGAACCGCGAGATTTTCAGAATAACGGCAAAAATAAACGGCGAATACAAAAATGCTTCCGCCATGCTATATTTCGAGCCTGTGATGGCGGAAGAACGCGCATACCGTGCGCACAAGAGCTTTGAAAATCTCTTCATCGGAAGCAGATATTTTGAGGAAGAGCATATCCTGCTCTTCTCAAGGCGGAAAAGGAGCGAAAACCGCCCTTTCCGTTTTCTTGCGCTGAAGGTGACGCGCGGAAAAGAGGCGGGCTGTGACACGATGCGCGATGCCATATTGCCGCTTGCCTACAGTGATGCCGATATCGCCGCGCTTGCATCGCGCGAATGCGGAAACCGCGTCGGCGCCTGCATTGTTCCCGCCTGCCGCATGAGGGCTGTATTCCGCCGCGGCGAGGACACGGCGGAATTTATCATGGGTTGCTCCCGCAATTCGGACGATCTGCTCTTTGAGCTTTCATCCTGTGAAAAGGAAAAGCGCGGCGCGGACGCAGGTATGCGCGAGATAGCGCGGCTCCAGCATTTTGCCGCGGGCAACAGCAGGGAAGCGACGGCACTCGAAAAATATATCCTCGCGGGGATTTTCATGCCGCGGGTATACAGAAGCGAGGGACAGAGCGCGGCGATAGAACGGCTGAAAAAGCATCCCGCAAAGCAGAGCGAGCTTTGGCGCTTCGGCATATCGGGCGATTCGCCGATAGTCATCGCCTATATCGGGGACTCAAGCGAGGAGAAGCTGCACAATCTGGAAACACTGCTGCTTCTTTTCAAATATATGTGCATACGCGGCGTTCGCTATGATTTCGCTATTCTCCATGCCGAGCGTGACCTCTACAACAGACCGCTCGAAAAGAGGATAAACGAGCTGATAGGCGAGCTGGGTTGCCGCGCCTTCCTCGGCTCGGAAAACGGCATCTTCACGATAAACGACAGCATGCTGACAGAGGAAATGCGCTATTTCATGCGGCGCATCTGCCGCGTATATTTCGATTGCAGAATAGAGCCTGCGGTTTATGCAAGGTCGGAGCAGAGAAATATCGAGATTTCGCCCGATTTCGGGCGCAGTCTGATGTCCGCTCTGAAAACCGAGCCCTATCCCACGGCGCAGAAGCCGGAGATAAAAGCTGTAGAGAGTATCGGCACGGGCGTCTTTCATGAGGATGGCTACACTTTCATAAAGCCGCACGGCGGCGCGCCTTTTACCCATGTGCTTGCGGGCAGAGCCTTCGGCACGGTGGTGAGTGAAAATTCACTCGGCTTCACTTATTTTTCAAATTCCGCACTGCGCAGGCTCTCGCCGCACTGCGCCGACAATATGCGTGAGGACAGGGGCGAGCGGCTCTGCCTGCGCATATTCGCCTCGGCTCATGAGACGGGTGAATATACGGATTATGACCTTGTCGCCTGTGCCGCGAGGGTAAATTATACTTTCTCGGATGCGCAGTATTACGGCACACTCCTTTCATATATAGACTACACGGTTAAGGTCGGCATCTGCGGCAGATTTCCCGTGAAGAGAATAGAGCTTACGCTTGAGTCGCGGCATGGCGAACCTGTTTACTGCATGGCATACTATGCCGTGACGCCCGATATGGGCGCACCGACGGGCATGATACACTATGAAAAGAGCGAAAGCGAGATTTCGCTTTCGGCTCTTGCGGACTACGGCACGGGGCGATTCTTTGTCACGGTCGGTGTCGGCGGGCATATAGGCACGGCGACATATACAGACGGCATAGCACTTGCCAGCGGCGAGCGGCTCTCGCTCGGCACGGAGGATATCGCGGCGGCGGCTGTCCGCTTCGCACTCTCCCATAGCGAAAGCGCCGTTTTCTATCTCTCGGTAAACGGAGCGCACCGCTATCTTTGCCGCGGCATGGTGCATGATGAGGAGAGTGACATGATAAAGCTCGGTAGCGGCGACGCACTCTTTGATCTGAGTGTAAACAAATGGATTCCCTATCAGGTAAGGGCAAGCCGCCTCTATGCCAGAGCCGCCTTTTATCAGGTGGGCGGCGCATGGGGCTTTCGCGATCAGCTTCAGGATACGCTTTCGCTTCTGGCAGAGGCTCCCGAGGAGGCAAAATACCAGATAATCCGCTGTGCGGCACATCAGTTTCCCGAGGGAGATGTGCTTCATTGGTGGCATAGCGTGCGCGATTTTTCTCTGCTCGATCAAGGAGTACGCACGCGTTGCTCCGATGATATGCTCTGGCTTCCTTATGCCGTCTCCGAATATATCACGGCGACAGGCGACGGCGCGATACTTGATGTGAGCGTGCGTTATCTTTCTTCCGTGCCGCTCTCGCCGGAGGAGCATGAAAGATATGAGAGAGTGCCGCCATCCGACGAGCGAGAGGATATCTATCGCCATTGCCTGCGGGCTCTCTATCGGCTTCTTGACGGCATCGGCGCGCATGGGCTTGCCAAAATAGGCGACGGCGACTGGAACGACGGCATGAATACCGTCGGCTCGCAGGGAAAGGGCGAGAGCGTATGGCTTACGCAGTTTGCGGCGATAGTGCTTTTCCGCTTTGCCGATATCTGCGATATGAGGGGCGAGCATGAAACGGCGCTTTTTCTGCGTGAAAAGAGCCGCATGCTTCACGCGGCGGCAGTAAACTGCTTTGAGGGCGACAGATTCCTTCGCGCTTACTATGATAACGGCGACAAGCTCGGCTCACGCGACTGCGACGAATGCAAAACAGACGCGCTCTCGCAGGCTTTTGCCGCATTTGACATGTATTTTCTCGGTGGCGATGAGGAGGAGCGGCGCCGCGTGAGTGCAGCGGTAAAAACCTCGTATGACCTGCTCTACAGTGAGCGATATAAGCTGTGGCGCCTGCTCTCTCCGCCTTTTGTTTCGGGCAGAAATTCGCCCGGGTATATCAAGGGCTACCTTGCGGGACTGCGTGAAAACGGCGGTCAGTATACCCATGCCGCCGTCTGGGCGGCGCTCGGGCTTCTTGCCGCGGGCGAATATGCCGCCGGCGCACGCGTGCTTTTCGAGATAAATCCGACGCTTCGCACACGTGACGGCTTCCTGCGCGAAAGATACAGGATAGAGCCGTATGTCATGGCGGGCGATATCTATGCAAATCCCGACCATATGGGCAGAGGCGGCTGGAGCTGGTATACGGGTGCGGCGGGGTGGTACCGCACGGCGATAATAAAATATCTCTGCGGCTTTTGCATGAGAGGGGCGTATTTCACACTCCACCCGTGCCTCTCGGAATATTTTGATACCTTTTCGCTCGATGTGAGCATCGGAAAAACGGCATACGGCATAGAGGTGCGTTTGGGCGAAAGGGATATGATAGTGCTCGATGGCGAGCGTATATACACCGATGATATTTTTGCCTTTCGCTTCGCTCTTGACGGCGGCAGTCATGAGGTAAAGTTCAGCGTTGCAAGGAAAGCTCCGGCAGAATGAAAAATCTGTCCGTCATGCGGATTTTCGCATAACGGACAGCGGAGTGTCAAAAAAACTAAATTCAAAAATTGGTATTGGCTATGCGCAGAATCGACAGAAAAGAAAGCCTTTCCGGAACCACCCGCTTAGCGGGTGGTTTTCTTGATACAACAAAAGCAGGCAATCCGCGAGCGGATTGCCTGCTTTCCTTAAAATTGATATTAGTGAAAGTTTTAGCTTTCATAGATGTCTTTATCAAATAAAAACATTTACCGTTTCACTTTTTCGGTTTGCACTTTTTTAGCAAGCCATCAAAATGGATTAGATAAAAATGCGCAGAGTCGTCGAATATCCGTTTCGTCGCCGTACAATCGTACGGCAGAGACGGATTTCGGCGAGAGAAAAAGTGAATATAATAAACGCAGGCAATCCGCTCGCGGATTGCCTGCCTTCCTTAAAATTGATATTAGTGAAAAATTTAAGCTCTCATAAATGTCTTCTGCCTTAAAAAGCACACACCCTCACTTTTTCGGTCTGCACTTTTTTAGCAAGCCATCAAAATGGATTAGATAAAAATGCGCAGAGTCGT
>DODZ01000023.1:0-33839 GCA_003524145.1 Candidatus Apopatosoma intestinale | reverse complement strand
CGGCGAGAGAAAAAGTGAATACAATAAACGCAGGCAATCCGCGAGCGGATTGCCTGCCTTCCTTAAAATCAATATTAGTGAAAAATTTAAGCTCTCATAAATGTCTTCTGCCTTAAAAATACACACACCATCACTTTTTCGGTCTGCACTTTTTTAGCAATCCATTTTTAATATGCCTTTGCCCAGAGAACCATCTTCTCCGCCTTCTTACCGCAACAAACGCAGGTATCGGAGATATGCTCCTGCTCAAGCGGAATGCAACGCGAGCCTGCGCCTGTCATTTCCTTTACCTTGTCCTCGCAAGCCTCATCGCCACACCACATGGCACGGATAAAACCGTCGCCGTTTTTGAGTGCTTCGTTTATCTCATCGATAGTCTTGCAGTCGAATGTACGGCGCTGACGGTTTGCCAGAGCCTTTTCATACATACCTTCGCGAACCTTTTCAAGCATCTCTTCCACTGTTTTTGCGATATTTTCGAGCGGCACCGTAACCTTTTCAAGATTATGGCGCATCATTATCACGCACTGACCCGCTTCGATATCGCGCGGACCTATTTCTATTCTGAGCGGAACACCCTTCATTTCATATTCGGCAAATTTCCAGCCGGGGCTCTGATCGCTTGAATCCAGCTTCACTCTGAAGCCCTTAAGAGCTTCCTTAAGCTCCTCTGCCTTCTCGACAACGCCGGGCTTGTGAGCCGCTACGGGGATAATAACAACCTGAATAGGCGCTACGGCAGGCGGAAGAACAAGACCGTTGTCATCGCCGTGCGTCATGATAATTCCGCCTATCATGCGGGTCGTCGTGCCCCATGATGTCTGGAAAGGATATTCGAGTTTATTTTCCTTGGAGAGATATCTGATATTGAAAGCACGGGCAAAACCGTCGCCGAAGAAATGCGATGTGCCTGCCTGAAGTGCCTTACCGTCATGCATGAGAGCCTCGATGGCATATGTATCCTCAGCGCCCGCAAATTTATCGCTTGGGGTCTTTTTGCCCTTGATAACAGGGATGGCGAGGTCATGCTCATGGAAATCGGCATAAACGCCGAGCATGCGCTCTGTTTCTTCTATTGCCTCCTCGGCTGTGGCATGCATCGTATGTCCCTCCTGCCAGAGAAATTCTCTCGTGCGCAGGAAAGGACGGGTTGTCTTCTCCCAACGGACAACACTGCACCATTGATTATAAAGCTTCGGCAGGTCGCGGTAGGATTTGATTATATTTGCATAATGATCGCAGAAAAGCACCTCGGAGGTGGGGCGCACGCAAAGCTTCTCGGGAAGCACGTCCGAACCGCCGTGAGTTACCCATGCAACCTCGGGGGCAAAGCCCTCCACATGTTCTTTCTCTTTATTGAGCAGGCTCTCGGGGATGAACATCGGCATATAGACATTTTCATGCCCCAGCTCCTTGAATTTAGAATCGAGTATCTTCTGTATATTTTCCCATATAGCATAGCCATAAGGTCGGATTATCATGCATCCCTTCACGCCCGAATAGTCAACAAGGTCGGCTTTGAGGCATATATCGGTATACCACTTTGCAAAATCAACATCCATGGATGTTATCTGCTCGACCATTTTTTTGTCGTTTGCCATATTTTACACTCCTATAATTTTTAGTCTATAGAATATATTATCATTTCAATAAAAAAAAGTCAATCGGATTTTGATAAATAACGCGATATTTTTCTTATTCCGAAGCCTTTTTCGGTGCAAGAACGGAAAGAATATCGAAAATACTGCGTACAGGGACAATTTTTACACCGTCGGGCGCCTTTATCGCCGAAGCGCCGCGCGCAGGCGCGTATATTCTGCGGAAACCGAGTCTTGCCGCCTCCCGTACGCGCCATTCAAGCCTCGATACGGCGCGGCACTCGCCCGAAAGTCCGAGCTCGCCTATGCAAAGAACATCATCCGGCACGGGAACATCGCGTATGCACGAAATGAGAGCGAGCGCGACGCCGAGGTCTGACGCCGTCTCCTCTATATGAAGTCCGCCTATGACATTGAGATAGACGTCAAGCGAAGAAAAGCGAAGTCCGAGCCGCTTTTCGAGAATGGCGAGGATAAGTGCCATGCGGTTATAATCCATACCTGCCGACATGCGACGCGGCGACGGATAGACAGTCGCCGTAGTCAACGCCTGAATCTCGGCGATGATGGGGCGCGTGCCCTCGATGACGCATACGGCACAGTTGCCCGAAACGCCTGCCGGTCTGTCCGCAAGCAGAGCCTCGGAGGGATTTTCCACCTCGCGCAGTCCCGCATCCGTCATCTCGAAAACGCCGATTTCGTTTGTCGAGCCGAAACGGTTTTTCACGGCGCGTATCACGCGGAAGCTCTGCCGCGGCTCGCCCTCGAAATAGAGCACGGTATCCACCATATGCTCAAGCGTTTTCGGTCCCGCTATGCTTCCCTCTTTATTTACATGACCGGCGAGGATTATGCTTGTGCCGTCGGATTTTGCCTTGTTTATGAAAATAGAGGCGCTCTCTCTTATCTGCGTCACACTGCCGGGAACAGAAGCACTCTCATTATGATACATGGTCTGGATAGAGTCGATTATCATCACATCGGGCTTCAGCCTCTCGCAATGCGAGATAATCTTTGCCGCGTCGGATTCGGCGAGAACATAAATATTGTCGCTCTTTATCCCGAGGCGCTTTGCACGCATGGAAATCTGCCCGACAGATTCCTCGCCCGAAACATAAAGCACGCGCTTGCTCTCGGCAATACTGCGACATATCTGAAGAAGCAGTGTCGATTTGCCTATGCCGGGCTCGCCAGACAGAAGCGAGACGGAGCCGGTGACTATGCCGCCGCCGAGCACGCGGTCAAATTCGCTCATGCCGCTCTTTGTGCGCATATATTCGGGGAGGACAAGCGCATCAAGCTTTTCCGGTGCGGAGTCTCCGCTTCCCGAGAGCATCAGGCGCTTTGCCGTTTTCTTCTCCGAGCCTGCCGCAGGAGCCTCCTCATAGGTCTCCTCGACGAAGGTATTCCATGCGCCGCAGGAGGGGCATCTTCCCATCCATTTTGCACTCTGATAGTCGCATTCACTGCAGACATAAACCGTTTTCTTCTTCATTTTTTACCTCTTATAAAAGTCTTTTACTTTGAAATCGCATCACACACCGCCGCATAGATGACGCAGGCGAGTTTATCCTGATAAGCCGCTGTGCTGAGCAGAGTCGCTTCGGCTCGGTTTGAGAGAAAGCCGCATTCCACAAGCACCGCGGGAAGCTCCAGATTATCGAGCACATAGATAGATGAATCGGCGGGCTTTATCTTCCGCTTGTTTTCACTCCGGAGAAAATCCGCCGTCTTATTCTGAATGCTCTCGGCTATATCGCGCGAGGCTTCGTTTGCCCGCGAATAATAAACCTGAAGTCCGCTGTATTTTTCCACGGGGAATTTGTTCATATGTATGCTGACGAAAACGGCGTTTTCGTAGCTCTCGGCAATTTCCACACGGCGCGCAAGGTCGTCGCGCTTCTTATGATTGCTCCCCTCGGAGCAGAGCATTCTGTCATCGCTGCGCGTCATTACGACATCGACGTCAGCAAGGCGGAAAAGCTCGCAGAGCTTTGACGCGACGGCAAGGTTCAGATCCTTTTCAAGCACACCCGTGTCGGAAACGGCACCGCCGTCCATGCCGCCGTGCCCCGCGTCTATAACTATCGTTATGCGCTTTTCATTTGCCGCCGCAGGCTCTGCCGCGGTCTGCAAAAAAGCGGCGAAAAAAGAATCTTTCCCGCCGGAAAGCGCGCTCCCCGCAAGAAGCCCCGTGATAACAAGTATCACCGAAAAAAGACAGAATTTTGCCGCCGTAAATGCCCCTCTGCATTTTGCCATAATATATCATCTCCCAAAAAATCTTTTATGGAAATGTATATTCAAATGCGGGAAAAAGTATGAGTTTTTATCAGTTCCGCCCTGCCTCTCGGCAGAGCGGAAAGAATCATTTCTTTGCGGGCTTGAAGAGCTTCCACTGACGAAGCCCGACGAGATATGAAAGCTCGGCAAAAACTGCGGGTACAAAAGGCACGATGAGGAAATAATATACGAAACCACTGTCGAAAGCACCGTTTTTGATGCCCATGAACATGCCCTCCCAAAGCGCGGTGATGAAGCCCACCGTTATGGAAGCTCTGCTCAGTCCCATGGAATACTCGCGATAATACCACAGGATGACATACGAAACGCAGAGAAGAATATCGGGTATCGCCGCGATAAGCCCGAGCGCAAAACCCTTGAGCGGCGTCTTGCGACGCTTGCCTGCAGCTGTATCTATGCTGTCCTTGGCACCGACATCCCACATCTGGATATGGATGAGATAAGCATAGAAAATCACCGCGCATACACCGAGAGCAAGGCAGAAGAATTTACCTGTCGGATTTTCGGTGCTGAACGGCATATACACCATTATGCCGAAAATAGCCATGCAGAGATGCGTCACTATCAGCTTGACTATAATATATCCGTTATTGTGAAAGAAGTTCTTTATCTTCATAAAACAATCCTCTTTTTCATTTTGAGCGAAAAGAATCAACCGATGCTTTTTCTTTAGTATACAACATTTTCGCTCATTCTTCAATACAAGGGAGAAAAAATAATTTTATATCCCGAAAAAGTTTACATTTTCGCAAAAATATGATATACTTGATTTGTAAAATGCCGCTGCAGGTCAGGAGGAGAGCCGTATATGGATGATAATTTTGCCCGCGCCGATGACAAAAGTCCCGTTGTCGAGCGGTTTCTGCGATACAAGCGCGTAATACAGGGACGAAGCAAAAAGACCGTTGACGAATACGGGCTCGATCTGCGCACATTCTTCCGATATCTCATCTCGGCAAGGGAGGGGAGCATTCCGGAAGAAGAGGAATTTGAAAAGATATCCATCGCCTGCGCGGACGATGAATTTGTCCGCAGTATCACCACACTTGAAATACTGGAATTTATGGCTTTCTGCGCAAACGAGCGCGGCAACAACGCCGCGGCACGTTCGCGCAAGCTCTCGGCAATAAAATCGTTTTTCAAATATCTCACCGTCAGCGAAAAACTCCTCACGCAGAATCCCGCAAACGATATCGAATCGCCGAAAAAGAAAAAATCTCTCCCGAAATTCCTTTCGCTCGACGAAAGTCTTGCCCTGCTCCAGAGCGTGCTTGACGACCCCGAATCCAAGACAAAAGAACGCGACTACTGCATACTCACGCTCTTTCTCAACTGCGGCATGCGTCTCTCCGAGCTTGTCGGCATAAATCTTTCCGATGTGGACAGGGAGCTCCGTTCTCTGCGCGTAGTCGGAAAGGGTAATAAGGAGCGCATAGTCTATCTCAACGATGCCTGCCGCGATGCTATGAAAAATTATCTGCGCGTCCGCGGAAAGGATGTCGAGATAAAGGATAAAAACGCGTTTTTTTTAAGCAGTCGCCATCAGCGCATAAGCGTGAAAACCGTGCAGTGGATGGCATATAAATATTTCTCCGCGGCAGGGCTGGACTACAAGCAGTATTCCGTTCATAAGCTGCGCCACACGGCGGCGACGCTCATGTATCAGGAGGGCGGCGTCGATGTGCTGACCCTGAAGGAGATACTCGGGCATGAACAGCTCAATACCACGCAGATTTACACCCATGCAAGCAATAAGCTCATGGAGGATGCCATGCAGCACAATCCGCTCGCAGAGGTAAAGGCAAAGCCCTCGCGAAAAGCCCCCGAAAAAGACGATTCCGAGGAATCGGATGAATCCGAAGAATAACACAGTCATAACCACCGGCTTTGCCGGTGGTTATGACTGTGTTCACTTTTTCTCTCGCTTGAAAAACGGTCGAAAAAATGGTATAATTAATTCAGAAAGAATAATCTTCACGGAGGGCTCGCCTCCTCTTGCATGGCATTGTGTTCGGGAAGAAACAAAAACGAGACAGCCATAAAAAATTGACATAGCATTTCTGTTGAAACGCATTTTTCTCATACGCATCCGCACCATTAACCGCACCGGCGGTGTAACCAAAATCGAGATTGTTCCGGGCGGTGATTTCTGCAAAGACTTTTTGGCTGAGCGATAGAAAAATTCCAAAATGCATGGTAAAATAATCTCGTAAGAACGCAAAATCGGGCGATGTTAATTTGCGTTGCTTGAAGCAACGCAGCTTTCTGCACTATAATGAGAGTGCAAAGGAGGAATTCACTATGTTTCAGGATAACTTAAAAGCACTTCGCAAGAGAAAAGGTATCACGCAGGAAGAGCTGGCGACGAGGCTGAATGTCGTAAGGCAGACCGTTTCAAAATGGGAAAAGGGTCTTTCGGTTCCCGACTCCGAATTGCTGATAAAGCTTGCGGAGATTTTAGATGTACCGGTAAGCCGTCTGCTCGGCTCAAAAATCGAAACGGCAGAACAGCCGGATGCTTTGGCGGAACAGCTTTCCCGAATCAACGAACAGCTTGCAATCAAAAACAGGCGTGCGAAAAGAGTCCGGAAAGCAATAGCCTTCATCGTCGGCGGTATTATCGCCGTATATGTTCTGGTCTTAATTCTCGCAACCGTCCTTACCTTTTTCCCCGACTCATCCGGCACAACAACAGACAGCTCGCAGTTTACTGAAGTGGTCGTGGAAAAGGATTGAAAATCCGATAATTTTATCACTGCGGCGCGGGATATTTCCCGCGCCGCAACTGTTTTTTCACAATGGCAGTAATTATCGCTTGATATCACATAATAAATGTCTTTTCATCTTGGAGCGGAGAGCGGCGGTTCAAAAACCGAAGAAGCTTGCGATTATGAAAGCTCTTTTCCGTCTGTGGAAATTGTGACAATCTGCCACGGGATAAATTTCCCGCTGTTTTTCAGAGCGGTTATCGCCGCCTGCGCAAGCCCTCCGCAACAGGGAACCTCCATACGCACGACGGTGACGCTTTTTATATCGTTTTCGCGGATAATATCGGTCAGCTTATCGGCATAATCCACGCCGTCCAGCTTCGGACAACCGACAAGCGTAATGTGGCCTTTGATAAACCTCTCATGAAAAGCCGCATACGCATATGCCGTGCAGTCGGCGGCGATAAGCAGCTTTGCTCCGTCAAAGTACGGCGCGTTCACGGGAACAAGTTTTATCTGCACCGGCCATTGAGAAAGACGGCTGACCTGTCCCGCGGGCATCGCCGCGGCATCTTCGCTTTCGTTATGCTCAATCCTTCTTGACTTTGTTCCCGGGCAGCCGCACGGCAGAGTTATCCCTTCTTTTCTCATCTTTTCCTGCATCATTTTCTGCTTGTTTGCAATGACCGCGGCTTCATCATAGGCGGCGGCTTCGCGCTCCACGAAGGTGATCGCGCCCGTGGGACATGCGGGCAGACAGTCGCCCAGACCGTCGCAGTAATCATCCCGCATCAGCTGCGCTTTTCCGTCCACCATGGCGATCGCTCCCTCGTGACATGCGGCTGCACATGCTCCGCAACCGTTACATTTGTCCTTATCAATTTCAATAATTCTTCTCTTCATAAAAAATCTCCTTGTATTTTTGCCTATATTATAGTATAATAGAATCAACAAGTCAGTTGAATTTTCAACGAAAGAAGCTTTTTATGAAAGAATTTTTACCTGTTATCCGCTCCTCCCAGCTGTTTTCGGGAATTGCAGAGGAGGAGCTTGAGCCGATGCTCTCCTGCCTTGAAGCAAGGCGGGAAGCCTTTCCGAAGGACGCTTTTCTGCTACGCGTCGGAGACACGGCGGAATCCGTGGGAATCGTTTTGTCCGGAAGCATAATTATTATACAGGAGGATATCTGGGGAAACCGAAATATTCTCTCAAAAGCGGGGCAGGGGCAGGTTTATGCCGCCTCCTTTGCCTGCGCGCCCGGCGCGGTGCTGAATGTGAGCGTCGTTGCCGAAACGCCGGTTACGGTAATGCTTCTGAATATCAGACGTGTTCTCACCGTCTGCTCCTCCGCCTGTGAGCATCACAACCGCATCATACGAAATCTGCTGGCGGAGCTTGCCGAGAAAAATCTGCTTCAGAATGAAAAACTCACCCACATGGGCCAACGGACAACAAGGGGCAAACTGATGTCGTATCTTTCGGCGGAGGCGCAGCGTCTCGGTCGATATGAATTCGACATTCCGTTTTCAAGGCAACAGCTGGCGGATTATCTCGCCGTGGAACGCAGCGGGCTTTCGCTTGAGCTCGGAAAAATGCAGAAGGACGGACTGCTGGAATTTCATAAAAATCATTTTGTTCTCAAATTATAGGGATATTTTCGGAGGTTCGATTATGATAAAAATACTTTTGGTGGAGGATGATAAGACGATCGTCGCCAACCTGACCGAATACCTGAACGCAAAAGCACGATGCAAACCGCTTTTTCATACTTTTTCAATAAAGCATTAAATATTCCGCGGCATGGCGAATATAAATATATAAATATGAAGGAAACTTTATGGCGGAGGATTTATATGGCAAAATACAGCATCATAACAAAAACAGAAAAATTTTTCATCGGCTCGCTTGCGGCGTGTTCATATCGCATACAATATCCCGTGCTTGACGGCGCACCCGCTGACATAAACGGATTTTTCGAGCGGCTTGCCGTGGCTTTCACGGATTTTGCCGAGCGGCGCTACGCCGAAATGAAAGCTTCCTCACGGCTGACGGCAGAAAAAGCGGAGATTCATTCCCTGCTCTGCGATGTTTTCGAAAACGGGCTTTTTGTAAGCATTGTATTCACATATATCAAGATACAAGGCGGCAGATGTCGCAAATGCATGCGCTATTCCACAGTATGGGATAATAAGACGTTTCTCGCGGCAAGTCCGCAAAGGCTCGGCATAAGCCGCCGCGAGAGAAAAACCTACGACGGCTTCTACATAAAAAACGGGCAGACGATAGGATATCGCAATCCTGCCCGTGAAGTCGCCTACAATACTTTTCCGCCAAGCCCCTCACGCCTGAAAGCACTCTTTTATGAATCTGATATCGGGACAAAAAAGGCACATATCAAGGCAAATGATGTTGCTTATGTCTGACAAAAATGTTATCTCTTTACAATTCGCGCATTGTTTCATAGAGGTATATTGCCGCCGAAAACACGCACAGATGCTGAATTTCCGGTATTTTGCCGAAATTTGAACAAACAATTAAATTTGAAAAATATCTTGATTTGAAAGAAGAATTGTGCTATACTTTATTCAGTTGGACTTCTTTTGTGCGTAAGCCCGCAGTCAGAGCCGGCGCGGCGGCAACGGAAAGCGTAAATCATGAAAAAAATCGACAAAACCGTCCTCAGTGAAACTGCATATATAGGCGTTTTTTCGCTTATTTTCAGTGCGATCATGCAGGCGGTTTATCTCATTATCGGCAGGTGGGACTATACTGTCCTGCTCGGAAATCTGATGGGCTGTATCGCCGCGGTCGGAAATTTCTTTTTCATGGGGCTGACTATTCAGAGCGCACTCGGAAAAGATGAAAAGCAGGTGAGAAATGCCGTCCGGCTCTCGCTCACTCTGCGTATGCTCATACTTGCCGTTTTTGTCGGGCTCGGCGTTTTGCTCGATTGCTTCAATACGATAGCAGTCATCATTCCGTTTGCATTTCCGAGAATAGCGATAGCTTTCCGCCCGCTTTACGACAAAAAGCACGGTACTCAAAACGACGGAGAATAATTCCGCTCGCTTTCGGAAAAGAGGTGAAATTTCATTGGATAAAAAAAGTCGTCTTTTCAGGGCGACGGATATATTGTTTTTGGTGCTGGCAGCCTTGCCCATAGTATTCGGCATGGTGCTTAAGGTGCTCATAAATCCTATATCAAGCGAAATCGAGGTGACAGGCGCGAAAATTTATTTCACGCTGAAAATGCCTCTCATGAATTTGCCGATAACGGAATCACAGGTCAATTCTTGGATAGTGGTCATCGCGATATTCTGGCTGTGCCTCTGGCTCACGCACGGGATAAAATACGGCAAGGGCGGGAAAAGACAGCTCATCTGCGAATACATCGTAGAGAAATGCGAAGGGCTCGTTCATGACAATATGGATGGGTACTTCTCAAATTTCGCTCCGTTTGTAGCGGCTGTCATGGCTATATCGGCATTTTCCAGCCTGCTGACGCTCGTCGGGCTTTATGCGCCGACTGCGGATTTGAATATCATCGGCGGCTGGTCGATTCTCGTATTCGTGCTGATAACGCATTATAAAATGAAATGCGGTTTTCTGCATTATCTCGGCAGCTTTGCCGACCCGATTCCGCTCACCCCGCTCAATATCATCAGCGAGGTGGCAACGCCGATATCCATGACATTCCGTCACTTCGGAAATGTGCTGTCGGGCTCGGTCATATCCGTACTCATGGCTTATTTCCTGCAAAAACTTTCGGCTATGCTCTTGGGCTGGCTCCCGGGAGTGCTCGGCACGATTCCTTTCCTGCAGATAGGTCTGCCCGCCATACTCTCGCTTTACTTTGATATATTCAGCGGACTTCTTCAGGCATTTATCTTTGCCATGCTGACGATGCTTTATATCTCCGGCGGCTTTCCTGCCGATGATTTCGAGAAGCGGCGTCTCAAAAAAGAGCAGAAAAGAAAACTCAAAGAACAAAAATTAACAGCAAAATAAAAAATACGGAGGAAACTAAAAATGTTGGAACTCGCAATTGGTATTATTCTCGGCGGCTGTGCAATAGGCGCAGGTCTCGCTCTTATCGCAGGTATCGGACCCGGTATCGGTGAAGGAAACGCGGTGGCAAAAGCGTGCGAAGCGATAGGTCGCCAGCCCGAAAGTGCCGGCGCCGTAAAAAGCACGATGCTCATGGGCTGTGCAATCGCGGAAACGACAGGTATTTACGGTCTGATAATCGGAATACTTCTCATTTTTGTTGCGCCAAACCTCTTTGTAAACCTGCTTATGAAAACAATCGGAAAATAAGCCATGACAACAGTTCTTGCAATACAGTCACTGGATGTAGTATCCGTGAATCTGTGGCAGATGCTCATATCCATATGCAATCTGCTGATAATATTTCTTATAATCAAAAAATTTCTCTTCAAGCCCGTCAAAGCGGCGATGGACAAGCGTCAGGCTGCTGTGGACAAGCAGTATGACGACGCGGCAAAGGCAAAAAGCGATGCCGAAAGCAGCCGCTCTGCATGGGAAGCAAAGCTTGCCACGGCAGATGACACGGCAGACGGAATAATCCGCGATGCCGAGAAATCCGCGAAGCTTCGCGGTGAAAATGTCATTGCCGACGCGAAGGAAAAGGCAGACGACATAATCCGCCGTGCCGAAGAGGATGCGGCTCTCAGCCGCCGCCGTGCCGAAAAGGATATCAAGAAAGAGATTGCCGATGTTTCCGTCGCGCTGACAGGCAAGCTGCTCGAAAAGGAAATCAGCGAGGACGACCAGCGCCGGCTTATTGATTCCTTTATAGGCGAAATAGGTGAAAACAATGACACAAACAGCTAAAGAATATGCCGCGGCTCTCTTTTCTCTCGCGAGAGAAAAAAGGCAAGAGGCTGAATTTTCCGACGCGCTGAAAACAGTGTCGGAGATTTTCCGCTGCGAGCCCGAATATATGCAGATACTCGACTGCCGTGCGCTGAACGCATCTCTGCGATCTTCGCTCGTCGAAAAAGCGCTCGGCTCGCTTCCCGAATATGTGGTTTCTTTTGTCGGGCTTCTCTGTGAAAAGGGGCACATAAGCGAATTTTTTGACTGCGCGGAGGAATACGGGCGTATGTATAAGCATTTCCTCTCGGTTTCCGAGGTGGAGGTGATAAGTGCCGTTCCGCTGACGGAAAGCGAAAAATCCGCACTTATATCCAAACTCGAAAAAACAAGCGGCAAAAAAGTCTCGGCGCATTATTCCGTTGACGCCTCTCTTCTCGGCGGTATCATAGTCAAGAGCGAAGATACCGTAATAGACGGAAGTCTGAGAAGCAAGCTCGGCAAAGTAAAGGAAGTGATCGAAAAATGAGTGCAAATACATCTGAAATAAGCAGCATCATAAAAGAGCAGATACGCAATTACCGTTCCCATGCGGAAATGACGGAAACAGGTACCGTAGTGCTCGTGGGTGACGGTATTGCCCGCGTGTACGGTCTGCGAAACTGCATGTCGGGCGAGCTCGTGGAATTTGATGACGGCAGCTTCGGCATGGCGCAGAATCTCGAGGAGGAGACTGTTTCGATAGCTGTTCTCTCCGATAAAAACGATATCCGCGAGGGCACATCGGTAAAGCGCACGGGCAGGGTCGTTTCCGTCCCCGTCGGCGAGGCACTGCTCGGCAGAGTAGTCGATGCGCTCGGCTCTCCCATAGACGGCAAGGGCGCCGTTGCCTGCGAAATCACACGCCCCATAGAAGCCGATGCCCCCGGTATCATCGAGAGAAAAGGCGTCACCGTCCCGCTACAGACGGGCATCAAGGCTATCGACAGCATGATACCGATAGGCAGAGGTCAGCGTGAGCTTATCATCGGCGACCGTCAGACAGGCAAAACAGAAATAGCGATAGACACGATAATAAATCAGAAAAACGAAGGCGTAATATGTATTTATGTCGCCATCGGTCAGAAGAACACATCAGTTGTGCGCATAGCAAACGAGCTTGCGCGCTCTGGGGCAATGGAATATACGATAATCGTTTCCGCCTCCGCCTCGGAATCCGCTCCGCTACAGTATATAGCGCCCTATTCGGGTTGTGCCATGGCGGAATATTTCCGCGAGCAGGGTAAGGATGTGCTGATAATATATGACGACCTCTCGAAGCACGCGGTGGCATACCGTGCGCTCTCCCTGCTGATTCGTCGTCCGCCGGGCAGAGAGGCTTACCCCGGAGATGTATTCTATCTCCATTCAAGACTGCTGGAGCGCGCGGCTTGCGTTGCTCCCGAATACGGTGGCGGCTCGATAACGGCTCTGCCGATAATCGAAACGCAGGCGGGAGATGTCTCCGCATATATCCCGACAAATGTCATCTCCATCACCGATGGTCAGATATTCCTCGAAACAGAGCTTTTCCACGCGGGAATCATGCCGGCTATAAACCCCGGTATATCCGTCAGCCGTGTCGGTGGCTCCGCCCAGCTGAAATCCATGAAAAAGGTCTCCGGCGAGCTGAAGCTGCTCTATTCGCAGTATCGCGAGCTTCAGAGTTTCGCGCAGTTCGGAAGTGACCTTGATGCGGATACAAAAGCGCGTCTTGCTCTCGGTGAGAGGATTGTCGAGGTGCTCAAGCAGGGCAGAAATGCTCCCGTGCGCGTCGGCTGTCAGGTTGCGATAATCTATGCCGTCACGAATGGATTTCTCAATGATATCCCCGTCTCCAAGGTTTCGGAATACGAGACGGTGCTCTATACCAAGCTCACCGCCGATGCAAAGGAGCTTCTTGCCCGCCTTGAGGAGGGCTACTTCGAAAAATCGGATGAAGAAGCGCTCATAAAGCTGCTCGGCGAAATAAAGATAAAGAGGTGAGTACATGGGAGCGGATATAAAAAATCTGCGCACACGCATAAAAAGCGTTGACTCCACTCTGCATCTGACAAAGGCAATGGGGCTCGTCGCCTCATCGAAGCTCCGCCGCACCGGCGAGGCAATGCGAAACGCCCGCGAATACGAGGCGGCACTCGACAGTGCCATGGCGGCACTGACATCGGGCAGCGAATGTAAAAGAAGTGTCTATATGAAAAGCGGCGGCAACCGCACGCGGCTCATAGTCATAGCGGGCGACCGCGGACTTGCAGGCGGCTATAATGCAAATATCTTCCGCTTCATGCGCGATTATCCCGATGCCGAGGTAATACCGATAGGCAAACGCGCCTGCGACCGCTATGGCAAAACGGTAAACTCCGCCGAGCGTTTTTCGGCAGATGAAGCCGTAGCTATGGCAAATGAGCTTTGCACCGACTTTCGCGAAGGAAAATTTGACAGGCTCGGCATTGTTTATACAAAATATATTTCACTGCTTGCCCAGGAGGTTGCGGTAAAATGGATACTTCCTTTTACCTCAGCGGAAAGCGGCGGCGCATCGGGCATGATTTTTGAGCCGGATGAGCTGACCGTGCTTGAAGCGATAGCCTCGGAATATGTCGCAGGGAAGATAACGGCATCTGTCCGCGAGAGCTTTGCCTGTGAGATAGCCTCGCGCAAAACGGCGATGGACAGCGCAGGCAAGAATGCGCAGGAAATGATAGATTCGCTGCGTTTGCAATATAACCGTGCCCGTCAGAGCGCGATAACGCAGGAAATAACGGAAATCGTCGCCGGAAGCGGCGAGTAAAAGTAAGGAGGACTGATAAATTTTGGCAAATCCTCATATCGGAAAAGTATGTCAGGTCATGGGACCTGTAGTTGATGTTCGTTTTGAAAACGGCGAGCTTCCCTCAATAAACAATGCTCTCGAAATAAATGTCGGCGGGCATATACTCGTCGTAGAGGTGGCACAGCATATCGGAGACAACACAGCGAGATGCATTTCCATGGCTTCCACCGACGGGCTCTGCCGCGGCGTCGACGCGCTCGACACAGGCAAGGCAATAAGCGTTCCCGTCGGCAGAGAAACGCTCGGCAGAATATTCAATGTGCTCGGTGAGACTGTCGACAACGGAGAGCCTGTTACGACAGAGGAGCGCTGGGATATCCATCGCCCCGCGCCCGATTATTGCGATCTTTCCACCTCAACCGAAATACTTGAAACAGGTATCAAGGTAATCGACCTTATCTGCCCCTATTCCAAGGGCGGTAAAATAGGTCTTTTCGGCGGTGCCGGCGTCGGCAAAACGGTGCTGATAATGGAACTTATCAATAATGTGGCAAAACAGCACGGCGGTCTTTCCGTTTTCACGGGAGTCGGCGAGCGAACGCGCGAGGGAAACGATCTCTATAACGAAATGAAGCAATCGGGAGTTCTGAAAAACACCTCGCTTGTCTACGGTCAGATGAACGAGCCGCCCGGTGCCCGTATGCGTGTCGCGCTCTCCGGTCTTACCATGGCGGAATATTTCCGCGATAAAGAGGGGCAGGATGTGCTTCTCTTCATAGATAATATTTTCCGCTTTACTCAGGCGGGAAGCGAAGTCTCCGCTCTGCTCGGGCGCATGCCCTCCGCCGTCGGCTATCAGCCGACTCTGGCAAACGAAATGGGCGCTCTGCAAGAGAGAATCACTTCCACCAAAAAAGGCTCGATAACCTCTGTTCAGGCGGTTTATGTGCCTGCGGACGACCTTACCGACCCTGCCCCCGCAACAACCTTTGCACATCTCGATGCGACAACGGTGCTTGCGAGAAGTATAGCGTCGCAGGGCATCTATCCTGCGGTAGACCCATTGGAGTCCTCCAGCCGCATCCTCTCTCCCGATATTCTCGGTGAGGAGCATTACCGTGTGGCAAGAGAGGTTCAGCGCGTTCTACAAAGATATAAAGAGCTTATGGATATCATCGCCATCATGGGTATGGACGAGCTTTCCGATGATGATAAACAGCTCGTTTCCCGCGCAAGAAAAATTCAGCGCTTCCTCTCTCAGCCGTTCTTCGTTTCGGAGAAATTTACAGGCTTTGAGGGTCAGTACGTTCCGCTTTCGGAAACGATACGCGGCTTTCGCGAGATTCTCGAGGGCAAGCATGATGATCTGCCCGAGTCCGCATTCCTCTTTGTCGGCACGATAGACGACGCGCGCAAGAAAGCTGAAGGGCTGAAGAGATGAAGGAATTTTCGCTGACCGTATCTTCTCCCGATGGAAATATTTTCTCGGGAAAAGCGGTGTTTCTATCCCTTCGCGGTGCCGATGGCGACCTCGCGGTGCTTGCCGACCATGCGCCTTTTGTGACCTCGGTTCAGCCGTGTATCTGCTGTTTTGAGTTGCAGGACGGCACGGAAAAGGCACTTCGCATAGGCGGCGGACTTCTCACCGTGGCGAAAAATAATGTAACACTCCTCTCGAGTAGCTGTACCGAAGAGAAAACCGAATAAACAAAAACAAAAGCAGGCAATCCGCGAGCGGATTGCCTGCCTTCCTTAAAACTGATATTACTTAAAAGTTTTAGCTTTTATAAATGTCTTTTTCATTAAAAAGCACACACCCTTTCACTTTTTCGGTCTGCACTTTTTTAGCAAGCCATTTTTGTAAACCCCTTGACATTTTGTGTCCATTATGCTATACTATAAATACATAAGGGAGTAATAAACGGATTTTACGTTGTGAAGTCAACATCCGCGCATTGCGCTGGCTTCGCATTAAAAAATGAGACTTATGTAAGGAGCTTTTCTTACTGAGCCTGATACCCGACAATACAGAGCCGGTAAGCAAAAGCTTAGCGGCATTTTTTTATCGGCAAATTTTTTCGGAGCATCACCGCGGGATGCACCGAAAAAGCAACAAACCAAATCAAATTCGGAGGAAAAAACATGTTTATTTCATTCTTTTCAGGCGTTATTCTTGTCGTCGGCATCATCATCTGCATTGCCGTAATCGGTACAAACGCGAAGAAAATTTCACACGCAGACGCATATTCAAATACAGCCAAGCTGAAAAGAGGCAACAGAATCGCAGGCATTGTCGCCGCGGTGCTTCTGCTTGTGCTCGTTGCGGTGCCCGCAAGCATACATACCGTTGATGCAGGTACTATTGCTGTTGTCAAGGAATTCGGAAAGCCTGTCGACACGCGCACATCAGGCATATATTTCGATTTCTGGCTGACGCGCGAATATGTTACATACGACCTCACTGTTCAGCAGGAGGATATCAAAGCCGCAGCTTATTCAAGCGATGCGCAGACAATGGATATAGAGATGGTAGTGCAATATCAGATTCAGCCCGAGCATGTCATTGATATCATCAATAATTACGGCAGTCTTGAGCATCTCTCAAACCGTATTCAATCCGTTTCCATAGATAAGGCAAAAACCGTTCTCTCGCAAAAATCCGCGATGAACATCATTGAAACGCGCTCCACCGTTTCGCCTATGATTGAAGCAAGCATCAAAGAAGCTATCTCGGCGGATTATTATGTGAATATCACAACTGTGGTTCTCACAAACATTGATTTTTCCGATGCCTTTGAAAACACGGTAGAGGAAAAAATGATAGCCGAACAGCAGAAGCTGAAAGCGCAATATGAAAAGGAAAAAGCCGTTATTGAAGCGGAAAAAGAGCTCGAAGTTTCTAAACTCGCGGCGCAGGCGGCAGTGGCAAAAGCAGAAGGCAATGCCGAGGCGGCGCTTGCCATAGCTACGGCAGAAGCACGCGCAATCAAGTTGAAATCCGTAGAAATCGCCCGTATGCTCGGCTTCTCCATAAATGAAACAAAAACCGATGACACCGTGGAATATGATATCGACTTCTCTGGCAAATCCTTTGAGGAAATCAGCGTCATTTCCGATTATCTCAAGTATATCGAATATCTCGAGAGCTGGAACGGCGAGCTTCCCTCAACGCTCGTCACCGATGGCAAGGCGCAGATAATTCTGCCGGCAACGCAGGCAAAGTAAAAGCTTTTCTGACAAGAAAAGAGAGGAAAAAGTCATCAAAGGAAGGCTCCTCGCTCTCCTTTGCAAACTGCCTCACACCCAGTCGAGTTAGCCGCAGGAAGTAATGCGCGGCAAGTATGTGCTATAGATAACAAATCAAAAAGCTTTTACCCATTTCTCCGCACATCATCAGCCTTACCGCGCGTGCGAATATATCACGCGAGGAAGCCGAGCAGATTCGTGCACGCATTGCCTACGCCCGCTGAAAGGGGATTGACACATATGCGAAGCATGTGTATCGGCGCCGCCTTCCCCAAAAGGTGGGAGAAAGCTTTGAATGTGACGGATGTATTGGATATAATAAAAACAGGGCGACCGCAGTCGTCCTGTCTTTCATTATTTTATTGCGTTTCCGAAATTAAACATCAAGCTTTGCCTGATTAATCTTTACGCCGGGACCCATAGTGCTTGCGATTACGCAGCTCTTGATGTACTGACCCTTTGCAGCGGCAGGCTTTGCCTTGATAACTGCGCCCATGAGCGTATTGAAGTTATCCTGAAGCTTTTCGGCACCGAAGGATGCCTTGCCGATGGGGCAGTGAATGATGTTGGTCTTGTCGAGACGGTACTCGATCTTACCAGCCTTAGCTTCGTTTACAGCCTTGGCAACATCCATGGTAACCGTGCCTGCCTTGGGGTTAGGCATAAGTCCCTTAGGACCGAGTATCTTACCGAGACGACCGATAACGCCCATCATATCGGGTGTTGCTATAACAACATCGAAATCAAACCAGTTTTCACCTGTGATTTTTGCAACCATATCTTCAGCGCCTACATAATCGGCACCTGCTGCCTTAGCTGCCTCAGCCTTGTCACCCTTTGCAAAAACGAGGGTTCTTACAGTCTTACCTGTACCGTGCGGAAGAACTACCGCACCGCGAACCTGCTGGTCTGCATGACGGCTGTCAACGCCGAGACGGATATGAAGCTCGATTGTTTCATCAAATTTTGCCTTGGAAGTCTGGCAAACGAGAGCAATAGCCTCGTTGCTGTCATAAAGCTTTGTCTTGTCGATAAGCTTTGCGCTATCCTGATATTTCTTACCCTTAAACATTATTGCTTACCTCCTTAGTCCTCTACCGTGATACCCATGCTGCGGGCTGTGCCTGCAATCATGCTCATAGCTGCTTCTACGGAAGCCGCGTTGAGGTCGGGCATCTTTGTTTCGGCGATTTTGCGTACCTGCTCCTTTGTGAGGGAAGCAACCTTTGTCTTATTCGGAACAGCGGAAGCTGTCTCGATTCCGCAAGCCTTCTTTATAAGAACCGCTGCGGGAGGAGTCTTTGTGATGAATGAGAACGAACGGTCTGCGAAGATTGTGATAACAACAGGGATTATAAGACCGATATCGTTCTTTGTGCGCTCATTGAATTCCTTTGTGAACGCTGCGATATTAACGCCGTGCTGACCGAGAGCCGGACCAACAGGCGGCTGGGGAGTTGCTTTGCCCGCAGGCAGCTGCAATTTTACATAAGCTGTAATTTTCTTTGCCATAATTTACACCTCCGAATGTGGTAATCCTCGGGAGAATCATAAAACAAAATTTTCTCCCTCCCACAAAGCACATAACATTTGGCTTTTTTATGTGCGAAAAAGTTTGTCAATCTGCGAGAGCGACACTTGATGTGTCAAGCTCGACCGCGGTATCTCTGCCGAAAACGGAAGCGAGCACCGTGACTTTTTTGCCGTCCTGCGAGATGCTTTCGACCTTGCCGACAAAGCCGGACATAGGACCGTTTACGATCTTGACGCTGTTTCCGACCTCAAATGCGGGAGCGGCGACTCTGGTATCCACACCGAGAGCCTCGACTTCCTTATCGGAGAGCGGGACGGGACGCGAACCGGGACCGACAAAGCCGGTTGCGCCTGTGATGTTTCTTACGACATGCCATGTTTCGTCGGACATTATCATCTTGACGAATACATAACTCGGAAAGAGCTTGCTTTCCACTTCTTTTTTCTGATCGCCGGATTCCTCGACAATTATTTCCGATGGGACCTTCACATCTGTTATCAGATGGGAAATCCCGCGGTTTTCGATAATTTTTTCAAGATTTGTCTTGACTTTGTTTTCGTATCCGGAATAGGTATGAACAACATACCATTTGGCTTCGTTTGTCTGATCCATACGCTCCTCCTGTAAACTATTCTGCGATTGTCAAAATAGAATCAGAGAAGTGCGAACCAGTTTGCGAGTTCGACAAAAAGATGATGGAAACCTGTGTCTACGGCCGCAAGGAACGCACCGAAAACGATTATGCTCACGAGAACCACCGCGGTGTTCTTGAGGAGCTGCTTCGGAGTCGGCCATACGAGCTTTTTGAATTCGCTCTTATAGTCTTTGAAGAATTTTCCGATTTTCTTGAAAAATCCTACTTTTGCAGTTTTTGTTTTTTCTGCCATGTTTTCCTCCTTGCCGAGCTAAAAAGCCCAATTTCTTTTACTTGGTTTCTTTGTGCAGTGTGTGCTTGCGACAGAACTTGCAGTACTTGTTAAGCTCGATTCTGTCAGGATCGTTTTTCTTGTTTTTCATTGTGTCGTAGTTTCTTTGCTTGCATTCGCTGCATGCGAGTGTGATTCTAACGCGCATTTTCGGGACCTCCTGTTTAGATTTAGCCGATGCAAAAGCCAATAAAAATGCCGCTCTCCGGTTTTGAAAACAGAAGCGCGACAAAATAAGGCGGTTTTCGCGAAGGAAAACGCCGTATTATTCTTTTTCGTCGGCATTGTTTAGTACCTCCCTCGGATAGGAGCGTATGAAAAACAATACCGCATCCTATGAGGTAACTATATAATATCATATAAAATATCGCTTGTCAATAGGCTTTTGCCCGATTTTCGGCATATTTTGAGAGAAAATTGCCCGAAAAATGCCGAAATCGGTTTTTGCCATGCCTTTCCGCTTATTTTATGAGCGAGAATGAGAATATTGCTATGCCGAGGGCAACGAGAACGACGCCTGTCGCGCGGTTGAGCGTTTTCGGCTGAGCTTTGTTTGCAATCACGGCGGCTATTCTTGCCCATACCAGCGTGAATACGATACAGAGAACGAGCAGGAGCATATCCGGCATACCGCCTATGGCAAAGTGGGAGAGAGAGCCTGTCAGCGCCGTGAATGTCATTATAAAAACGCTCGTGCCGACAGCCGTTTTCAGCTCAAAGCCGAGAACGCTTGTTAAAAGGAGAAGCATCATCATGCCGCCGCCCGCGCCGATAAAGCCGCAGATAAAGCCGACTACCGAGCCGCAGATAACGGATTTTATCAGCTTTTTCTTTGCGGAAATGCTCTGCATGGCTTCCTTTGTGGTCATAACCGGCTTGACAATAAACTTGATGCCGAGCAGGAATGTCATTATCACAGAGAAATTGCCCATTGTCGCAGAGGGGACAAGGCTGGATATATAACTGCCGACAACGGTGAAAACGAGCACGCTCACCATCATGACAAGTCCGTTTTTCACATCGAGATTTTTGTTTTTGCCGTAGGTGTATGCCGATATCGCACTCGCGAGCACATCGGAAGCGAGGGCTATGCCGACGGCGGTATACGGCTCCACGCCGAGAAAGGTCACGAGCATAGGCGTTATCACGGCGGCGGCACTCATGCCGGCAAAGCCTGTGCCAAGTCCCGCGCCCATGCCCGCAAAAAAGCATACGATTATTTCTATGAGAATTTTCATTTGTTTTCGATTCTTTCTTATGATTTTTTCGTGTTTTCAAGATTTTTGCGCATCTTTTCGTGCAGTGTGTCAAACATTGCCTTTTCCTCTGCGGAAAAACCGAGGAAAAGCGCCTCCTGAAAGGCATCCTGCATTTCTCTGCCGAAAGCGATGACGGGAGCGGCACTCTCTGAGGGAATGAGGCAGACAGATTTGCGGTTTTCGCCGCTTTTTCTGATGAGAAGCCCTTTTTCCGAGAGCGAATTTACCGCGAGCGAAACATGGGATTTCGGTATCATGCGAATCTTCGATACCTGTGCTGCGGTATTGTATTCGGGATTATTGGCGAGAAACATCAGCACATCCACCTCTGCCGCAGAGAGCGAAAAACGTTCCATTATGCGGCGGCGGAAAGGCTCGTATTCCTTTGCCATGCATATCGCGAAATCCGCGAAAGTATTTTTCTTCATAGGCACCTCCATGACGGTTCAAAATTGAACAATTGTATTATAGTTCAAAATTGAACCTTTGTCAAGAGAATTTTTGCGAGTTAAAAATTTTTTAACAAACTATGGCGAAAACGCGCTTTTTGTGCTATACTAAAGAAAAAAAGCATACTGCAAACGGAGGAACGCATGAAAAAACTTCTCGTGATAGACGGAAATTCGATACTCAGCAGGACTTTTTACGGTATACGTCCGCTGACTACCCGCGACGGGCTTTTCACAAACGCGGTGTACGGCATGGTGAACATAGTGAGCAGGCATATAGCAGAGCAGAAGCCCGACTATGCGGCGGTTGCCTTTGATGTGAAGGCACCGACCTTCCGCCATGAGCGTTTCTCCGACTACAAGGGAACGAGAAAACCGACTCCGCAGGAATTTCTCATGCAGCTGCCTTATGCCAAGGAAATGATGCGCGCGATGGGGCTGCATACGCTCGAGCTTGCGGGCTATGAGGCGGACGACATACTCGGCACGCTCTCGGCGATGGCAGAGAAGGAGGGCATGGAGACCTGCGTCGCCACCGGCGACAAGGATTCGCTCCAGCTCATCTCGGACAAGACTTTTGTCATGCTCGCGACGAATACCGAGCCTGTGAAGTACGATACGGAAAAATTCAAGGAGAAATACGGCGTGCTCCCCGCGCAGTTTATAGATGTGAAGGCGCTGATGGGCGACAGCTCGGATAATATCCCGGGCGTTGCCGGAATAGGCGAAAAGACGGCGCTGAAGCTCGTCGCGGACTACGGCTCGCTTGACGGAATTTATGACGGGCTTGACGAAAAGCCGCTCACGCCCTCTGTAAAGAAAAAGCTTGCCGACGGCAGGGAGAGCGCGTATCTCTCGCAGTGGCTCGCAACCATCAGTCGCAATGTGCCGCTCGGGATTTCGCTCTCGGAGCTGGGATATACGGGCATGGACAAGCGCGCCATGCTCGACCTTTGCATAAAGCTGGAGTTTTCCGCTTTCATCAAGAAATTCGCGCTCGATGAGGCGGGCATACATGCCGTGCCCGAGCGGGCTGAAAAGAGCAATGCGCCCGAGCGCACGGCGATTTACTTCGATGAAGACAAGGCTTATACCTACGATGGAAAAAGCGCGGCGGAGATGAGCTTCGCCGATGGCGCGGCACTGCTTGCTTCTGGCGGGGAATATGTCTGCTGCGATAAAAAATCGCTCCTGCACAGGCTTGCCGATGCGGGATATACCGCTACCGCGAGTTGCGATGATGCTATGCTGATGGGCTATATCTGCGGCGCGGGTGAGAATGATTTTTCTCTGCCGAAGCTGACCTCGCGACTGCTGATGCATGAATCCGAGAGTGGTGCGGACTGTGCAAAAGACATATACTTGCTATATCATATGCTGTATACCGAACTCGAAAAAACGGAACAGCTTGCGCTTTATATCGATATAGAACTTCCGCTTTCCGGCGTGCTTTTTGAGATGGAGCGGGAGGGATTTACCATTGATACGGCGAAGCTCGCGGATTTCTCGCGGCAGCTCGATGAGATGAAAGGCGAATACGCCTCGCGCATCTATATGCTCGCGGGCAGGGAATTCAATATAAACTCGCCGAAGCAGCTCGGCACGGTGCTTTTTGAGGAGATGGGCTTCCCCGCACTCAAAAAGACGAAGAGCGGATATTCCACGGGAGCGGAGATTCTCGAAAAACTGCGTCCATACAGCCCGATAATAGATGATATACTCGACTACAGGCAGGTTGACAAGCTGAAAAGCACATATGCCGACGGGCTCTGCAAGGTGGCGGATGAAAACGGCAGAGTGCACACGAGCTTCCGTCAGGCGCTGACGGCAACAGGGCGGCTTTCCTCCACGGAGCCGAACCTCCAGAATATACCGATAAAAACGGAACTGGGCAGAGAACTGCGCAAGTTTTTCACGGCGAAAAGCGACGATTATCTGCTCATAGACGCCGACTATTCGCAGATAGAACTTCGCCTGCTTGCGGCTGTTTCGGGCGATGAAAATATGATACGCGCCTTTGAATCCGGTTTCGATATCCATACCGATACGGCGATGCGTATTTTCGGCGTATCGAAGGATATGGTGACTGTGGAGATGAGAAAGAGGGCGAAAGCGGTCAATTTCGGCATAATGTACGGCATGGGGGAATTTTCACTCGCGGGAGACCTGCATATTTCGCGCAAGCAGGCGGGCGAATATATAGAAAATTACCTCCGCTCATATCCGAAGGTGCGCGAGTATCTGCATAATATCACCGAGCAGGCGAAGCGCGACCTCTATGTGAAAACGCTTTTCGGCAGGCGCAGATATATTCCCGAGCTTGCCTCACAGAAGCATACGGAGCGCGCTTTCGGCGAGAGAGTCGCGATGAACAGCCCGATACAGGGCAGTGCCGCCGATATAATCAAGGCGGCAATGATAAATGTTGCTTCTCGGCTGAAAAAAGAGGGGCTTGACGCAAGACTTCTGCTTCAGGTGCATGACGAGCTGATAATAGAAGCGCACATTTCCTGCGCCGAGCGGGCGAAGGAACTGCTGAAATACGAGATGGAAAACGCCGTGAAGCTTGTCGTCCCGCTGACGGTAGAGGTCGGTTGCGGCAAAACATGGTACGACGCAAAATAGTCAAAATAGTATAGAAAAGTCCTCCGCGGCAGAAGATAAGATTATCTTTTGCGGGAGGATTTTTTATGAAAAAATGCAGATTTCTTGTTTTTGCGGCGATGGTGATGATGCTATGCGCCGTTGTTTTCGCCTGTGGCACAAACGCGGAAGAGCGGCTGGCGCGGGCGGCATTTCGCGATGAGCCGTATTTTTCGGAGGAGGTGTGCGCAGAGGATAGCTATATGCTTTCGCTTGACTTTGCCGAATATGAAGAATATATCTCCGAAGCGACTGTCTATCGCCCTGATTTCTCGACGGAGGGGACGGAGCTGTGGTGTATCCGTGCTTCCCGTGATGCCGGCGAAGCGGCGGCATTTCTCTGCTCCGTATATGAGCGTCCGCCGTGCGACCCCGCGGAGGTTGCCGTTTTTCTTGCCTGCGGCGACATGGTGATTTTTTTCAAGGGGAGCGGGGAGACAGCAGAGGCGATAAAGCGCGAGGCATCGGCATTATTCGGCAAATTCACTGAATACTTTATATAAAAAGATTATATTTTAATTATATTATCCCTTGTAAAATCGACATTTTTGTGCTATACTGAAAAAGTTGAAATGGATTTTGGTGCCGAGAAGGCAAGGAGAATGAAAAAATAATGCTTGATGTGAAAAAGATACGGCTGTACCTTTTTGATATGGACGGGACTATCTACCTCGGAGATAATCTTTTCCCTTTCACAAAGGAGTTGTTGAAAACAATACGCGAAACGGGAAATCACTACCTTTTCATGACGAATAATTCGTCAAAAAGCGTATCCGACTATGTGAAAAAGCTGGCGAGACTCGGCATAGAGGCGGCGGAGGACGATTTCATCACCTCATCGCAGGCGACTGCCGATTATCTCAAAAAGAATCTCGCGGGAAAGAAGCTTTTCGTTTCGGGAACGCGCTCGTTTCTTTCGGAGCTTGCCGAAAACGGCGTGGAAAATATCCATGACAGCTACAGCGAGGATATAGAAGCCGTCGTCACGGGCTTTGATACGGAGCTGACCTTTGCCAAGCTTGAGGCAATGTCAAAGCTGCTGACGCGCGATATTCCGTTCATCGCGGCAAACCCCGATCTTGTCTGCCCGACAGAGTACGGCTATGTGCCGGACTGCGGCTCGGTATGCGCGATGATAACGAATGCCACGGGCAAAAAGCCCTATTACATAGGCAAGCCGAGACCCGAAATGCCGCTTTTTGCGATAGAGCGGATAAATAAGCTGGACAGCCGCGTCTGCGCGGAAAATACGCTTGTCGTGGGTGACCGTATATATACGGATATCGCAAGCGGCGTCAATGCCGGAACAAAAACTCTGCTTGTGCTCAGCGGCGAAACGACGCTCGGGCAGGCAAAGGCTCATGAAATCAAATCCGACGCGATTTTTGACGATTGCGGTGTGATACTGGATATACTGAAAGGTGGAGAAGCAAAATGATTTATGATGTTGCGATTATAGGGGGCGGCGTTGTCGGCGGTCTTATCGCCCGCGAGCTTGCAAAGTACAGGCTCAACATCTGCATTCTCGAAAAGGAGGACGATATCGCGATGGGCGCCACAAGAGCGAACAGCGCGATAGTTCACGGCGGTTTTGACCCTGTCCCCGGCACGCTGAAGGCAAAGCTGAATGCAGAGGGCGTCGGCATGTTCCGCGAGCTTTGCCGCGAGCTTGATGTTCCGTATAAGAATAACGGCTCGCTCGTGCTCGCTTTCTCGGAGGAGGAAGCGCCTCATGTACAGGAGCTTTACGAAAGAGGCATCGCAAACGGAATAGAGGGACTTTCCGTCATCTCGGGCGACGAAGCGAGAAAGCTTGAAAAGAATCTTTCCGATAGTGTGGTATGCGCTCTGCGCTGTACCTCATCGGGTATAGTCTGCCCGTATGAGCTGACCATCGCCGCCATAGGCAACGCTATGGATAACGGCGCGACGCTCCTCTGCGATTTCCCCGTCACCGCGATAGAGAAGAGCGGCGAGGGATATAAGGTATCGAGCGGAGACGAGCACATCGAGGCGCGCTACATAGTCAATGCGGCAGGGCTCTACAGCGACGCTATAGCCGCCATGCTCGGCGACAAATACACTGTCGTTGCGAAGAAGGGAGAATATCTGCTCTTTGACAAGACAGAGGGAAAAACGGTTTCGCATACTATATTCCAAGTCCCGACAAAGCTCGGCAAGGGCATCCTCGTAACGCCGACGGTAGACGGCAACCTGATGATAGGTCCGACCTCCGAAAAGACAGAAAAGGCAGACCACGCGACAAGTGCCGCAGGTCTTGCCATGGTAAGAAATACCGCCTGCAAGAGCGTTCCGAAGCTCAATTTCAGAAAGGTGATAACATCTTTCTCGGGACTGCGCGCTTCCTGCTCCGAAAGCGAAGACTTCATCATAGAGTATTCCTCATCGGGCAACCACGCGATAAATACAGTCGGTATCGAATCTCCGGGTCTTACCTCCGCGCCTGCCATCGCGCTTTATGTATGCGATATGCTGAAAAATGCGGGGCTGACTATGGAAAAAAAGGACGACTTCAAGGCGGAGCGCATTTCCTCACGCCGCTTCTCGCATATGAGCACGGAAGAGAAGAACGAGATAATAAAGCATGATCCGAAATTCGGTCATGTGGTATGCTTCTGCGAGAAGATAACCGAGGGAGAGGTGCTCGATGCAATCCGCAAGAACCCTCCCGCAAGAAACGTGGACGCTGTAAAGCGCCGCACGAGAGCGGGAATGGGCGGATGTCAGGGCGGCTTCTGCGCACCCGTGATAACAGAGATACTTGCCCGTGAGCTTGGCATACCCGAGGAGCAGGTAACGAAATTCGGCGGGAAGTCATATATGCTTCTCGGAAAGGCAAGGTAAACGAAAATGTATGATATTGTTATAATCGGCGGCGGACCCGCGGGAATGAGCGCGGCTGTTGCCGCATATGAAAAGGGCATACGCAATATGCTCATAGTGGAAAGAGAACCGCAGCTCGGCGGCATTCTCCGCCAGTGCATACATAACGGCTTCGGTCTGCACAAGTTCGGACGCGAGCTGACTGGACCCGAGTATGCACAGCTCTATATTGATATGGTGAAGGAGCGCGAAATCCCCTATATCACAAACGCTTCCGTGCTTGCCATCGACCGCTGCGAGGGCGGCCATGCAGTGACCGTGATGAGCTCGCAGACAGGTATGAGCATCCTCGAGACAAAGGCTGTAGTCATGGCGATGGGTTGCCGCGAGAGAAGCCGCGGTGCGCTCAGTATTCCCGGTACACGTCCCGCAGGAATATATACGGCAGGCACGGCGCAGAAGTTTATCCGCTTCAAGGGAAAAATGCCCGGCAAGAATGTCGTTATCCTCGGCAGCGGCGATATCGGTCTTATCATGGCGCGCCGAATGACGCTCGAGGGCGCGAATGTAAAGATGGTATGCGAGCTGATGCCTTATTCCGGCGGTCTGAACAGAAATATAGTTCAGTGCCTCAATGACTTCAATATTCCGCTCCGCCTGAGCCATACCGTTGCAGAAATTCACGGTGGTGACAGAATCGAGGGCGTGACGATAGCGAAGGTAGACGAAAACCGCAGACCGATAGATTCCACACGTGAATATGTCGAATGCGATACGCTCCTGCTCTCCTGCGGACTTATCCCCGAAAACAGACTTGCGACCGATGCCGGCATTGCCGACGACCCGATAACGGGCGGTGCTACCGTGAATCAGAACAGAGAGACGGCGGAGAGAGGTATTTTCTCCTGCGGAAACGTGCTCCATGTTCATGACCTTGTGGACTATGTTTCCGAGGAAGCCGAGATAGCGGGAAATGCCGCGGCTGAATTTGCCATGGGCAAATATGACGCCGCACCGGAGCGCAGAATAGCCGTCAAGACGGCAACGGGCGTTCGCTATACGGTTCCGCAAGCGATAGATGTATATGCCGATACGGACAATGTGAAGGTATACTTCCGCGTTTCCGATATTTTCAAGGATAAAAGCATAGTCGTCCGCTCGGGCGAGGGCGAGCCGCTCTATACGCGCAAGGGACGCAAATTTGCCCCGGGCGAGATGGAATTTGTTATTCTGAAGAGAGAAATGATAGACAAGTCCGCAGATACCATAACGATAGGACTTGAGGGCTGAGGCGGGTGATAAAATGAAAACAAGAGAAATGATTTGCATAAACTGCCCGATGGGCTGTTCGCTTACCGTCACGCAGGCGGACGACGGCACGATAACCGTCACGGGAAATACCTGCAAGCGCGGCGAGACCTACGGTATAACGGAAATGACGGCTCCGAAGAGAGTTGTCACCTCCATAGTCAAGGTGGATAACAGAGAGGACGCTTTTGTTTCCGTCAAGAGTGCCGCTCCCATAACAAAATCAAAAATGTTTGAAGCGATGGATATCATCCGTGCGGCGACGATAAGCGCCCCTGTGAAGATAGGAGACATAGTGATAAAAGATATCCTCGGCGAAACCGATATCATTGCTACTTCAAACATCGACTGAGAAAGGAAATACGAAGATGGCAAGGAAAGACAAAATCCAGAAGAGAAGTATCCCCTTCAATGCTGAAAACGAGGGCACCGGATACTCGGAATATACTGTAAAGCGTCTGCATGACAAGACGCTCAAGAGAAAGAAACTGCTTCTCGTGCTCCTTTATATCGCTTTTGCGGCGGCTTTCTGCACCGTGTTTCTCGTTCTGGCGAAGATGCCGCCCGTCATCGCGGCGCTCCCGCTTTTCCTGTGGATACTCTGTTTTTTCACATGGAAATATACGAATATCGAATATACATACGTTACCTGCAAGGGTGAGCTTTATATTTACCGCGTAAACGGCTACGGCAAGGCAAAGGAAGTTTTCCGCCGCCGCATATCCGATGCCGATATAATAGCTCCCGCAGGCGGCGAATACGGAGAAAAGGAAAACGGAGTTTTCGCGCAGGTGCTTGACTGCTCCTCCTGCATGAATTCCGAAAATCTCTATTTTGCCGCATACGGAGACACAAAGGTATATTTCAATGTATCGGGTGTACTTCTGAATGCAATGAAATATTACAGCTCAAAAAATGTCGTTCTCTCGAATGTCACAAGATAAGCGGAGGACGAAAATGAAAAAGGAAATATTCAAAAAATACAGGCACGCTCTCTGGGCGCTCTATCTGCCGATATACCTTATCGCGTTTTTCATGCTCGAACATTACATAGGCTGGGATGCCGATTATTGGGTATCGTATACTCCGCTTGACGATGTGATACCTTTTTGCGAATATTTTGTAATCTTTTATTATCTCTGGTATCCTTTCATGGGTGCTGTCGGCATATGGCTTATTTTTGAGGATGGGGACAAATTCCGCAGATATATGTGGTTTATTGCCATAGGCTTCTCGGCAAGCGTCGTTTTCATGGCACTCTTCCCGAATGGGCAGAATCTGCGCCCCGAGAGCTTTGCACATGACAATATTTTCACGCGCATGGTAGGCGCCATGTATAAGATAGATACAAATACGAATGTTCTACCGAGTCTCCATGTAGTCGGTGCCTTTGCCGCCTATTTCGGTCTTTGCGACAGCAGGCTCGGAAAAAAAGTATGGCTCAATATATCGGGGCTTGTGCTTGCTTTACTGATAACAGCTTCCACCGTTTTCATAAAGCAGCATTCCATGCTTGATGTCTATGCCGGATTTGCCGTTGCCGCAGTGCTTTATGTGCTTGTCTATGTCGTGATAAAGCGTGCGCAGAAAAAGCACAGGGAAAAGCAGCTCACGGTGAAAAATAACATAAGCGAGGTAGGTATATGAAGATAGCGATAATCACAGGCGCCTCTTCGGGACTCGGAGAGAAGCTCCTATATGAGACAGAAAAGCGTTTTTCCCTTGATGAAATATGGATTATAGCCCGCAGAAAGGAACGCCTTGAGGCACTTGCGGCAAAATGCACCGGCGCGGCAAAGATAGTTCCCGTTGCGCTGGATCTGACGGACTACTCAAGCTACGAGACGCTTTCCGCCATGCTCGCGGAAAAGAAGCCCGAGATATTTGCACTTCTCAATAATGCGGGCTTCGGCAAGCTCGGCAATATGATTGATATGACCTATCCCGATCAGGCGGGCATGGTGGATCTCAACTGCCGTGCGCTTACCGCAGTTACCACGCTCTGCCTCCCCTATATGAAAAGGCGCACCGGCGGAGAAAAGGTCAGCTCCTTTATACTCAATACCTGCTCGATAGCTTCCTTTGCGCCGAACCCGAGAATGACGGTCTACTGCTCGACAAAAGCTTATGTGCTCAGCTTCACAAAGTCGCTTCGCTTTGAGCTTCGCGGCACGGGAATCAATGTCTGCGCCGTCTGCCCGGGACCGATGGCAACGGAATTTCTCGATGTGGCGGGCATAAGCGGGGGAAAATCGAAAACCTTTGAGACATTGCCGTATTGTGACCCGGACAAGGTAGCTGCAGGCGCGCTGAAAGCGGCAAGCGCGGGCAGAAATGTCTATACGCCGCGAGCATTCTTCAAATTTTATCGCTTTCTTGCAAAGATATTGCCGCACAGCCTCGTTATGAGGATGAGCAAAACCTGATTTTCGCTGAGGTGAACAAAATGGGAGAGAGAAAACTCTATCCGCGCCCCGAGCTTGTCCGCGAAAGCTGGCAGAATCTCTGCGGCGAGTGGGAATTTGATTTTGATTTCGGAAAAAGTGCGCGCGAGCGCGGTGTGCCCGAGGCGGCACATCTTGAAAAGAAAATAAATGTGCCTTTCTGCCCCGAGAGCGAGCTTTCGGGCATAGGGCACCGCGACTTTATGAACGCCTGCGTCTATAAGAAAAAGCTGATGCTTTCGCCCGAGCGCGGCAGGAGAATACTGCTTAATTTCGAGGCGGCATATTACAGAACCGAGGTTTTTGTAAACGGCAGGAGCGTCGGCATGCATGTCGGCGGATATACACCGTTTTCCTTTGATATAACCGATGCCGCGCTTGCGGGAGAAAATGATATCACCGTCATTTGCGAGGGTGACCCCAGAGACAGGACACAGCCGAGCGGCAAGCAGAGCGAAAAATATGCTTCCTACGGCTGCATGTATACGCGATGCACCGGAATTTATGCTCCGGTATGGCTCGAGGAGGTTCCCGAGGTATATCTTCGCGGCATGCGGCTCACTCCCGATATCGACGGCGCGAGACTGAATATCCATGCGTTTCTCTCGGGAAAAGGGGAGAAACGCGTACGCTTTGAAGCTTTTCTCTGCGGCAGAAGCGTCGGCGCGGCAGAGGCGAGCACCATCGGCGACAATATAACGGCAAGCATAGGGCTCTCCGAGCTTTCACTCTGGAGCCCCGAGAAGCCCACGCTCTATGACCTTGCCGTGACCGTCTCATCCGAGAGCGGATGCGACTGGGTAAAAAGCTATTTCGGCATGAGAAAAATCGAGATGGACGGCGCCTGCCTGCGCATAAACGGCAAGCGGGTTTATCAGCGGCTCGTGCTTGACCAAGGATATTACGGTGCCGGCATCTACACCGCCGAGGATGACGGTGATTTTCTGCGCGATATAGAACGCGCACGACGTCTCGGTTTCAACGGTGCAAGGCTTCATCAGCGCGTTTTCGAGCGCCGCTTCCTTTATGAGGCGGATAAGGCAGGCTTCCTCGTCTGGGGCGAATACGCAAACTGGGGCTTCGACCATACAGCCGAGGGGATGCTCGGTTATTTCCTCCCCGAATGGACGGAGGCTGTGGAGCGCGATTATAATCACCCTGCGCTTATCGGCTGGTGCCCTTTCAACGAGACATGGGACGCGCACGACGGCAGGCATCAGAACGACGCGCTCCTTCGCGATGTCTACACGGCGACAAAGCACCTCGACCCGACGCGCCCCTGCATAGATACAAGCGGAAACTACCATGTGGTGACAGACATCTATGATATACACGACTATCAGCAGGATATAGCGGCACTGCACAGAAGATATGACAGCTTTGAAAAAGAGGTATTTGAAAACCGTCCGGGCAGGCAGCAGTATCGCGGCGAGCCGTATATGATAAGCGAATACGGCGGCATCCGCTGGACAAATGACGAGAGCGGCTGGGGCTATGGCGACGCGCCGAAAACGCTCGAAGAATATCTCGAAAGATATTGCACCATGGCGGAGATTATGGCGGCAAATCCGCGCATATGCGGAGTTTGTTATACTCAACTCTACGATGTGGAACAGGAACAGAACGGCATATATAACTATGACCGCACGCCTAAATTTGACGAGGCAACGATGAACAGAATGGCGGAGGCTATGCGTGCGCCCGCCGCGATAGAAAAGGAATAAACAGTGGCACAGAAATATTTTTACATGAAAACCGACAAAGCACCTTACAGCTACCGCTCCGGCGAGGAAGCGACCTTTGACATTTATCTTCGCGAGGACGGCAAACCCGCCTCGTGCCACTCGCTGAAATGGGAGATAAAAGCCGATTTCGGCTACGAAAGCGCGGGCGAGGAAAGCGGCGAGAGCGGACACATCACGCTGAGAGCAAAGCTTGAGCGCCCGGGATTTATCTATGTCCGCGCGTGGGCTTGCGGCAATGACGGCGAGAAGCTGCCGGAATGTGACGAGCTCTACGGCGGCGCGGGATATGAGCCGGAGAAGATAGCAGGCGTAACGGAAAAGCCCTGCGGCTACGATGATTTCTGGCAGAGCTGCCGAACGGAGCTCCATGCAGTGCCGCCGCAGGAAATAGAAAAGCGAAAACTCACGGACGACCCCGAGCATCCGAATCACGATATATATGATATGCGTCTTGCCTGCGCGGGAGGAATCCCCGTTTCGGGAATACTGACTGTCCCGCGTGACGGAAAAAAGCACGCCTGCCGCGCTGTTTTTCAGGGCTACGGCGTGAAGAGCGCATGGTTCAATTTCTCGGATGACGAGGTAATTTTCTGCGTGAATGCGCACGGCATACCGAATGCCATGCCCGATGAATATTATGCGGAGCTTGCCGACGGCAGGCTTCGCGGCTACGGCTTTGACCGTGAGCAGAATAAAAATCCGCACACCTGTTATTTCAAATACATGATGATACGCGCCGCGCAGGCTCTGCGTTATCTTATGACCCTGCCCGAGTGGGATGGGAAAAATCTCATTTCCCGCGGCGGAAGTCAGGGCGCTGTGCAGGCGATGCACGCGGCTTATCTTGTGCCCGAGGTAAATCTGCTTGACATTTTCGTACCGTGGCTCTGCGATATAAACGCGGCAAGCATCGGCAGGCTTTGCGGCTGGGGTGAATTCGGCGGAGCGATAAGATTTTTTGATCTCACTCTCCGTGCACCGTACATTAAAATGAAAACCGTCATACGGGCGGGGCTGGGCGATTATACGACGCCGCCCGCAGGTGTATGCGCCATGTACAATGCGCTCGGCGCAAAAGAAAAAAACCTTACACTCGTCCAGTGTAAGGAGCACATCTATGAATCACCCGAGGCAGAGGAATTTACGGTTGATTTCTGAAAAAAGTCATAACCACCGGCAAAGC
>DODZ01000006.1 GCA_003524145.1 Candidatus Apopatosoma intestinale | reverse complement strand
GAAATCGCACACCGCTTCCTGTGGGAGAACACGGGAATTAAGCGTGTTCTGCAAAATGAATTTTACTGCGGAACTCTCGTCTGCCACCGATCCTACACCAGCAAGATCAATCATATCCGCAAGGAACTGCCGGAGGAAGAACACTACCGGCATGAAAACTTTGTGCCTGCTATCGTATCAAGAGAGATATGGGAGCAGGCACAGTTTTTGCTCAAAGACAATGTGGAGCGCAATGTTCGCGCCGGACAGAACGCGCCGCACCACCGCTATACAGGGCTGATCAAATGCGGGGACTGCGGTTCCTCCTTTGTCTGCCGAAAGCGTATTTGGAAGGACAATGTGCGCTACGAGTACACCTGCAACGGCTACCACCGTTACGGCAAAGAGAACTGTACCGCACACAGGATTGACGAGTCAACGCTTGACAAGCTGATTTACGATGAACTGATAGCCATCAAGGAGGAAGCCGAAACCAACTACCGGACAATTGAAACCGATGTAAAAAGCTGGCTTGCAAAGAAAAACACCTCCGAGAAACGGATTAAAAACCTGACCGACAGGCTTGCACAGCGGAAAAGCGATCAGGAGCAGATACTTCTGGAGCGTATCCGCGACCGTGAACACGCTGACATTTATACGGGTATGCTTGAAAAATGCGAGGCGGAAATCAAGAGTCTGACAGCGGAAATCGAAGCCATCCGTGATTATGATACCACCATCCGCAAGCGAAAAGCCGAAATGAAAAGCAGTATCGACATCCTTGACGGCATCATCAAGGACGGTGCGGTCAGCGACAACAACCTGCGGTTGCTCGTTGACAATATTGTGATTCACGAGAGCGACGGAAAGCTGTCGATCAATATTGACCTCAAAGCCGCCTTCAGCAGTCACCTTGACATTTACGACGAAGACGGCGCACTTACTGCGAAAGCCTTCGCCGCGAACTGAAAATCGGCAGACGCACCGCCATAGGTGGTGCATCCCCCGACCGCCGTGTGACAACGGAAAGAGAAAAGCAAAAAAGCCTTGAAAACTCAGTGTTTTCAAGGCTTTTTTGTGGTGCGGGTAAAAGGACTTGAACCTTCACCGAGGAACCCCGACTAGAACCTGAATCTAGCGCGTCTGCCAATTCCGCCATACCCGCATATTAAGTTTTCATCCTCTAATTTTTACACGGCGAGGACAACCGAGGCGGAGTGTTTCGCTTAATCCGCAAATATAAAAACGCATTTCTGCGGCTTTACCGAATAATACGGCTATCACTTATAATTGCCATAATATAAGACGGTCCTCGTAAATTCAAAGCATTCAACTTTGATACTGTATGATTGCTAAGCTTAATTGCAATTTCAAAATTTGAACGAGGAATATTCTGATTAGTGTTATTTAAAATGACACAGTTACCTTTGACATTGTAAGAAAACGGCTTATGCTGAGCAGTTGTATAAAACTGCTCACCTTGATGTTTTATTATATTGTTCCAAATTACATCTATACTCATAACGTTACACCGAGGTGACGCGACCTGAATCTAGCGCGTCTGCCAATTCCGCCATACCCGCATATGCAATTTTGACCGTTAATTTTTACACGGAGCGATCTCTCCGAGACGGAAACGGAAACCATTTTAAGTCCGTAGGGGAATAAAAAAGCCACTGCAAAGCAGTGGCTTTGGTGCGAGAAACGGGACTTGAACCCGTATGGAAAAACCACACGCCCCTCAAACGTGCGCGTCTACCAGTTCCGCCACTCTCGCAAAACTCAGGTGCGGTATTTGCTTCAGGAAAGCATCGCAACCACAGCGATATCTATTATACACGAAATTTCGAAAAAGTCAATAGAAATAAGAAAAAATATGAAAAAATTTTTCTTTTTTAAAATACTTCGAAAAATAGGATTGATTTGTATAATATAATATGATATAATATGTAATGCTAAGGCGGCTGTCGCCGTATTATTTAATTTTCGGAGGTATTTATTATGTCTTATCCGGCAATCGGTATTCGTCCTATTGTTGATGGACGTCGCGGTCCTATGAAGCTTCGCGAAAGTCTCGAGCCTCAGGTTTGGGCTATGGCTGAAGCGGCTAAAAAGCTTTTTGAAGAAAATCTTTGCTATTCCGACGGAACTCCGGTAAAGGTTGTACTCGCCGATACCACTATCGGTCGTGTTCCCGAAACTGCCGCATGCGCGGAAAAATTCAAAAGAGAGAATGTTGCGGTTACGCTTTCCGTTACACCTTGCTGGTGCTATGGCGCGGAAACGATGGATATGGATCCCACAACGGTAAAGGGTATCTGGGGCTTCAACGGCACAGAGCGTCCCGGTGCCGTATATCTTGCGTCCGTTCTTGCCACACATGCTCAGAAAGGACTTCCCGCATTCGGTATCTACGGTCATGAAGTGCAGGATGTTTCCGATGTTGCAAATATTCCCGAGGATGTAAAGGAAAAACTGCTTCGCTTTGCACGCGCGGGTCTTGCTGTTGCTACAATGCGCGGTAAAAGCTATCTCCAGATAGGTTCAATGTGCATGGGTATCGGCGGTTCCATTATCGACCAGAACTTCATGGAAGAATATCTCGGCATGCGCGTAGAATCCGTAGACGAGGTTGAAATCCTCCGTCGCATGGAAGAGGGCATTTATAATAAAGAAGAATATGAGCGCGCTCTCGCATGGACAAAAGAGCATTGCAAAGAGGGAAGAGATGACAATCCCGATTTCGTTCGTTTCTCCCGCGAGCAGAAGGACAAGCAGTGGGAATTTACTGTAAAGATGTATATCATCATCAGAGATCTTATCCGCGGAAACAAGAAGCTTCCCGATGCCTTTGAAGAAGAAAAAGTCGGTCACAACGCTATATGCGCGGGCTTCCAGGGTCAGAGACAGTGGACAGACCACTGGCCGAACTGCGACTACCCCGAGGCACTCCTCAATTCGTCCTTTGACTTTGAAGGCGCACGCGAGCCTATGACATTTGCTACGGAAAACGATGTGCTCAACGGTATCAGCATGCTCTTTATGAGACTGCTCACAAACCGCGCACAGATTTTTGCCGATGTCCGCACATACTGGTCACCCGAAGCCACAAAGAGAGTTGCCGGATACGAGTTTACTGGCAAGGCTAAAGAAAACGGCGGTATCATTCATCTGCTCAATTCCGGTGCGGCTTGTCTCGATGCCTGCGGCGAATGCAGAGACGAAAACGGCAATGCCATAATGAAAAAGTGGTGGGAAGTTACCGATGAAGATATCAAGAAGATGACCGACGCTACCGTTTGGTGTGAAGCCGGCTTTGACAACTTCCGCGGCGGCGGTTTCTCCTCTCATTTTACCACAAGAGCCGAAATGCCCATGACGATGATCCGTCTCAATCTCGTAAAGGGACTTGGTCCCGTTATCCAGATAGCCGAGGGCTGGTCTGTAAGACTTCCCGATGAGGTTTCCGATATACTCATGGAGCGCACAAATCCCACATGGCCCTGCACATGGTTTACACCTCGTTGCGACGGCAAGGAGGGAAGTGCCTTCAAGGATGCATATGAGGTTATGAATCACTGGGGCGCAAACCACGGCGCTATCTCCTACGGTCATATAGGCGCTGACCTGCTCACACTCTGCTCAATGCTCCGCATACCCGTTTCCATGCACAATATTCCCGAGAAGGATATTTTCCGTCCCGCCGCATGGAACGCATTCGGTATGGACAGCGAAGGCAAGGATTATCGTGCCTGCGCAAATTACGGTCCGCTCTACAAGAAATAATTCACAAAACAAATATTCGGCACCCGCAAAAAACGGGTGCCCGAATTTTAATTTCGGATATTTTTTAAAAAACATCAAATCAGCCATGCTTTTTTGCAACTAATAAAGCAGAAAGGAGGGAAGCACCCTGAAAAAACTCGATGAAGATTTTGAACGGGAATGCGAAGAATATCTCGCATATCTCTATTCGCTTGCGGCAAGAGAATACGGCGACTGTCCGGAAACAGACGCGCTCGTGCAGGATACGCTTGCGGCATTCATTTCCGAGATAAATAAAGGAAGAGAGATAAAATATCCGAAAGGATTTCTCTCTGCCGTGATGAAAAACAAATACAATTCGTATCTCCGCAAAAAATACCGCGACAAAATAATCGAATATACCGATGTACTGCCCGAAAGCGTCGATGGCTCGGACGAGTATGCGGAAGAGGAGATGCTTCTTTCCGAAGAATATGCGGCTGTGCGCAGGGAAATCGGCAGGCTCGTATATATCTATCGCGAGGTGACGGTGCGCCATTATGTGCATGGGCACAGCGTGGAGAAAATCGCCGCCGAAATGGGACTTCCGCGCGGCACGGTGCTCTCGCGTCTTTCTTGTGCACGCACGCAAATAAAGGAGGGGCTGAAAAGTATGGAAAAGTATTCAAAAGCAAGTTATGAACCAAAGACCGGAAACATAGGAATAATGGGAAGCGGTGGAATAGGAGGCGAGCCTTTTTCTCTTATTTCATCGGATATCGAGGTGAATATCCTTATCATCGCATATAAAAACCCCATTTCGGTACGTGATATCGCCGATACGATGGGTATGCCGTGCGCTTATCTCGAGCCTTTGATAGACAGGCTCGTATCAGGCGAGCTCATGGGGAAAACAGCGGGCGGGCTTGTTTATACGCGCTGCTTTGTGTGCAGATATGAGGATTCTTTCGGAGATATTCCCGCGCAGGAAGCGGTTGCGGCAAAATATGCGCCTGCCGTATGGTCGGCGGTATGGCGTCGGTTTGAGCCGTTGAGCGAAAACAGTTCATTTGCCGCCATGACGGAAAAGCAAAAAGCGACGCTCATGCTTTTCTACACAAGGCATATACTCGGAAAAGTCGTTCGGGCGGCACTTGGCACGGAAGTGGATAAGATAGAAATTCCCGACCGCCCTGATGCGGGAAAATGGCTGGCTTCGCTCTCGGTATACGAGAGGGGACAGTGGAAAAGCGAAAAATATGCCGTATCGGGTCCCGTTATGGTCAACTACAGCGAAAACGGCGGAAAAACAACATGCAGAATGTATGACTGCCAGTCGGTTTTCGGCGATGCGCACTGGGTTTATAGCAAATTAAAATACAAATACACACTGCGGAGCATACTTCGCTTTTATGCGTCTTTTCTTGAAAGCGGTGTGAAGCCGGAAAATGCCGTGATATATGAGCTTATCCCCGAATTTGAAAAGCTGCATATCCTGCGCCGCGATGAAAACGGAGAAGCAAAGCTTTATATTCCCGCGCTTACGTTTGAAGAAGCCGCCGGATTTGATGCCGCCGCAAAGGAAGCGGAGGCTGATGTGCGCGACATTTTGCTCGATGAACTCAAAAAGATAGTAGAAAATCGCAGAGTGAAAGTTCCGGGGCATGTGGACGGCGCGCAGTATTACGAGCACGACGGCGCACTCGGAGAATATACCACGGCGCAGCTTATCGCCATAGCGGAGCAGGGACTTATGCCATACCGCGTGGAGATAGGAAAAACACCACTGATATATTTAATTTACAAAAAAGAAGAAATGGATTGATGTGCAGAGCACATTGAGCGCATTGCCGAGGCAGAATGAGCCAAAGCCTTGGCAGCGGCAAAAGTTGCGACGTGGCACAACCACCCCGTCGAATCTGCTTGCTTTTTGCGGGATATTTTGTTCGCACGCGCGGTATGGCTTAAGATGCAGTGAGAGATAGGCAAAAGCTTTTTGATTTTGCTATTTGTAGTATATACTTGCCGCGCATTACTTCCTGTTCTCGGTATAGAAGTTATATAATCTATCATATAAAAAAATAAGCCGCCGTGAGCTGAAATCCAAGCCCACGGCGGTTTATTTTCATATTTCTTCTATTTTTATCAGATTTGTGTTTCCGGACTGACCGTTTGTCACGCCGCCGGTTATGACGAGTTTATCGCCAGATTTGAGGTTCATCTGCTGTTTTGCCAGCTTCTTTGCCGTGTAGAAAAGCACTTCGGTGGACGGGAACTTCTCGCATATCACGGGAGTTACGCCCCATGAGAGTGCAAGCTTGCGCCATGTGCTTTCCTCGGTTGTCAGTCCTATTATATCCACGGGAGAGCGAAAGCGGGAAACCATCCGCGCCGTCATTCCCGAAATGGAGCAGGCGACTATCGCTTTCGCCTTGATATCTATAGCCATTCCGCAGGTGGCATGTGATATGGCATCCACTGTATTTTTTATCTTGAATTCGGACGTGGAAAAAAGATGCTTGTAATCAATACTGCTCTCGGCATATTCGGCTATTTTCGCCATTGTTTCGACGGTTTTGACGGGATATTTGCCCGCCGCCGTCTCACCTGAGAGCATTATCGCGCTCGTGCCGTCATAAACGGCATTTGCCACATCGGAAATCTCCGCTCTTGTGGGGCGCTGGTTATATATCATGGATTCGAGCATTTCCGTTGCCGTTATCACGCGCTTGCCGAGCAGACGGCATTTTGTTATCAGCGTTTTCTGAATGGCAGGAAGCTCTTCGAATGGGATTTCCACGCCCATATCGCCTCTGCCTATCATTATGCCGTCGCATGCACTGCAGATTTCCTCTATATTATCGACGCCCGACTGATTTTCTATCTTGGCAATAAGCTCTATTTTCTTTTCCGCACCGTGTTCCGAGAGAAATTCCTGAATATCGAGCAAATCCCGCTTCACAGAGACAAAGGAGCAGGCTATATAGTCCACACCTTGCTTTATACCGAAGAGAATATCGCTCTTATCCTGCTCTGAAAGGAACTTCTGACGGAGCACCTTGCCCGGGAAGCTCATGCTTTTTCTGTCGCGAAGCTCACCGCCGCAGACAACCTTGGTTTTCACGAGAGGAGGCTCCACGCTGACTACGCGGAAGCTCATAAGTCCGTTATTGAGCAGTATCATATCTCCGCAGGAAAGCTCCTCCGCCATGCCCGCATACGAAACGGAAACAATCTTCTCATTGCCGACAAGCTCCTCGGTGGTAAATGTAAAATCGTCGCCGTCAGCAAGATTTATAAATCCGTTTTCAAATGTTTTTATGCGGTATTCCGGTCCCTTTGTATCGAGCATTATCGCGATGGGAAGTCCCAGCTTTTCGCGCACCTTTTTTATCAGATTTATTTTTTCAAGATGCTCTGCCTGCGTGCCGTGTGAAAAATTGAGCCTCGCTACATTCATTCCGGCGAGACACATTTGCGACAGAGTCTCTTCATTTGCACTGGCAGGACCTATCGTGCATACTATTTTGGTTTTTCTCATTCATTTACTCCGAAAAATTGTATTTATTTTATTTTAACACATTCAACCGATTTTTTCCATAGGGAAGAACAATATTTTTGAATTTTTGCTATAATGTATAAAAACAACGCAGTATATTGACATTTTTATGGCTATGAGTCAAATATGCCTTGTGATATTGCACAAAAATCGCAAAAATATCGGTGAAAAATAAATTTATCCGAAAAAATTTTAAAATAATATTGACAAATCCGATTTTGCATGCTATAATGACTGCAAAATTGAATAGTCGAATCAAAGAATTGATAGAGGCGCGAAAGTAAAGAGTAGCGCGGTGCAGGCACTCAAATGCCGTATGCCGCAGTGAAAGGTGCTTTTGCCGAAGCTTTCCGTTTTTGAGAGCGGGATTGCTGGGCGTTGGGATAATATCCTCTCGACTGTCGCAAAGTTTTTGCGGAGTGCTACAATAGATTTGTTTTCATATTTTTCCCTTTAATTTTATGAAACGGTCGGAGCACTTGCTTCGACCGTTCATTTTTAAAAAAATTTTCGGAGGAAAAGAAAATGAAAAAAGTTTTATCGGTTATTTTGGTACTCGCCGTGCTTATGATGGCACTCGCTTCCTGCGGAGGCGGCAGAAAAAAGGTTGATATCTCGGGCGCAAAAAGCCTCGCGGATGTAAACGGCTCCGGTGCCGTGATAGCGGCGCAGAGCGGAACATTCCATCTTCAGGCACTGAACGATCAGATGAGCGGCGTGGAAAAGAAGGAATACAAGGATTTCACAGCGCTTCTCATGGCGCTCAAGAGCGGCTCTATAGATGGCTATATAGCTGAGGAGCCCACAGCATTTACGGCATCGCTCAAGGATGATACGATATCTTATCTGCCTCTTGTCAACAACAAGACCGGATTTGCCGTTACCGGCGACGATACAGGCATTGCCGTTGCTTTCAAGAAGGGCTCTCCTCTTGTTGAAAAGGTAAATACGATACTCGACGCTGTTTCCGAGGACATAAAGCTCCAGCTTATGAATCAGATATTTGATATCAACAAGGATACGACAAAGGAGCTCAATACGAAATTTGCTCTTACATCAAGCAATACGGACACATCAAACGGCACACTGAAAATCTCCATGGAATGTGCATATGACCCCTTTAACTGGACTCAGACGACAGCTGCAAACGGCGCGGTACCGATAAAAGGCTCTTCAAATACTTATGCAAACGGATATGATGTTCAGGTAGCAAAGTATATAGCGGCGGAGCTTGGCATGAGCCTTGAAATCGTTGCAAACGAATGGGATTCTCTCATTCCGGCAGTACAGAGCGGTGCTGTGGACGGCATCATCGCAGGCATGAGTCCTACGGAGGAAAGAATGCAGGAGGTTGACTTCACGCATTGCTATTACAGAAGTAATCTTGTTATAATCTTCAATAAATAATATTTTAAGGAAGACAGAGAAGTGGAATTTTTAAAACAGGTTTGGAACATTGTCGTATCGTATCGCGTACAGCTGCTCGGCGGTCTCGGATATACAATGCTGATAGCGCTTGTAGGTACGATAGCGGGACTGCTTATCGGACTGCTCACCGGTGTCATAAGAACGGCACCGAAGTCTAAAAACAGCGTGCTTCGCGTACTGCATAATATACTCAACGGCATACTTGCCGTTTATATAGAAATCTTCCGCGGAACGCCCATGATGGTTCAGTCGATGGTTATTTTCTGGGGTTATGCCTTCATGAACGGCGGAAACACTCTGCCGCTCATTCCCGCAGGTATATTTATCGTTTCGATAAATACGGGCGCATATATGTCAGAGATAGTCCGCGGAGGTATAATTTCCGTCGAGAAGGGACAGATGGAGGGTGCTTATTCCGTCGGCATGACACACGCACAGGCAATGCTCCATGTCGTTATTCCGCAGGCAATGCGCAATATTCTGCCTTCCGTAAGCAATGAGTTTGTCATAAATATAAAGGATACATCAGTGCTTAATGTAATAGGCGTAATGGAACTTTACTACATGGCGGGTGTGATAACGAGAATGACACTCAAGAATTTTGCCACATATACGGTAATATGCGTTATCTATTTCATCATGACATTCGCCGTGACTCGCATTCTGCGTTTTGCGGAAAAGAAACTCGAAGGCTCATCCTCATATACGATATGCGGTTCGCAGTCGAATCCGGAGGCGGAAATTCATATAGCAAAGGAGGCTGAGCAGAGTGGACAATATAATTGAGTTGATACATCTTAAAAAAACATTCGGAAGCCATGAGGTGCTCCGCGATATAAATCTTACCGTAAAGAAAGGTGAGGTTATAAGCATCATCGGTTCTTCCGGCTCGGGCAAAAGCACGATGCTCCGATGCGTCAATCTGCTCGAAACGCCGACAGACGGCAGAATTCTTTTCGAGGGCAAGGATATCGCCGACAAATCAATGAAGCTCTCGCAGTACCGCGCAAAGGTAGTTATGGTTTTCCAGCAGTTCAATCTTTTCAACAATATGACGGCGCTTGCAAACTGCGTCCGTCCGCAGATGATTGTGCTCAAGCGCTCGCGCACGGAGGCAGAAGCTGAAGCAAAGAAATATCTCGAGATGGTAGGAATGTCGGCATATCTGAATGCCCGTCCGGCACAGCTCTCGGGCGGTCAAAAGCAGAGAATAGCCATTGCCCGTGCCCTTTCGATGAATCCCGATGCAATCCTTTTCGATGAGCCCACATCGGCTCTTGACCCCGAAATGGTCGGAGAGGTTCTCTCTGTAATGAAGAAGCTTGCCGAATCCGGACTGACTATGCTTGTGGTAACTCACGAGATGGGTTTTGCACGCGATGTATCGAGCCGGGTGATATTCATGGACGGTGGCGTTATCGTTGAGGACGGCACCCCCGCCGAGGTTTTCGGCAATCCGAAAGTCCCGAGAACGAGAGAATTTCTCTCAAGATATATTGAAAGCAGATAATGAATATGTAAAAATACCGAGGAATAAAATCCTCGGTATTTTTATTTAATCAATCTCGTAGCCCGCAATCATTCTGCGAATGATTGTAAGGTCTGCGGCACCGACCTTTCCGTCTCCGTCAAGGTCAGCGTCTTTTGCGGATATTCCGGTATAATATCCGGCTATATATCTGCGCATCAGCGTAAGGTCTGCAGCACCGACCTTTCCGTCACCGTTAAGGTCGCCGTAGCCTTCCTTGCGGCTTCCGCAGACGGTGCATTTTCTTTTCTTATCGAAGCTGTGCGCCGTCTCTTCGCTTTTTGCACCGCAGGCTGTGCATGCATGCCAGTGCATATCTGCGCCGCTTGTCCATTCCGTGCTGTAATCATGCGGCTTCAGACTGCCGTATGCAAAGGTGTCCGTTCCTTTTTCGCCGCATTCTGAACATGAATAGAAATATGTTGCCTGTTCTGTGCAGGTTGCTTCGCTTGCCAGATATTTTTCTTTGGCATTGCAGGCGGTAAAATTATGAGCGAGCAGTTCGCCGTATGCAAAGGTTCTCGTTCCTTTTTGACCGCATTTACTGCATGAGTAGAAGTAAGTTGCCTGTCTTGTGCAGGTTGCCTTGCCGAACAGATAAACCGAGGCGGTATTTTTACTGTCAAAAACATGGTCGCAGTTCAGATTTCCGAAGCCGGAAATCTGAATCCGCATTTCGTTTCCTTTTCCGCTGAGGATTGTCACCTTAAAATTATAGTCCTTGGCTTCAGCATCTGTCATGCGCGTATACCATGTATTGCTTCCGGCAAATTTGAACTTGCGACATTCGAATGTGTTTTTTCCGGATGCATCATACCATGAGTCGTAGCCGTTGCCGCCGGTTGCTCCGTTCGGATAAAGGGGAGTAAGACCGGGCGCGTGTATTGTTCCTTTCCAACAGTTTGGGAGGCTTTGAGTTTCCATTATCGTTTCATCGACATGCCATATCTGTATGCCGCGTGAGGCAGGTGAAATGGCATCGTAGGTAAATGATCTTACAGTGTATCTGTTTTCGATAAGGTAATACTCCTTCGGATTGTTTGTGGATATTTTTATAATATTGTAGCTGCCTTCGGTACTCTCTCTCGAATAGAGCGTGTAAATGCCGTCCCTTACCTCGGTAGCCTCACGGAAGCCGAATTTTATGAGGTAATACGGGTCTATTGCCGAGGGAGCATTTCCTGAAGTCACTCCTTTTTGCGAGCCGAGTCCGGAGCCGCCGCCCTGCATGGCAATATCACCGGGACCTCCGCACCATGTATATCCGCTGTATGTATAGAGATCTTTTGCACCTATGACATGGCAAAGCTCATGCGCTATCGAGCCGAAAGTGAGCGGCTGTCTTGATGACTGCATTTCGCCGACTACGGCATAACTGTCGCCAAAGGAAATGCTGCCGACTTTGACATCATAAATAATATACCCCAAGAATTTAGTGTATGTATAATTTGTCTTATAGCTTCCTATTGCGTATTTACTGATACCATCGTTTGCCATGCCAAATTTTGTGCTTCTTCCCGCTATTACATAAACGATACTTAATTCCTGCCAACTAAGCACTTTATCACCGTTGGTGTCAAACTTGCTGAAATCGACATATTTCGATGCCGCTTCGAGAGCGTTTGACTTTGTTGTGCCGATATTTGTCGAGTTGGAACCGCTTGTGTTCGGGTGATTTTCATCCAGCTTGACATAGACAACGCCGTTGTTTTTTGTGCCGTAGGTTTCCTCGGCGGGCGTGAACCAGAATTTGCTGCCCGACATCAGCTTGAAATAGTTTTTCATCGTATTGCCGTTGTCGCCGAATAGTGAATTTTCCCAGTATGATTCTTCGGAGCGCGTAGCCTGATTGCTGTAGCTCACGACTATCACGAGAAGCGGCACGGGCTTGACCCCGTGAGAACCGAAAAATGTACTGCCTGTCGTGCTTTTTGTATCTGCCGCAAAAACGCTGAAAGGTATGCACAGCGCTATTATAACCGCGGCAAGAATGATGGATGTTATTTTCTTAAACATATTGTTCCCCCAAAACGGTATGATTTATTTTGTAACTGAATTTATCGGATTTCCCGATGTGAAAGCGCGGATGTTCTCAGCCACTATATCAATGAGGCGTACTCTCGCCTCATATGCCGCCCATGCTACATGCGGAGTGACGTAGCAGTTCGGTGCTGTCAGATAAGGATGATTTTTATACATCGGCTCGGTATCGAGAACATCTATGCCCGCTCCGCGTATCGTACCGTTTTTCAGAGCCGCCGTCAGTGCCGCTTCTTCGACAACACCGCCGCGTGCCGTATTTATAATCACGGCAGACGGCTTCATCAGCGAGAGCGTACGGAAATTGACAAGTCCCCTCGTTTCGTCTGTCAGCGGGCAGTGAAGAGTGAGATAGTCGGCTCTTGCAAAAAGCGTGTCGGTATCGGTAAACTCCACGCCCTCATAAGTCATCGGACGATGCGAAACGGCAAGGATTTTCATGCCGAAAGCTTTACCTGCCGTCGCCATCGCTTTGCCTATAGTGCCAAAGCCGAAAATACCGAGCGTTTTTCCCCGAAGCTCGCTTGTCGGGAAAGCAAGATATGAAAATGTTTCGGAATTTGTCCAGTCGCCGCGCGCTACCGATGCCGCATAGTCATCGGTGCGGCAGGCAAAATGCAGTATCATAGAGAAGGCATGCTGAACGACTGAATCCGTGGAATACCCCGGGACATTGCATACCGTTATCCCGCGGCGCTTTGCCGCCGCAATGTCGATATTGTTGTAGCCTGTTGCGAAAAGTCCGATATATCGCAGTTTTTTGCATTTTTCCATTATCTCGTCGGTTATCTGTGCCTTATTGCATATTACGGCATCGCTGTCAGCGATGACATCGGCGAGCTTTTCATGCGGCACAGTGTCATAAAATCGGACATTGCCGAGCGCCTCTATCGGAGCGAGAGATACATCGCCCGCGGTCACGGTGCATCTGTCAAGTACGGTAATTTTCATCTGCTTTCCTCTCATCAATAAGTCTGTGATACGCGAATCTTAAGCTCGCTTCCGGTATCCTCGAGAACTTCTATTTTCAGATTATATTTATTTTCATCTATGCCATCGGGGAACGAATTGAGCGATTTTGTATGTGTGGCGGCAGAGATAAATTCATTGGAATTGAAGGTTTCGCCTGCGCGATAGAACGGATCATCGGGAAAGCCCTGAAGAAAAACGCCGTCGTCTTTCATAAGACCGTTTTCGTCGTATCCGTTTTTGTAATCTATCACAACGCCGGGATTGTGGCGTGTTTCGCGTTGCGTTTCGCCGTCGCCGTTCCACAGGCCTGAGCCGTTTGTGCGCTTTATGCCTGAAAATTCATCGAAAATATCCTTGTCAATATGCCATACAAGCATGCCGCCGCGCTCATAGTTTTCTATCTCGTAGTGCACCTTGCCGTCATCGCTTTTTATGACGCGGCGTCTGTAGAGACCCGAGTCAAAGCCCTCAATCTGACGGTTTTCAAGCAGAAAATATTCGGCGGGATCGGGCGTGTTTATGCGCAGAATATTGTATTTGCCGCTGAGTATGGAATAGAGAGAGTATTCGCCGTCGCCCTCTGCTAACTGAGCCTCGGTGAAGCCGGAGCGAATCTTCTGAAGCGGGTCGAGGTGAGTCGGGCAGGTGCCCATTATCGGCATACGCTCGCTTTTGTCCTTCGGGCGGATGAGCCCGTAGCAGCCATTGCACATAACAGAAAACATCATAGGGAGCGGCCATCCCTTTACCTGTCTGTCATAGTCATAGATATCATGAAAACCTATCGCATGACCGAGCTCGTGCGCGGTTGTTCCGAGCGGATGGGGAAGAAAACCGTACTGTGTCTTTCTGTATTCGCCGATGAGCGTATATGAACCCTTTGATGCGGCGCAGAGCTTGACACCGCCGACACGCGGAGAATGAGCACCGGGAAAGCCCTGCGCATCCTCTTCATCGGGAAGTCTGCCGCTGTTTGCGAAAACGCCGTAGCGAAGCTCGGGCGTTGTTTCCTTGCCGCCGGAATAATCAAAACCGGCGTGAACGAGAACATAGTGCAGCTCGTCTGCGGAGAGGAAACCGTCGCCGTCCTTGTCGAGCGCGGCGAAATCCACATAAGGTTCGCATGCCTTGAGTGCCTCGGCAACGACATAAAGTGCCGCGCCCGTTCGCTTGTCGGGATTTTCTTGCTGAAGCAGGTCAGGGTGCTTGCAGTGAAGCGTCACATGGATAACGCCCTTGACATCACTGCCGTTTACATCAACGGGAGAAAAATAAAATTTTCCGCCCGACATTTCCTTATAATATTTCTTGAGAGTAAGCCCGTTGTCGCCGAAAAACTGCTCATACCAGTATTCCTTTGTCGTAGAACAGATCTGTCTGCCGTCGTCGCCGCCGGGTTCAAATGAAATCATGACCACAAGCAGGGGCACAGGCTTCATTTCCAGCTTTTTTGTCGTCACCGATGTGCCGAGAGAATTTGCCATTTTTATGTATTCCTTTCCTTGGTCGGGCGGCTCATCTGCCGTCCCAACCGTATTTTTCAAGATCGATATGACCGTCATCCTCAAACACCACACCCTCGGATATCAGCATCTCCCGCTGAACTCCCTCGCCGCCGAAGGCAAAGCCGGGGGCAGGGAAGCCGTTTCTGTTCACCACGCGGTGGCACGGGATTATGCCCGGACGCGGATTTACATGGAGCGCATAGCCGACGACACGTGCGAGCCTCGGATTGCCGACGAGTGCCGCTATTGAGCCATAGGTAGCTACCTTTCCGCAGGGAATTTTTTCAACTGCGGTATATATGAGCTCAAATGTATTTTTCACTTCGTTTTTCAAATCATACCTCCGAAAATATCTTACTCTATTATAATAGTAATGCACGATATTTGCAATATGATTTTGTCAATATTTTTGAAAAATCGACAAAAATGTTTACTTTTGTGGCATCGATATGTAAACATTGATTGACTGTTTATTGAGAAGGTACGCATTTGACAGCAAAATCACAAAATATAGGATTTTTTGAAACTATATTTTGTGGTTTTTTATCGAAAAAGCATAAATTTCAAAAATACACTTGATTTTTTGCGGAGTTTGGTTTATAATGATGACATCAAGTGAACAGTTTGCCAATATAGGTTCGGATATTATGGCCCGAACGTTTCTACCGAACGCCCAGTTTCGACTATTGGTTGAAAATCGCAGTATCGCATATTTTTATGCGGTCTTTGTGCGTTTTCTTTATTGGCAAATCAGACTTCGGTCTGATTTTTTGTTTTCAAAAAACGGAGGTGCTTATAATGAAGGCTTTGCAGGATAAGATAATCAGCGAAGGCACTGTTATCTCAAGCGAGATACTAAAAGTCGGAAGCTTTCTGAATCAGCAGCTCGATATTGAGCTTATTATGCAGATGGGCAAGGAGATTGCCTGTCTTTATCGCGCAGAAAATATAACAAAAATACTTACCATAGAAGCGTCGGGAATAGCGATAGCCGTGGCAGCAGCCTCGGAACTGCGCGTTCCCGTCGTTTTTGCTAAGAAGAGCCGCGCTTCAACCCAGACGGGTGCCGTGTATTCGAGCACGGTGCATTCCTTTACGCACGGTAATACATATGACGCAATAGTAGCAAAGGAATATATTTCGGCTTCCGACAGACTTTTGCTTGTGGACGACTTCCTCGCACGCGGCGGCGCGCTTCACGGGCTCCTCGATATAGCGTATCAGGCGGGAGCTACGGTCTGCGGCTGTGCCATAGCGATAGAAAAGGGATTTCAGGGCGGCGGTGACGAGCTTCGCCGTGCGGGTATCCGCATAGATTCGCTCGCAATAGTCGAGAGTATGAGTCCCGAGGGCGGTATAAAATTCCGCGACTGACAAAGAATTTACAGAGAGAAATCTCTTTAAATTATAAAAATTATTTGGAGGGCAAACATGTTTAAGAAAATTGTTTCCATCATTCTCTGCGTAGCCATGCTGGCTGCATTCGCGCTTGTCGCTTCTTCATGCGGCAACTCAAAAGATGATTTCAAGCTCGGTGTCATCCTTCTCCACGATGAGGATTCCACCTACGACCTCAACTTCATCAATGCAGTAAAAGAAGCTCAGAAGCAGCTCGGTCTCAAGAATTCTCAGGTTATTTTCAAAAGAGGCATCCCTGAAGGCAACGAATGCTATGAAGCCGCCTGCGACCTCGTAGACGAAGGTTGCAAGGTTATCTTCGCCGATTCTTTCGGTCATGAGCCTTATATGATAAAGGCTGCCGAGAAGTTCCCCGAGGTTCAGTTCTGCCACGCTACGGGTACAAAGGCACATACACAGGGTCTTAAGAATTATCACAATGCTTTCGCTTCCATCTATGAAGGCAGATTTCTTGCAGGCGTTGCCGCAGGCATGAAGCTTAACGAGATGATTGAAGCCGGCACAATCACAGCCGACAAGGCAAAGATGGGTTATGTAGGCGCTTTCACATACGCTGAGGTTATCTCCGGTCTTACCTCTTTCTATCTCGGCGCAAAGTATGTTTGCCCCTCTGTTACAATGGACGTTCAGTTTACAGGTGAATGGTATGACGAGAACAAGGAAAAAGCTGCCGCTCTCGCTCTTATGGATGCCGGTTGCGTTCTCATAAGCCAGCATGCAGACTCCATGGGTGCTCCCTCCGCATGTGAGGACAGAAATGTTCCCAATGTTTCCTACAACGGTTCGACAGAAGCCGCTTGCCCCAACACATTCATCGTTTCTTCCAAGATCGACTGGACTCCTTATGTTAAATATATCTGCGAAAGCACTATGAACGGCACTGAAATCAAGGCTGACTGGTGCGGCGATACCAAGACAGGCTCCGTCAAGCTTTCCGACCTCGGCAAGAAGGCTGCTGCGGCAGGCACACAGGCTAAAATAGACGAAGTAAAGGCTCTTCTCGAGTCCGGTAAGCTCCATGTTTTCGATACGGCTACATTCACCGTTGATGGCAAGACACTCACAACATATCTTGCCGATGTTGATGATATGGGCGACTATGTAAAGGAAACAGAAGCTATAAAGGACGGCTACTTCCATGAGTCCGAATACCGTTCCGCTCCCTACTTCGATCTCAGAATCGACGGCATCACTTTCCTTAACGAAAAATATTGATTTTTATAGAAAACAGCATAGAATGGGCGGAGAATAATATCTCCGTCCCATTCTGATTTTTCTTTTTCAGATTTATATACGATTTATTGCGGAGGTTACTGTGAGCGATCCGGTTATTATAAAAGTCCCCGAAAATACTGCTCCGAAAAAAGAGGTTGTTCTCGAAATGAGGAACATAACAAAGACTTTCGGAAGCATTGTTGCAAACAAAAATGTTGACCTTACGGTTTATAAGGGCGAAATACTTGCCATTCTCGGAGAAAACGGATGCGGCAAGACTACACTCATGAATATGATAGCGGGAATTTATTATCCCGACAGCGGCAAAATATATATAGGCGGAGAGGAGGTCGTCATCAGCTCTCCGAAGGATGCCTTTAAATATAAGATAGGTATGATACATCAGCATTTCAAGCTTGTTGACGTGTTTACCGCAAGCGAGAATATAGTTCTCGGCATGGATGACGGAAAATACAATATCAAGGATGTAAACAACCGTGTGCTTGAAATAGCGAAGCGCTACGGATTCAATATAGACCCCAAAAAGAAGATACACGAGATGTCTGTTTCCGAAAAACAGACAGTAGAGATAATCAAGGTGCTTTATCGCGGCGCGGATATACTGATTCTCGATGAGCCTACGGCTGTTCTCACTCCGCAGGAAGCAGGCAGGCTTTTTGATGTTATCAGAAAGATGCGCGACGACGGTAAATCCATAATTATAATAACGCACAAGCTCCATGAGGTGCTTGCGATATCCGACAGAGTTGAGGTTCTGCGCAAGGGCGAGCACATCGCCACGGTGAATACAAATGAAACCTCGGAATCCGAGCTTACCGAAATGATGGTAGGCAAAAAGATTTCACTCAATATCGAGCGCACGGAACCGAAAAACCGTGAGCTTCGCCTTGAGGTAAAGGGACTCTGCAGTAAAGACGAAGAGGGAATAGATATACTCAAAAATGTTTCCTTTGACGCTTATTCGGGCGAAATTCTCGGTATCGCCGGTATTGCCGGAAGCGGACAGAGAGAGCTTCTCGAAGCTATAGCCGGACTTCAGAATCTGGAGAGCGGGGATATCATCTTCCATAATCCGAAAAAAGACAAGCCCGTCACATTCTTCCACAAGGATATGCACAGAGTAAAGGAGCTTGCGCGTGAAGGAGCCTTCCATTATGATGACGGCGAAGCGGTAGACTTTACCGGCATTGGCGATAAGAAGATAAAAGCGCTCGTAAACGACGGCAAGGTGCTCTTCAATGAGGACGAGATAATAGACCTGCGCGATAAGACACCGCTCCAGATAAAGGAGCTCGGCATACGCCTCTCGTTTGTTCCCGAGGACAGACTCGGCATGGGTCTTGTCGGAAATATGGACATCGTAGACAACATGATGCTCCGCAGCTACAGAAAAGGAAAATCGGTATTTGTAGACCGCAGCAAACCCGGAAACCTCGCAAATGAAATTATAAACGAGCTCGGAGTTGTAACGCCGTCCGCGCATACACCTGTGCGCAGACTTTCCGGAGGCAATGTGCAGAAGGTGCTTGTAGGCAGAGAAATTGCCGCCGCGCCGAAGGTACTTATGGCGGCATATCCTGTCCGCGGACTTGATATAAATTCGTCTTATCTGATATATCATCTTCTCAATAAGCAAAAAGAAAGCGGAGTCACCGTTATATTTGTCGGAGAGGATCTCGATGTTCTCACAGAGCTTTGCGACAGAATTCTCGTTATCAACTCCGGCAAGGTGATGGACATCGTGGACGGCAGAAAGGCTACAAAAGAAGAAATCGGTTTTCTCATGACCAAAACCGACGGTTCCGTAACCGAAAAGGAGGCTGTTTCAGATGACAAATAATGAAAATAAAGTAAAAGAGCCGCTTTTTCACATAACAAAGCGTGCCGCCATGCCTTGGAAAAAAGCATGGGGAATAAGGCTTATTGCTATATTTGCATCGCTTATTTTCTGCGGTTTGCTCTCTCTTATCGTCATAGGCGCAAATCCGATTGATTTTTATTCGGCTCTTCTCAAGGGCTCCCTCGGTTCTACGCGTAAAATCTGGAAATTTGTAAAAGACGCTTCTGTTCTGCTCTGTATTTCTCTTGCCGTAACGCCGGCTTTCAGAATGAAATTCTGGAATACCGGTGCCGAAGGGCAAACTCTGATGGGAGCTCTCGCGACAGCCGCATGTATGTTCTATCTCGGCGGTAAGGTTCCGGATTCGCTCCTCATCGTAATCATGCTCGCGGCGGCTCTCCTCGCAGGCGGCATATGGGGCACCATACCTGCCATATTCAAGGCAATCTGGGGCACAAACGAAACTCTCTTTACCCTCATGATGAACTATGTGGCTACATGTCTTGTTTCTTTCTGCCTTATCGTATGGACTCCGAACGGCTCAAGCTCGCTCGGCATACTTCCTTTCGGACACCTGCCCTCTATCGGAAACGAATATCTGCTTATCATACTCATTACCGTTGCGCTGACAATAGGAATGTATGTCTATCTCTGTTACAGCAAGCACGGATATGAGATATCAGTTGTCGGCGAAAGCTTCAAAACGGCTTGCTACATAGGCATAGATGTAAAGAAGGTTATCATACGCACGATGATAGTTTCAGGAGTGCTCTGCGGTCTTGCAGGCTTCCTCATAGTAGGCGGACTTGACCACTCTGTGACAACGGAAACTGTCGGCGGCAGAGGCTTTACCGCGATAATGGTATCGTGGCTCGCGAAGTTCAATCCCGCTATAATGGCGCTGACCTCGCTTTTCATCGTATTTCTCAGTCAGGGTGCGGCTCAGGTTTCGCAGAATTTCGATATCAGCCCCGCATTCCCCGATATGATAACGGGTATCATTCTTTTCTTCATCATCGGATGCGAATTTTTCATTGATTATAAGGTAAACTTCCGCTCTCGCAAAAAGGGAGGTGAGCAGTAATGGATAAGCTTATAAATTATCTTCTCAGCGCTATCCCGCTCGGCATGACATTTCTTTACGGCTCCACAGGCGAAATTATCACGGAAAAGGCAGGTCATCTTAACCTCGGTATTCCCGGCATAATGTGCGTCGGTGCCGCAGGCGGTTGCCTTGCGCTTCAGCTCATGTCCGTAAACGCGGCTCTCCCGGGTGTGCTTGTAGTTCTCATTGCGTTGCTTGCGTCTTTTTTCTGCGCCGCAATGATGGGACTTATCTACAGCTTCCTGACCGTTTCACTCCATGCCAACCAGAATGTTACAGGACTTGCGCTTACAACTTTCGGTGTGGGAACCATGAAATTTATCATGTCCAAGATAACCGTAATGGCTGCCGAAACGGAAACGAGATATCTTTATGCCATAAAGTATTTCCGCTTTCCCTTTGCCGACAGCACGACATTCAAATACTGCGGCATAATGGTATTTCTTGCGATAGCCATAGCTATCGTAACTTCATATGTGCTGAACAGAACAAGAGTCGGTCTGCATCTGCGCGCCGTGGGAGAAAATCCCGCAACCGCAGACGCGATGGGCATAAATGTTACGGCATATAAATATGTTGCCACGCTCATAGGTAGCGGCATAGCCGGTCTCGGAGGTCTCTTCTATATAATGGACTATGCAGGCTCGCAGGAAGCTTATCTCGGCATTTCCGCACTTGGCTGGCTCTCAATAGCACTTGTTATATTCACGCTCTGGAAGCCTGTGGTCAGCATTTTCGGCTCGGCGCTTTTCGGTATGCTTTATGTTGCCGGCTCATATATCCCGAGCATAAAAGCGCTCCGCGTCAGTATGAAGGCTACACCTATACTCGATATGCTTCCTTATGTAGTGACAATAATCGTTCTCGTAATCACAAGTGCCACGAAAAAGAAGGAAAATCAGCCGCCTGCCGCTCTCGGTACTAACTACTACAGAGAGGACAGATAAGGCTTCGGCAAATAAAAGGCAAGGGAATCCCCGAGCGGATTTCCTTGCCTTTTATGGCATTTTTATGAAATTCTGTTTTTGAGACGCAGATTGTCTGAAATCATCGCTATAAATTCGCTGTTCGTGGGCTTTCCGCGTTCGTTCTGTATCGTATAGCCGAAGTAAGAATTGAGTACATCGAGGTCACCTCTGTCCCATGCGACTTCTATCGCATGACGTATGGCACGCTCTACGCGTGATGATGTTGTTTCGTAGGTCTTGGCAACGGAAGGATACAGAATTTTTGTGACAGAGTTAATCAGATTATTGTTTTCCACCGTCATTATTATGGCAGTGCGCAGATACTGATAGCCTTTTATATGCGCAGGAACGCCGATTTTGTGAAGAATTTTTGTCACCTGAGTTTCAAGGTCGGCATCCTCGTCGCTTCCCGAGCCTGTGCGCATACTCGATAGCGGTATTCTGAAATTGTTCTGTCTGTTTCTGTAGATGCGCATTATCCTGTCAAAGAGAGTCGCATATTCCACGGGCTTCTGTATGCAGAAGGTTGCTCCGGCTTCGCTTGCCTCAAGAAAAAGGTTAGGATTTGAGCAATAAGAGAGCGCGATAAAATCGGGTGCCTGAAGCGGATTCGGAAAGAGAAGTTTTGACTTCTTTATAATCTGTATGGGGTCGCCCTTCGGAAGCCATATATCAATAAAAACGATATCCGGAGTAGTACGCTTTATTTTTGTCAGTATGTCCGTTCCGTCGGATGCCTCCTCAACTATTTCCATGCCGGCTCGTGTCAGGTTCTCCCTGAGATTCATGCGGAATTCGACATTTTCATCTGCGATAAGTATTCTTACTTTTTGTTCCATGTTAATTTTCTCCATTTCTTTATTTTAGTGCCGGATTTTTGACTTACCAAAATTTTCCAACAACATACTACCATATTTTGGGAATTTTTTCAATACCATATTGGAAAATTTTGTCAACAAATTTGAAGAGCGATTTTTGTTTACCTTGCTGAAATCGTTTTTCAATAATCGTCAAATAAGAACAAAAGGGAATATTAAAAACGGCGAATAAGAGGGATTTAAACCGCGATAGAGCGAATTTTCATGAATTTACTTGCAAAGAAGGCAGACGGCGTGACACGATATGCCTTCCTCTTTTCCCGTAAAACCGAGATGTTCTTCGGTAGTTCCTTTGATGTTTACAGAATCAATATCAATTTCGAGTGCATTTGATATGTTTTTTCTCATTATGTCGGTGTATGGCGATATTTTTGGCTTCTGCGCTATCAGCGTGACATCCACATTGCAGACTCTATAGCCGAGTGCCGATATCTTTTTATATACCTCGCCGAGTAAGATAAGACTCGATATTCCTTTATATTTATCGTCGGTATCGGGAAAGTGCCTTCCTATATCACCGAGCGCAGCCGCACCGAGCAGAGCATCGCAGACCGCATGGAGCAGAACATCGGCATCGGAATGCCCGAGGAGCCCTGCTTTATGCGGTATTTCCACCCCGCCGAGAAAGAGCTTTCTCCCCTCGGTGAGCCTGTGAACATCATATCCGTGACCTATGCGGAAATTCATTTACTTTCCCTCCCGTTCAGCACGCCGAGTACCTCGCGGATATCGGCAGGCGTTGTTATTTTGATATTGTCGGAGCCTGTTTCAATACAGTAGACATTAAAGCCGGCGTGCTCCGCCATCATAGCGTCATCGGTAATTGCCGCGCCCTTGCTCTTGCAGTTTTTCAGCGAAACAAAATAAATGCTTTTTTTGAAAACCTGCGGCGTCTGCGCACGCCATATTTTGCTCCTGTCGAGCGTACCCGTGATTTTTCCGTCCTCATCGGCTTTTTTCATTGTGTCGGTCGCCTTTGTTGCCGCTATTGCCGCGCCTTTATTAAATGCCGCTTTTACCACGGCGGATATCTTTTCGGGAGTTATGAGGCAACGCGCACCGTCGTGAATAGCCACGAAATCGGCGTTCTTCGATATGGCGGAAAATCCGTTTTCAGCAGAACGGGCGCGTGTATTTCCACCGAGAACCACGCGCGAAAGCTTTGTTATTCCGTATTCATTTTTGAATTCTTCGTTATAATACGGAAACTCAGCTTCATTTGTTACAATGATAATCTCATCTATAAGCTCGCAGTTCTGAAAGGCGCAGAGCGTATGCGCAATGACGCTTTTTCCGCTAAGCTCTATCATCTGTTTTGAAATGCCTTGCATCCTTGCACTCAGACCCGCAGCGAGTATTACCGCCGAGGTATAGAGACGCTCCTTTTTGCGCGTCACGATATTCATGGCAGTGCTTATTTTTTTCAGTATATTTTTCATTATAACCTCCGGTATGTTCAGTCAATAACCGTAAAATCAGCTTAGCGATAACTATTTTACCATAAAATCGGTAGTTTGTCATTGATAAAAGTAAAAAAAATGGAAATTTTATAAAAAATTTTCAAAAATCTATTTATTTATACCGAAAAATATATTATAATATATGAACAACACACTATTCTTTGTAGGAGCGAAAAGAAGTTGGAAATACTGAATTATATTGCAGAGCAGTTTTTGGCAATAAAGCTTATTGATATTCTGGATATCGCCGTAGTGTCGATACTCATTTATTATATAATCAAATTCATCCGTGACAGACGCGCGAGCAAGCTGGCGCTCGGCGTTCTCATGGTTCTTATTGTTGTAATTATAAGTGATATACTCGATATGCGAGCACTGAAATTTTTGCTCTCTAATATAGTGCAGATCGGTCTCATTTCGCTTATCATCATATTCCAGCCGGAGCTTCGTTCCGCTCTTGAAAAGATGGGCGGAAGCCCCTTCCGCTCGATAAAAAATGCAGGCGAAACAAAATCCTCCCAGTCAAAGCATACGGCTATAAACAATATCTGCGAGGCAGCAAGCGAACTCTCCAAGGAATATACCGGTGCATTGATTGTAATCGAGCGCTCGACTCCTCTCGGAGATATCATAAAAACGGGAACAGTTGTCAATGCGGATGTAACCGTTCCGCTTCTCCGCAATATATTTTACAATAAGGCGCCTCTGCATGACGGTGCCGTAGTTATCAAAAACTGCAGAATCTATGCCGCAGGTTGCTTCCTTCCGATGTCCACAAACGATGATATAATCAAGGACCTCGGCACACGCCACCGCTCCGCGATAGGCATGAGCGAAAACAGCGACGCTGTTATCGTAGTCGTTTCCGAGGAAACCGGAACAATATCGATAGCCGTGGACGGTCAGCTCAAGCGCAATTACGACCTCGGTACGCTGAAAACAGAGCTTTCGGCTCTTCTCGGCGATGAGCCTCATACAAAAGATCGCAAGGGCGAAAAGCATGTTCGTGAAACAAAAGAAGATGAACAGAAGCAGGAACAGAAATAATCACAGGCGAAGGGAGTTGAGCAGATTGAAAGAGACATTCAGCAGGTTAAAAGAATTTTTCGGGCAGAAAAATACGGTCGTCGATCGTGAGGAAGGCTCCGATGATTACACTGTCAAGCGGAGCAAAAAAGCCGATATAATAATAAGAATTTTCTCCATACTTGCGGCGATAATAATCTGGATTTACGCCGTGAGTACTGACGGAAATATAAAAACAACAGACTATCAGTTTACAAGCAATGATATAACGATAAAAAACGAAAGTGTATTGAATGAAAGAAACTTCGATATTTCTCTTGCCGATACGAATATAGTCGTCACAGTGAAGGGCAGGAAGCTCAGTGCCACCGATGCAAAAAGAAGCAGAGTGAAGCTTTCCGTCGATGCCGCAACGGTTACAGCCGCAGGAGATACGATGCTCAAGCTCGATATTGACTTGCCGATCGGCGTGGCGCTCGTTTCCGTTTCTCCGGAATTTATAAGAGCGGACATCACGACATCACCTGTTGAGCACGTCGATGATGAAAAAAACACGCATGCTGATACAATCGGCGCGGAGAATGACAAAACAGGCGTAAAAGAATAAGATGCAGAGACACAGATATATAGTACAAAACATAAAAATGCCTATCGGAGCTTCAACAGACGAAACCTTTCATTTTGCACGAAAGCGTTTGTTGAAGTTCTTTTCCGCTGACAGCATTTCGGAGATGAAGATATTTAAAAAATCCGTAGATGCGAGGAAAAGAGCTGACATAAAGTTCGTCTATTCCGTTATTGCTACGGTTGAAGGCAAAAGCCCCGATGAAGAAAAGCTCGGCAGAGACGGCATAACAGCGGCAAAGTCAGCCGATATTACACCGACTTTCGGCGATGAGGAGCTCGGCGCACGCCCCGTGATAGTGGGATTCGGTCCCTGCGGGATGTTTGCGGCGCTTACGCTGGCAAAATACGGATATCGTCCGATAGTGCTTGAAAGAGGCAAAAATACGGCAGAGAGAAGTGCCGATGTAGATGCTTTTTTTCGCTCTTGCATGCTGGACGGCGAATCAAATATTCAGTTCGGTGCCGGAGGAGCGGGTACATTTTCCGACGGCAAGCTCATGACGCGCATAAATGATCCGAAATGCGCCTATGTTCTCGAAACAATGGTACGCCACGGTGCGCCGGAGGAAATACTCTCAAATGCGCGTCCACACATAGGCACGGATTATCTGAAGCGGGTCGTTTCCGGCATAGAAGCCGAGATAATCTCTCTCGGCGGTGAGATACATTATAAGACAAAATTTGATGGCTTTGATGCCGCGGGAGGACAGCTGATCCGCTCGGTCAAAACCGGATACGGAGACATCGAATGCGGTGTCCTTATGCTTGCGATAGGTCACAGCGCAAGAGATACATTCGAGATGCTCGGCGGAACCTCACTTGTGATAACTCCGAAGCCGTTTTCCGTCGGAGTGAGAATAGAACATCTGCAGGAAAACATAGACAAGGGGCTCTACGGCGAGCTTGCAGGTGACCCGAGACTGCCGAAGGGCGAATACAATCTTTCATGCCGCATAGGCGGACGCGGTGTATATACCTTTTGTATGTGCCCCGGCGGCGAGGTTGTGGCGGCTGCATCGGAGCACGGCGGAGTAGTTACAAACGGCATGAGCAGCTACATCAGAAGCGGCAAAAATGCAAACTGCGCTGTTGCCGTATCGGTGCTTCCCGATGATTTCGGCGGCACGGTAGCTGGTGCAATAAATTTTCAACGCAGGATAGAGAGTGCTGCATTTGATATAGGCGGCAGAGGATACGCCGCGCCGTGTCAGAGTGTAGGCAACTTTCTCGGCAGAGCCGGCTGTCGCAATACGATAGGCGATGTGGAGCCGACATATATGATGGGAAATGTGACATTTACCGATGTTGGGCGTGTTTTTCCTGAGTTTGTTACCGAGTCACTGAAAGCCGGTATTGCAGATTTCGGAAAAAAACTGCACGGCTTTGACTCTGATGATGCACTGATAACTGCGCCCGAAACGAGAACCTCATCTCCGATACGTATATGCAGAGAAAAAAATTACACAGCACAAAACTATAAAAATCTCTATGTAGGAGGAGAGGGTGCAGGCTACGCCGGAGGAATAACAAGTGCCGCTGTGGACGGCATAAATATGGCGCTTTCCCTCATGGCGAAATATAAACCGCCGAAGTACTGACCTGCATTTGGCAATACCTAATGATACAATGAGAGGACGGACTATCCATGAAAAAAGAAAAAAAGTGGATAATTTGTGAGCAGGACGAAGATGAGGTATCGACACTCTGCAAAACGCTCGGCGTTTCACCTGTCACTGCCCGCGTACTCTGCAACAGGGGCTACAAAGACCCGCAGAGCGCAAAAATTTTTATAGATAAATCAGAGAGCTTTCTTCACGATCCTTTTCTGATGAAGGATATGGATGCAGCTGTCGCAAGAATAATGAGGGCCACGGAAGGCAACGAAAAAATCACGGTATACGGTGATTACGATGCCGACGGTGTGACATCCGTGTCGATGCTTTTGCGATATTTTCGCGATCGCGGAATATCTGCCGATTTTTATATTCCTTCACGCGAATACGAGGGCTACGGCATGAGCCGCGATGCGATTGATACGATAGCCGCGAGCGGCACGAAGCTTATTATAACCGTAGATACAGGTATAACGGCGGTAAGCGAGGTCGAATACGCAAAGAGTCTCGGCGTAGATACCGTTATAACAGACCATCATCAGTGCCCCGAGATTCTGCCAGATGCCGTCGCCGTGATAAATCCGCACAGAGCAGACTGCGGATATCCATATAAGGATCTGGCAGGCGTTGGTGTCGCCTTCAAGCTGATATGTGCACTGGAGCTTGCCCGCGAGAACGACGGAAAGTATAATCTCGATACAGTCAAGGATATGTGTCGCTCATATATCAGCCTCGCGGCAATCGGCACGATAGCCGATGTAATGCCCGTAACGGGAGAGAACCGAATAATAATCCATATAGGTCTGGGGCTTTTGCGCGGCACAGAGGATGTCAGCATGAAATCGCTCCTATGTGCCGCGGGAATAGAAACAGACTCGGGGCGCAACAGAAAAAGCGTGCTGAAGCGTATTTCCGTCTCTTCCATAGCCTTCGGGGTGGCACCTCGCATAAATGCGGCGGGGCGCATGGGCGATGCGGGAAGAGCAGTTCAACTTTTCATGACGGAGTCTCCGATGCTTGCAGATGCCATAGCGGAAGAGCTTTGTGCCTTTAACCGTGAGCGGCAGGTACTGGAAAATTCCATATTAAAGGAAGCCGAGACTTTTCTTTTTAAAAACCCTCATGCCGCTGAATGTGATGTGCTCGTGATATCCGGCGACAACTGGCATCACGGCGTAATCGGCATAGTTGCCTCGAAGATAACCGAGCGCTATGGCAAGCCATGCGTGCTTATATCTTTTGCCAAAGACTCGGATGAAGGCAGAGGAAGTGCCAGAAGTGTTATCGGCTTTGATATATTCGCTGCTTTTTCCGCATGTAGCAAGCTGCTTACCAAGTTCGGCGGGCATGAGCTTGCGGCGGGACTTACAATTGAGCGCGGCAATGTAGATGCTTTCCGCGAGGCGATAAATGCTTATGCAAGCGATGCTTTTGCTGCAGGCATGCCTGAGCCTGTCTGTGAGATAGACTGTGAGGTTTCGGAGAGCGATATCAATATGGTAGAGGCAAACGAGCTTATGCGTCTCGAACCGTACGGTGCAGGCAATCCTGCGCCGGTATTCCTTCTGAAAAATGCCCAAATAGACGATATAACGCTTCTCAAGGAAGATAAGCATACAAAACTGATGATAAAATCAGGCGATATGCTTGTTCCTGCGCTTTTATTCGGCAGAAACCTGATCTCAGAGGGCTACGAATGCGGCGACAGCGCGGATATAGTCTTTAGTCTCGATATAAATGAATTCCGCGGGATGTCATCAATTCAGATGATGGCAAAGGAAATACGTTTCGGGAAAGAGACTCTGCTCGAATATATAGAAGCCGAGGAATATGCCGAAAAGGTCATTTTAGGCAGAGAAGTCTGCGAGGCAGAGGATTATCCGGATCGCGGTGACTTTGTGCTTTTCTATAAATTTCTGCAAAAGAACGCACCTGCCAAGGGCACGGAAATCAATATAAAGGCGGTGCTTCGTGCGCTCCCGTCGGTTTCTTTTGTCAAACTGAAAATAATGATGGCTGTGTTTATCGATGCCGGGCTTATAACAGCTGATAAATGCAGCGGAATGACGTATTCTTTTTCATTACCGAAGGTAACGGAAAAAACAGATATTATAAATAACAGACTCTTGAATGGGATAAAAACAGAGTGACCCACCGGAGTCGGGAGAAAAAAGATGTTTTACGATATAGACAGGCTTATGTTCATACTTGAAAGTACGGGCAAGACCTATAATACCGAAAAGATAAAAAAAGCATATGAATATGCCCGCGAGATGCACAGCGGGCAATATCGGAAGAGCGGCGAGGAATATATAAATCATCCCGTTGCCGTAGCGGAAATAGTTGCGGGGCTGGGGCTCGATACAGATTCCATCTGCGCTGCGCTCCTGCACGATACTGTCGAGGACTGCTCTGATAAGACAGACATTGATAAGATACGCAAGCTCTTCGGTGACAGTGTAGCCGAGCTTGTGGATGGGCTTACAAAGCTTGTCCGTATTCCTTTCGAGGATAAAGAGGACGAGCATATGGAGAATCTTCGCAAAATGTTCTTTGCCATGGCGAAGGATATCCGCGTTATCTTCATCAAGCTTGCGGACAGACTTCACAATATGCGTACACTCGATGCGCAAGAGGAGAGCAAGCGCAGGAGAATAGCCCTTGAGACAATGCATGTTTATGCACCGCTTGCTCATCGTCTCGGTATGCAGAAAATAAAGCAGGAGCTGGAAAATCTGGCACTTTCATATTTAGATCCCATAGGCTATGATGAGGTGCGTGACGATATAGATAAGAAATACGGCAGAAATCGCGGCTTTATCGAGAATACAAAGAAAAGCATTACCGAATATCTGAAGAAAAACGGTCTTGATGTTACAATAGAGGGACGTGTAAAATCAGTTTACAGTATATATCGTAAGATGTATCAACAGAATAAGAACTTTGACGAAATATATGATTTCTATGCAGTGCGAATCATTGTAAATACCGTTTCGGAATGCTACAGCGCTCTCGGATATATTCATGAGATGTACAATTCCATTCCCGGACGCTTCAAGGATTATATCTCAACTCCTAAGGCAAATATGTACAGCTCACTTCATACCACTGTCATAGGCAGAGACGGCATTCCCTTTGAGGTGCAGATACGTACATGGGAAATGCATCATATCGCCGAATACGGTATCGCCGCCCACTGGAAATACAAATCCGGCGACAGAACAAAAGAGGATATAGACAAGAAGCTTGAATGGATAGCAAAACTTGTTGAAGATGAATCTACCACAGCGGATCATGACGATTTTCTTGAGGCGATAAAGATAGATATTTTTCAGGATGAAACATTTGTTTTCACGCCGAAGGGCGATGTTGTCAACCTGCCGCAGAATTCTACATGCATAGATTTTGCCTATCATATCCATTCTGCTGTCGGAAACAGAATGATCGGTGCCAAGGTAAACGGAATGATAGTTCCGATAGACAGGGAACTGAAAAACGGAGAAATTGTAGAGATACTGACCTCATCCTCGGCAAAGGGCCCTAGCCGCGACTGGCTTAACATTGTAAAAACAAGCGAAGCCAAGGCAAAGATACGTCAGTGGTTCAAAAAGGAAAAGCGCGATGAAAATATTGCCGAGGGCAGGAACGCTTTCGTTTCCGAGCTGAAGCACTACGGAAGAACCTATACCGACGAGCAGTTTGAGAGGATTTCCGAAAATATAGCTTTGCGCTGCGGCATGAACAACGCGCTTGAGCTTTTCAATATGCTTGGCTACGGAGGGCTTTCCATATCAAAGATATCGGCGCGCATACGCGATGAATTTGATCGCGTGGTGGCACCGCCGGCAGAAGAACCGATAACAGATGCTTCTCAGGTTCAGACAGTACAGAAACCATACTCAAGAGGAAGCTACAACGGTGTCGCCGTTGATGGGCTTGAGGGCTGTCAGGTAAAGTTTGCAAAGTGCTGCAATCCGCTCCCCGGTGACAATATAATCGGCTTCATCACAAAGGGATACGGCATTTCCGTTCACAAATGCGACTGCAAAAATGCTCTCGCATCAATGAAAGACAATCCGGACAGATTTGTGCGCGTGGAATGGCGCAAGGCTTCCGGCGGAGGAGATGCCGCGGGAGGGCAGTATGAAGCCGTAATGCGCATTTTTGCCGAAAACAGAATTTCCATGCTTGCTGATATTACATCGGCTCTTGCGGAAATGCGTGTTTCAATACTCCAGATAAATACGCAGACAAAAAGCGACGGTCAGTGCATAATCAGCATCGGCGTCGCATGCAAGAATCTCGATCATTATCTCAGCATTGTTTCAAGAATCAAAAATATAAATGGCGTATATTCCATTGAACGCGGATATACTTCATAAAAGGAGACTGAAAATGAGAGCTGTCATACAGCGTGTTTCATCATCGCAGGTCGTCGCAGACGGCGTGCTGACAGGCAGAATAGGGAAGGGGCTTACAATACTTTTCGGAGTTAAAAAAGGCGACAGCGAAAGAGATGCAGAACTTCTTGCGCTAAAAATATCAAAGCTTCGCATATTTTCCGACGAGAACGATAAAATGAATTTGTCCGTAAAAGATGTTTGCGGCAGTGCGCTTGTTGTCTCCAATTTCACTCTGTATGCCAACTATGCACACGGAAATCGGCCGGATTATTTTACAAGCGAAGCGCCGGAGCGGGCAAATGAACTTTATGAATACTTCGTTTCATGTCTTAAAAAAGAGATACCGGATGTGCAATGCGGTGTTTTCGGCGCATATATGCAGCTTGATATCAGAAATGACGGACCTGTAACAATAGTTATGGACAGTGAAATTCTGCAAAATAAAGGATGAATTTTTATGATATTAAATATAAACGGCGAAATAAATGAATATTATATACAGACGCTTTGTATGCTGTTTTTCCCGGGAGAGAAATTTTCCGCGGCTAAGCAGACAGATGCCGAATCTCCGTCCGCATCCGTTTCAATCGAGGAAAGCGTAGACGGAATAACGGCTAAAGTCAACATATCTCACCTTGGTAAAAATGTGGAGCGCTCGTTCTTCGAGCCTTTTTCGGATAGCGAAACACTTGATAAAACAAGAAAAATTGCTGTCGGAAAAGCATTTTTCAATGCAGGAAAGAAGCTTGTCGGCAAGGTGCCGCAATGGGGAATACTTACCGGTGTGCGTCCCGCAAAGCTCGCTCTTCAGGAGCTTATGAACGGTGCTACAAAGGCAGAGGTTCGCTCAATATTCACAAAGGAATACTTCGTGAATGCAAAAAAGGCGGCACTTGCCTGCGATACAGCATATCTCGAAAAGAAAATCATCGCCGTCGCACCGGAAAACGCCTGCAGCATATATATTTCCATACCTTTCTGCCCATCAAGATGCAGCTATTGCTCGTTTGTATCATACACTTCGCCTAAGCTTTTGGGGCTTCTTGACGGATATCTCGAGCAGCTTTGCCGAGATATAGCCGAGCAGGCGGCTCTTATTAAGTCACTCGGTCTCACCGTGGCGACAGTCTATATTGGCGGAGGAACGCCAACGACTCTCAGCGCCTCTCAGCTCGAAAAACTTCTTTCCGTTATATCCGAAAATGTAGACATGTCGGGAGTTGAAGAATTTACCGTTGAGGCAGGTCGTCCCGATACAATAACCAAAGAAAAGCTTGAGGTTATAAAGAAATACGGCGCTACACGCATCAGTATAAATACGCAGACGCTCAATGATGAGGTGCTTGAGCTTATAGGAAGAAAACATACAGCCGCTGATTTTTACCGCGCGTTTGAGCTTGCCAGAAGCATCGGCATACCGCAGATAAATACAGACCTCATTGCGGGGCTTCCGGGTGAAGGCTTCGGAAGCTTTTCATCAACAGTTGACGAGATGACACGACTGCATCCGGAAAATCTCACGGTACACACGCTGTGTATAAAAAATGCGGCAGATTTTTCGCAGAAGCGTTCATATATATATGACAGAGGCGAAAATGTAGCCACCAAGCTTGTGGACTATGCGCATCTCGCAGTCAAAAATGCCGGGTATATTCCTTATTATATGTACAGGCAGAAAAATACCGTGGACAATCTTGAAAATGTAGGCTTCTGCCTGCCGGGTTGCGAAGGAAAATACAATATATACATGATGGAAGAGATACATAGCATATTTGCCATAGGAGCAGGTGCTGTCTCTAAGCTTGTAGACAGAAAATCAGGCAAAATTGACAGGATATTTGAATACAAATATCCTTATGAATACCTTTCGGATGAAAATGAACAGCGTGAAAAGGACAAAAAAGAGAAAATAATCAGCTTTTATAATAATATCAGTTAAAAACAGGAGGTTATTTGATGATACAGCATAATCTGAAATTTGCTGATCAGGAAGAAATGAAGAGCTTTGTTTTGGATTGTGAAAGCAAATACGAAGCTCAGGTCAGAAACGCGGCAAGAGAAATCTGCAAAAACAGGGAAGAGCGCTTTATAATGCTCTCGGGTGCATCCTGCTCGGGAAAAACAACCACATCATTTATCCTCGAGGATGAAATGAAAAAATTCGGAAAAACCGCCAAAATCATATCGATTGACGACTTTTACCGTAGCAGAGACGATATTTCAAAAGATAAAATACCGAATTATGAAGCGGCATCCGCCATAGATCTGAACTATTTTGTTGTTTGCATATCCGATATACTCGCAGAAAAGCCTGCAAGGCTTCCGAAATACGATTTTCAGCTCGGAATGCGGAGCGGATATACCGACTACCATCCGAGCAGAAACGAATTTATCGTATTTGAAGGAATACAGGCTATGTATCCCGAGATAATGTCGCTTCTTCCGAAGAGAGCAACCAGGGCAATCTATATAGGCGTGCACGATAATATTTCGGCATACGGAAGTTATTTTGAAGCAAGAGAAATACGTCTTTTCCGTCGTATTGTGCGTGATTTTTACTTCCGCGGTGCATCGGTCTCGCTTACAATGAAGCTATGGGACGGTGTTGCGAAAAATGAGGATGAAAACATTTTTCCAAATGCCAAAAATGCCGATTTCTTTATAAATACGCTCATGCTTTATGAAATAAATGTCATAAAACCATATATTTTAGATAAAAAAATGTATGATTTTTCGGTCAAGGATGAAACTGAATTATACAATTTTTTTGAAGAAAAATTCAAAAACGTACCTGTGATTCCGTCGTCGCTTGTGCCGGAAAACTCTGTTTTCCGTGAATTTATCGGTCGCTGACCGTTATTTAAGGAGATTTTCAAGGTGGAAAAGCAAAAAAAAGCCCCTCGAATGATGTCGGGCGTTGTAATACTCATGTTTTCAAATATGCTCGTGAAGCTGATGGGGCTTTTTTTCAAAATTCCGCTTCATTCATATCTCGGGGATCTCGGAATGGGATACTTCAATGTGGCGTATAATATATTTGTTACGCTTTATATGATATCTACAGCCGGACTTCCTATAGCTATTTCCATAATGGTATCAGGCAGCAGAACGCTTGGCAGAAAAAAAGAAGTGCGCCGAATTTTTACGACAGCACTGTTGCTTTTTGTTGCCCTCGGTGTAGCAGGGACTTTGATAATGGTTCTCGGTGCAAAGCCGCTTGCCACTTTGATGGGCAGTCGTGACAGCTATTACTGTATAATCACAATAGCGCCAACACTTTTCTTTATCTGCGTTTCCAGTGCCATAAGAGGCTATTTTCAGGGTCATCAGAACATGACACCCACAGCGGTTTCCGAAGTTATTGAGGCGATAGGTAAGTTTGCCATAGGCATTGTACTTTGCAAATATGCGATATCATGTGGATACAGCATAGAAATAGCGGCGGCATATGCCATAGCCGGAATCTGCATAGGTGTAGGCACCGGAATGGTTTTTCTTATATCGGCAAAGCTTTTCCATAAGCAGAATTACGGTTATCTCATAATAGAGGAAAGCAATGAATGTATGCCGCAAAAAGCCATATTCAGAAAGCTTGTTTTAACAGCTGTTCCGATAACCATAAGTGCGGTTGCGCTTAATCTGACCGGAATTATAGATTCCGTTACGATAATAAACTGTATGAAATCATATACATCAATACCTATAGCGGAGGCGGCTTACGGAAATTACAGCACTCTTGTAGTAACACTGACACATTTGCCGTCAGCACTTATAGTGCCGATAGCATCTGCATTGACGCCGGCTCTTGCTTCCACAAGGGCTGAAAAAAATACGGAAAAATCCATGAAAGCAATGAACGCATCGCTTAAATTTGCCGCTATAATATCGATTCCTTGTGCTATCGGAATGTCAATATTATCAAAGCCGATACTTGCAATGCTTTTCAGGAAAAAGGCGGAATCGGTCAACAGTGCGGCACCGCTTTTGTCAATTCTTTCAATATCGGTATTTTTTACCGCGATGCTGACGATAACAAATTCAATACTCCAGTCTCATAGGCTTGAAAGAAAACCGATAATATCGATGCTTTGCGGTGCGGCTGTAAAGCTTGTGATTAATTTTATTCTTATAAGCATACCTCAAGTAGGAGTTTACGGAGCGCCAATAGGAACAGTAATCAGCTATTTTGTAATGGCGGTTTTGAATTTCTGCTTTGTTGCCAAGTATGTGCATCTTGATATAAAAATATTGAAGTCATTTTTCAGACCGTTTTTGGCAACACTTGCTTCAAGCGTATTTACAATAACCTCGTTTAAGATTATTGATAAAATATCACGCCAGTCCGTTGCGACATTATCTGCAATTCTTATAACTGTAGTTGTTTACTTTATTTTGCTTTTTGCAATGAAGATTATTGTGAAAGAAGAACTTATGATGCTGCCGAAAGGCGAAAAGATTTGCAGATTTCTCGGTAAGCTCGGTATGAAGAGCTTTGCGTGAAAATGCCAATATCGAAAGCCTTTATGAAGCATACATCATCTATGGCATGAAAAAAGCCCGTTTTCGGGCTTTTTTATATATTTCTATTCCCTCAATTATACAAAATTTTCATTTTGTATAATTTCATCCATTGAAAGAGCCGCACTTCCCGCTGGTCGTGCGGTGTCTGCAATTAAATTACAAAAGGCAGATTTTGTATAAAAGTCGGTGACTGCTCTGCTAACCAAGCGCATAGCAGGCATGCACAAGCTCTTCTTCCCGCGTCTTTATTCCGGCGGTTAATTTCATATTGAATGACAGTCTCTTTACTTTCGCGCAATTCGTTGCTATAATATAATCGGAAGCAGGCGTCAGCTTATCTTAATTTTCAAGGAGACATTTATGAAAATAACAATAGGTGCCAATATCAAAAGCTTGCGGCAGAAAAAAGGAATCACACAGGATGAGCTTTCTGCGGCAATGAATGTCAGCTCTGCGGCTGTAAGCAAATGGGAGCGCGATGAAACTTATCCCGATATCACCCTTTTGCAACCACTGGCATATTATTTCGGCGTGAGTCTTGATGAACTCATGGGATATAATAAGGAAAAAATTCAGGCTGATATCGATAGCACAGTCGAATTATATCTGAAATCATATCTAAAAATCGGTGCTGAAAAGACCCGCGAATTCATCACTAAGGCTTATAGTGACTATCCCAGCTACCGTGGCGGCACGGATGAACAGGTCGCGGCAATACAGGAAAAATATCTTTTTGCCGCATCACTGCTGACCGAACGCATGAAAAAAGAAGATACGCTTTACCATGCTTTCTACGATTGCCGCCCTGCGGAACGGCGCGAAAAGCCGCTTATTGATTTGATTACAGATTTGCGTATGAACGCAAAAAGCGGCAGGCGCGCCGAGCTTCTGAAAAATCCGAAGTATGCAGATGCTCTGAAAAAATATATCAAAAGTTAATAATCACAGCAAAAAGGCAGACTTTGGTCTGCCTTTTTACATTACTTTATGCACATCAATAAAATCACAAGTATGCCAAGCGCTATTCTGTACCAGCCGAACACGGTGAAATCATGCTTTTTGATATATCCCATGAGGAATTTTATCACTGCCACAGAGACAAAGAATGCCACTATAGTGCCGACCGCAAGTATTATTGCCTCTTCCGCCGAAAAATGCAGACCGAATTTGGCAATCTTTATCGCGCTCATGCCGAACATTACGGGGACGGCAAGGAAGAATGTAAATTCCGCCGCCGCAACTCTCGATACGCCGATGAGCAACGCTCCTATTATTGTAGCGCCGCTGCGCGATGTTCCCGGGATTATGGAAAGCACCTGAAAAAGCCCGATGAGCAACGCCGTATAATAGCTGATATCTCCGAGCGTTTCCACTTTCGGAGTTCTCTTTTTGTTCCATGCCTCGATTATAATGAAAGCTATGCCATAGAAAATCAATGCTATCGCAATGACAAGCGGCGTATGCAGATGAGCCTCAATATAATCATCGAAAAGCAGCGTTACCACAGCGCCCGGAATGCATGCCACAACTACCTTGAGCCATGTGGAAAATACATCTTTTCTGAAAACGGGCTGTGATTTATCCTTGAACTGAAACGGAAACATTTTATTCCGGAAAAGCAGGACAACGGCAAGTATCGCGCCGAGCTGGACAACATAGAAATACATCTCCTTGAAGCTCTCACTCATATCAAGCGTGAGAAATTCGTCAACAAGGAGCATATGTCCCGTACTGCTTATCGGAAGCCATTCCGTTATTCCCTCGACTATACCGAGAAAAACGGATTTTAATATCTCAATAAAACGCATTGTGAAAATTTCCTTCCTTAAATGCAATAATCACATTGTTTAGGGAACCTCTAAAAATTGATTCCCAATCATAATATTTTGCTATTTCGATTATTTTTTCAAAAATCAAGGCAAGAAATAGCCGATTGCCATTGATTCTCGCTAAATATTCAGGGAGGATAAGCCCTAAATATTCAGAATTATTCTCATTTGGGCATAGTTATCCCATGTACACCTCTTTTCGTTTTAAAATAGTATATCTGCAAAAGTTATAAACAAGGTTTGTAAGACCTATATTAAACTCTGCTCGCTTTATGCCAATGGAACGCACAGTAAGACCATGCATAGATACGGTAATAAATCCAAACACATGCTCAATTCTGCATCGAATTTTTGATTTTCTTCGATTGCTTTCTTTTTGTTCATCAGTCAACGGTTTGCCGCGATATCCTTTTTCACATATGCGGTTTTCTACATGTTTCGGAATTTCTTTTCCCACATAGGCGCTGTCAGCGTATATTACCTTGTCAGCTTCTCCGAGAAATTCTGAAAATTCATTGCTGTCATGTATATTTGCTGATGTGGTTGCGTAATCCGTAATAATCTTACTGTCGGCATCCACTTTTACATGATTTTTATATCCGTAATGAGTTTCATCATTTTTCTTTGTCCAACGGGCGTCTGTATCTTTTTGCGCAAGTTTATGGGTATTTTTCTCCCATTCTTTGGGTATCTCGCCATTTTTAATTTGATTGTTTTCCTCACGAGTGTTGCGCTGACGCGGTGCATCCACAAAAGTCGCATCAACAATTGTTCCTGTATGCGTTATAATACCTTGCGATTCCAATTGCGCTGTGAACTGATTAAATAAAGGCTCAATTATTTCTTTTTGCGTAATGGTATCCTTAAAAAGCCAGATTGTTTTTGCATCAGGTACACGCTCTCCCAATGATAAGCCAATAAAACGCTGAAAGCTCATTCGATCAGTTATCTGGTATTCAGTTTGATCATCAGATAAATTAAACAATCGTTGCAATACGAGTATTTTGAACATCATTACAACATCATACGACGGTCTGCCGGCTTTGCTTTTACGTTCTTTACAATTTACCTTTTCAAGCAAAGGTCTGAATGATTCAAAGTCTATAACATTCAGTTTTTCCAATGAATCTCCGAGTTCGGATAATCTCTGTAATTGTGTTTCTTCCGCAAAAAGATTGATCTGCATTTCATTTCAACCGCCTTTATTATAGTATCTTTATTATACCATAATCTGACGATTTTTTTAACAATTTTTTATGAATTTTTAGAGGTTACCATTGTTTATTTATTATCGGAGCTTTTATCTTCCGTTTCGTTTGAGCCGCTCTTTTTTTCAGTCTGCTTTACATCATCGCGGGAATACTGCTTTACCGTCTGCGCCTCGAAAAGGCGGACTTTCACGAGCCCCGCAAGAGGATTTATTTCACAAACTGTTCCGATTCCGTCCGGAGTCACGACCTCGCTGTCAAGCTTCGGTGTCCTTTTCAGCTCCTCCTCATATACTTCATGCTCATATCGCAGGCAGCACATGAGTCTGCCGCAGGCACCGGAAATCTTCTGCGAATTGAGCGAAAGATTCTGTTCCTTTGCCATCTTTATAGATACCTGAACGAAATCGGGCAAAAATTTTTTACAGCAGAAAGGTCTGCCGCAGACGCCTAATCCGCCGATGAGCTTTGTCTCGTCGCGTATGCCTATCTGACGAAGCTCAATTCTTGTTTTGAATACAGCCGCGAGGTCTTTTACAAGCTCGCGGAAGTCGATTCTTCCGTCGGCTGTGAAATAGAAAATCAGCTTTGTATTATCAAAGGTATATTCCACATCGACAAGCTTCATTTCAAGCTTTCGTGCGGCAATCTTTTCCATGCAAACAGCAAACGCTTCCCTTTCCTTTTCCTTATTTGCATTATAGCGTTCCATATCGGCAGATATCGCTATTCTGACGACGGGGCGCAGAGGCAAAATTACCTTTGACGCATCTACAATACGATTTGCAATCGATACATACCCGAATTCCAAACCGCGGGCTGTTTCCACTATAACTTTGTCATCGGTGGTACATGCCGTGCCCTGTGGGTCAAAGTAGTATGTTTTTCCATTCTCTTTGAATCTAACACCCACTATTTCATAGGAGGTTTTTTCTTCTGCGGTTACGTTCTCGCTATCTATATTCTCTCTATTCATATTATTCTCCGTTTTTATATATTATTCCATAACATGGAGGCAAGCACTGCCAGAGACAAGGTGATATTTACATTTGATTGCTGAAGAAGCGCCGTTTTCATGACAGCTTCAGAACATTTTATTGCGCTGTCAACGCCGATATTGCATGATATCCTGTTCATCTCATCAAGAGTAAAAAAGTTCATGTCATCACTGTTTTTCACTGAATAAGCGATGATATCGGCATATGCCCGCGTAAGGCATGAGCAGACCTTCAGAAGAAGCTCCCGCGAGTTTATCTTATCGCTGAATATTTTGAGAAAATCAAAATAGGAGATCTCTTCATTTTTGGAATTTTGCGCCGAGACGACAGAACGCGCAATATCGTAAGCTTCCCTGTCCAGCGTTTTTTCCGTTAAAAGCTCTATCGCTTTTCCTATGCTGCCGGATGCATTGCGTACAGCAAAATGAAGCGACTCCTCATCATATGCAATGCCGATTTTCTTTATATATTCCTCGATTTTCGGCGCTTCGAAAGCCTGCATTATTATTTTTTGTGTTCTCGAACGAACCGTGGAAAGCAGCTTTTCCGAATTTTCGCAAATCAGGAATATATACGTATGTGAAGGCGGCTCCTCTATGATTTTAAGCAATGCATTCTGTGCCTGAAGCGTCAGAGCATCGGCTTTATCAATGATATACGCCTTGAAATCAAGAACAGACGGGGTAAGTGAGGCGGTGGCAAAGAAATTGCGTACCTCGTCTACACCTATCGTCTTTTTTTCCTCTTCCACGGTAAGCATATGTATGTCCGGGCAGGTGCCGTGCGCGACGGCAACGCAGTTTTCACACAAGCCGCACGGTTCATCGCCGTGCTCGCTGCAAGCCATGAGCATGCATATTCTGCGGGCAAGCGTTTTCCTGCCGGAGCCTGTTGCCCCCTCAAAAATATAAGCGTGAGACAGCTTTCCCGCGGAAATTGCGCCCGCAAGATACTGCCTGGCTTCTTCGTTTCCGAGCAGTACAAAATTATCGTTTTTCATTAAAATCTTATATACTTTTCAACATCGATTATAAAAGCCGTGGCTCCACCGACGGTAACGCTTGCCGTATTCATCATGGCACTGTTTGCCATGGCACCGGGAACTGTAAGCGGTACATTCTGCGTACGTCTCTTGCTGTGAGTTTTGATTATTTCGAGAGCCTCATCGATACGGCTTTCATCAACACCGAGAAGAAAAGTAGAGTTTCCGCTCAGCAGAAATCCGCCCGTAGACGAAATCTTGGTGATATGGAAGCCGGCGCCCGTAAGGCTCGTGTTTACGAAATGCGCATCGTCGTTATTTACTATCGCTATAATAAGTTTCATGATGAAAACCTCCGCTTTTTTCTCTATTATATCAAAGAGGGGCGGCATTGTCAAGAATTTACAGGCAATTTAGAGCCGCAGACAGATGAAAACCCGATGATAATGCTTCAAAAAAGTCGTTATCATCGGGTAAAGCCATTTGCAGATCAGTCGCGCGGTCTGCCGCGGAATATGAGGGTGAATATATATCCAAAGGTTATCGCCGCGCAAATGCCTGCCGCAGTGCCGGTAAAGCCTCCTGTCAGCGCACCGAAAATCCCTGTTTCATCTACCGCTTTACGCACGCCTTTGGCGAGTGAATAACCGAAGCCGGTAAGCGGTGTCGTCGCTCCGCATCCCGCAAAATCAACAAGTGGCTCATACAGTCCGAGTGCGGTGAGAAATATGCCCGCCGTGACATACAGCACAAGTATTTTTGCGGGGGTAATGGCGGTTTTGTCTATGAGTATCTGCGCAATAAGGCAGAAAACGCCTCCTACAGCAAATGCTTTCAGCAATCCGAGAAAAGTATCCATTTTGTTCTCCTTATGCGGTGAGATGAACGAGATGAGCGATAGCGGGTATGCTTAATCCCTGAAAAATACTTCCGGGGCTCATCAGCGCGCCAGTTGCGAGATAGAGCACATTGCGCAGTTCGCCCGCACGCATTCTTTTCATTATATGTCCGGCTATCACGGCGGCACTGCAACCGCATCCGGAGCCGCCTGCGTGCATATCCTGACTTTCTATATTGTAGAGGAGCAGTCCGCAATCGCTGTATACGTTTCTTACGTCAATTCCTTCAGCAAGCATGATATCGCAGACGATGCCGTGTCCCTCTCTGCCGAGGTCGCCTGTCAGTATCATATCAAAATCATCGGGGCGGCTTCCCGTATCCCCGAAATACCTTACCAACGTGTCTATAGCGGCGGGAGCCATCGCCGCCCCCATATTGTTTATATCGGTTATGCCTTTATCGATAATGCGCCCGGGAAGAACTTCGGATATCTTTATATTCAAAGCAGAAGTCGAGGAAATAACGGCGGCACCGGATGCCGTAGCCGTGCGCTGTGCCGTAGGTGTACGCTGACCGCCGTATTCAAGCGGAAAGCGGAATTGCCTCTCCGCCGTGCAGAAATGCGACGAGGTAACGGCGGCGCATACATTGAAATATCCCGCATTTACCATGAGCGCTGAAAGCATCAGCGATTCGGCAAAGGTGGAGCATGCACCGTAAAGTCCGAAATACGGTGCATGAAAATCCATGAGCCCGTAGGCAGAGCTTGTGCATTGATTCATCAGGTCACCGGCAAATACAGCGTCAGGGGATTTGCCTCCCATGCCGGCATTTGCCAGAGCAAGCGTCAGTGCGCGGCGCTGCATTTCACTTTCCGCTTTTTCCCATGTGTCCATGCCGAATTTTTCGCTGTCATCGTGCATATCGAAATCCGCGCCGAGAGGTCCCTCGTGTTCCCTTTTGCCGACTATCGCCGCTGTCCCCGAAATATATACCGGTTTACTTATTTTTATCACATTCATGCGCCACCTCAAAAAAGCCCGACGATATAGTATACAATACCGTAAAGTACAGAACTTATGATACCGTAAACTATGACGGGACCGGCTACAACAAACATTTTTGCTCCGACGCCCATGATAAAACCCTCGCTTTTATTATCTATCGCGGGAGAGACTACGGCGTTTGCAAAGCCTGTTATCGGCACGAGAGTACCCGCACCTGCAATCTTTGCAAGATTATCGAATATCCCGATGCCCGTAAAAAGAGCGGCGAGAAAAATCAGTGTCACGGGAACGAGGCTTTTTGCCATATCATCCGGCACACCCACGGCTTTATATATAATCATTATAGCCTGCCCGAGCATGCAGATGGCACCGCCGATAAGGAATGCCATCAAAGAGTCCTTTGCCAGCGGCGATTTTTTTGCGCGTTCCTTTGCATATTTTTTATAGCTTTTTGAATCCAAATTCATACTTTATCTCCGAAAAAACAGATTTTGTATGAATATTTTCCCTCAAAGGCGAAAATTTATTTATTACTTTGCTATTTTACGCGCAAAAAACTTGACTTTTTCGATTTTTATGATAAAATGATAGTGTAATGATGCCCCGCGGCAGCAAGGCATCGCTCAAACAAAATCTCATCGCTGCCGAGAAACGGAGAATAATTATGCCTTATGTTATCGATTCCGAAAAGTGCATCGGTTGCGGTTCCTGCGCTGATGTTTGCCCGGTAAGCGCTATTTCCGAAAAGGACGGCAAGTATGTTATCAATCCCGACGAGTGCGTTGAGTGCGGTGCTTGCCAGGGTACTTGCCCCGTAGAGGCTCCTGCTGCCGAATAATCTGATTTGCAGTAAGAAAAAGGGCAAAAATCCTCCCACCTGCGGAGGATTTTTTTCTTTTGCGGCTTTTTTTCCGAAATTTTCAATTTTTTTCAAAAAATATATTTTTATTTCGGAAATATGTGGTATACTATTTTATATTAAAATATTTACCCGAAAATGGGGGCTTTGGAAGTTGAAAAACAAAAAGATCATTCCTGTGCTTCTTGGTGCCGATCTGAACTGCTACAGCGTGGCAAGAGCATTTCACGAAGCATACGGAGTCATGTCTGAGGTTTTCGGAAAATGTAACCTCGGAACGATAAAATATTCAAAATTTATAAATTTTCATCTTATAGATAAAGATATAACAGACTCTGCACTGACGGATAAGCTTATCGACTTTGCAAAAGAGCATGCCGGTTCTTCCCTCTTTCTCGTCGGCTGTACTGACGACTATGCCGAAAAAATAATATTAAGTCAAGAAAAGCTTTCGGAATACTATTTCTGCCCGTGTCCCGCAGAGTCGCTGGTAAACAGGCTTATTTTTAAGGCGTCATTCTATGAAACCTGTGAGAAATACGGTATTCCTTATCCCGATACAAAAGTAATTTCTTCGGTTGACGAAGCTACGGCAGATAATCTTCCTGATTTCGGCTATCCGATGATAATCAAGCCATCCAGCTCCGTGCTTTACTGGAAGCATCCTTTTGACGGTATGAAAAAGGTATATACTGCAAAAAGCGCCGATGAGGCTCTTCTGATTATAAAGGAGATATACACATCGGGATATCCCGATAAAATAATTTTACAGCGATTTGTTGCCGGCGCCGACTGCAATATGTCTGTTCTGACCTGCTATTCCGACAAGAACGGCAAGGTTCGCATGATGTGCCTCGGAAATGTTCTTCTCGAGGAGCATTCACCGAAGGCGATAGGAAACCACGCCGCAATAATAACATACAGAAATGAACCCCTGTTCAATAAAATACGAGATTTTCTCAACGATATCGGCTATCGCGGGTTTTCTAATTTCGATATAAAATATGATGCCGAAAACGATACCTGCCGTGTATTTGAGATAAATCTGCGTCAGGGGCGGAGCAACTATTATGTCACGGGAAGCGGTATAAATATTGCCCGTCTTATCGTGGAGGACTGCTTTGACACCCTCGGAGATGAGATAATTTACGGCAAGCCGGACACCTTCTGGCATACCGTGCCTCTCGGCGTGATATATAAATATACCGCCGACAAATCACTTGTCGAAAAGGCAAAAATGATAGTAAAAAGCGGCAATGTATCTTCTTCGCTCGGCTACGGCTATGACCTGCGAATAAATCCTTGCAGATACGCATATTTTTTAATACACAATTTCAGATACTATAAAAAATACAGGCTTTATCACTGAAGCCTTCGGAGAAATCTATGAATGAGAATAAAAAGACCCTCGGTATACTCGGCGGACTCGGACCGATGTCGAGCGTATATTTCTACAGTCTGATAACCGAGCATACAAAAGCAAGCTGCGATCAGGAGCATATAGATATTGTGCTTCTGAGCGGCGCTTCCATTCCGGACAGAACAGAATTTATAACAGGAAAAAGTAAAATTTCCCCTCTTCCCGCGATGAAAGCGGGAATACATAAGCTCTGTACGGCAGGTGCCGATATAATCGCCATCCCATGCAATACGGCGCATTATTTTTACAGCGAGATAAATAAGGATTCGCCTGTTCCCGTCCTCAATATAATAGAAGAAACGGTAAAGCAGGCGAAAAAGGCAGGGATAAAAAAAATCGGAATCATGGCGACGGACGGGACGGTAAAATCCCGCTCATACCAGACAGTATGTGAGGAGCATGGCGTTGATTATGTCATCCCGAGCGAAAAATCGCAGGCGTCGCTCATGGATATAATCTACGGCTGTGTGAAGTGTGCAAAAGCTCCCGATACAGATAAATTCCGAGCTGTGGCGCATGAGCTTTGCGATGCGGGTTGCGACGCAATAGTGCTCGGTTGCACAGAGCTTTCACTGCTCGATGCCGCAAAAATATGTCCGGAATGCAGATTTATGGACTCGCTTCTTGTTCTTGCTAAAATCTCCATTGAAAACTGCGGCGCACTTCCCTTCGGATTTGATGAAATATACAACTAAAGGCGGCTGAAATGAAAAGGTTAACTGATTTACTTTCGGGAATAAAATACAGCTCCGCCTCCGATATATCCGAAGCGGTGATTTCAGATATTGTATACAATTCGAAAAAGGCTTCCGGCGGTGCACTTTTCGTATGTATGCGCGGTGCTGTCTCAGATGGGCACAGATATGCACGCGATGCATATGAGCGAGGTGCAAGGATATTCATATGTGAACACGAGACAGGGCTTCCTGATGATGCACTCTGCATAAAAGTGGAAAACGCAAGAGCGGCACTTGCCGATATATCGGCAAACTTCTTTGACCATCCCGAAAGGAAGCTGCATCTGATCGGCATAACGGGAACAAAAGGAAAATCAAGCACCTGTGCGATGATTTTCCATGCGCTCAATTCATTTGGCATAAGGACGGGCTCTATCGGCACATATGGCGTTTGTATAGGAGATACGATAGAACCGACCGAAAACTCAACCCCTGAGAGCTATGAGCTGTATAGGATTTTCGATAAAATGGTGCATACGGGGCTTGATACTGCCGTTATGGAAGTCTCTTCGCAGGCTGTATATCAGGAGCGGATTCGCGGACTGACATTTGACACAGCCGTGATGACAAATCTATCTCCCGACCACATAGGAAAATACGAGCACCCCGATTTCGAGCATTACAAAAACTGCAAAAAAGAGCTTTTCCGCCGTTGCGGATATGCTGTTTTCAATAAAGACGATGCATATTATAAGGAGTTTTCTTCATATGCAAAGTGCGGACAAGCCACCTATTCCGCTCTCGGAAGCGCGGATTTTTATGCACGCGATATAGAAAAATCCGTTCGCGATGGCAGATTCGGCATCTCATTTACAGCATATGACGGGCAAGGGAAAGCCGCCGTCATGCTTCCGTTTCCAGGGATTTATTCAGTATATAATGCTCTTGCCGCCCTTGCGGTATGCCGCAGGCGCGGAATCGGACTGCCTGAATTTGCACAGTCCGTGCGCACGGTATCGGTTCCCGGAAGATTTGAATATGTCGAAACAAACGACAGTGGCGTTTCATATATTATAGATTACGCCCATACAGGAACAAGTCTGCGCTCGGTGCTTGCCGCAATATACGAATATCATCCGAAGCGGATAATCTGCGTTTTCGGCTCCGTAGGCGGCAGAACAGAACTTCGCAGACGTGAACTCGGAGAGGCGGCAAACAAGTATGCTGATTATTCCGTGATAACCGCCGACAATCCGGATAGCGAAGACCCCGAGAAAATATGCCGCGACATAGCGTCATACATGGATAACGGCAAATATGAGATAATAACTGACAGAGAGTCTGCCGTAAAACGTGCTGTCGGCATGGCACAGGAGGGTGATATAGTCCTTTTTGCGGGAAAGGGGCATGAGGAATATCAGCTTATCGGCGGAGAGAAGCTTCCTTTTTCGGAAAGGAAAATCATCAAGCAGAGCGCAAAAGAGAAAGTGACTGTATGAAATCATAAAGCACAAGAGGCTTTATCTTTGCTTGCTTTTGAAGTTTGTTTTAATATTCTGTCGGGCATTACCGTCACAATAAATTTCACAGTATATTCAACACCTCGTAAAAATGTGCAATTTGCTTGACAAGCACGATATCGAAAAGTATAATGATAGACATGAAATTTAAAAAGTCGTGAAAACGGCTTTACGGAGAACAGGAATTATGGAAACATTTCTGATGTATCTGCTCTTTGCCGTAGGCATTCTGCTGATAGTAAAGGGCGGAGACTGGTTTGTAGACGGCGCCGTATGGGTTGCCGAGGTCACGAGAATACCGAAATTTATCATTGGTGCAACAATTATCAGCATTGCCACAACACTGCCCGAAATAATTGTTTCAACCATTGCCGCGGTCGAAGGTCACAAAATACTTGTGTCAGGCGTCGGCGATTATATTGCGGCTTCGCAGGATAAAGTCGGCATGGCCATAGGAAACGGTATCGGTTCCGTTATATGCAATACGGCAATGATACTTGCCATAAGTGTTATATTCATGCCGATTGCCGTAAAAAGAAAGGACTATGCCCCGAAGGCTTTTCTGCTTGCAGCGGCTCTCACAGCGCTTTTCTTTCTCTCGCTGAACGGTTCGCTTTCCATTGCGGGCGCACTTGTACTGATACTCTTTTTCGCGCTTTATATCGCCGAAAATATACGCTCCGCAAAGAATAATGTATCCGAAACCACAGACGAGCGACCAAGAACAGATAAAAAATCTGTAATCACAAATATATTTAAAGTCGTGGTCGGCGCAGCGGGAATTGTTGCCGGCTCACAGCTCCTTGTAAATAACGGCAGTAAGATCGCCGCTTCATGGGGCGTTTCAGAGGCGATAATCGGCGTCACCATAGTAGCTATCGGTACTTCTCTGCCCGAGCTTGTCACCGCCATCACATCCGTTGTTAAGAAGCAGACCTCGATGTCTGTCGGCAACGTCATAGGCGCGAATGTCATCGATACAACGCTGATTCTCGCCGTCTGCTCGTTTGTTTACGGCGGCGAGCTTCCTGTTTCGCTTCAGAATATATATCTCGACTTTCCCGTTGCAATTCTCGTTTCGCTTATTGCTGCCGTGCCAACTGTAATTTGCAAGAAATTCAGCCGTTGGCAAGGCATCGTCATGCTTTTGATATATATCGCATATCTGCTGATTGTCACGGTAGGATTGGGATGGTATCTCTCGCTTTTCGGCGTAAGTGTCACATAAATGAAAATTCCCCGTTGCGAAAAAATGCAATGGGGAATTTTTTATTTTTCGGTGTTCGAGCTGCCGGCATTATTTCAGTACCTGCCGTATCACAAAGCATTGCAGGCGCTTCGGCAGCATATTAAGCAGGCGCAGGAACGGATTTCTGTTGATGCTGTAAGCGAAAGCCGGATTTTTGCTTTCGAGTATTTTCAACGTCTTTTCCGCCATCTTTTCGGGAGCAATGCTTTTTGCCTCCACACTGTCAACTATATTTCGAAACCTGACGGCATTATAACTGTAAAGCTTTGTTTTACCACAGAATTTTTCAAGCTCATCGGTGGAAACGCCGAGCATAGTCGTTTTCACGGCACCCGCGCGTATTACCGAGACTGAAATACCGAGTAATTGAAGCTCCATTCGCAATGAATATGCGTATTTATCGAGAGCGGATTTACTTACGGCATATATGCCTGTAAAAGGAAGCGGATCAAGCGGTGCAAGCTCGCTTGTTGTCATTATTATCCTGCTACCGTACCTGAGAAGAGGCATGAACGCTTTGTTTACAAGAAAAGCGCCGAAAAGGTTTATACGAAAAATTCGCTCAAAAGCCTCGCTGTCGATTTCCGCGAGCGAATCGAGCATATATATCCCAGCAAAATGCACTATGGCAAAAAGCTCATCCGTGTATTTTCTCACGGTTTCCGCCGCCGCGGAAATGCTCTCTTCGCTTGTTATGTCAGCCGCTATCGGGATGATGTTCTTTTCCGCCGCGCCCGCTCTTTTATCAAGCGCAAAAACGCAAAAACCACGCTCTGACAGCATTTTTGCCACGGCACTGCCAATACCGCCGTATGCGCCTGTCACAAGTATATATTTCATTTTGCCCATACCTTCTCTCCGTTATTTTCAGCTATGCGATCAGTGAAAGCAAGCGGCTCTTCTCTTCGTTTCATCTGCTCGGTAAAGCGGCATGTATAAGCTATGAAAACAGCGTATATATAAGGCATTCCGAGATTTGTTTCGAGAAGCGAATTTACTATGAGCGGACGCAGTTTTTCCGCAAGAGTGGCAAAGCCCGCCGAGCGTATGCCTCCTATGAGAAGCCCTGCTTCCCACCCGAACTGAACAAGTATTCCTATAGCGAGAAGCCATGGAATATCGACGCGCTTTTCCCTTTCTTTCTGCCTCATATTAAAGATTATGAGTGTGAGATAACCGATAAGCAAAATAAGCGCCATATATCCGTGATATTCACCGGTAGTGCGTTCTATAATAATATTTTGCATTCCGGCAGGCGTAAAGGTTTTCGCAAGTTGCGGACATACAAACCACCAGAGCAGAATAAGAAAAGACCATTCGAAAAGATGCTTATCCTTAGATATCCAGAGCCATATCCAAGTAAAATTCGTAAACCCATAGCTTATCGACATCCATAAAAGCACAAGAAAAAGGCTGTGCCCCTCGGATATGCTTCTCGAATGGCAGACAAGATGAAAAATCCCGTAATCCACTATCATATAGAGTATTCCCGCAAGCGCGCCGACAAGCACTGTCATATATTTCTTTTTTACTATAAGCATTGCGGCAAAACACAGAAGAAACGCTACATCAAATATCATGTAGACAGGCGAAAATTCCCTTCGTGCGATGATTTCGGTTGCATTATTCAAATTCATTGCTTTTCTCCGATTTTAAATTTGCATTTTTTATATTTTACCACGCGGAGGCTTAAAAATCAAGAAGAAAAGCACACAGCTGTTGAAAAAGCAATGAAACGCTTGAAATTTTGCTTTTACTGTGGTATACTTATATAGCTTTTTCAATGCTGAATTTAAAAGTCAGGCTAAAAGCTGTGACACGAGGTAAAATGATGGAAGATAAAAATTTTATAAAAGTATATTTTGCGGATTTTTCCGTTTTTGACGAGGCAACAATCTCCGCGCGTATATGTGAAATTTCCGAGGAGCGCCGCGCACGCATAGAAAAGGCGGCACGCATGGAAACAAAGCTTGAGCTTCTCGCCTCGGGTCTGCTTGCAAAGAAGGCTGTTTCGATAGTTTTCGGCATAGAAAATCCCGAATTTGTCAAAAACGAGTTCGGCAAACCTTATATCGCAGGTCACACAAACTGTTTTTTCAATATTTCCCACAGCGGCAAGCGAGTCATATGTGCACTTTCGGACTCAGAATGCGGTGTCGATATAGAGAAAATTGAAGCTCCTGCGCAGATGGATATGATAGCAAGCAGATTTTTCAGCATATATGAGCGCAATGCCATAATGCTTTCTGCAAATCCCGTCGAGGCTTTCACACGCCTATGGACCCTGCGCGAGTCATATGTCAAAATGCGCGGCAAGGGCTTTGATATCCCGCTCGCTTCGCTTTCGTGCACTTTTCCGCACGGAAAGGCTCACATCTGCGAATACGGCAAAGTGCAGGAGGATGCCGTTTTCAACGAAATACGTGATATCTGCGGCTATCGCGCTTCCGTATGTGCGCTCGGAGAAAAGAATTTTTCGTTTGAGAAAACCGAAATATAGTCGAAATGACAAAAAAACAGGAGCTTGGTTTCAAACTCCTGTTTTTGTATTTATCCGCGAAGCTTTGCCGCAGAAACTATTCTTTTTATAGCCGCCATATATGCCGCTGTTCGCAAGGAGCATCCATGCTTTTCCGATATGTCAAATACATTTGCGAAGGCGGAAACCAGCTTCTCTTCAAGCTCACTGTTGACTCTCTCAAGCGTCCATGAGTAGCGCTGCAGATTCTGTACCCATTCGAAGTATGATACTATAACACCGCCCGAATTTGCAAGTATGTCCGGTACAACCGGAATGCCGCGTGCATCGAGGATTTCGTCCGCTTCTACCGTCGTCGGTCCGTTTGCGGCTTCAACAATGTATTTTGCCTTTATTTTCTCTGCGTTTTCGCCTGTAATCTGGTTTTCCAGAGCCGCAGGAATCAGTATGTCAGTATCGCATACAAGAAGAGCGGCATTGCCGTCAGCACCCGCGATGAATGTACCTGCGCTCTTATCGAAATCACGCAGAAGCTTATGCTCTGCACTGTATCTGTATATTTCATCGCAGTCGAGTCCGTCATCGCAGAGGAGTGCACCCGAAACGTCGGATACGGCAACAACCTTGCACCCGAGCTCGCCGAGAAGCTTAACCGTTGTACCGCCGACATTACCGTTGCCCTGAACAGCCACGCGCATTTCGCTCGCCTTTTTGCCATAGCGCGAAAGCAGCTCTCTTACCGTGAGCATAACTCCCCTGCCTGTCGCGTCCGTTCTTCCGAGGCTTCCCCCGATTTCAAGCGGCTTGCCTGTGACAACAGCAGGAGAAAAACTGCCTACAGTCTCCGAGTAGGCATCACAGAACCAAGCCATTATCTGCCCGTTTGTATTCACATCAGGCGCGGGAATATCTTTCTTTTCGCCGATTATCGGTGCTATCGCATGTGCATACTTTCTTGTGAGAGCCTCCAGTTCGCGTGAGCTGAGACGCGATGGGTCAACGCGTATACCTCCCTTTCCGCCGCCGTAGGGTATACCCGCGACAGAGCATTTGAGTGCCATCCAGCATGCGAGCGCCTTGACCTCATCTATATTTGTATCAGCATGGTAGCGTATGCCGCCCTTGCAGGGACCGAGCACACTCGAATGCTGTACGCGAAAGCCCTCGAAAACCTCTGTTTTGCCGCTGTCCATCACAACGGGAAGCGAAACCTTCAGCTCTCTTTCCGGATAAAGCAGAAAAGCATAATCGTTTTCATGCAGTCCGAGTGCTTCCGCCGCCTTTCTTATAACCGCAACCGCATTCTCATACGGATTATATTCATGATTCATAAAAGTTCCTCCTTGGAAAAAATAAAAAATTCAGATGATATTATATAAAATTATATCATTACTTTCTCACCTGTGTCAATATATTATGGAAAAAAATGTTTTTTCGATATTTTTTATTGATATGCCCTGTTTTTACAATAAATTTTATATTGCAAATACAATGTTCGTATGTTATACTATATATAGCATAGAATATAGCAATATAATTATCAGGAGGTTTTTTCATGAAGCTTGAAAATGTTATCGCAAAAAGAGTAAATAAGGCAATATTCCGCGACGGCGACAGGGCTGTAAAGGTTTTTGAGACCGGATACTCAAAGGCTGATATCCTCAATGAAGCCTTAAATCAGGCAAGAGTAGAGGAAACGGGACTCAATATTCCGAAGATACTTGCCGTTACGACGACAGACGACGGAAGGTGGGCTATAATTACCGAATTTATCGAGGGAAAAACGCTTGACACACTGATGAAAGAAAATCCCGATAAAATCGACGAATATCTGAATCTTTTTGTCGATCTTCAGCGCGAGGTTCATTCAAAGCGAGCACCGGGATTGAATAAACTGCGTGACAAGATGAACCGCAAAATAGACGAAGCAGACCTTGACGCGACCATCAAATATAATCTCCACACAAGGCTTGCGGGTATGCCGAAACGCATAAAGGTCTGTCACGGAGATTTCAACCCGTCTAATATCATCATCCGCGAGAGCGACGGCGTGCCTTTTATTCTCGATTGGTCGCATGCCACGCAGGGTAATGCCGCGGCAGACGCGGCAAGGACATATCTGCTTTTCTGCCTTGCCGATGAAAAGGAGCTGGCAGAAAAATACCGCGAGCTTTTCTGCCGCAAAAACGGCTCGCCAATGGAATATTTCGAAAAATGGCTTCCCATCGTTGCTGCATCCCAATCTGTCAAGGGAAAGCCTGATGAAAGGGATTTTCTCATCTCATGGGCAGATGTGGTTGATTACGAATAATACGCAAATAATTTTTAGGCAGGGAAACTGCGCATTGCTGTTTCCCTGCCATTTGCTTTTGCATCGCCGGTCCGAGAGCTTGTTCCTGACATTTCAGCGCCTCTACCATATCTATGCTCTTGTTTTTTCGTGAAACCATGAGGCTGACAAGCAGCGACATTCTCACGGTAAGTATAACCGTGAGAATATACGTAACTGTTTTCATGGCGCTTTGCCTTCCGAAAATACCGAAAAGTCCCTTCTTTTGATACTCCTCCGATGTAACTGACAGCACCTTATATCCCGTTTCCTCGATTGCCGCCCTCAGGTCGGCTTCGTTCAGCTTGCTTTCGGTCAGAATCACGCTTTCGCCTTTTGAATGTGATGATTTCACGCTGTTCACCTTGAAGCTGTTTCTTATTTTGTCATTCACATGGCTTTCGCACATTCCGCACATCATTCCGTCGATTTTTACAATTGTTTTAATCATTTCAAATTATCCTTTCCTTTTGGTTTGCCGTTTTGCCCAAGCGGAAAAGCAGTATGTCACTTCCCCACTCGGCGCAATAGAGCGACTTGCAATCGATTTTGCGCGATTAGCCGTGACTAACTGTTATCCCTTTGAAAAGCTGCCGAGAGGCAGCTTTTCCGATCCGCTCATATTTTAGCATAAAACTTTACGTTTTTCAATACATTTTAAATATTTTTTAATTTTTGTAAATTTTGTTTGATATATCTTTTGCAAAATCATTTTTTGTCGTAAATGCACCAAACTGCTCTGCCGAGAAGCTTGCATTATTTGAGCCGAGGTAAACCGCAAGCGCGGAAAGGCGGCAAGGCATTGTTTTGGTCTCTTTTTTTCCGTCAGCGTCACCTTATCGCCGGAGAGTATCATTATCGGATTCTGTTCGCTGCTGTAGAGCGTCAGCCCGCACATTTCAAGCTCAAATTTATAATCGTCGCCGCTGTTTATGACTATCTGCCAGTTGAAGCTTCCCGAAACCGAGCAGATTGTAGCACCGATTTCTTAATTCAAGTTAAAAATACCGTTTTTATCGCTTTTGCTTTTTCGGTATAAGTATACCATAAATACAGCAAAATTTCAACACATGAAAATTCTGTGCGCCATGCATATATTTGCACCCGAAAAACAACGCCGCATTTTGCAAATTCGGTTGACAAAACAGCTATTTTTTGATATAATTCTAATGTACTTTATAAGATACCGTCACATTTCGGATAAGGGGAGAAAAAATGAACTTACTGTATTTCAAATATGCGGTCGAGGTTGCCGCCAGCGGCTCCATCAATAAAGCCGCCGAGAAGCTGTATATGGATCAGCCGAACCTCAGCCGTTGCATCAAGGAGCTGGAGGCATCTCTCGGCGTAAATATCTTCGCACGCTCTCCGAAAGGAATGCGGGTCACGCCGGAGGGCGAGGAGTTTCTGAAATATGCGGAAAGCATTCTCAAACAGGTCGATACCGTGGAAAATATGTTTCGCCGCGGATATTCGGAAAAGAAAAAATTCTCAATTTCTGTCCCGAGAGCAAGCTATATAAGCGATGCGTTTTCCTCCTTTTCAGCGAGTCTGCCGACAGGCGGCGGGTTTGAAATCTTCTACAAGGAAACAAATGCTTTGCGCGCCATAAAAAACATTCTCGAGTCCGATTATTCGCTCGGCATCATACGATATGCCGAGCAATATGACAAATACTACAAGGATATGATGGACAGCAAGGGACTTTCCTGCGAGCTTGTGACCGAATTTCGCTATGTGCTTGTGACAAGCGAAAATTCTCCGCTTGCCTCTCTTGATGATATAGGATTTTCCGATCTTTCCGAGCTTGTCGAGATAGCCCATGCCGACCCATATGTCCCGTCGCTTCCTCTATCCGAGGTAAAAAAAGAAGAATTGCCCGAAATGGAAAAAAGAATTTTTGTTTTCGAGCGGGCAAGTCAGTTCGAATTGCTCTCCAAAAATCCGAATACATTTATGTGGGCTTCTCCGATTCCGCAGTCGCTTCTCCGCCGCTTCGGTCTCGTACAGAAAAACTGCTCGGAAAATCATAAAGTTTATAAGGATCTTATCATATACAAAAAAGACTATCACCTTACAGAGCTTGACCGAGCTTTTTTAACCGAGCTCTGCCGTGTCAAGCGCGAGCTTTTTGCGGGAAGATGAGCCTGCCGTCACGCCTCCGTCACATCTTGTAGCCGCGGGCGGCAAGCCGAATACGCCCGTCGAAACCTCGGATCTTTATTTCGTTCATGGTTATATCGATAAATACCATACCGATATATAAAAACTGCACTTCCCTTTTTTTCTACGCTGTTGTATTCTATAATTGATAAAATAATAACTAATATACATATTTTCCGGTATTCATGCAAAAGCGCATGGATAAGGTTGCAAGGAGGAAAATGGATAAATAATGAATCTCGATAGAATAATTGCGGTCAGAAACAACAAGACGGTATACCGCGACGGCGATCTCTGCATGAAGGTATTTGATGCGTCGTATTCCAAAGCCGATGTTCTGAGCGAAGCACTTAATCAGGCAAGAGTCGAAGAAACGGGGCTAAATATTCCGAAGGTTCATGAGGTGACGCTTATGGACGGCAAATGGACTATTGTCACCGACTATATCAAAGGGAAAACTCTCTCGCAGCTTATGCTTGAGAACCCCGAAAAGAAAGACGAATATCTTGAATTTTTTGTAAATCTGCAAATTGAAGTTCAGTCCAAGCGCTGTCCTCTTCTCACAAAGCTGCGCGACAAGATGAGCAGAAAAATTTCGCAGACGGATTTCGACGCGACAACGCGTTATGAGCTTTATACAAGGCTCGACGATATGCCGAAGCACAGCAAGCTCTGCCACGGCGACTTCAATCCGTCAAATATCATCATTTCCGATGGCGGAGCGCCGTATATCCTCGACTGGTCGCATGCGACACAGGGCAACGGTTCGGCAGACGCGGCAAGAACATATCTGCTCTTCTGGCTGAACGGCGACATAAACGGCGCCGAAAAATATCTCGAACTTTTCTGTGCAAAGAGCTGTATAGAAAAGAAATATATTCAGAAGTGGATGCCGATAGTCGCCGCTTCACAGACAGTAAAAGGCAACGAAAAAGAACGCGAATTCCTCCACAGCTGGGTGAATGTCGTTGATTATGAATAACATTGAAAGGAAGATTTTAAAATGAAAGTAACAGTTTGCATCGGTTCCTCATGTCACATCAAAGGTTCCCGTCAGGTAGTGGAGGGACTCCAGTACTATATAAGCGAGGCGGGACTCGGCGATAAGGTTGAGCTCGGCGGAACATTCTGCATGGGCAAATGCCAGCTCGGCGTCTGCGTTACGGTTGACGGCGAGTTCTTCTCCGTAACACCCGAAACAGTCAAGGATTTCTTTGACAAAGAAATCAAAGCGAAGGTATAATCATGATATTTATCGAGGTATGCGTCGGCAGCTCATGTCATCTCAAGGGCGCACCGCGAATTGTTGAGCTGCTTCAGGAAAAAATAGAAAAAAACAATTTGGGAGATGAAATCGTATTGACAGGAGCGTTCTGCTCAGGTCGGTGCAACCGCATCGGCGTTACTGTCACTGTCGGAGATGAAGTTTTCACCGGAATCACGCCGGAGAGCTTCAGCGAATTTTGGGATAAGACAATTATGCCCGCCGTTCAAAAAGCAAAGGAGGAATAACCTTGTCTGAATGTCTGACACTGAAAAAATCAAATTGCAAAAACTGCTATAAGTGCATTCGTCACTGCCCTGTAAAGTCCATTCGCTTCTCCGGAAATCAGGCTCATATCATCGGAAACGAATGTATTCTCTGCGGTCATTGCCTTGTCGTCTGCCCGCAGAATGCCAAGCAGATTGTAGACGAGACCGAAAAGGTCAAGGTACTTATCCAGTCGGGATCGCCTGTATATGCCAGCCTTGCTCCGTCGTTTATTGCAAATTATCCCGGCATAGGCATTGAGGGTATGAGAAAAGCGCTCAAAAAGCTCGGCTTTGCCGACGCTGAGGAGACTGCTATCGGCGCATCGATAGTAAAAACAGAATATGAAAGAATGCTAAAGGAGGACTGCCATGATGTTGTCATATCATCATGCTGCCACTCAATCAATCTTCTTATTCAGAAATATTTTCCATCGCTTCTTCCCTGCCTTGCCGACATAATGTCACCGATGCAGGCGCATTGCACAGAGATAAAAAAGAAAAATCCGGAAGCAAAAACCGTTTTTATCGGTCCTTGCGTCGCAAAGAAGGACGAAGCCGACCATTATGAAGGCATTGTGGACGCCGTGCTGGCTTACGAAGAGCTAACGACTTGGCTGAAGTCCGAGCATATCGAGCTTGAACCCGATATGGACGAAACCGAGCATAGCCGCGCACGCTTCTTTCCTACAACGGGAGGCATCCTCAAGACGATGGCACAGAATGCACCCGGATATACATATCTTGCCGTAGACGGCGTTGAAAACTGCATTTCCGCACTCAGGGAAATCGAGGGCGGTAATGTTCATAAATGCTTTATCGAGATGTCTGCATGCGCAGGCAGCTGTATCGGCGGACCTGCCATGGAGAGATATCACCGCTCTCCCGTGGGCGATTACCGGTCTGTTGCAGACTACGCCGGCAAAGAAGATTTCGATATCGAGCAGCCCGATATGCTTGAACTTAAAAAGCGCTTTGAGCCTATCGGGCTCAGAAACGGCATTCCCTCGGAAGAGGAAATCAAAGCAATTCTCAAAAAAATGGGCAAAAATCGACCGGAGGATGAGCTTAACTGCGGTTCCTGCGGTTATGATACCTGTCGTGAAAAGGCAATAGCCATCTATCACGGAAAGGCGGAAATCTCCATGTGCCTGCCCTATCTCAAGGAAAAAGCCGAGAGCTTCTCCGACTGCATCGTTTCCAATACTCCGAACGCACTTATCGTTGTCAATGACGCGCTGGAGGTTCAGCAGATAAATCCTGCCGCGCTGAAGATTCTCAATATACGCCACGCATCAGATATTCTCGGTGATCAGGTGGTGCGTATACTGGAGCCGAAGCCTTTTCTCGAGGTTCTCGAGAGCAAGCAGAGCATCCGCAACCGCAGAACATACCTTGCCGAGTATGACAGATACGTGGAAGAGACCGTTATTTACGACGGTACATATCATATGCTTCTCTGCATCATGAGAGATGTCACCGATGAAGAAAAAGAGCGTGAAAAGCGCGAGAAACAGCGCAATCAGACGGTAGAAACCGCGGATAAGGTCGTGGATAAGCAGATGCGTATCGTTCAGGAAATAGCATCGCTTCTCGGCGAAACCGCCGCGGAAACAAAGATTGCCCTTACCAAGCTGAAAGAGAGTGTTTCCGATGAATGATCTTTGTGCCGATATCGGCTATAAAAGCATCAACCATATAGGCGAGCAGCTTTGCGGAGACCATGTCGATATTCTTGAGCCGGATGACGATTCCTCTGTCGTAGTGTTGGCAGACGGACTCGGAAGCGGCGTCAAGGCGAGTATTCTTTCCACTCTGACGAGCAAAATCATCTCCACAATGGTAGCGGAAGGACTTTCGCTTACCGACTGTGTCGAAACCATCGCGCAGACGCTTCCGATATGCTCCGTGAGAGGTGTCGCATATTCCACATTCACCATTATGAGACTCGTCGAAAACCGCGATATGGAGCTGATACAATATGATAATCCTCTCACTATTCTGCTTCGTGACGGCAAGAATTACGACTATCCCAAAACGGAAATGAGCATCGGCGGCAAGAAAATTTATCGTTCAGTCATCAAGCTGCAGGAGGACGATATATTTATAGCCATGAGCGATGGTTGTCCTCATGCCGGAATAGGACTGGCATATAACTTCGGATGGAAGCGCGAGGATATAATCGAATTTATGGAAGCGGCAGCGGCAGGCGGCTATACGGCAAAAACGCTGTCGACGATTCTCATAGATGAAGCGAACAAGCTTTACGGCGGTCGCCCCGGCGACGATGCCACAGCCTGCGTTATAAGAATACGTAAGCGTGTGCCGATGAATATTCTCTTCGGTCCGCCGCGAGACCGCGATGACTGCAACCGCATGATGTCTCTTTTTTTCGCCAAGGAAGGCAAGCATATTGTTTGCGGCGGCACAACATCGTCAATCGCCGCAAAATATCTCGGCAAAAAGGTTGAGGCGGATATAAGCTTCGTGCGTTCCGATATCCCTCCGATTGCAAAGATTGAAGGCGTAGACCTCGTTACGGAAGGCGTCATCACAGTAAACCGCGTTGTGGAATATGCCAAGGATGCAATAGGCGAAAATAAGCTCTATGAAAAATGGAGCTATGGACACGATGGCGCGTCGCTTATCTGCCGTATGCTTTTTGAAGAGGCGACTGATATAAATTTCTATGTCGGCCGCGCTGTAAATCCGGCACATCAGAATCCGGATCTGCCGATAAACTTTAATATAAAAATGAATCTTGTGGAAGAGTTGTCCGCTTGTCTCAAGCAAATGGGAAAGCATATAAAGGTCAGCTATTTCTGATGGGAGTTGTTTATGAGAAAATTTGATACAAAAGTACAGCACCTTAAGTATAAAGTCTTGCGCGAGGTAGCAAAGCAGGCATGGGCAGATACCCTGCAGGATAATCTGCTTGATATCCCGATGACAATCGTGCCCGGCAAGGTTCCGACAATGCGTTGCTGTGTCTATAAGGAAAGAGCGATAGTAAATGAGCGCGTAAAGCTTGCCATGGGCGGAAATAAGAAAAATCCGAATGTCATAGAGGTTATTGATATCGCCTGTGACGAATGTCCTATGGGCGGCTACGAAGTTACAAATGCCTGCCGCGGTTGCCTTGCTCACCGTTGTGAGGATGTATGCCGTTTCGGTGCAATCTCGTTTGATGAAAATCATGTCGCACATATCGACAAGACAAAGTGTAAGGAGTGCGGTGCCTGCTCCAAGGTCTGCCCCTACAGTGCTATTCATAACTATCAGCGCCCCTGCGAGACTGCCTGCAAGGTCAAGGCTATCTATATGGGTGAGGACAAGCAGGCTTGCATCAATAATGACAAGTGCATTTCGTGCGGCGCATGCGTATATACATGTCCGTTCGGTGCCATCAGTGATAAATCGTTTATTCTGAATGTTATAGATATGCTGAAGGGCAGCCATGGCAATCAGAATTATAAAATATACGCTATTGTGGCGCCTTCTATCTCCAGCCAGTTTAATTATGCCAAGCTCGGTCAGGTTATCACCGGACTGCGCAAACTCGGCTTCCATACGGTTATTGAAGCAGCGCTCGGTGCCGATATGGTAGCACAGGCCGAGTCAAAGGAACTTGCCGAAAAGGGATTTCTGACAAGCTCCTGCTGCCCTGCCTTTGTCGATTATATAGAGAAAAGCTTCCCCGATTTGGCACAGTTTGTTTCACATAACCTCTCGCCTATGGCGACGATAGCGAAATATCTGAAAGAGCATGAAGAAAACTGCAAGACGGTGTTCATCGGTCCCTGCACTGCAAAGAAAATGGAAGTTCAGAAAGAGAGCGTCAAGCCATATGTTGATGCTGTTCTGACATTTGAAGAGCTTCAGGCGCTCTTTGACAGTAAAGAAATCGATATCACAACGCTTGAAGAGGGCGTGCTTGACAATGCTTCATACTTCGGCAGAATCTTTGCTCGTTGCGGCGGACTTGCCGATGCTGTAGCTGAGGGCTTAAAAGAGCAGAATATCGAATTTGTTTTGAAGCCCTGTTCATGTGACGGAATAGAGCAATGCAGAATAGCTCTTCTGCAAAAGAAAGCAGGCAAACTGCAAGCCAACTTTATCGAGGGCATGGCGTGCGTCGGCGGATGTATCGGCGGCGCGGGATGTCTCACCCATGGCGAAAAGAATAAAGCCGAGGTGGATAAATACGGCAAAGAGGCTCTTGAAAAAACCATTAAGGATGCAATCTCTGTTCTGAAATAATCGAGCAGAATAAAACTATATGAAAATAACCCTGCATAAGGCGACATTGCCTTATGCAGGGTTATCTTATTCTGCCATGCTTTTATCAGTTTGCATTTTCAAGAGCCGCGATATCTCCCGACTGAATTGCCGCGATATTGCGCTTTATTTTTTCTTCGCCCCAATTCCACCAGCAAATGGCTTCAAGTTTTTCTATCGTCGCATCGTCAAAACGCTTTCGTATCGGCTTTGCGGGCACTCCGCCGACGATTGTATAAGGCGGCACATCCTTTGTCACCACGGCGCGCGTACCGATGATTGCTCCGTCGCCTATCTTCACGCCCGACATAATGACCGCTTCATAGCCTATCCAGACATCGTTTCCGATGACGGTATCTCCCTTGTTGTCCCAAGCCATGCATATGTCCTTTTTATCAAGCTCCCATTCGTCAAAAAATATTGGAAATGTATATGTGGAGAGCGACTTCATCGAATGATTTCCGCTTGTGAAAAGAAACTTTGCGCCGCATGCTATCGAGCAAAACTTCCCTATTTTCAGCTTGTCGCCGTTTATCGGATAATGGTAAAGCACATTGTTCTTTTCAAAATCCCGCGGGTCATGGACGAAATCATTGTATATGGTGTATTCGCCGACCTCGATATTCGGGTTTGTGATGACATCGCGCAGATATACTATCTGCCTGTCACCCGTGCGCGGATAAATCTTATTCATTTTAATTCTCCTTGTCGTGAATCAAAAAAATCACCGAAACGACCGAGCAGATACGGTTATATGCGCCGCGCCGAATATGACCATTACGATTGCTGCGGGAAGATTGTGCATCCATATCGCGGCGCAGAGGAAATACATCACGGGAAAAACAGCAAGCGGCATCGGCACGAAAAGAAACGCTTTTCCAAGGAGTGCCGTATCGCGCCCGCACGCAAAATAGCGAATCCACGCGATATAATAAAGCACAAGAAAAGCTATGGAAATATAAAACCATGCGCTTTTCAAATCAAGCGGTTTTTCGCCGACGAGAAATGTAAGCACGATAAGATATGCGATTCGGCTGACCCCCTCAACAGTCTCAAGCCACCGCGCCGAACTTTTAGCCGACGCCGCTTCACCTGCGGGCGGAAAAATCGCATAGGCGATATTGATGAGCATGGGGAGAGCAAAAATCACAAGCCCCACCCATGAAAAAGACAGCTTCAGATTCATAGTGTAAGCTCTGCTTTCATGGCAAATTCCGGAGATTTTGGCGTCTTGCCGTAAAGCGAACTTAGCGCACGGAACTCGCGCCGAAACGCTTCGCGAAGCTCATTGTCCGTAAGATCAAGATGCCCGATATTGGCAAGAATCGCCAAGCCGTAAGAATAATACAGCATATCGCGATGGAATTTTTCCGCGGTTTTTCTGTCGTATCCGAAATCCTCGACTATCACATCGATTATCTCATCATAAAGCACATCGCTCTTATAAGGGCTTGTATGCCCGCCATCGATATAAAGCCAGCGGAAAAGCTGCTTTTCCTCAGCCGCAAATCTGACAAATCCCATGCCGTAGCTGCTGTATCTGGTGTCTGTCCCCTCGCATGCCCGTAAAGAATCACTTACGCGCTTTTTGTGCATTTCTATGGCGCGTTCAGTCAGCGCCAGCTTTAATTCAGACATATTTTGAAAAGAAAAATAAATAGGCTGGGTGGAACAGCCGAGCTTCTGCGCCACGCTTCTCGCATTCACAGCGGAAAATCCCCCCTCGCGCAAAACTTCCACAGCCGCATCTATAATATCCTCTCTCGAAACCTTTTTTATCGCCGGCATATTTTCTCTCTCCTATATAACAAATGGTTATGTATAACGCAGTGTTATTATACACTAAAAAACGTTGCTTGTCAATATCTTTGCCAAATCGCAAAAAAGTCGGGCGATTGCAGCCCGACTTTCTTATATATCAATCAAACAGTGTTTCCTTGCTTCTGTTTTCGTTTGACTCTTATCAGCCGAAGGAACCTTTGCAGTAGTTGACAAATCGGAAAAATCAAAGCAGGATAATTCCGTTTTCGGCGCAGATTTTTCTCGTTTCATCATCCCAGAGCGAAACCTGAACCTCGCCTATATGCGCCTTACCGAGCAGGAGCATGGAGAGACGCGACTGACCTATGCCTCCGCCCATGGTAAGCGGGAGCTTGCCTGCCAGAAGCGCACTGTGGAAAGGAAGCTTTCTCCTGTCGTCCGCGCCTGCGGCACTTAGCTGCCTGTCCATTGCCTCGGGGTCTACGCGTATACCCATAGAAGAAATCTCAAAAGCACAGCCGAGAATATCATTCCAAAAGAGGATATCTCCGTTGAGCTTCCAGTCATCATAGTCGGGTGCTCTTCCGTCGTGCGGCTTGCCTGATTTCAGCTTGTCGCCTATCTGCATGATAAATGCTGTCTTATGCTTGCGAAGATATTCGTTTTCCCTCTCCTTCGGTGTGAGGTCGGGGTACATATCCTCCAGCTCCTGAGTAGTGACAAAGCTGACGATACGCTCAAGCTCGACTGTTATCTGCGGATATCTTACCTTAAGCATATCAAGCGTGTCGCATATAGCCCCGACTATCCCCTTCACTGTATTTTTGAGATAAGTGACGGTCCTTGTTTCGGGTGTGATTATCTTCTCCCAGTCCCACTGGTCGGTATATATGGAATGAAGATTGTCCAGCTCTTCATCACGGCGGATTGCATTCATATCCGTATAGAGACCTTCACCCTCATGGAAGCAGTAAACGCCAAGTGCCATGCGCTTCCATTTTGCGAGGGAATGAACTACCACGGCATCTTTTCCCGTATCCTTGATGTCAAAGCGCACAGGGCGCTCAATGCCGTTCAGGTCATCGTTGAGTCCTGTCTCCGGATCTACGAAAAGCGGCGCGGAAACACGCTTCAAATTCAGAACATTACAAAGCCTCTCCTCAAAAATTCGTTTTAACATACCTATTGCCGTCTGCGTGTCATAAAGCCCGAGAGTCGCTTTATATCCCTTCGGCACGATAACCTTGCTCATATGAAAGCCTCCTTTAATTTTTTTGATATGTCAGTATAAAACAATTTTCACCAAATGTCAATAGAATCCCGCCATTTTTTCTTTAAAAATATTTTCAAAACCACTTTACAAAAATGTACTTCTATGTTAAAATATTATCATCATTTCCCAAAAGGGAGTAGCGTGCGGGCTTGTCCCGTTGCATCGCCGTCATCACGGTGTTACCACCCGACGATGCATTAAATCGCAAGACTTTCGGGCTACTGTGTTTACAGCGGCTTTGAAAGTCTGTTTTTTTATACTTTTTTGAAAGGAAGAAACATTTTATGGGAATTTTATCTCAAATTCTTGAGCAGTTGCAGGCGATATCCTATAAGCATATCATTATGTGGGCTATAGGCGCTCTGCTCATCTACCTCGCCATCAAAAAGGATATGGAGCCTGCGCTCCTGCTCCCGATGGGCTTCGGCGCGATACTCGTAAATCTGCCGTTTTCCGGTGCGCTCACGCAAGGAACGGAAATCGGCGCACTTTCAAAACTTTTCGATATCGGCATCGGGGAGGAAAGCGGTGAGCTTTTCCCTCTGCTCCTCTTTATCGGCATCGGCGCGATGATTGATTTCGGTCCGCTCCTCTCAAATCCGAAGCTCCTGCTTTTCGGCGCGGCGGCGCAATTCGGCATCTTCTTCACGCTCAGCATGGCTCGCCTCTTCGGTTTTGAACTCAATGATGCCGCCTCTATCGCCATAATCGGCGCGGCAGACGGACCCACCTCCATAGTCGTGGCAAAACTTCTCAAGTCACAATTTATCGGTGCCATCATGGTAGCGGCATATTCATATATGGCACTCGTGCCGATAATCCAGCCTCCTGTGATAAAGCTGATGACGACAAAAAAAGAGCGACTTATCCGCATGCCCTATGAAGCAAAGAATGTTTCCAAGCTCACAAGAATACTTTTCCCGATTATACTCACTATAATCGTCGGCATCATAGCGCCGAAGAGTGTTTCGCTCATAGGCTTCCTCATGTTCGGTAATCTGCTCCGTGAATGCGGCGTGCTCGATTCACTCTCGGAAACAGCGCAAAAGGTTCTTGCAAATCTCATCACGCTTCTGCTCGGCATCACCATAGCAACACAGATGCAGGCAGATAAATTCATTAAGAAAGAGACCCTCCTGATTATCGCTCTCGGTCTCGTGGCGTTCATATTTGATACAGTCGGCGGCGTGCTTTTTGCAAAGCTTATCAACCTTTTCTCAAAGAAGAAGATAAACCCGATGATAGGTGCGGCAGGCATTTCGGCTTTCCCGATGTCGGCGCGCGTAATCCACAAGATGGGACTTGCGGAAGATCCGCAGAACTTCCTGCTCATGCATACAGTAGGCGTAAATGTTTCCGGTCAGATAGCTTCCGTTATAGCCGGCGGTCTTATCGTCGCTCTCGTTTCGTAAGGAGGATTTCATATGTTTGATGTAAAAGCTTTTCTCGATAGCCTTCCCATCATGGGAGAAGGAATGCTCGGTATATTCGGTGTCTGCCTGATAATAATCGGGTGCGTCTATCTCATCGCCGCAATAAAGCCGAAAGATAAAAACAAAAAAGACTGAGATAAAAATTCTCTGCCTTTCTGATTGCTGATATAGCAGAGCGCCGCGGAAATCCGCGGCGCTCTGTTATCTATTTGATATTGACCATGCGAAATCGCAGCATCAATGCAAAAATTACTTTACATATGTGCAGCCCTTGTCAAATTCGATTGTACCGTTGTAGTTCTTGATGGTACCGGTAACGGTAATAACATCACCGACCTTGAGATCCTCGCCGCCCTTGAGACGGAAGCACTGGATTATTCTTTCGCCTACTTTGATATTGACTGTGATATTCTTGTAATCTGCACTGTATGCAGAGGGAATCTCAACTATCTCACCGCAAAGTTCCTGCAGACCCTTCATCGTAGCGCCTTCTTCAAGTGCATATGCGTTTTCTGCAACGAGAATATCTTTAGCCTCGTCGATAGTCATAGTCTTGGAATATGTGCAGCCCTTGTCAAATTCAACTGTACCGTTGTAGTTCTTGATGATACCTGTAACGGTAATAACATCGCCGACCTTGAGATCCTCGCCGCCCTTGAGACGGAAGCACTGGATTATTCTTTCGCCTACTTTGATATTGACCGTGATATTCTTGTAATCTGCACTGTATGCAGAGGGAATCTCAACTATCTCGCCACGGAGAACCTGCGTACCCTTCATTGTTGCGCCGTTCTCAAGAGCATAAGCCTTCTCAGCTGTCAGAAGCTGCTTCGCCTCTTCTACGCTCATATCCTTGGAATATGTGCAACCCTTGTCAAATTCGATCGTGCCGCCGTAATTCTTGATAGTACCTGTAACTGTGATGACATCGCCGACCTTGAGGTCCTCGCCGCCTTTGAGACGGAAGCACTGAATTATTCTTTCACCTATCTTGATGTTGACTGTGATATTCTTGTAATCTGCGCTGTAGGCGGATGGAATTTCAACAATTTCACCGCGAAGAACCTGTGTGCCCTTCATTGTTGCGCCATCCTCAAGAGCAAATGCCTTCTCTACAACTTCTGCGACAATCATATCGGCGGGAGCACCCTCGGGAAGTCTGTGAGCAAAGGAAACGGAAACCGTCTCACCTGCTTCATTCTTGATTGTGGCGACGAGATTGTAAAGCGTCTCTGCATCGGCTTCTTCGTTTACGTCTATGACTACCATGCCCTTATCATTGGGTGTGATAACGATGTTCTCGGCAGAGCCGCTTGTAGCATCTACAGTCCACTCTATCGGATATTCAACGCCGTTTATATTGATAGCAGCTACCACCTCGTAGTCCTCTGGAGTGGTAACGGTGGCGTTCTTATACATTGTATAAAGATATTCCTTTGCGAGGTCTAACGGATTTGCCTTAGGCTTATCGGGATTTGGCTTATCACCGCATCCGACAAACACCGAAAGACAAAGTGCAAGTGCAAAAACAAAAGCTAAAAATCTTTTCATAGTTTGCCTCCTTGTTATTATTTAATTGTTGAACAAAATGTGTTTGTATGAAAATACCTTTATCTGATAATTGCCGGCATAATAATCGACAATTCCTCTGATATCAATATTTTTGCCGAGCAAATCATCGGATGTGACAAGCTTTCCTTCCGAATCATTCATCGCCTCTGTGCGAAGCCTTACCTCTGTGCCGTCATCTGCCGTGCAGATGAGAGTCATTTCGCCGTATGACGAGGTACCTTCTTTCCCGATCGATTCCGCCTTATTGACGGTGAGTCCCTTCATGGAAATTGTAGTGGCAAGAGCAAGCTCGGCATATTTTGCTGTAACGCTTCCTTCTTCGCCCTCCAGAGTCACTTCAGAAGCGAATGTCGCAGCAGTCGTTTCCTTGTAAGACGGAGTGTGACCTTCGCTTATCTTTTTGAGATTTCCGGGATCATCCGGGCGCATCATGTTGTATGATAAGCCGGATACCTGATATACGCCGCCTGCCTCATAATACTGCACAGTGCCGACTATTCTCGAGCGATTGCCGACCGAGATTATATCAAGCCCCTCACCGCTCAAGGAAAATCCGTAGTAAACGGAGATACCATAATACATATCGGTATCGGCATCGTATTCCTCAACAGTTATGCTGTTACTGTTGTCACTCGAAATCACACCCTCGAAAGCGACTTTTTTTCCATTATATGCCTCAGGATTTGAGCGAAGCTCCTTCAATGTAAGCTCTACAGCGTCGCCGTAGTAAAAATCGGGATCACGCTCGCCGGAATATACATTCAGCTTCTGCGCCTTTGCCTGACCCAGTGCCGCCATGCATGTTGTGCCATAGCGGTTGTTTGCCGTGGAGGAGGCAATAGCCAGTCCGTTCTGGAGTATCTCCAGATTCAGATTGCGGTATTCACTCTCACCCTTCGGCTTATACCAGACCCAAACAAGATATCTGCCTCCGGTAGAATCGACATTCCATTTTCCATCGTCCGATTCTATCATTATGGCATCTGCATTTTCTAGTTTTGATCGCGTGAAATTTGAAGCCGCCTTGCCGTATTCCTCGATTTTACCGGTGGATTCGGGGGTATTTATCGCGAGATATCTCGCTTTCAGTATACCTCCGGAAACCACGCTCTCGGAAACATAAAAGTGCGTCGTATCGCCGTCCACAAAGCTGCGCACCGTTACCTCCTGCTTGAGTGTATCGGATGTCATATCGAGCTTCAGCATCGATACATAGTCCTTTATTTCAATCGGTATCGGCGCAGTGGTGCTTTCTGTCGTATTTTCGGCAGGATTATCGCCACAGGCGAAAACAAACGGCAAAAGCAGACATATCAGCAGAAGTAGCGCCGAGATGCGCATAAACTTTTCGGATATTTTACTCATTAATATTCACACTCTGCAATAGCATCCTTGAATGCCTTCTTTATCATGGCATCAACATCGCCGCCGTCATCGGCTGTCAGGCACTTGGCAAGAAGCTTGCCGACCTGATCGCGGGCTGTGGAAGAACCGTTGAATGCGGGAGATGTGTAATATGCGCTTTCCTGCTCAAGGCAAACCTTTGCACTGAGTGCGGAAACATAGTTGCCGCCGTCCGCCTTTTCAACAAATGCCTTGTATTTGTCGTTGTTTGCAACAGACTTGAGAACGGGAACATAGCCGGAAGCCATGGAGAATTCCGCCTGGAAATTAACGTTTGTTGTGAGGTACTTCACGAAGAGCCAAGAAGCAACAACTTCCTGCGCATTGTCTTTCTTGAAGATACATACGCTCGGGCCCTGAGAAATAACTTTCCTATTTGACTGGGAAACCTGTGGGATGGTAGCTATGCCTACATCGAAAGGATAAGCACCGTCTACCTTATTGGGGCGCTGGTGTGTAGCACCTGCGGAAGAACCGATGGACATGTAGCTCTTTGTACCTGTCTGAGCCGTGAAAAGGCCGGATGTGTATGCGCCGAAGAGTGACTGAGTAGTGAGATAGCCCTTCTGATACCATTCGCGGAACTTCTTTACGAAGTTTCTGTTTGTTTCGTTATCAAAGAGATAATGCTCGCCTTCAGCACTTGTATAATCGGACTTGTACTGCTCGCACATGGTGATGAACCAGTTGCCTTCACTATCGTATCCGAGAGGAATAGAATTGGGATCGATTTCCTTTATTTTCTTCATTGTCTCTTCCATCTCATCCCATGTAGTGGGAACCTTGAGACCGTTTGCATCGAAGAACGTCTTGTTGTAATAAAGAACCTCTGTGGATTTCGAGAAAGGCATTGTGTACATAAGTCCGTCGCCGAACTGCATGCCTTCATTGTAGTAACCCTCAATGAAATCGTCCTTCTGCTCCTTTGTGAGACCGAGCGTTTCCTCTTTGCCGTCTGCTCTCTTTACCATTATTTTGCTGTCGATAAGATTGTCAAGCGTAGCAACTGCGCCTGCAAGATTATAGAGAGCAACATGGTCGGGGTAGCAGTAAGCGATGTTCGGCTGATTCTTTACCGTGATTTCCGTGCTTATCTGATCTCTCACATCATCATAGCTGCCGACCTGTGTATGAACGATGTGGATGTTCGGATAAAGCTTGTTGAAAGACTCAATATAGCTATTGAGAACCGTTGAAAGATTTGAGCCCATCGTGTGATAAAATGTGATGGTAACCTCACTGCCGTCGTATCCACCCTCGGGAACGTCAAAGTTCGGAATACCCTTCTTTGCATTGCCTCCGCAGGAAGCCATAACAAAAATCATGGCAACCAAAAGCAGAACAGATAAGATTTTCTTCATCATAATTTGAATTCCTCCTGTTTTTATTTTTTTGATTTATCGATAATAGCCTCTTTTGAAGCTTATCATCCTTTGATTCCGCTTCGGCTGACGCCCTTCATGATGTATTTGCGAAGGAACACAAACACAAGGAAAAGCGGGAGCGAAACAAGCGCTACAGCCGCCATCTGCACCGGGTAGTTTACGTCACCGGTGGTATCTGTAAAGGCGTTGCGCAAGCCGTTTGTTATCAGCCGGTGTGCTTCGTCATTTGCAACGAGACGCGGCCATACATATGAGTTCCATGCGCCCATCATCTTGAGTATCGTTATGGAGATGAGCGTCGGAAGAGAGAGCGGTATCATTACCTTCCAAAGATATTTGATATCGCTTGTGCCGTCCACCTTGGCGGCGAGATACAGCTCATTCGGTATCTGCAAAAAGTTCTGACGGAGCAGATAGATATAGAATACGCTGACAAGGAAAGGAATTATCAGAACTTTATAGGTTTTCATCCAACCGAGTGCTGCCACCGTGCTGTAGTTTGTTATGGTGAAAAGCTCGCCCGGAATCATCATCGTGGCAAGGAGCGCGGCAAAAAGCGTATTTTTGCCTTTGAATTCCAGTCTTGCAAAAGCAAATGCCGACAACACCGTTATCACGAGAGAAAGCAGCGTGGAAACAATACCTACATATGCGGTATTGAGAAAGAGTCTTCCGAGACTTGCCGATTCAAAAGCTGTCTTGTAGTTTGAAAAAAGTATATTGCGCGGCCACAGCGTCGGAACATTGAGGCGATATTCATCAAGGCTTTTCACAGATGAAATAAGCATCCAGTAAAACGGGAAAAGTACGAATATCGCAACGCATATAAGGAAAGCATATATGAGAAACATAGCGAGAAATTTCATTATGCGCTGCTTTGCAGAGACCTGCTGCAGGTCTTTTTCCTGCATAGTGGCATTTTTTATCTTGTCCATACAGCCGCCTCCTTAATAGTGAACTTTTTTCTTGCTGACATAGAGATTTATCAATGTGACAACAAGAATTATGCCGAAAAGTATGAGAGCGGCAGCACTTGCCTGACCTTGCTTGCTTCGCTCGAGAGACTCATAAATATATCCTACCATCGTATTGAGTCTGCCCGGGTCATGCACGGGTCCGAGCTTTTCGCCGAATATGCCGACTATGCTCGTATATTCCTTGAACCCGCCGATGAAGCCTGTTATAACAACATAAGCTATCATCGGAGAAAGGAGCGGTACGGTTATTCTCGAAAATATTCTTACTCTCGAGGTGCCGTCTACTCTCGCGGCATCATAATACTGCTTGTTTACACTCTGGAGTCCGCCGAGAAGTATCAAAATCTTGAAAGGAAGCGCATTCCATACGATATATATAACCATTACGGCTATATTTGCCCCGTATTTGGAGCCGCTGTTTATCCAGCTTATCGGAGTACCTCCGAAAAACTCTATAACATTATTTACTATTCCGACGCTTGTTATCAGGCTTGCCTCTGAGGTTACAGAGCCTACAATATTTCCTATTACATTGAACATAGCGGCAAAAACCATGCCTATCGCTATGGAGTTTGTGACATAAGGAAGGAAGAATATCGTCTGCAGGGGCTTCTGCAGGAATTTTATAGAATTAAGGCAGACGGCTATTATCAACGCCAGAAAAGTGGAAATCGGAACGGTAAGAATACAGATAAGCGCGGTATTTTTCAGGCACTGCAGAAAGTTGCCGTATTTGACGACCTTAGCAAAATTTCCGAAGCCGACCTTAAAAGTAGTGCCGCCTATGGCTGCAAGTCCGTTGTAGTTTTCGAGAAAAGCCATGCGAACCGTATTTATTATGGGCCAAACGGTAAATATGAGCAAAAGGACTATCGCAGGAGAGAGATACAGCCACGCCTTCCATTGATGTTTACTTTCAACCATAATTATTTTACCTCAAAATAAATTCTTTCTTCGGTTTCTTTATCAAAAATAAATGTTTTGTTCGGCTTCAGATTGTAGCACACCATTTCGGCTGTAGCATCTATCCTGTAATCTGCATTTATTATGGAGCGGATAACGGGATTGCATGAGAATGAGTTTGTGGAAACGATGCTGACATCGCGACCCATTACCTCAACGCTTGAGAGCTTGCAGCAAAGAGCGCCCTTTTCATCTGGTATAAAGCCCTCCGGACGGATAGCAACATATACTTTCCTGTCCTCAAGCCCCGGTACGGAAAGAACGGCATCCTCGCCTATGTAGAGCTTTCCTGCGGAAATTCTTCCCTCAAGGACGTTTATCGGAGGTGTTCCGAGGAACTTTGCCACAAAGAGGTTCACCGGATTGTCGTATACCTCCTGCGGAGCGCCTACCTGCTGAATAACGCCGAGCTTCATGACGACTATCATGTCCGAAATACTCATCGCTTCCTCCTGATCGTGCGTCACGAATACCGTTGTAATCTTGGTTTCACGCTGGATACGACGGATTTCCTCTCGAGTCTGGAGACGCAGACGCGCGTCAAGGTTTGAGAGCGGCTCATCAAGCAGCAGAACTCTCGGCATCTTTACGAGTGCACGGGCAATCGCAACTCTCTGCTGCTGACCTCCCGAAAGCTCGCTCGGCTTTCTGTCCATAAGATTGTCTATCTGAACAAGCTTAGCCGCATCGTATGCGCGTTCCAGCATTGTTTCTTTGTCGAGCTTGTCGGCTCCCTTGAGATTTTGGAGCGGGAAAAGAATGTTCTGCTTTACAGTCATATGAGGATAAAGCGCATAGTTTTGGAAAACGAGACCTACGCCTCTGTTTTCCGGAGAAAGGTCGGTGACATCATCCTCACCGAACAAGATTTTGCCGCTTGTCGGCTTCTGGAGCCCGCATATCATATAGAGAGTCGTGCTCTTTCCGCAACCGGATGGTCCGAGAAGACCGACGAGCTTGCCGTCCGGTATGGTGAAATTGAAATCACTTACCGCAACGACCTTGTCGCCCGACTTCTTGTTTCGGCTCGGGAAGATTTTTGTCAGATTCTGAAGTTCTACTTTCATATAAAATCCTTTCCTTGGTTTATTGTTTGCTTAATTTTTCACATTCCGTTAACAGCGGGAACAAAATACGGCTTTTTGCATGACGAAAGGACGCACATCGTGCGCCTTTATAAATTTTATAACCGATTATCCGCCTGCTCCATTTTGCCTTGCTCCTATGCCATAAATTTATTTATTGCCTGTATCGGTAAAACGGTGCGCCGCTCAGTATGGCGATTTAGCCACAGACTCGGCATGAATTTTCTTTTCGTATTCTATGAGCTCGCTTTCTGAGTCAAAGATTCTCTGACTGCTCATATCTATAACAACCGTATCGGAAATCAAATCGTGAATAGGCGAATTATTGCTTGTGGCAGCCATCAGAATTAACTGCAGCAGCACAATAAGTCCGAGAATTATCACTCCGAGAATTCCTATGCCGCCAAAATATATCATTATTATAATAAGCACGGGAATCATCGTCTCTATCGTATATTTCCCGAGGAGAGCGCGGATAAAAAGCGCAACGGTTTTTATTTTTGTTCCGCCGGTCATCATCACACCGATGCCGAAGACCTTTTTGCCTACGGTCTGTCCGTTTTTAAGAATCAGCGGGATGATAAATTCCCCTGTCATCACTGCGGATAAAATGCCGAGCGACGTGATGACCAAGGTCAGATTCATAACGAGGCTGTAAGCACTTATCGCTTCCTCATCCTGCGATATGGCTCTGTCCGCCTCTTCGTATCGCTTCATTTCCTCTTCCGTGAGCGAATCGACGCTTTTTGTCCTGTCTATATCGTATTTTTCTTCGTATTCGGCATATATCTCATTAAGCCTGTCGTTTGCCCTGTCATAGCCAGTAATAAGCGAAATGAGAGCAGCCATTCCTACGGCTATTGTGGCTATAAGAATAAAATCAAGGAGAGCGGCGGCAAATCTTTTCCATATACTTGCTTTCTGTATATCGTTTATCATGCCGCCGCTTCTCCTTTTTAACAAACTGTCTACTTATATAAATAATAACACTTATTCTAATTTTAGTCAACATATTTGAGCTATCTTTGTCAATTTTGGCAAAATAGCCAAATTTTCGAGCTGTAAATACTGCACCTGATACAACAAAATATCATCGTATCCATGCGGCAGGCGGAGGGCTTGCAGTGTCTTTGCACCGTTTTATATCAACAGAAAAATTTCCTTCCGAAATTTCCGTTTTGATGTTGACAAAAGCGTTCCGGCGTGGTATTATACAGAAAATTTATTAAAAACGGGAACGGAAAATGAGAGGAAAAGGATTATGGATTTTGCTTTACCGTTGGAAAATAAAAAAATATCTGACAGCTCATTGGAAACAAAAATACGCGAAATGCTCGATGAAAACGAACGCGAGCTTTTCAGGATAGTGACAGACCTGCTTCCCGGCGGAAATTACGGTCAGTCGCTTGCAGAGTTTACCGACCGCAGGATAATAACCGCCCATCGCGAAGAGGACGGCAATATCGTCTGTGACACTGTTTTGTACAGCGAGGTGGAAAGCCTCACGATAAAACGTATGTACGGAAACGCTTTTCTGCTCGCCGTCAAGAAAAGCGGCGAAAAAACGCAGATAGCGCGCGCCACATATGCGGTGACGGCTCTTTTCAATTCCGCTGTGCTTTTCATGGACAAGATAAACTCGGAAATGCCGACTGATGAAGCCATGGAAAGCGTAATTTCCGCATACAGGAGCTTCTGCACCGTTTGCCCGAAATGCGGCAGAAATCTCGTCCGCCCCGGGGCCGACTGTCTCAACTGCGCTTCAAAGGGCAAGCTTGTATCAAAGCTTGTAAAATATGTCAAGCCGGAGTTTAAAATTATCTGCATATCCGTTATCATGTCTGTAGTGATAACCGCTCTGAGCCTTGTGCCTCCGTATATAACAAAAATGCTCGTTGACGATGTCATACCGAGCAAAAACAAGCAGGCGCTCTATATAATTGTCGCGTTTCTGCTCGGAACATACATAATTCAGTATCTGCTCGGCGCCATCCGCGGAACACTTCTCCGTCGTGCGGGCGACAGTATCGTTGCCGACCTGCGAAACGATGTTTTTGAAAAGGCACAACACCTTCCGATGAAGTTTTACGACAAAACCTCCACAGGCTCCGTCATAAACAGAATCAGTAACGATACAAGCAATCTTCAGGCGTTCATCCTGCGTATCACCCAGGATGTCATAACACAGCTTTTCCTGCTCGTCGGCATAGTCATAATAATGATAACAATGAACTGGAAGCTTTCACTTCTCTCGCTTATTCCGGTTCCGTTTGTTGTATATGCCTCCCGCAAATTCGGACGGAAAATCCGCCCGTTCTACAGACGAATCTGGAGAAAATGGACGGCGGTTTCCTCTGTGCTCACCGATTCCATTCCGTGCATACGCGTAGTAAAGGCATTTTCTGGTGAAAAACGCGCCTCAAAGCGCCTCGAAAAGCAGAATAACGAATGGTTCAGGGTGAGTGTGCGCGCAGGTAAAATGTCCAGCATATTCTCGTCGCTCATTTCATTTGTCGTTGTCTGCGGCTCGCTCATTATATGGGATGTAGGCGGCTTGCAGGTTATAAACGGAAGTCCCGATATCTCCCTCGGTCTGCTCGTGTCGTTCATTTCATATACTTCTATGTTCTACGGACCCGTAAACTTTTTTGCGGGACTGAACGACTCGTATCAGAGCGCTCTTACCTCTGCAGAGCGCGTAATGGACATTCTTGATGCCGAGCCTGAGCATGATGACGGAAAAGGCAATATACCCGACCATATAAGCGGCAAGGTGGAATTCCGCCATGTAAGCTTCTCTTTCGATAAGACAAAAAATGTTCTCTCCGATATAAATCTCACTATAGAGCCCGGCGAAGCCGTCGGCATAGTAGGAACGACAGGCTCCGGCAAAACAACGCTGATAAATCTTTTCATGCGCTTCTATGACAACTATGACGGTCAGATTCTTCTCGACGGCAAGGACATCAAAACAATTGATATGAGCTATTTCAGAACAAAGATAGGCTATGTTCAGCAGGAAGCCATGATGTTTTCCGATACTATTTTCAATAATATAGCATATGCCAAGCCAAATGCCACGATAGAAGAAGTGCTGATGGCAGCCGATATAGCAAATGCGCATGAATTTATCCTGCGCCATCCCGATGCATACGATACCATCCTCGGTGAGCGCGGTGTCGGTCTCTCGGGCGGCGAACGCCAACGAATATCCATTGCCCGCGCGATACTCAACAATCCGAGCGTGCTTATCTTCGATGAGGCAACAAGTGCCGTCGACTCCGAAACGGAAAAGCTCATTCAGGATGCGATAAACAACCTCGTAAAGGGCAGAACTACACTCATGATAGCGCACCGGCTCTCCACACTGAAGCAGGCGGACAAGATAGTCGTCATCGACAAGGGCAGAATCGCGGAATTCGGCACACCGGATGAGCTGATGGCAAAGCAGGGCAAGTATTACAGGCTTGTGAAAATCCAGTCTATGGCGGATCAGGTAAAGCTCGATAAAGAAAAAGAGCATCTCGAATAAGGAGGTCGGCGGAAATGATAGGATTTTTTATAAACGGCGATGAAGCCCGCATTACAAAAACGGGAAATGTCTCCGTACGTCTTGAAACATATGACGGCAGATGCTTTGAAAACCTCGAGCCTCTGCGGCTTTTCCCTGTTTCGGGGATATCGAAATACATCTCTCTTATCGATGAAAACGGCAAAGAGGTAGCTATAATACGCGATGTAAACCACCTTATGCCGGAATCAAAAAAGGCAATACAGGAATGTCTTGAATCATATTACATCGTACCGAAAATAAAGAAGATTATTTCCCGTGTGGAAAAATATGGAAACATCACTTGGACCGTGGCAACGGATCGCGGCGAACACAGCTTCGCGATACTGAATACGAGCATAGATATAAAAACACTCTATGACGGGCGTATACTTATTCGCGATTCAAACGACAATCGCTACGAAATAGAGGATGTAAATGCACTCGATAAGGACAGTCTCAATCTTTTGAAATTTGATATGTAGGAGGAAAAATATGAAACTTGTAATCGCGGTAATTAACAACGACGACAGCAGAACAGCAATAACTGCACTGACGGGACGCGACTTCTTCGTAACTCAGCTTTCCACCACGGGAGGCTTTCTCATGGTGGGAAACACCACTCTGCTCATAGGCACGGACGAACAGCGTTTGCCCGAGCTTAAGGAGATACTGAAAAAATACTGCACAACGCGCGAAAAGATTTCTCCGTCGGTAGAAGCTTTCGGCAGAGGTATGCTCAATCATTCCGTAGAAGAAAAGGTAACTATCGGCGGTGCCGTAATGTTTACTCTTTCCGTAGACGATTTTGAGAAGATATAAGAGTGCGGAAAATGGAAAATTTCAATATTGACAAGTTCCCGAGAAGCATAGATGCCGGACTGTGGAAAACAGGACACCTTCAGGGCATCGCCGTTGATACGGCACACGAATATATTTACTATGCCTTTACAACAGTACTTGTAAAGGCAAGACTCAATGGGGAAACAGTCGGCTGGGTAGGCGGACTTGCGGGTCATCTCGGGTGTATCGATTTCAATGATGAGGACGGGCGGGTTTATGCTTCGCTTGAGCTCAAGCATGATGCAATAGGTCAGGGCATCATGCAGAATACCGGAAGTAAAATAGCCGACGAAGATGCATTCTATATTGCCATATTTGATGTAGATAAGATTACACGCCCGAATATGGATGCCGAAACCGACGGTATAATGAAGACCGTCTATCTTTCCGAGGTCGCGAGAATGTACAGTGCTGTCATGCCGGACGGAACCAAGCATGAATTTGCCTGCAGCGGCATTGACGGTACCGGAATCGGTCCGGTATTCGGAGCTCCGAAAAACAGTCCCTCCATGCTCATGGTAGCCTGCGGTATTTACGGCGATATATGCCGAGACGATAATGACTGCAATATAATCATGCAGTATGACTGGCGCAAATTCGGCGAAAAGGCAAAACCGCTCTGTCAGCTTGCACCGCATCACAGCGAGGCGAAACCGGACAAGGTCTATTTCATTTTCACCGGCAATACGGAGTGGGGTATACAAAATCTCGAATATGACGCTTTCACCGGAGACTGGATAGCTGCTGTATATCGCGGAAAAAAGGAAAAATATCCAAACTATCCGATGTTCATAATAGACGGTGCGGCAGCTCCGTATGAAGATTATATCGCCTACGGAAGAAAGGGACTTCACCTCTCACTGAAAAAAGAGGGCGTCTTTGATGAAGCAACAGGCATATACGGCTGTCTCTTCCGAAAAGGTCAGACGGGTATTTATGCCTTCGGAAACGGGCTCTACTATATATCAAACGAATATCGTACCGAATCAAAGGAAGACGGCAGTATCATTAAGCTATACCGTCACGCCGATGACCCCTCCGATGGTTTTACCGAAATAGTATAAGGCTCACCGCCATGTATGCAAAAAAGCTCTGCTTTCGGGCAGAGCTTTTTTATGGAAAAATGTTTATTTTGTCAGGATTCTCGGCGAAGTGAGTATGCCTGTTCTCTTTGTTATGTACTCGGGACACCAGAATCTGCCGCCGCGCGTAACCCAGCTTGCAGGTCCGCAATAGCTTATATTTTCATCGACATTATGGAGCGTGCCGAAGGTATTCGCCCTGTTTCCGAAGAGCGTTATTTCAAGTGTATGTTCACCTGCGGTGACGGCACCGAGTCCCAATCTTGCCGGCGGATAAATCATCGCGCCCATCTCTTTTCCGTCCATACGCACTTTCATGAGCGCACCGGCATATCTTGTTATCTCGAGCGTCTTTTCGCCGCCGTCGGAAACAAAAGAAGTCTTATAGGTGAGATTTCCGCCGTAGAACGGCATGCCCTGCGATACGATGTCCATATATCCTATCTTTTTCGGCATTTCCGTTATCTTTGCGGATGTGCCCGTCAGCTTCACACCGAATTTACCGAGTATAAAGCAGCTCTCAAGCTGGGTTATATCTCCGAAGCGATAGTTTATCACGAGGCGGTTTGCGCCTTTATTTATTTTCGGCAAAGCAAGCTTCAGCAATGCGTCCTCGTCTATATAGTAGCCGACGACATTGTGGCTGACATTTTCGCCGTTGAATATGATATCATCCGTATATTCGAGGCATTCGAGTGCCAGCTCCGCACCCTCATATTCGATATCGCTCTCGAAATCATAGTAAAGCGTGAGCTTATCCTGCGGATTTTTATCAAGCGGCTCTGCCCATGGCTGTTTCATATGGCTTCCGCGCCGACGGATGCCGAGCGCATCGCGCACAGCCATATCGGTATAGAGAATATCGCGTTCGCGCTTTATTTCACCGCCGTTCAGGCTGTATGACGGCTTGTCAAGCAGGAGTACATTCGGCTCGGCAAGAGAAATCTCGGCTTCTCCCGCAAGAACTGTCTCTCCCGAGAAGCTCTCTTCGCTTACCTCGCCGAACTCTCCTCTTCCCTCCTCCAGCTCAAGCAGGAGCGATGAGCAGGCGCCGCTTATCCATTTGACAAGTGTATTGCCGCCCTCATATTTTGCAGGCATAGGACTGATTTCACCGGTTTCAGTATCGAGCAAGGTGACCTTCCATTCGCCGCGCAGCTTCACCGTCAATAAATCAAGAAAAGAGATATCGAGATCACCCGCACGGTAGAGATGCGCGATGAAAAGATGCTTTTTCTCACCGTCGGTGCGCATTTGATAAACTATGTTGGAATAAGTGTCTCCGGAACCCGTGCAAACCTGCACATCCCTGTATTTTTCGAGACTTGCGAGCACTTCATCCTTCAGCGGATTCACATGGATACATGACTTTGCAAATTCCGCCGCATCGCCGCTCTCCACTGCGTCGACATGAGTCGGTATATTGCCCATGAACACCACTTCTCCGCCTGCCGTGCGGAAGTTTTTCAGCGCGTCGAGCGTAGTTTTGCGCAGCGTCACAAGGTTTGGGACGACCACTGCGTCATATTTCATCTCGCCGACGGCAAAGCCGCTCTCCGTCTTTTTATACTGCGAAGGAAGCATCGCCTCGCATATGAAATCAAAATCCATACCGTTTGTTATCAGCCAACGCGTAAGATCGCAGAAGAGGTTGTCCTTCTCGCGAATCGCCGTCGACGAGCGGTCGTTCGGTCCGTAAGCAAGCCAGAAGCTCTCTATCGGATGAATAACAGCGATACGAACATCTGCTTTGCCGCGCGTCATAGCGGTGTTCACTCTCGCAAAGTGATCCTCTATGAGTCTGTATTCCTTATACCAAGGTGATTGATGACCTATGGAAGCGGGATAATCGCGCTTTGCCTCGCCGCGCATGGAAGCCCAGTAAAGATGCGGCACGCGCACGGTTACGCCCATTGCCGCCTGCCAGTCACCCTGAAGCTTGTGCCCGCGAAAGTCAAATTCCCATCTCGTCACGCCGTAAAGCTCGGAGAGAACGCCCGGGGCGCCCATCTGACGGCTCATACTTTGCGCCTGCTTTGCAGTCGTCAGCTCGCGCTTATCGGCAAGCATATCTATGCCAGGGATGCCGAAGCCGCGATACTGGCGCATGCAGTCGCCGACAGCCCATGTCTGCGTTTTCAGCAGAAATTCATCCATCACATGACCTGCCATGAGTATATTGTTTTCGCGGCACCAAGCGCCTATATTGTCGGAGTAAGCCTCGGCAAAACGCTCTGCCGCATGGTCAAAGAAGAGATATCTGATCTTCGAAAGTCTGCCGCCCGCGAGATTCCATACTACCTCGGGAAAGCTGTCCAACAGGCTCACACCGTATGCCGCCCTGAATGTATCCTCAAAATCGTTTGTAAAGGGATATGACGCACCGCCCTTATCCTGCTTTGCGAAGTTCAGCACGGACACATGGGAAAACTGCGGCTCATCCGTGAATATCGCGGGAACAGCCTTTCCGAATTCATCGCCTATTACAGCCTTGTATCTCTCGTGCGTTACCTTTATAAACTTATCTATCGCTTCTTTTTTCAGCGTGTCGACATACGCCTGTCCGTTGAATCGGTCGTCATCCGCGTCATATTCAAGATAGGCAAAATACTTTTTACCCTCGGCACGCTCTGATATATCTATGCGCCTGTATGAGAGGAGGTCTCCGCTTTCGTCGAGGGAAACATCATATGCGGCAAGGAAAATATATTTCCCTTTCGGCAGACTCGTAATTGCGTTCGCCTTATCGCTGTCGAGAGTCAGCGTGCCGTCGTCATACGGCGTGGGAGTAAACCACAGCTTTTTTCTGCGCATTTCGATATCTTCCGTAACAAAACCGCCGGCATAGCCCGAGGGCCACTTATCCTCGTCATAGAGCCAAGAATACATGCCCTCGCTCTTCCCCTTTTCCACGCAGAAGCGGACAATATCCATAAATTCATCCGAAAGATACGGCGTGGCAAGCCCTATGCGCGGATGCATATCATAGCCGCCGAAGCCCATCTCTTTCATATAGCCGATCTGCTTTGCGAGCAAATCCTTTTTCAGCTCGCAGTTCCATGACCAGAATGGCACAGCGCGGTATTCGCTTGTAGGATTTTCAAAAAGCCCGCGTGAAAGCGCGGCTTCGCTGTTTTTCGGATAAAACATAAAAACCTCCCAAAAAAAATAATGCAGGCGCTCTTTTAAGCACCTACATTATAAACTAAACAAAGGTATAAGTCAACATCAAAACCGAAAATAAGACTCCGATTTTTATTTGTCGAAAGCATTGAGAAATGAAGAAAGCCTTTCGTTCCCGTTTCCCGAGAAAAGCTCCTCCGGAGTTCCGTACGCAGCGGCAATTCCCTCACTCATAAACATAATCTTATCAGAAACCTTGCGGGCGAAATCCATTTCGTGAGTGACGATAATCATGGTTCTCTCGCTGTCCCGAAGCTCGCGGATAACCTTTAGCACCTCGCCCGTAAGCTCCGGATCGAGTGCGCTTGTCGGCTCATCAAAGCAAAGAACATCGGGACTCTGCATCAGAGCTCTCGCAATAGATACCCTCTGCTGCTGTCCCCCCGAAAGCTCGCATGGGTATGAATTTCTCTTCTGCGAAAGCCCTACCTTGGAAAGAAGTGCCTCGGCATCCGCATCTACCTTGTCGTAAAGGCTCTTTTTCGCTTCGCCGCTGAGTTTTTCGCGCTTTGCCGTCTCTGCTGCACGCATTTTCGGCGCGAGAGTCAGATTTTCAAAAACCGTATACTGCGGAAAAAGATTGAACGACTGGAAAACAAGTCCGAAATGAAGCCTCTTCTCTCGAAGCTCGGAGCTTTTCATGCGCGATGTGTCATCCGCGGAGAAAACCTTCTGCCCGTTTATAATAATTTCACCTTTATCGGGCGTCTCGAGAAAATTCAGACAGCGAAGGAGCGTTGTTTTTCCGCTTCCGGAGGAGCCTATGATGCTCAGCACCTGCCCCTTTTCCAGCGTGAAATCCACACCGCGCAGAACCTGCGTATCGTTGAAATATTTTTCCAAGCCCTTTACTTCAAGAAATGCCATTTTCTTCTCCATCATATTTTATAGTAAGCAAGCTTCTTTTCCAGATAACCGAAAAGGAGCGTGAGCAGTCCGACGAAAATGAGATAGAATACGCCCGCATAGAAGAGCGGCCATATGAGTCCTCGCATGCTCATCAGATCCTCGGCGCATTTCAAAACCTCGGCGACGAGAATGACGCGGGCGAGCGCCGTGTCCTTGACAAGGGTTATCACCTCGTTTGACATGGGGGCGAGTATACGCTTGACTACCTGCATGAGAACAACGCGGAAAAATATCTGCGCCTTTGTCATGCCGAGAACCTGCCCTGCCTCATACTGCCCTGCGGGTATGCTCTCTATTCCCCCGCGATAGATTTCGGAGAAATAGCAGGCATAATTTATGGCAAATGCTATTATTACAGCGGTAAAGCGCGATGATACGGGTGCTCCGAACACAAAACCCGGGACATAGAATACTACAAATATCTGCAGCATCAGCGGCACACCGCGTATTATCCAGACAAAAACCTTTACAAGGTATGAGAGCGGCTTGAAACGCGACATGGAGCCCCATGCTATTATCAAGCCGAGCGGCAACGCTATCACCAGCGTCAACGCGAATATAAGGCAGGTTGTTTTCAGCCCCGAAAGCAGGCTCAGCGTAACTTCCGCAAAACTCATCTTACTTATCCTTTGTCAATCAATAGTTAATCGTTTCCTGAACGGAAAGGCTGTTTTCGAGTCCGTATTTCTTTGCGATTTCGAGAAGCTTTCCGTTGTCGCGCAGAGTTTTGATAGCCTCGTTTACCTTGGCTGTGAGGTCACTGCCGCGGCGGAAGCCGATTGCATATATCTCGGATTCGAGCTCTATTGCGTTCACTATGCAGAGATCATCGTAGTTGCCCTTGCCGCAGACATTCTGCGCGAGGATAATATCGACTACCGCAAAATCAGCCGCACCGGATTTTACCTCTGTGAATGTGTTTATCTGTGCTGCCGCCTTGATAACCTTACCGCTGTCACCGACAGCACCGTCGGCATAGCTCTGACCTGCGCTGCCCGATTCAACCACAGCCGTCTTGCCGACAAGATCAGCCTCGCTCTTGTAGCTGTCGAGATTTGATTTCTTTACCACTACGCATTGCTGATTGAGCATATAGCCGTATGAAAAATCGACAAGCTCTTTTCTCGGCGTGCCGTTATCGGAGCTGTTTGCCGTGAAGCCGTTCCAGATGCAGTCGATTGCGCCGGAGGAAAGCTCATTGTACTTCTGCTCCCACTGTATCTCCTGAAATTCCACCTTCATGCCGATGATTTTGCCGACTTCCTTGGCAAAATCGCTGTCAAAACCTACCCATTCTCCGTTTTCGTCCTTGTAATTTATGCGGTCGACAAGCGTGACGCCGCAAACGAGTGTGTCATCATCCTTTTTGCCGCATGAAGCAAAAGCAAAAAGCATCATCACCGCCATAGCCGCGGCAAGAATAAGGGAAACAATTTTTTTCATTTCATTATACCTCTGTTCCGTATAGTTTTGTTTTAGCGTTTTACTATGTTAAAACGTTGATACGATAATATCACAGCTTTTCCGATTTGTCAAGAGGTTTTTTGAAAAAAATTCATATTTTTTGTTCAATCCGGAAAATCGAATGTCATTTCGACCGAAAGAGGCAGGCGATTATAGGCTTTATACCAGTTCCAGTGGTACGGAACATTGTCATAAGGCATGATGTATTTGTACTCACCGTTTTTGAGATATTTGAGATGCAGGAGTGCCGTTTCGTCGCCTGCCGCCTTCCACTGCTCTATGCGAGCCGCGTTCTCTCTGTGTACCGCATAGTTTTCGCCGTAGCCGCAGGCAAACGACAGCATGCTGTCAAAACAAAGTGCGCAAAGCACTCCAAGCAGAAACGCGAGGGACGCCTCTTTCTTCTTTACAAGCGCGAATATTACAGCGGCAAGCGCAAAGACGGATATTGCGGCAAGCACAAAGTGCCCATATGAGAAAAGAAATGCCGCCGCGACTGCCGTCAATATCAGCGAAACCTTTCTTTTGCAGATGCCGTCAAGTATAGCAGGAAAAAGAAGCACGACGGAAACGAGAATTGTCCTGCCGCCGTATTCCGGCGAAACGAGCATACAAGCCTGAAGCGCTACGGAAAGCAGTATAAAGAAAGCACTGTCGTCACCATCGCGAAAAAATGCGACTGTCTTTTCCGCGACGATTTCCGCGAGTGCAGCGAGAGCAAAAGCCGCTCTTATCGCGCCTGAAGCAGTACCTTCTCCGTCTATGGCGATGAGCGCGGCAGAGGCGGCACAAAGCGCTATCGGAATTATGCGCCGGATTTCTCGTTTTTCCTTTATTTTATAAAACGACATTCCGATATGGCATGCAAAAAGAAAGACGAGCGCAGTTCCCATGCCGCTCTTCCCCGTCATGCCGTTTGCCACAGCGGGAATATTGCCGGCTATGCGCTCGGCAAGCGACTTCGCATAGAAATCGGGATAGTATGTCATGCGCACGGAATTGCCGGGAGCAAAGAAAAGAAAAGCTGCACCGAGCGCGACCGAGAAAGCCGCAAAATACATGGCGGCATCGGGCTTCTTCTTTGCTTTAAGGCGCAGGATGAAGGCATAAGCCACTACGGCTATAGCCCCTGCGGAGCATTGCTCCGTCGAGAATGCGCAGAAAAAGGCAAGCACAGGCACGGCGGCACCGCATTTTCCTTTCTCCTCCGAGCATTTTATGAGATAGAAAAGCAAAAGCAGGAGCAGAATCGGATAGAGATAATTGAGCGCGCCTGTCGCCCAATAGATGCTCTGCCGCGCGATATCAAGCGAAATAGAGGCAAAAAGCAGGCATGAAGCGACAAGCGCTATGCGAAATTCCTCGGTGTCGGTTCCGTTTCTGTAAGCCTTTGCACCTATGAGCGCCGAAAGCAAAGTGACGGCGGCTATGCAGAGCGTACCGAAAATACGCCACGCAACCATCTGCCCGCCCGCGAGGAGCAGCTCATCGAGCAGATGAACAAGCGCGCGCCCGTTTGTTTTCATATAATGAATGATGTTTTCGTCTGCGAAATGCGAAAATCCCTCGTAGAAAAACGAGCCGTAATAATAATCGTCGCCGTATGCCACGGTAAAGCTCATCGTCACCGCGACAAAAGCGACAAACAGCGTAAAAACCGCTATATGATAATTCCGTCTTGCAAATCCGAAAAACTTCAAGTCATTCACCCCTTTTTACGTATTTTATCAAAAAATCGCTCTCTTGTCAAACGAATGCTTGTATTTATCTTAAATAAAATTGTATTTTCATGTTTATTTTCGTTTTTATAATTGATTTTATCCCTGATTTCTGTTAAACTATAGCCACAGAAAATAAGTCCGAAAGGAATTTTTTATGAAAATCAAGGAAAATTCGTTAAGAGTAAATAATCTGCGCTCTCCTGTCATTGACAGCAATCCGTTTTTCTCATGGGAGCTTGACGGAAGCCCTGCCGGGCATCAGAAAATCTACTGCGTAACGGTGACGCGCGAAAACGGCAGTGTGGTCTGGACATCCGGCGCGGTAGAAAGCGAAAAGCGCAGTTATATCCATATGGAGGAGAAAACCGAGCCGCTTTCCCGCTATCTCTGCCATGTCGAGATAACAGATGAAAACGGAAACAGATCTTCTGCCTGCTCGTCCTTTCGTACAGGAAAAATGGGCGGCGAATGGCAGGCAAAGTGGATAACGGGATATTTTCTTCGCAAGCGCGACGATGCGCTCGCAGCCCCCTATCTGAGAAAGGATTTTACACTCTCGGGAACGGTAAAGGACGCCATGCTCTATATCTGCGGACTCGGATATTTTGTCTGCACGATAAACGGCAAGCGCGTAAACGAGGAATATCTATCCACTCCCTATACCGATTACAGCAAGCATATTTTCTATCGCGCCTTTGATGTAAAAGATAAGCTCGCGAAGAAAAACGCAATAGGCGTGGTGCTCGGAAACGGATTTTACAATTGCTTTACGGATGATCCGTGGCAATCCCGCTTCGCACCGTGGCGCGATGTTCCGAAAATGATATGCGAACTGCATATTGAATACGAAAACGGCGAAAAAGAAATAATCTCGAGCGACCCCTCATGGCAGAGCTCACGCGGCTCCATCACCTTCAATGGTATACGCCACGGCGAAGAATACGATGCCAACCTCGAGATGCCGGGCTGGGATACATACGGATATACATGCGGCGAAGGCTGGAAAAATGCGCGTATGGTTCGTCCCGCAGGCGGTGAGCTTTTGCTGATGGAAATGGAACCGATAACACTCCGCATGCGCCGCCCTGCCGTTCGCATGAAAAATTATGACGGCAAAACGCTCTTTGATATCGGTCAGAATCAGGCGGGTATCTGCCTGCTCACGCTGCGCGGCAAGAAGGGCGACAGGATAACGATAAAATACTGCGACCTTCTCGATAAGGACGGCAAGCTTACCCAGTGGCCGCTCAGCTGCTTCATAAAAAACTATACTTTCCAGACCGAGGTTTATACAAAGAAAAGCGATGAACCCGAGGTATGGCATTCGGAATTTACATATCACGGCTTCCAGTATGCAGAGATAGCCGGCGGAGACGAAAACAGACAGCTCTCCGATGTCGTGGCTCTTTCGCTTTCAAATAATCTGCGCGACAGAGGCGAATTTACCACCTCGGACGAAACGATAAATAAGGTTCAGAAAATGTGCATAGAGTCTACGCGCTCATGTACCATGAATACGATAGCTTCCGATGCCGTCCGTGAAAAAACATCGTGGATAGGCGATGCGGGCTTCTCGAGCGAACAGCTGCTCATAAACTTCGCCTCCGAGCAGTTTATGAACAGATGGCTGCTTGACCTCCGTGATGCACAGACGCCGGCAGGTGCCGTTCCCTGCGTTGTTCCCTCCACGGGCTGGGGCTTCAACTCACTCAACGGCCCCGACTGGGCAAGCACCATAGTAGATTCCGCCGCATTCCTCTATCGGGCGACAGGTGACCTTTCATACCTGAGAGAAAACTACGATATGCTCCGCCGTCACTGCTCACATATTACGCAGATGGCTATAGACGGCATAGCAAATTACGGGCTTGGCGACTGGTGCGCCCCATTTGAGGGTGAGGCAATAAGCGTGAATATGGGCTCTTTCAAGTGTCCTGTCGCCGTAACCGATACAGGCTACTATCACACCGCCGTCCGCACGCTCGCACGCTGGGCAAAGCTTCTCGGCAAAGCAGATGATGAAAAGAAATATACCGCCCTTGCCGACAGCATAAAGAAAGCCTTCCGAAGCAAGCTATATGATGAAAGCACGCATACGGTAAAGGGCAATTGCCAGACGGCAACAGGCGTTATGATATATCATGGACTTTGTGAAAAGGAAGAATACGCACCGCTCATAGCACGCCTCAAGGAGCAGATATCCGAACAGAACGGACATCTTGATTTCGGCGTGCTCGGAAACAAAGCCGTTTTCAATGCGCTCGGTATGTGCGGCGAGGTACGCACCGCGCTCGAACTCATAAAAAATCCTACCTTCCCGAGCTATAAGCACTGGATCGATATGGGCGCAAATACGCTCTGGGAATGCTGGAACGGTCTCGGCTCGCGAAACCACCACATGTTTTCCGATGTTTCCGCTTTCTTCTATAAGTATATCGGCGGTATCTCGGCAGATGACGACATGCCCGCATATGAGCATATCATTCTCCGCCCCGCTGTCGGATGCGGTATAGAAAAGGTGCATTGCTCTGTCGAAACTCCTTACGGAAAGGCGATAAGCGATTTTGAAAATGACGGCAAAACGCTCCGCCTCTCGCTGACTGTTCCCTCCGGCTCTCATGCGACACTCTTTCTGCCGATGTACCTTGATGATGCTTTCGCGGGTGCTGCGCATACACCCTTTGTGGAAAAACTCACGGCAAGCGGCAATGCCGTTAGATTTACACCATGCGATATGCCGGAGATAAAAGCCGACCTCCCCTCCGGCAAATATACATTTACGGCAAAAATATAACATAAAGACTTAAACATGGTATAAAGAGGAATTCGGCTTGAATGTAATCATTTCGGAGGAAATACCGGAGCCTCATGACCGCAAAACGGTTCCGCAACGCATAGGGAAAATTTGCGATAACTTTATGATTTTGCCGTATGAGGCGGCAAACTGATAATTAATAATAAAGAGAGGAAGCAGAAAAAGCAATTATGAAAGAAAACAGAAAACTATTGAAAGAGGTGCTGAAGGATATCCGTCACGATATGACGGATGAAGAAGTTCTGAACCTTCTGGCTGACAGTAAAATTTCAGTAAGTCCCGAAAAGGAGAAGGAAAAATACACACTCGGTCAGCGGGCTGCCGATACCATTGCAAAATTTGCGGGCAGTTGGGCGTTTATTTTCTCATTTGTCGGCGTACTTGTCATATGGATGGTTATCAATATAATACTTGCGTCAAATGCATTTGACCCATATCCGTTTATTCTTCTGAATCTTGTTCTGTCCTGCGTAGCGGCAATTCAGGCACCGCTGATTATGATGAGTCAGAACAGGCAAGAAGAAAAAGATAGGCGCCGCGCGGAAAACGATTATAAGGTCAACCTGAAAACCGAGATTATGATAGAGGATCTCTATGACAAAGTAAATGCAATCCTTGCCCGTCAGACGCAGATTGAGAAACTGCTTTCGGAACATAACACGGAAAACGATAATCGAAAAAGTTGAAATGCACCGACCACCTGAAGTGAACCCAAAAGTTCAGACAAAAAATTAAATATCAAATTATTTGTGAATGAGTTCGGAATTGAACCGGACTCATTCCTTTTAATTTGAGAGAGACTCTCTTGTTATTGTAGTAGTGTAAGTATCTTACTTTTGTGGTGCATATCAATACCAACCGCGCCCTTGCGGATACCAACGGCGCAAACGAGAATGAGCAGAATGCCCAGACCCAGTCCTTCCAAAATCACTTGTACAATCATCATTTGCCTCCTTATCCCAACGCCACATCCAGCGTCATCATGATGCTGAAGCCGACGGCAAAGAAAATCGTCCCGATGTTGGAATGTTTTCCCTGAGACATTTCCGGTATCAGTTCTTCTACCACAACATAGAGCATCGCGCCTGCGGCAAAGCTCAGAAAATACGGCAGCGCCGGAATCACAAGCTGCGCCGCTAGAAGCGTCAGCACCGCGCCGACAGGTTCGACAACGCCGGAAAGAACGCCGCCGAGAAACGCCTTGCTTTTCTTTTGCCCCTCAGCCTTGAGAGGCATGGAGATGATCGCACCCTCGGGAAAATTCTGAATGGCAATGCCGAGAGACAGGGCAAGCGCGCTTGCAGCAGTGATCTGTGAGTTTCCCGCAAGAAAGCCCGCATACATCACGCCGACTGCCATTCCCTCCGGAATGTTATGTAAGGTCACCGCAAGCACCATCATCGTCGTGCGCCCGAGCTTGCTTTTCGGACCCTCAGCCTTATCGCTTCCGATATGAAGGTGGGGAATCAGACGGTCGAGCAGGAGCAAAAACAGCACGCCGACCCAAAAACCGACAAAGGCAGGAAGGAACGACAGCTTTCCCATGCCCTCCGACTGTTCGATGGCAGGGATCAGCAGGCTCCAGATCGACGCTGCCACCATCACTCCGGCGGCAAAGCCTGCAAGCGCACGCTGTACCAAATCGCCGAGAGATCTTTTCATAAAGAACACGCACGCCGAGCCGAGTGCTGTCCCGATAAAAGGAATCAATATTCCGAATAATACTTCCATTTGCTTCACCGCCTTTGCGTTGTGCTTTTATTTGTTTTTCCTGAAGCCCGCCTCGTCACGATATTCGGGATGCTCCTTCAGATACGGGTCTTTGTCGCCGCAGATGGTATAGTCGCATCGGCAACCGTCCACGCAGGTGGTCGTCCGCACCAGCCTTGCGCGGAGCAGCTCCATGGACGCATAGTCCACATTGCACAGGGCGGGCATAATATCCGTAAGACCGTGCCTTATAGCAAACTCCGCCGCCGGACACGATGTGAATTCATAATAAATCGGCTTATCTTTAAGTAGCTATGGCGGTATCATCAAGAAAAGTTCAGAATAAGCGCGACAGCAACGGTGTTTTGACTGGAAAGGCAGGTACCGTCTATGACGTAAACATTAAATACACCGGGCAGGACGGGAAAAAGAAATCCTACGCAAAAAAGGGCTTTGCAACCAAAAAAGAAGCGACGCAGCATGAAGCTGAAATGAAAGCAAAGCTCGCCAATCCTGTTTACAGCCCGGTCGTTGCTTCACAAGGCAAGCAGACCGTCAAAGAGTATTTGGAGGAATGGGTAGAAAACCACGGCAAGGCTAACTTACGTCCAAGCACCTTTGCGGGCTATAAGAGCCATATTCGCAATCATATTGTGCCATATATCGGTCATGTGCAGCTTAACCAACTGACCCCGGCGATGCTTGATAATATGTTTCAGCAGCTATTTGAAAAGGGCTTATCTAATAGCACCGTTCGATACGCGCAGCGCATATTGAGCGTATCAATGGAACACGCCCGGAAGTACCGATACATTGAACATAACCCCGCCCGCGACATTATAACAAAGTTCGGCAAGCAAGCGAAAACGCCTGATCCGTACACCATTGAGCAAATGCAGACCTTTATGAGCAATGTGATAGGTACGGAATGGGAAATGCCTGTTGTGCTTGCTGGAATGTATGGGCTTCGTATGAGTGAGATTATCGGATTGAGGACAAAAAACATTGACCTTGAAAAAATGCAGTTTGGCGTTGTAGAGCAAATGCCCTTCAAAGTGCCGCCGGGAACAAAGACCATTACGGAAATGGCACCGACAAAATCCAATGATCGTATTTTGCCGATTACCGAAGAAGCATTGCCGTACTTCCTACGACAATTTGATTTGATTGCGCGGCAAAAGGCTTTGACTGAGGCGGGCGGTGGGGTATACTATGATAATAAGCTCTTTATTGCAAAGCCTGACGGTTCGCCGCAGCGCAGAGATAGAATGTCGGCAAACTTCGGACAGCTTATCCGACACCTTGAAATGCCGCATATCCGCTTCCACGATTTACGTCATACGGCAGCTACCAATATGCACCAACTGACAGGCGACTTCTACACCGTTGGCGAGATTTTGGGGCATACATTAAAGGGCATTGGCATATCCCTTGGTATTTCCACAAACCTTGAAGCGGTAACGGCACAATATGTTGATGTGCGGCTTGAAAGAAAACAAAGCGTACTGCAAACCTATCATAAAGCACTGCAACCGAAAACAACCGTTACAGGAAAAGAAGCAGGGCAAGAAACATCGAAGAAAGCGAAAAAGAAAAGCAACGAAATGGAGCTATAACAGCAATATCTTTTTATAGCTCCGCGCTGCTTTTCATAGCTTTTTAGCAGTTCCGGGCACCATTGGGGCACCACAGTATACATCTTTCTTGTATAGTGTGTATGATATGGAATGAGCCGGGCACCACAAAGCGGGGCACCAAGGGCACCATTTGAATTATTTTCCCCAAAATAGATGCTGCCCAAACAAAAGAAAAAGCCTCGAAAACATAGAGTTTTCAAGGCTTTGATGGCGGAAGCGGTGGGATTCGAACCCACGTGCCCTTGCGGACAACTGCATTTCGAGTCTATGCGTCTATTGTCTACTTGCCTTCCTACAGTCCCGCACAGTACCGAAAAAATCAAGGCTACACAAGGGCTTCTCGGACTAAATGACCTTAAAATGAATTGTTCGGGACGGTTCGAATATTATCAGCATCTTTCCATATCCCTCGAAAATCCGGAAAATCGGAGGGATGTTCGGAGGGATGCTTTACTATTTTTTATGAGTGGCAATACAGCATTTGAACCCATCGGTAATATTTTTTATCAAGGAGTCACCATGAAAGTTAACGAGTTCGAATTGGAAAGTCTGCCCGAAACGCTGTCTATGGAGCAGATACGTCTTATCTGCCATGTCAGCAAGTTGACCGCAAGGTTCTATGTAAAAAGCGGTCTCATCAAAAATAAGAACAGCGGAAAGCAGACAAGATGCTATTCCGTCGCCCGCGAGGACTTCCTCAAGTTCATAGAAGAATACAAAGAAGATCCCAGCCGATTTATTCCACCTCCCGATTGGTATAAGTCCGCGGGACACACCAAAGCGAAGAAACGCCGAAAGCCGATTCCGCAGCAAGCCGAGGAATATTGCAAATATCTTTATTACAGCAAGCTGCTCAAGGATTATCCAGATGTGATGGAAGTTGACGAAGTCGCAGAGATCACCGGCTACCGCGTCAACACCCTGCGAAGCTGGTGCAAAAAAGGACACCTCAAGCCGATCATGCTTCGCCCAAAATTCCTTTTTCCAAAGCCTTATGTCTTGGAACTGCTGACCTCGGAATTTTATGAGAACATTTCGGCGAAATCCTATACCCATGCAATGCATTTGAATAACATCTATAAAGAATACACCGAATTACATACCGAAAAGGAGAACGAAAATGAAAGCTAATCTGACATACACAAACATCAACGGAATCAATTATCCGAACCTTCAACTGTCGGAGCAAACGACTGTTACCATAGGCAAGTACGGACACCTGCGGCTTGACTATCTCAAGAAGCACCGCCGCGGCACCTATACCACCCTGCTCACCACCTGCAAACTGAATGAACACCTCGCCGATATTGATGCAGAAGCATCACAGCGTGTCCGTGAGCTGACAGAAGCCTTCGCCAAAGCAGAAGGCATAGCCGAGCAACTCAAGGCAACAAACAACCTTCTGTGGGCGAAGGAGATGAACAACTGCAAGGCACGAGCCGAGGAAATCGTTCTCCGGGAGGTAGTGTACAGATGAGAAGCATGATTGAAGAGCTTTCCCGGGAGATAATAAGCGAATAACACATATAGGCCGCCTCGATTTTGATCGGGGCGGCTGATGCTTTTATGGACATTACCACTAAAAATCGAATCGTGTTTTTGGTGATCTTGACTTTAGCATGCGGTGAAAATTCGTATTTACACCTTTTCGCCGAATGATTTGCCATAAAATC
>DODZ01000003.1 GCA_003524145.1 Candidatus Apopatosoma intestinale | reverse complement strand
CCCCGGTCTCGGAGAGGACAGATAAAAATCATTCATGTATGCGCATAAGCCGGACTGCAACGGTCGGTTTATGCGCTTTTTTATCAGAATAAAAATTTCAGGAGGAGATTATATGAATATCAAAAGAATTTTGGCTTTGTTTTTGGTCATCGCCATGGCGGTGCTCATGCTTTCCGCCTGCGGCGAAAAAGAGCAAGGAACAACAGAAACCACAACTACCGAAACCACAGTGGCAACTCGGGAAATACGCAAAATAACGGCGGACGATGTGCCCGAGGGAAAAGTATTGCTTTCTTCGCTTAGCGACGAGGAACTTGCAAAGATTTTTGCCGATTATGGTTATCCGATTAAGATTGGAAATGACGGTTACAGAAGTCCTGCAAGTGAATTTGCTTTCATGGAAAGCGATATTGACTGTCAGTACGGTCTTGGTAACAACTGGGGTGCCGCTGTAGAATACAGGCAAAAAATCCGCTCTATTGCAAGAGATTATTATGGGGTTCAGGCAATACGCAAAATAACGGCGGACAATGTACCCGAGGGAAAAGTATTGCTCTCGTCGCTTGATAGTGAGGCACTTCGCAGTTTTCTTGCATATAAAGGAGTTACCCTTTCTGATGATGTGCCGGATGCGGAACTGCACTCGTTCATATTGGTTGTTGAAAGCGATATCGATTTCGAACGCTATTTAGACCCTTTGAGATGGCCTACGCTAAACAACCAGCCTGCCAAAAGCATTCACAAAGTCGTAAAGGAATACTACGGTTATTAAGTGATTTATATCCCAAAAAGCTAAGTTAAACATATCAAGGAGGACAAATATGAGAAGAATTTTAGCCTTGCTTTTGGTCATCGCCATGGCGCCACTTGGGTTGAGAGCCCTTGCACAGGTCCTCATTGCAACCTCCCTTGGAGCGTCAATCCCGACCCCATAACCGAATAATTCCCCATAAATAAAAATATCCTCACACATTCTGCACTGCCTCAAATTGTGCGGACAGTACATTTTGTGTGAGGATATTATCTTTTATCCTATTTCCTATTCAGCCGAAATCAGTCAGCTGCTTTTACTATTACCGTGAAATCATCGGGCTTGAGCGATGCGCCGCCGATGAGTCCGCCGTCGATATTTTCCATAGCAAGAAGCTCTGCGGCGTTCTTTGCATTCATGCTTCCGCCATACTGAACAGTGGTAGCCTCTGCAACCTCTGCACCATAGAGCGAAGCGACAACACTGCGGATATAAGCACAAACCTCTTCTGCCTGCTCTGCCGTAGCCGTCTTGCCTGTGCCGATAGCCCATACAGGCTCATATGCGATGATGATATTCTTCATATCTTCTGCGGAAATACCGAGAAGAGCAATCTTTGTCTGGCGGGCTACCGTCTCAAAAGTAACGCCCTGCTCGCGCTCGGTGAGCGTTTCGCCTACGCAAACGATAACCTTGAGTCCGTTTGCAAGCCCTGCTTTTGCTCTGCCGTTTACAGTAGCATCGGTTTCACCGAAATACTGTCTGCGCTCGCTGTGCCCTACGATAACATATCCGACACCGCAGGAAGCAAGCATCTTGCCGGAGATTTCGCCTGTATAAGCACCCTTTTCTTCCATATGGACGTTTTCTGCACCTATCTCGATATTTGTGCCCTTTGTAGCTTCTACAGCCGCCGCGATATCAACAAACGGAACGCAAAGAACAACCTTTGCTTCCTTCACATCGGCAACCTTGGGAGCAAGAGCCTTCATGAAATCGGTAGTTTCCGCGGGAGTCATATTCATTTTCCAGTTGCCCGCGATTACAGCACTTCTTTTAGCCTTATTCATTATTTTATACTTCCTTTCGCGGATTATTTATTCTGGAGGCAGGCAATACCGGGAAGCTCGAGACCCTCGAGAAATTCAAGGCTTGCACCGCCGCCTGTGGAAATATGAGTTATCTTGGAAGCAAAGCCAAGCTGCTCGCAGGCAGCCGCGCTGTCGCCGCCGCCGACTATCGTCGTAGCATCGGAATCTGCAAGAGCCTGTGCCACTGCTATTGTACCGGCGGCAAGGGTGGGATTTTCAAAAACACCCATCGGTCCGTTCCATACAACAGTCTTAGCGTTCTTTACGGCGTCTGCAAAGAGTGCGCGTGTCTTTTCGCCGATATCCATGCCTTCCATATCTGCGGGAATCTTGTCTGCATCAACTGTTCTGACGGAAATCGGAGCATCTATCGGATTCGGGAAATCTGCGGCGATGACGGTATCAATCGGGAGAAGAAGCTTCACGCCCGCCTTCTCTGCCTTTGCCATCATATCGCGGCAGTAATCTGTTTTGGATTCATCGAGCAGGGATTTGCCTACGCCATAGCCCTTTGCGGCGAGGAAGGTATATGCCATGCCGCCGCCGATGATGAGTGTATCAACCTTTGTGAGGAGGTTATTGATAACATTGAGCTTATCGGAAACCTTTGCACCGCCGAGAATGGCAACGAAAGGACGCTCGGGATTATCGAGAGCCTTGCCCATAACGCTGATTTCTTTCCGGATAAGATAGCCGCATACGGCGGGGAGATAAGCCGCAACGCCTGCTGTGGAAGCATGGGCGCGGTGAGCCGTGCCGAAGGCATCGTTTACATAAACCTCTGCAAGAGAAGCAAGCTCCTTTGCAAATTCGGGATCGTTCTTTTCCTCGCGCGCATCAAAGCGGACATTCTCGAGGAGAACACATTCGCCTGCCTTCATGGCAGCTATTTTAGCCTTCGCATCGTCGCCGATGATATCGGAAGCAAATGTAACCTTGCCGCCGAGATATTCATTGAGCTTATCGGCAACTATCTTAAGGGAGAATTTCTCCTTATCGCCGAGAGCCTTTTTCAGAGCCTTTGCCTTAGCCTCTGCCTGCTCCTCTGCGGGAAGCTCCTCTATAGCCTTCTTTTCCTTCTTATTGAGAGAGAAGCCCTCTGTGAAAATGTTATGCGGCTTGCCCATATGAGAGCAAAGGATAACATAAGCACCCTTCTCCATGAGGTATTTGATAGTGGGCAGAGCTTCAACTATTCTCTTGTCGCTCGTGATGACGCCATCCTTCTGAGGAACATTGAAATCGCAGCGCACAAGCACTTTTTTGCCTGCAACATCAATATCTTCAATGGTTTTCTTGTTGTAATTCATAAAAGATACCTTTCCTTTCTTTGGCGGGCAAAATATGCCCCATTTTTATCCATGATACAGTATAGCACTATGATGCGCATTTTTCAAGTGAAAAATGATAATTTCCGATGAAATTTACATTTATATTCCTCCGCAAGCCGCGCGCGCAAAAGAAAAACACTCGGATTTCAGAAAAATTTATTATGAAAACGCTATGTTTAAAAACATATTATTGAAAAATTATTGTTTCTGCGTAAATATTCGTTTTTTTCGAATTTTTACTGATAAATTTTCGCAAGCCTATTGACAAGCGCAAAAAACTGTGATAAAATAGCCACAATCTGTTCCATCTGGCAGTTCACTCTGGAAAAAAGGAGAAACACCATGAAAAAGACAACGGCTATGATGTCTATGATGATGTGCATGCGCATGCGTATGTGCAGTTTTTCCGCGTCTTTTTCCGATAATTCTCAGCTCGCAGAGTGAAAGCAAAAGCAGACATTAAATTTGTTTTCAAGCCGGGAAGCTTATCGGAGCTTTCCGGTCATTTTTATTTAATAAGGAGCAGGCTATGAAAAATTTTATCAAAAATCTCACAAAAGCCAATTTTCATTCGAAACGAATGTGCCGAAAGGCATATCCCGTGAAATAATCCCAAAATAACAAAAATAAAATTCAAACCCCATAAATCAAACAAACACGAAAGGAATCACTAAAATGAAAAGAATTATTTCAGCCGTACTCGTACTCGCGCTCTTCACGGCGGCGCTCCTCGCCTTTTCCGCATGCGGAAAGAAAAGCGTAACAATAGCCATCCCCAACGACCCGACAAACGAAGCAAGAGCTCTCAGGGTTCTCGAAGCAAACGGTATCATCAAGCTCAAAGAGGGCGCCGGTATCACCGCTACGGTAAAGGATATAGCTGAAAACCCCTACAATGTCAAATTCAGCGAAATAGAAGCGGCTCAGCTCCCCAATGTTCTGCGCGATGTCGACTATGCGGTCATCAATTCCAACTACGCTATCTCCGCAGGTCTCAATCCCTCCAAGGATTCCGTTGCAATAGAAGGCTCCTATTCCGCATATTCCAATATACTTGCCGTCAAGGAAGGCAATGAAAGCAAGCCCGAAATAAAGGCGCTCATCGCCGCACTCGAGAGCAAGCAGGTAAAGGACTTCATCACAGAAAAGTTCGGCGGAAATGTTGTCAGCACCGTTGACAATCCCACAGACGGCTATGATGCCGCAGTCGACTATGCCGCACTTGCAGGCGCAAAAATAAGCGTTGCCGCTTCTCCCACACCTCATGCCGAAATTCTCGGAGAGGTAAAGAAAATTCTCGCCGAGAAGAACATCACTCTCGAAATCAAGGTTCTCTCCGACTATGTCGTTCCGAATACGGTAGTTGAGAGTGGAGAATGCGATGCAAACTATTTCCAGCATGCACCTTACCTCGATAACTTCAATAAGGAAAACGGCACACATATCGTTTCCGTTTCCGCCATTCATGTAGAGCCGATGGGAATTTACTCCGAAAGCCACACAACTCTCGATGATATAAAGAAATAATCCTCAAAAAGGAAAATTTACATAATGATACGGATTGAAAACTTAAGCAAGACTTTTGACGGTGCGGGCGGCAGGGTTGCCGCACTGCACGATATAAACCTCACGATAGAGGACGGCGATATATACGGCATCATAGGCATGAGCGGCGCCGGCAAAAGCACGCTTGTGCGCTGTATAAATCTGCTCGAACGCCCCACGGAGGGCAGAGTCGTGATAGACGGCGTGGATATGACGGCGCTCTCCCCTGCGGAGCTTCGCGACGCAAGAAGAAGCATAACGATGATCTTTCAGGGCTTCAATCTTCTCATGCAGAAGAACTGCCTCAAAAATATCTGCTTTCCTATGGAGCTTGCCGGCGTGCCGAAGCACAAGGCTGTTGAGCGTGCGCATGAGCTTCTCGATATGGTGGGGCTTCCCGACAAGGCAAAGGCTTATCCCGCGCAGCTTTCCGGCGGTCAGCAGCAGAGAATCGCCATCGCGCGTGCGCTTGCGACAAATCCGAAGGTGCTCCTCTGTGACGAAGCCACAAGCGCACTCGACCCGAATACGACACATTCGATACTCGGGCTTATCCGCGAGATAAACAAGCGTCTCGGCATCACCGTGATAGTGATAACGCATCAGATGAGCGTCGTCGAAGAAATATGCTCTCATGTCGCGATACTCGATAACGGCGAGGTGGTCGAAAGCGGCGCTGTAGGCACAGTTTTCGCAAGTCCGAAATCCGCGGCGGCAAGGCGTCTCGTTTTTCCGAACGGTGCCGACGACAGTGTTTCAAATCCTCTGCATGAGACGCGTATGCGCATAATTTTCAACGGAGCAGCCGCCGCAAGCACGCCGTGGATAGCCAAAATGGCGCAGGAAAAGAATGTTCTGGTGAACATTGTTTCCGCTGCCACAAGAATGATAGACGACAAAACCTACGGCTCCATGCTGATAGGCGTTCCCGGAGGTGCGGTACACGCAAAGATAGTAAAGGACTATCTCGGCGCAATTGAAAATGTCACTGTTGAGGAGGTGTGAGCATGAGCAATATGTTTTCTCCCGATAAACTGAACGCCGCGCTCGATATACTGAAGCATGATATCCCGCTTGCCATATGGGAAACCTTTTATGTCACCCTTGTGTCAACGCTCTTCGCTTTTATCATAGGTTTGCCGCTCGGAGTACTGCTCGTATGCGGCGACAGGGGAGGTGTGCTTCCGCTTCCGCGCCCTCTCATGAAGGTTATCAATGTTATCGTAAATCTTCTGCGTTCCGTTCCGTTCATTATACTTATAGTTGTCGTATTCCCGCTGACAAGACTTATCGTCGGTACCACCATAGGCTCTGTCGCCTCGATAGTTCCTCTTGTGATAGCAGCTTTCCCCTTTGTCGCAAGACTTGTGGAGAGCAGTCTGCGCGAGGTAAATCCGAATATTATTGAAGCGGCGCAGAGCATGGGTGCAACACCTTTTCAGATAATAACAAAGGTTATGATTCCCGAGAGCGTGCCTTCGCTCATATCAAACGCAACTATAGCCGTCACGACTATACTCGGCTATACGGCGATGAGCGGTGCGATAGGCGGCGGCGGTCTCGGAAATATCGCGATAATGTACGGCTATAACAGATACAATTATCCCGTTATCATCATGGCAGTGATACTGCTTATCATTATGGTTCAGATTTTCCAGAGCCTCGGCACCTTCCTCTCCGGCAGGTCGGATAAAAGGCTCAAATAAGGAGATGAAAAAAAGCTCATTCGGGCATGCCCGAATGAGCTTTTTCTTAACCTGCTTAATCCTCAAAATACACCGTTATCTTATCTGCATTTTCCTTCGGCACAAAGATTACATAGTAATCCGTCGACATTGCACAATCAATAGTCTGCGCCGCCATTCTCATCGAAAAGGTGTAGGCTCCGTCAATCACTCCCCTGTAGGAGAGCTTCCTCCTGTTTCCGGAGTTCGGCTCACTTTTACGGAGAACTATCATATCGCATTCGGAAAAGTCGGCTTTTTCCGCAGCCTCCGATATAGCCTCAAGAGACTCTTCCCCGCCCTCTTTCATATTTGAAATAAACGCCGAATATTTAAAAAAGTCGTCTGCGCTGTGAAGAACAGTATATTCGTTTTCGAGCGCGTTGTATGTTTTGATATAGAAATAAAGTCCGCCGCCGTATATCTCTTTTTCCATCCCGTATGAAATAACATCGTTGTTTCTTATTGCGACAGGCTGATTCTGTTCGCTCTGAGGAGAAACATGCCCGTCAATGCTGTACATACGCACCTTTGGCTCCTCCTTCTCATAATTGAGATTTCCCACATTGAAAATTCCGTTTATGCCCATCAGCGTAACTACTACGGCAAAGGCGAGGCAGCCCGCAATGCCGGAGGCAATTCTTTTTATCGTTGCGGCTCTTTTTGCCTTGTATTTTTCGGCTTTTTCAAATACGTAATCACCGAATTCCTTATTTGTTTTCATTTTCAAAAATCCCTCCCTTCAGGAGAACTCCGGAGAGTGCCTCCTTTGCTCTGTATAATAAGTTTGCTACTTGCTTTTTGTTTTTCTTCATTATTCTGCATATGTCATCAGGGGTGACATTTTCAAAATATGTAAGATGCAGAACCGTGCGATAATCTTCATTCAGCTTTTTCATTGCGTCATGCACCGCCGCCTGACGCTCGTTTTCTATCACGGAATCTTCCAGTGTTTTCACATCGGGCAAATCAAGCTCGGATATATCGTTTTCGGTGACTGAATATCTGCTCTCGCGCCTGATATAGTCTATGCTTTTGTGCCGTGCAATGGAATAAAGATATGTTTTGAAGGAGCTCTTGAAATTATACCTGTGCTTATGCACTATCAGCTCCATGAAAACGTCTGCCGCAATATCTTCGGCTACAGTTATATTTTTAACAGAACCGTAAATGAAAAATATGAGATTGTCATGGTACTCGTTCACGAGATCGTCAAAAGCACCGCGATCGCCATCAAGAAATCTGCGGTAGCTTTCCGCACCGTTATCCATGGTCTGCTCCGTTCCGTGAACTCGCCGTTCACTCATTAGTCGTTTGACATAGCCGCTTTTCTCACCGATTTTATTAAAAAAATCCGATTTTTTGCGCGGAGGTCAAAGCATTTAGATAAGTATAACATAATCTCTTCACTTTTTCAAGGTGTGCGGGGAAATTTAAAGAGGGAAATCGGCGCAGTCCGGCAACACCATAAAAATAATCGGATAAGTACACAAATGCAGGAAAGAAAAAATCTGAAAAATTTTTCTGCGCGCAGAACATATTTTTCTATATATTGCGCGGAGATTTTGGGGCAGATAAAAATGTGCAGAGTCATCGAATATCCGCCTCTTCCGTACAGCAGTACGGAAGAGACGGATTTCAGCGAGACAAATATAACAATAAACCTCAAAGGGAAGCCTCGCGGCTTCCCTTCCTTAATTTTGAGTTGATATCAGCAAAGAGTTCAGTTCCTAATATACATCTTACTCTGCAAAAACACGCGCCATTTCACTTTTTCGGTCTGCGTTTTTCGGGTACTGTGCTTTTCATCAGAGATTGAAAAGCTTATTTTCCTTATATTTCGGTTCGCAGGAAAGATTTATCTTCAGTCTGCGCATGAAGGCAAGGTCTATGCTTGAGGGTATCACCGTAGAATGTGCATGGCAACCGCGGAGCTCACTCAACTTCGAAAGTGCTTTCGCGGCATTTTCATCTGTTGCCGCATTCACGGAGATGGCAATCAGTGCCTCATCTATATGCAGGCAAGGATTCTTGCTTCCGAGATATTTTATCTTCAGCGTCTGCACGGGACGGAGCAAATCCCCGGGAACAAGCTCGACGCTGTCATCTATCCCCGAGAGATATTTCAGCGCATTGATTATCATCGCGGCACAGGCGCCGAGGGTATTTTTCGTCTTTCCCGTAATTATCGTGCCGTCGGCAAGCTCAATCGCGGCGCATGATGTGCCGGTTTTTGCTTCAAGCTCGACTGCGGGGCGCACTACCCTGCGGTCATAAGGCGATATGCCCGCCTGATCCATTATCATTTCTATCGTTTCGATTTCCTTTTTGGAGGTGCTTTTTCCGCCCTTGATGCTGTCGGTGAGCGCTCTGTAATAACGGAAAATTATCTCCTGCGAAGCCGCCTCACGAACAGCTTCATCATCGAAAATGCAGTAGCCCGCCATATTTACGCCCATATCAGTCGGCGATTTATAAGGGGATTCGCCGTATATTTTCCCGAACATCGTGGAAAGCACGGGGAAAATCTCGATATCCCTGTTATAATTCACAGTTGCTTCGCCATATGCCTGAAGATGAAACGGGTCTATCATATTGACATCACTCAGGTCTGCCGTCGCCGCCTCATAAGCGAGATTTACAGGATGCTTGAGCGGCAGATTCCATATCGGAAACGTTTCAAATTTCGCATAGCCCGCGTTGATTCCGCGCTCATGCTCATGATAGAGCTGAGAGAGGCATGTCGCCATTTTACCGCTGCCGGGACCGGGTGCCGTGATGACCACAAGCGAGCGCGAAGTTTCGATATAGTCATTTTTGCCGTAGCCCTCTGCGCTCACGATATGCTGAACATTAAAGGGATAGCCATCTATGATATAATGCTTAAAAACCTTAACATCATGCGCCTCAAGCTGGGTTTTCAGCTTGTCTGCCGCCTGCTGACCGTTGTATTGTGTTATGACAACACTGCCGACATAAAGTCCGACACTGCGAAACATATCGATAAGGCGGAGAACTTCCATATCGTATGTTATGCCGAGGTCGCCTCTGCGCTTGCTCGACTCGAGCGCACCTGCGCTGACAGCTATGACGATTTCCGCCTGATCCTTCAGCTCGAGCAGCATCTTCAGCTTGCTGTCGGGTTCAAAGCCCGGGAGCACGCGGGCGGCGTGCGTATCGTCAAAAAGCTTGCCGCCGAATTCAAGATAGAGCTTACCGCCGAATTGCGAAATGCGCTTCTTTATCTGTTCCGATTGCATTTTTATGTATTTTGCATTGTCAAAGCCTGTTTTTTTCATTTGTTTCTCCTTAATTGCCGTTTCTGTCCATTACGGAATCTATTGTTATCGCTATCGAAACCGCGAGAAGCTCATCTATTCCGCTTGCAATATCTATGCAGTAGGAATCTCCCCATGTAAACCATTCCTTATGGATATATGCTATCGGGGAGCCGGATTTTGTTATCTCGTAGTTATGGCTGAAGGCGTCACCTTCGATTTCTATTCCCTCGCCGTCTATACTGTATTCATGGATGAAGAAGGTAAGTTTTTTTGATATCGTGGCGGCATATTTTCCGCCGAGATAAATATCGTATTCCGGCATAAAATTCAGCATACGCTGTGCCTCTATATAGGCGACCTCGTTTCCGCCCGTATCGCTGATATGAAATTTTCTCCGGAATGTGAAAATCTCGCCCTCTACAAAATATCTGTCGTTTCCGTTTTCATCGCGCACGGTAAATCTGTCGCCTACGGAAAACACCTTTTGTTTTATATACAGTTTCAATGTTTTTCTCCGTTTCTCAAAAAATCCGAGAGCATCGCCCTTGTAAATGAAAGCATAGCATATGCACCGCGGTATGAAGGCTTCTCTGCAACACTGCGCACACCCGTGCCGTCAGTTTTATATATATCGAGAAATGCCGTTGCAGAGAGGATGCCGTCTTTCACCGAGCAGGAAAAGCGCCTTGCATAGCAAGGAAGTCTGTCGCACAGCTTTATTTCCGCTGCGCACTCGGGAATTATTTCCTCCTCACGGTATATTCCGTCAGCAAGACCCGCCGCCGGAGAAGAAACGGTTATCCTTATACTCATGCGAAGCGCGTCGTAGTCTGCCTTTATCGAGATTGCCTTGTCTGCGGAATTTCGCATCACGGCATAAAGCGCCATAAAAAACGAAAAGGCGAAATCGCCGACATTAAGCGAAACAAATCTGTTTTCAAGAAATATCTTCGTAGCGAAGTAATCCATCCTGTAGCCGAGCGCGGAAAAGGCACGCGAGCAACGGCTCTTGATTTTCATAAGAAAATCAGCCATATCGCAGAGATATGAGCCGACAAAATCCTCCGACTCAAAGCATATTCTGTCTGCCATTTCAGTATAGAGGCGCGATGGTGCGAGCATATCCGCATCGCCGTATTCTTCGGCTTTGATAAACGCGAGAAAGCTTATGAAATCCGAAGAAAATTTTTTTGCAAGATATGAATATGTATCTTCATAATCATTCATCTGCAATTTTGTGAGAAAAGCAAAAATCAGATGCTTCTCCCTGTTTTCGCCGAGCGTGAATATAAGTGCACGGCTGTAAAGAAAGCTGTCGGGAAAAAGAGCAAGACCTATCTTCCCGTTTTTCGCGATATCCGGATCTCCGCCGGTCATATGGAAAAAGAGATTTGAGCCTTTGCGTACCGTGTGCAGATACTTTGCCGCGCAGCTGTTTTTAAAAAGAACCTTTCCGTTTATATCTGTTACAAAAACGGGAAAGCATGTTGTTTCGAAAAATCGAAAAAATGAAGTGTCAAAATTCATGAAAATCCGCCTCGTTGAAAAACGCAAACAGAAAAATCGGGGCAGATAAATCGGCAAAACCGATCTACCGCCCCGATTTTGCTAAGCTGGGTGTTGTTATACGGAATGTATCTTATTTTCGCTGTCGGAATTTTTATCTATGCCGTACATTTTCGCTTTTCTCTTCTCGAAAAACTTGACGGCAACCTGCTCAAAGAGCGCATAGGAGAGGACATCCTCATCCTGTATAGCCCACGGCTTTACCTCCTCGCGAAGCTTGTCAAGCTCGGGCTCGAGCGCGTCTGCGGGACGATATGTTATCGGCTTTTCGTTTCCGATTATCTTCTTGCGGAAGTCGGGAGCGATATCTACGGGAGTCTTGCCGTATTCGCCGCGAACGATACCCTTAAATTCCTTGGAGACCATCTTATAGCGCTCGCCGCTGATGATATTGAGCACAGCCTGCGTGCCGACAATCTGGGAGGAAGGAGTAACAAGCGGGGGATAACCCGCATCTTTTCTTACATTCGGAACCTCGGCAAGAACCTCGGGAAGCTTATCGAGCTTGCCTGCCTGCTTAAGCTGGGAAACAAGGTTTGAAAGCATACCGCCGGGAACCTGATAGAGAAGCGCGTTCACATCCACTTTCAGCACATTGGGATTAAGCAGACCGCTCTCAAGGAACTGCTCGCGGATAGGTGTGAAATACTTGCATATCTTATCAAGCTGAGCAAGGTCAAGACCGGTGTCATATTCTGTTCCGGCAAGGGCTGCAACGAGCGACTCCGTAGGCGGCTGGCTCGTGCCCATAGCGAGAGGAGAAATAGCCGTATCGACTATATCGACGCCCGCCTCTATAGCCTTTAGCACGGTCATAGAGGCAAGACCGGATGTATAGTGCGTATGAAGCTGAACGGGAATCTTTACATTCTGCTTTATCAGGGAAACAAGCTCATATGCGTCATAAGGCTTGAGCAGACCCGCCATATCCTTGATGCAGATGGAATTTGCACCCATCTCCTCAAGCTGCTTTGCGTATTTTGCAAAGCCTTCGTTCGTATGGACGGGGCTTGTGGTATAGCTTATTGCCGCCTGAACATGACCGCCCTCTTTTATTGTCGCATCAATAGCGGTTTTGAGGTTTCTCGGGTCATTGAGCGCGTCAAAAATTCTGAGTATATCAATGCCGTTTGCGATGGATTTCCGAACGAAATATTCCACGACATCGTCCGCATAGTGGCGATATCCGAGAATATTCTGACCGCGGAAAAGCATCTGGAGCTTTGTATTTTTAACCTTATCTCTTATCTTGCGGAGTCTTTCCCACGGGTCCTCATCGAGGAAGCGCAGGCAGGCATCAAACGTGGCACCGCCCCATGCCTCAAGCGCGTAGTAGCCGACCTTGTCCATCTCCTCGAGAATGGGGAGCATCTGCTCAGTTGTCATTCTTGTGGCGACAAGCGACTGGTGAGCGTCACGCAGGACTGTTTCGCAAATTTTAACTTTAGCCATGACTTTATCCTTTCTTTACTTAACTTGGTAGAGCGCAAGAAATACGCCTGCCGCGATAGCCGAGCCTATAACGCCGGCAACATTCGGTCCCATTGCGTGCATGAGCAGGAAGTTTCCGGGAACCTCCTCCTGACCGACTTTCTGCGATACGCGCGCCGCCATAGGTACGGCGGAAACGCCCGCAGAGCCGATAAGCGGATTTACCTTGCCGCCCGAGAGAAGATACATTATCTTGCCGCCGAGAAGTCCGCCGAAGGTCGAGAAACAGAACGCCACAAGACCGAGTGCGATAATGAGCAGAGTCTTTGCATCAAGAAAGGTCTTTGCACTTGCCGTAGCGCCGACGGATATTCCGAGGAATATCGTGACGATATTGATAAGCTCATTCTGAGCAGTCTTGGAAAGACGGTCGGTAACGCCGCTTACATTAAGCAGGTTTCCGAACATGAGGAAGCCTATGAGAGGAGCGGCATCGGGAAGCATGAGACACACCACGATGATAACCATTATCGGGAATATCACAAGCTCCTTCTTGGAAACGGGGCGGAGCGTTGTCATAACTACACTACGCTCCTTCTTTGTTGTCATCAGCTTCATTATCGGGGGCTGAATCATAGGAATAAGCGCCATATATGAATATGCCGCTATAGCTATCGGTCCGAGATATTCGGGTGCGAGTATTTTTGTCACAAGTATGGCAGTGGGACCGTCCGCACCGCCGATGATACCTATGGCACTGGCTACCTGAGGCGAGAAGCCGAAAAGCAGAGCGCCGAAGAAAGCCATGAATACGCCGAGCTGTGCAGCGCCGCCGAGGAATATGCTTTTGGGGTTTGATATGAGCGGAGAAAAGTCCGTCATCGCGCCTACGCCGAGGAATATGAGTGAGGGATAAATACCGAGTTTAACACCGAGATAAAGTATATCGAGGAGTCCGCCGTTTCCGACAGCGTATGAAACGACATCGGAAAGCTTGGTTGACATGACCTCAATACCGTCGCGCATCACAGGCACGCCGTCCACAAACCATTCCATATGGAAAAGATTTGCGCCGGGCAGATTTGCGAGGAGCATGCCTGTCGCTATCGGGAGCAGGAGCAGAGGCTCAAAGCCCTTTACAACGGCAAGATATACGAGCACACCGACGATGACATACATTATGAGCGTCTTTATCATAAGCTCGGTGCTTTCAAACTGAAAGAGACCGGTAGTTTCCCATAAATTTTTTATAGCTTCTATCAATTTCTTTCACCACCAATATATATAATATGAAAACAAATCCTTACGCTATGGTGATGAGTATGTCGCCCGCGTTGACGGAAGCGCCCTTCGATGTGGCGACGCCTGTTACCGTGCCGCCCTCGGGAGCCATGATTTCATTTTCCATTTTCATGGCTTCGAGCAGGCAGAGAACCGTGCCCTTTTCAACCTTCTGTCCGACGGTAACATTCACTGCAACTATGGTGCCGGGCATGGGAGCTGTGACCGTTACCTTTGCTTCTCCTGCGGGAGCTGCCGCGTAAGCGGGCTCCGCTGCGGGAGCGGGTGCTGCTGCGGGAGCGGGAGCTGCTGCGGGAGCGGGTGCTGCTACGGGAGCGGAAACCGCTGCGGGAGCGGCGCCGTTTACTTCTTCTACGGAAACGGTATAAGCCTTTCCGTTTACAATAACATTATAAGTTTTCATAATTCCTCCATATATAATCAGTTAAAATATACACGCTTGAAAGATACTACGCGGAAGGAAGCGGGAGAGCTTCCCGTGCAGGCGGAAATCGCGGCAACTATAGCGGCTACGGTTTCCTCCTCATCCTCAGCTTCTGTCTGCACCGTTACGGGAGCAGGCGCTTTCTCCGGAAGTGCTGCGGGAACGGATTTCTCCGCTTTTTTATCGTTTTTCCCGAAAACGGCACTCATCAGCTTCATCATGATGAAGAGCACCGTGAGCATGACGAATATCGTCGCCATTCCGAGAAGAGAGGTACCGAGTCCCTTGGAAACACGCTCACCTATAGACAGCGTGGTTTCCGCAGTTGCTTCTACTGTTTCCGGCACAGCCGCAAGTATATCGGAAAGATACATGGTAATCCCTCCTTATGCCGTAAGCATTTCGACTGCGGCGGCAATTCTCGCCCGAAGCTCGCTCGAAGCTATGATATCGTCGATATGACCGCTCTTTGCCGCACGGATGGGAGAAGCAAATTCGCCTGCCCATTTTTCGGCTGTTTCATTGTGCTTCGACTCATCATTTACAATACCGAGAAATTCTACGGCGGCTTCCGGAGCCATGGCAGCTATCTTTGCACTGTCCAGAGCGAATGCTATATCGGCACCTATCGCCTTGGAGCCGAATATCGAATATAAGGAGCCGTATGCTCTGCCGAGTATAACGCTTATCTTCGGGACTCTCGCCGTGGCATAAGCCTTGGCAAAAAGGGCGAGCTTGTATGCAAGTCCTTTTTCCTCGGCTCTGTCGCTCGAGGGAATACCGCAACTGTCGGCAAGCGTGATAACGGGAACCGCATAACGGTCGCATATGCCGAGGAATTTCAGCGCTTTATCCGCAGAACCGGGGCAGAGTTTGCCGCCTTTGACTGCGGGATTGTTTGCCATTACGCCGACGACCTTGCCGTTCATAGCGGCGAGACCGCAGACTATCATTCCGGCACTTTCCGCATAAAGCTCGATAAACGAGCCTGCGTCAAATACTTCGTTTATAACCGCATGAACATCATATTCGCCCTGCATGAGAGAGTCGATATTCACAGCGCGGTTTGCATTGTCGGAGGTAACAAATTCGCCGCCGAAACAGGAGATGAGTGTGCGAACCTTTGCGAGAGCGTCGGCATCATCTGCCGCCGTTATCGCGGAAATGCCCTGCTCTGCCAGCTTCTCGGGAGTGCCGAGAGTCTTATCCTCCAGCACCGCAGAGGATGCCATGCGCATTTCGCCTGTCTTTGCCGCGGTGACTGTGATATCCATCATCTGAGAGATAACGGCATTTGCGCCCGTGCAGGGACCGGAGATTACGGCTATCTGAGGTATATCGGCGTTTGCCGCCTTTGCCATCACTTCGCCGTAGCCCGCGAGAGCATCAACGCCCTCGAGAATCTTTGCACCTGCGCTGTCAAAAATGCCCACGACAGGAGAACAGGATTTCTCAGCCATATCATAGACATTGCAAATCTTTTTTGCGTGCATTTCGCCGAGTGCGCCCGAGAGACGGGAATAATCCTGCGAAAATGCGAATACAAGAACGCCGTTTACAGCGCCGTAGCCTGTGACAACAGGCTCAAGGCTGTCATCCTCGCCGCTGTCAAGCTCTGTTGACTTGCGCCCGATGTATTTTCCTATTTCAACGAAGGTGCCCTCGTCGAAAAGAAGCTTCATGCGGGCGGAAGCAGAGAGCTTTCCGAGCTTTGCAAGCTTTGCGTCGGCTACCGTTTCGGCGGCTTCCACCGCGCGGCGAAGCTCGGCGCTTGTTTCGTAACTTGCCATATTTTTCTTCCTTTCCAATCGCTTTTACGATTACAAGAATATTTGTTTTTTATTTTTCGGACAGAAGAGGGATGAATATCAAATCCAATCCTCCCCCATTCTAATTTTTATACCAATATATTAACATATATGTGAGCGAAAGTCAATGAAATTTTCCAAAATTTAATGAAGAAAAATTAAGTTTTCCATAGCGGTATCGAAGCGCGGAAGTGCTTTGCATAAAGCCGTAAGTTCGCCAAAGTGAAGAGTGAAAAAGTAAAATCGACAGGCTTCTGCGAAGTCTGTCGATTTTTGGTGCCGGAAGCGGGGGTCGAACCCGCACGATGTTGCCACCGCGGGATTTTGAGTCCCGTACGTCTGCCAATTCCGTCATTCCGGCATATGAACGGACTTATTTTACCATATCTTTTTTCAAAATGCAAGAGTTTTTGTCTCAAAAATAATTTTGTTTGCAAAATTCTCTATTCAAAATAATAACATTTTGTAAATTTCCTCACTATTTCCTATTGCCACTTGCATTTTTCCTGCACTTGTGATATCATATATGATGTGATTATATGCACTCTCATAATTACGGAGAAAAAAAGCAATGGAATACAGCAGGAAAGTCGCCGTATCTGCGGCAGATGAATACGATACAGCAAAAATAAAGGAAATCCTCGCATCCCATTTTGCGGTGCTCGGCATAAATATAGCCGGCATGCGCGGCAAAAGAATAGTTATAAAGCCTAACCTCGTTATGAAAAAACCGCCCGAAGCAGCGGCTACCACCCACCCTTCCGTAATCCGCGCGCTTCTTCTTCTCCTGAATGAAGCAGGTATAGAGCCTACCGTGGCGGAAAGCCCCGGCGGCGTCTATTCGGCACAACGCATGGACGGATTTTACCGTGTCTGCGGAATGTACGATGCCGCAAAGGATCTGCGCGTATGCTTCAATACAGATATTTCCGCGCAGACGCTCAATTTCCCCGAGGGGAAATCCGTAAAAAGCTTCAATATCATCTCTCCCATAGCAGATGCCGATGTTATTTTCGATGTCTGCAAGCTGAAAACCCATTCGCTCACGGCGATGAGCGGTGCAGTAAAAAATCTATTCGGTACCATCCCCGGCATAGAAAAATTTGAAATGCATGCGGCTCATCCCGAATATGATGATTTCGAATCCATGATATGCGACCTCTGCGATATGCATTGCCGCAGATGTGAGGTTATAGCGATAACCGATGCGATAATAGGCATGGAGGGCGACGGACCTACAGGCGGAAATCCGAAAAAGATGGGCTGTATCCTCACAAGCCGCAGTCCTTTTGCCTCGGATCTCGCCGCAGAAAAAATACTCGGCTTTTCCGGCGTCGGCACGGTTATTCAGTCGCAGAAGCGCGGCTGCATACCGAAAAGTGCCGACCTGCTCGAATATCCGCTCCTGCGCCCCGAGGATGTCGCCATCGGCGATATCGTTCCCGCCACAAGCAAGGGAAACTCATCAATGTCTGCGCTGAAGCTCTTCTCTGGCGGCATTTTCGGCAGGATACTTTCGCCGCGCCCCGAGATAGATACGGCAAAATGCCGCGGTTGCGGCGAATGTAAAAATTCCTGTCCGCAGCATACTATATTCATGGTGCAGGCAGGCGGCAAAACCGTCGCGCATATTGAGCGCGAAAAATGCATACGATGCTACTGCTGTCAGGAGCTTTGCCCCTTCACGGCAATCAGGACAAAACGAAATATTATCTTGAGGGCTGTCTCAAAATTCAGATAAAGCCTTTTTTCGGAGTATAATATATGAAAAAAACCATCAGAATACCCGCTAAGATAAATCTGTACCTCGATGTCACCGACAAAATGCCGAGCGGTTATCACGAGCTGGAAACCGTCATGCAATCTATAGATATATTTGATATAGTCACCCTGCGTGCCGTGAAAGGAAGCGGTAGAATTTCCGTTTTCGCAAAGGAAGGCAAACAGAGAGCGGATTTTGCTCTCCCTCAGCCGAGAAACACGGCATACCGTGCGGCAGAACTTTTTGCCGCTGCATATCCCGATGCGCTCTCAAAAGACGGCGTGCGTATGGCGGATTGCGATTTTGAAATAGAACTGATCAAAAATATTCCCTCCGAAGCCGGACTCGGCGGCGCAAGTGCCGATGCGGCGGCTGTTCTCACTATTCTCTCTGATATGTTTGATGCGGGAACAGATGAAAATGAGCTTATCGCGCTCGGAGCGAAAATCGGCGCGGATGTTCCCTTCTGCATCAGACGCGGCACTGTATTGGCACGCGGCATAGGAGAAAAGATGACTGATACCCTGCAAAATCCTACCCTGCATCTGCTCATAGCGAAGCCCTACGGAGAGAATATTTCCACCCCGCTCGCTTTTGCCGAGATAGATGCGCGCGGGCTCTGCAGAAAGAGCGGTGATATCAATGCCTTTGTCTCATCTATGGAGCGCGGGGATTTCAAAGCTGCGGCAAAGCTCAGTCTGAATAAATTCGAATCCACACTGCCTGCCGCAAGCAAGGTTTTCGCCATAAAGGAAGCCATGCTCTCGTGCGGTGCGCATATGGCTCAGATGAGCGGAAGCGGCTCTGCCGTTTTCGGAATATTTGCGGACACGGCGTCTTTTCGCCGCGCGGAAGAAGCCGTAAAAAAAATGGCACAGGTATACCCGTGCCATACGCTTGCAAGAGACGCAAGTCTCGACTATGAAGAAATCTGTTTATAATACGCCGATACAGATGAAAAGAAGCGAAAGCGCAAAGCCTGAGGCAAGTGCGCCGAGCAGGAAGCATACAGCTCCCCCGAGGGGGGCTTTTTTCTTTGCACGGATGTCGCACCCGCTTATCAGCATATTTGCCTCACGGACAATATCCGTCTCCGTCGCCTCCTCACGAGCCTCTTTTTTGAGTATCAGAAAAGCCTCCTCAATAAGCTGATTTTCAAGATTTTTTACTACGACGATATTTTTTGTATATCCCTTCAGAATCATAATCCTCTCCCCGTGCCGCACGATTTTTATTTATTTTAGGACGGAAAAGGAACGGCTTATTCGCCGGAATACGATTTTTGCGGAATTTATTTTTCTTTTATTATCTTTTTTATCTCGTCAAGACTGTCGGCAAAATATATGCCGGAGAGCTTTTCCTCGGAGGAAAGCCCCGTTTCCTTCATCTTTTCAAGCAGAGTGCGGAGCCCCTCGTAGTAGCCGCCGAGATTATAAAGTATGCATGGTGCATCGAGCCAGCGCAGCGACACGAGCGACATCACCTCGGAAATCTCCTCGAGCGTTCCGGTGCCGCCCGGGAAAGCGATGAAGGCATCTCCCAGCTCTATCATTCCGGTCTTGCGCTCGGTCATGTTTTTCGTCACTATCAGCTCGGAAATCTCATCGTAAACATAGCCCGCATCCACAAAAATCTGCGGCTCTATGCCGATAACCCTTCCTCCCTTTTTGAGCGCGCTCTCGGCAAGCACACCCATAAGCCCGCTCTTTGAGCCTCCGTAAATGAGCGTGTCTCCGCTCTCGGCTATCCATGAACCGAGCTCTGCCGCCGCTCCTGCAAGAGCAGGCATATTTCCGTCGCTTGAAGCGAGATATACAGTTATATTCATTGAAAATTCTCCTTATTTATACAGGTGTATAAGAATGCATCAGAGCTGCCCTGCCGTCAAAATATTTCTCCAGCCGATATGCGGATGGTAATTTCCGACCTTGTCGGGGGAATACGGCAGCGGTTCTGTCTCCAGCTCTTCTATCCTGTCTGTCCTTCCTTCGGCATAGTCATCGAGGCGCATTTTTACGGAGCGCATACGCTCGGTAAGCCCGCCGAGACGAATCTCCTGCGCGATGAAGCCGAACGTCTTGTTTTCATGGTACCACTGGCGGCGGTATGCCGAGATGAATTTTTCAAGAAAATCGATTATCTTCGGTATATCATCATCTGCCGCCTTTTTCAGAGCTGCCTTGTCGCCCGCCTTGTATGCCTCGCGCAGGCGAAGCCCGAGGTCGCTCTTGAGAGAAAGCACGGAGCAAAGCCAGCCGAGCGTTTCGTAAGCATAGCCGAATCTCGGATTTTCTTTCAGCGAGAAAAGTTTCTCGGCACGCTTTGCATATTCCGTCGATACCGTTTCACGCACGAGATGAAGATCCATAAAGCGCTCCAGCGGGTCATTATAGAGCAACGTTTTGCAGGCAGAAGCAGGGAGTTTTACCTTGTCAACGGTACATTCGGGAAGCGAATCCGGCAGGTCAAAGGCAAGCAGATCGTCAAAAGAGGTATTGAAGCAGTCGCGCGAGCGCCTGTCAAGCCACTTTTCATCCGACTGACCGTGATAGCATCTCTCGGCAAAATAAAGCAGGGTTGCCGTTGCGGAAACCTGCGAAGCCTCTCCGCCGTTATCTCCCCAGCCCGTGACAAGTATCTCGCTTATTCCGTATTCCTCGCAGATATCAAGCTGAAGCTTGCTCGATTCAAGCGAAAAGGCATTGTGCGCGCCGAAGCCCGACCATTTCCAAGCCCCGCCCGCAAATATCGTCTTGTTCGGGAAATCGTTATGACAATCGAGCATGTGGCTGAAAAGCGCTCTGTCCCTGCTGTAGTAATCCCAGTAGGCAAGTTCTACATCGGCAGGCACCTTTTCTATGACCTCATGCGGCACCCTTCCCTCTCTTATTCTGTAGGAGCCGTCAAAAGCCATTCGGAAGAACATATCACTCCATATCATCGGCTTCATGCCGTATTTACGGCAGATATCGTTTACTCTCGTGAGATGCTCGAGCATCATATCGGAGGGCTTGCGATGACCGTAACGCTTGACGGATTCTCCCTTTCCGACAGTACTCGCCTCGTCCATGCCGAGGTTTATCCTTCTCGAGCGGAAGCATTCTGAGCAATGCTTTATCGCAGCCTCCGCGAATTTATATGTACGCTCGTCGCCGATGAGCAGTACATCGGGCGACTCCTTGTAGCCTTCGAAATCAGGCCAGCGCAGAGCCGTCGCGAGATGGGCGAGCGTCTGTATGCACGGAATAAGTTCAAGTCCGAGAGAATATGCGTAGTCATCCAGCTCGCGAAGCTCGGCTTCCGTATATCTGCCGCGCATATATCCGAAATACGGATATTCGGTAAGCTCGTATGTATCCTCCATATACAGCATCAAGGAAGTAAATCCCATGCCGGCAAGATTCCGCATCATACGCTTGGCAAATGAAACATCAAGGACAGCATTGCGTGAGCAGTCCGCCATATAGGAGAGCAGCGGATATCTTCCCTTTTCGCATATCGGCTCACCGTTTTCGGCAAAATCGGAAAGATAGCTCAGCGCGCGGAAAAGCTCACAGCGGCGACTGTAGGTTATCCTTATGTCGTCCGCCGTACCCTCAACGCGAAGACAGTCGCCCTCCGAAGCGGTAACCTTTGCGGTTGCCGAGTCCGAAATGCAGATGCCGATATCGGCGCAGTATTCGGAAACGGGAGATATAAGCTCCTCTGGCAGAACGGTGAATTTCACTTTCATCATGATAGCCCCCAATTTTTATTTATTTTTAAATTTCGCTCATATTCATGAAGCCCTTGCCGTATATTTCATGTGTGTTATTCACGATGATGAAGGCATTCGGGTCGACTTTTTTCGCATATGCGCTGACCTTTGCCGCCTGATAGGGCGAAAGCGCCGTCAGTATCACACTGCGGCTGTCATCGGTGAAAACACCGTTTCCTCTCCATTCCGTAGCACCGCGGTGAACATTATCCGTGATAAATTTCGATATTTCATCAGCATGAGTTGTCACTATCATCAGGCTCTTTTTCTTGTTCATCGCGTCGATGACGGTCTGCACTCCGAACGATTTGAGAAGAAGACCCAAGAGCGAATAAAATCCTGTTTTTATATCGAAAACGGCAAACGATGCAAGCACTATCAGCAGATCGGCGCCGAGCAGAGCCGCGCTGATATCGCTCTTGAAATATTTGCGTATGATAAGCGCCACGATATCAGTGCCGCCGGTGCTTCCTCCCTTTTTAAAAACTATCGCCGCTCCCGCAGAGCCGAGGAAAAAGCTGAAGAAAAGCTCGAGCATCCTGTCATCGGTAAAAGGCGCGTTCATAGGCGCGATAATGCCGAGCAACTGCACGACCCCCGCATAAATGAGCGTGCAGTATATTGTTTTTATTCCGAGCGACTTGCCGAGGAATAAAAAGCCGAAAATAAGCGAACCTATATTAAGTAAGGAAATAACGGTAGATGTATCAATCCCCTGTATAAGCTTGCCGAGGAGCATGCCGAGACCGCTGAATCCGCCTGTGGAGAAATTATTCGGAATCTTGAAAAAATGAACTCCGAGAGCGGTAAGTATTGAGCCGAGAGCAAGAATTACATAATCAAGGGCGACTTTTTTCTTATTCATAATAACCTCTGAAAGCTTTTCTCCGTTAGCATCGGATATATGATTTACTTTTTTGTCAATTTTAACATAAAAAAGAGGAAAAGTAAATAGAATAGTACTTTTTCTTCCGAAAGTTTTTTGCACGGGAGGCTTTTGCCTTATGTCGAAGAAAGTAATTTCCTTTTACGGCAAAATTTATTTGCGAATAAATTGTAAACAAATAAAATTTTTCGCCTTTCTCTCTTGATTATTGCGCGGCAATATGATATAATTATGATGCGATTTAATATCGCGTGTACGGCACAGTATCCTAGTTGAAGCACGTTTTGCCGAAGACGGGCCTAAAAATCCGTTAAAGGGCACATCGATGAAACTCCTTGTTGCTGCTTTTTACGCCCAGTTTAGGGTGGCTGCTGGGAGGTTAGGACTGTGGGCGGACCGTAATGGCATACGGAGCCCGACCCACTTTCCGTGGAGGCTTCCCTTCGTGGTTAAAATGCCGATTTGTATTCGCGTTGAGACTACGGCCGGAAGATTAAACCTATTACGCGGTGCAGGTTTTAAAAGACGCTGTGGATAGAGTAGCCTGCCTTGAGTGATTATGGCGGATAGTTGGAATTAACCCCCTTTTTCCTTGGCCGAGGAAACTGGGTCATTGCCGCTTGAAACCATCGTTGCAAAAGAGACTAGGCGGACGGTAACTTCATTAAGGAAAACTTCTAGGCTGTTTTATATAGGTGTAAAAAGGATTGCAGTGCGGACTAAACGGCAATCAAGTCGCGGACGCGGAGACGCGCCGACCTTCGCTTTAAAGGGAAACCGCTCTCATCGGTAACGAAGAGTAGCGTCGGGGGAAAGCCTACTTGACCTATGCCGCAAGGTTTACTTTTTACACCGCCGAACTCTTTCTTTTTTTATTATCTCATTTATTTCAATTGTAATTCATTTTTTTAAAGGAGCATTTCTTTGGAAAACGATATCCCTCGAAGTAAGGACTCGAAGCCGAGTCCGAAAAAAGCAAAAAAATCATTCTGGAAGCTGGTAAACTGGAAATGGTCGGTAACGGCTTTTCTCTCCAGTCTTTCTATATCAATGGTTCTCTCCCTTCTCTCGTCGGAAGGGCTTAATTATCTCAATGTATTCTGTTCATGCCTCGTGCTTGTCTTTTTCATAGCACTCGGCGTGATATTTGATATTATAGGGCTTTCCGTGGCGACTGCCGACCCCAAGCCTTTCCTTGCCATGGCGGCAAGAAAGGTGCGCGCAGGCAAGATGGCTGTCAGGCTGATAAAGAATGCGGACAGGGTTTCCAGCTTCTGCAACGATGTCATAGGCGATATATGCGGCGTCGTTTCGGGTTCTACGGCGGCGGCTGTCGCGATAAAGATGGCGACAAGCGAAAACGGCGGTTTCTGGCTCGGTGTTGTCATGGGCGGTCTTGTTTCGGCTTTCACCGTCGGCTCCAAGGCTGTCGGCAAGGCGGCAGGACTCAATTTCAGCAATGAAATAGTAATGGCTGTGGCAAAAATTCTTTCTGTCTTCAGCAAAAACGAAAAAAAAGCAAAATACACAAAAAAACCATCAAAAAACAGCGAGGAATAAGCTATGCGGGCTGATGTTTTTCTTTTCACCCACGGCTTTGCGGAAAGCAGAAGCCAAGCCGCTGTCCTTATAGGAAACGGCGTTTACATTTCGGGAAAGAAAATACCGAAGCCCTCTTTTATTATCCCCGATGACACACCGGCTCATGCGGTAAATATAGAAAAGAAATTGCCCTTCGTCAGTCGCGGAGGTCTCAAGTTGGAATCGGCACTGATAGCTTTTCATCTTGAGGTGGCAGGTTTTTGTGTGCTTGATATCGGCGCTTCAACCGGCGGCTTCACTGATTGCCTGCTCAGGTACGGCGCCGATTTTGTTTATGCGCTCGATGTCGGTCACGGTCAGCTTGCGCCTTCGCTTGACGCCGACCCGCGCGTGGAAAATATCGAGGGCTGCAACGCGAGATATATGGCACCTTCCCTTTTCTCACGCCATATCGATATGGCGGTAACGGATATTTCGTTTATCTCGCAGAAGCTGATATACGGTGCGGTGAGAGGCTTGCTCGATGACGGCGCGCCTTTCGTTTCGCTCATCAAGCCGCAGTTTGAAGCAGGCAGAGAAAACATAGGCAAGGGCGGGATAGTCAAAGACCCGCGCGTTCATGAAAGGGTCATCCGCGACATACGCGAAAGCGCTCTTGCATCGGGACTTGCCATGCGCGGCATATGCCCATCTCCCATAGCGGGAGGCGACGGTAACAGAGAATACACCGCACTTTTTATCGCGGGCGGTGAGGCTTCGATTTCCGACGGCGATATAGAAAACACGGTAAAAAAAGCCTTTGCTAAACAAGACAAAGCGTGAAAGGAGCAACGTATGAAAAAAGACAGACTGCAAAAAATACTCGAAATAATAGACATTTACCGCATAGAAACGCAGGACGAGCTTATAGCGAGACTTCGCGACTGCGGATATGAGGTGACGCAGGCGACGGTATCGCGCGATATCAAGCGCCTGCATCTGATAAAGATACAGACAGACGACGGGCACTCTAAATATTCGCTCCCGAGAGTCAATAAGTTTGATACAAACGAGAAATACAGAAATATACTGCATCAGACGATCTCGGCTGTTCATTGCGCAAACAATCTGGTAGTCGTGCGCACTTATTCCGGTATGGCAAATGCCGCGGGGGCGGCAATAGACGCCATGCAGAGCGAGCTCCTGCTCGGAAGCATTGCGGGTGATGATACGATATTCATCGTAGCCGTCAGCAATCAGGCGGCAAGTCAGTTTGTTGCCATACTGAAAAGCATCGCGGAAATATAAAATGAAAGAAGGGGGCGGCAAAATGCTTTCCGAGCTGTGGATAAACAATATAGCGATAATAAAAACGGAAAACATAGCTTTTTCCGCGCCTTTTACCGTGCTCACAGGCGAAACGGGCGCGGGCAAATCCATCATTCTCGATGCGATAGAGCTGGCACTCGGTGCGAGAGCCGATAAGGAGCTCGTGCGCCACGGCGAGGAAAAAGCCTCTGTCGCGGCAGTCTTTACCGATGTTCCCGAGCGCATTTTCACCGCACTCGAAAAATATGACATCCCTCATGAGGAAAGTCTCATGCTCCGTCGCGATATCAGCGTGCAGGGGCAGTCGACGGCGAAAATAAACGGGCGTCCCGTTCCGGTTTCTGCTCTGCGTGAGGTCGGCAATATGCTCATCAGTATTCACGGTCAGCATATGGGAATGTATCTGCTCGACCCTATGAACCATATAAATATCCTCGATTCCTTTGCCGATACCGAGGATAGTATCGCCGCTTATTCCCTGCTCTATGAACGGATGCGCGATATAAAGGCGGAAATAAACCGCCTGCACCGCGACGAAAAGGAGAAGCTCCGCCGCACGGAAATGCTGAAATTTCAGATAGCGGAGATAAACGCCGTTTCGCCGAAGGCGGGCGAGGAAGAAGCACTCGAGGAAAAGCTGAAAATGCTTGCCAATGCAGAAAAAACGGCAAAATACGCCAAGCTTGTTTACCGCGCACTCTACCGCAGTGAAAAAGGACTTTCCGCCTGCGATCTCATAGAAAAATGCGTCGGCGCGGTCGATGCGCTCTCCGATATCATCGGCAACTGCGCCGAATATACGGATGAGCTGAATGATATCCGCTACCGCCTCGAGGACATAGCGGAAACCATATACAAAAAATGCGATATCGGAGCGGAAAATCCCTCCGAGCTGATAGATAAGACGCAAGAGCGCCTTGAAGAGCTGAAAAAGCTCGGGCGCAAATACGGCTCGAGCGTCGCCGAAATACTGGACTTTCGTGCAAAGGCAGAACTCGAGCTTGCCGAAATAGAAAACTCCGATGATATGATAGCCGACCTCTCAGAGGAGCTGAAGTGCATCAAAAAAGAAGCGCTTGTCGCCGCCTCCGCGATCTCCGATAAGCGAAAAAGTGCCGCGGATATCCTCAGTCGCAAAATAGTCTCCGAGCTTGCTTTTCTCGAGATGGAAAACGTAAGCTTTGAAATATCCGTAAAAAAATCCGATGTCTTTCTGCCAAACGGATGCGATGAGGTGGAATTTCTCGTTTCGGCAAACAAGGGCGAGCCGCTTATGCCGCTCTCCAAAATCGCCTCCGGCGGCGAAATTTCACGCATCATGCTCGCGCTGAAATGCGCGATGGCAGATAAGGAAAAAACGCCGACTCTCATCTTTGACGAGATAGATACGGGCATCTCGGGCAAAACCTCGTATAAAATCGGTATAAAAATGCGCCAGAGCTCGCAAACCTCGCAGATAATCTGCATCACGCACTCTCCGCAGATAGCGGCAATAGCGGCGGAGCATCTGCTCGTGTCGAAAAAAGAGGAGGACGGGCGCACATATTCAGGTGCGCATCCGCTCATGCATGACGAAAGAGTAAGCGAAATAGCAAGAATCATCGGCGGTGAAAAGATAACGGAGAAAACCCTCACTGCGGCACGTGAAATGCTTGATGCGGCGCAAGGCTTGGGAAATAACACAGTTGTATAAGTCTTTTTCTTGCATCATGCGCCGTGGTAAATTTTATTATACTCTTGTATAATTTTCTTTCACACGCCGCCATGGCAATAATTTTGCCATTTTCACTTGACAAAATGCGTGCTTTGTGATATACTTCCCTATACAGGCAATGACGGAAAGAGTAATCGCCCTCCCCTTTTGCAGAGAGCTGTCGGTCGGTGCAAGGCAGCAAAGGCAGGCGACGAAATACACTCCCGAGCCGTACACCGAAAGCTTATGCCGTAGGCTGTACCGTGTGCGCCCGTTAAAGCGCGTGGGTTTTGCATGAAACCCGACGAGGCATATCCCGCGAGGTATATGCAAACATGAGGTGGTAACACGATTTTTCGTCCTCTGCTCCGGCAGAGGATTTTTTATTTGCCTGAAAAAAATAAAATCTATATAAAAGGAGAAAAACAAATGCAGATTTATGAAGAATTACAGGCGCGTGGTCTTATCGCGCAGGTAACAGACGAAAAAGAAATCAGAGACCTGATAAACAATGGCGGTGCAAAATTCTATATCGGCTTTGACCCTACGGCAGACAGCCTCCATGTAGGTCACTTCATGGCGCTCTGCCTGATGAAGCGCCTGCAGATGGCGGGCAATCGTCCCGTCGTTCTCATAGGCGGCGGCACAGGATATGTCGGCGACCCCTCGGGACGCACTGATATGCGTTCTATGATGACGCCTGAGACAATCCAGCATAATTGCGACTGCTTCAAGCGTCAGATGGAGCGCTTCATCGAATTCGGCGAAGACAAAGCCATCATGGTAAACAATGCCGATTGGCTTCTCAAGCTCAATTATATCGAGCTTCTCCGTGATGTCGGCGCATGCTTCTCTGTCAACAATATGCTCCGCGCAGAGTGCTACAAGCAGAGAATGGAACGCGGTCTCTCATTCCTCGAATTCAACTACATGATAATGCAGTCATATGACTTCTACTACCTGCATGAGCACTACGGCTGCAATATGCAGTTCGGCGGCGACGACCAGTGGTCGAATATGCTTTTCGGAACAGACCTTATCCGCAAAAAGACGGGCAAGGACGCATATGCGCTCACAATCAACCTGCTCATGAACAGCGAGGGCAAAAAGATGGGCAAAACGGCAAACGGCGCCGTTTGGCTCGACCCGAAAAAGACGACACCCTACGATTTCTTCCAGTACTGGAGAAATATCGACGATGCCGATGTTGTCAAGTGCATGAAGATGCTCACATTCATGCCGCTCGAAGAGATTGCCGAATATGCAAAGCTTGAGGGCAGCGCGATAAACGGCGCAAAAGAAAAGCTCGCATACGAGCTGACAAAGATGATTCACGGCGAAGAAGAAGCCGAAAAGGCACTCGCGGCGGCAAAGGCGCTCTTCATTTCCGGCGGTGCATCTGCCGATATGCCGACAACTGAACTTTCCGATGACAATTTCACGGACGGCAAGGTGGCGCTTCTCGATATGCTCGTGCTCGCAAAGCTTGCCCCCTCCAAGGGCGAGGCTCGCCGTCTCGTTCAGCAGGGCGGCATACTTGTAGGCGATGATAAGGTCACCGACCTGTACCTCTCATTTGATAAATCCGCCTTTGAAAACGGACTTATCGTAAAGAAAGGCAAAAAGACATATCACAAATTCACGGTGAAATAAAAAAGAAGCGGGCGGCTTTTGCCGCCCGTGTTTTTTGTCTCGCGGAAAAGAAAAACGATGGTGTACTTTTCTTTGAAGAAAAGTACCAAAAATCAAAAAGAGGAAGGATTCCTTTTTTAAACTCTTTTTTGTCGCCTCGCGGCGACTCGTGCGAACCAGTCCGACCACAAACTAAACCGGAAGTATGGCTCAGGCCCCGGTCAACACGGACTTTTACCTGTTCAGACTTTAGCTTCAGCTGCCTCGTTTCGATGTCCGTCAAGTTATGCGCACTTTGGCGGAGCTTTAGCTAAAACGGGATGCAGCTACGGCTTTGGCGCGGAACCACCCACCCCGTCGAATCTGCTCGTTTTTTGCGGGATACTGTGTTCGCACGCGCGGTATGGCTGATGATATGCGGAGAGATATACTTGAGTTTTGGGATTTGCTATCCGTAGCACACGCTTGCCGCGCATTACTTCCTGCGGCTAACTCGACGGGGTGCGAGGTGGTTTGCAAAGGAGGGCGAGGAGCCTTCCTTTGATGACTTTTCCTGCGCTTTTCGTCAGTGAAAAGCGCAATCGTTTCCCCATAAGGGACAAAAGCAACTTTTTGGTATACCACGTGTTCAGAGGTGGCTCCGCCACCCTGAGCCCTCCTCTTGGTCACGCAAAAATACACCTTCGTTTCCTTCGTAGAGGAAAGTAACTTTCCCGTGGATTTTTATTCCTCCGCAGTTGACATGATATGCGATTTTTGATATAATTTCGGTAAAGCATGATTTATTCGGGAGGGAGAGCAGATGAAAAAGAAACGCAAAGGTAAGACCGGCATAACAAAGATTATGGACTTTTTAATCGACCTCAATTCCCAAAGAACAACAAAGCTGATAGTTGTTCTTCTGCAAGCCGTCGGTGTGTTCACCTTTTGGCGAAATGCCGATATTTTCTTCATGATTATTATGTTTACCGTCTCGTGGGTACTCATTCCATGCGTGTGTGATGATACCTCATATATCAACCTGCGTTTTGCAAAGCTGAAAAATGATGGCAAGTTGGAAAACGGCTTTCTGCGTCAGATGAAGATCCCGCACTTTATGCGGAAATTTTACTACGGATGCAGTTACGATGGAGATTTTCTCTGGGTATCGGTTGTCTTTCAGACGGTTTTGTATCTCTATACCGCGGCTTTTCTCGCTCTTTGCGGCGTTCTGATAACAAAACTGATAATCGGAAGCCCCACGGAAACGGTGCGTGCATATTGCCGCTTTATGCTTATTTTCGTTATTATATATATTTTTATATTTCGTCTGAGCCGCTTTGGCATAAACCTGTTTTTCAGGCGCCGCGACGGAAAGGAAATAAAAAGCTATATCTCCGGTAGCAAAATTGATTTCGGGAGTGACAGGGAGATTAAAAAGGCGATTGCAACGGTCAATCGTCAGGTGGACATAATAAACAGCCTGAAAAAATCGGGACTTCGCGAATACAAAAAGGGATACTGCGTAAGAAAAGACAACCTGCCAGACTTTGAAAACACCATCCGCTCTGAATATCCGAATCTCGAATACAGCATCAGCCGCCGCTCGCGGCAAATCTATATCACAATATGCGAAAAGGGCGAGGACGGTATTCTGCTCCGCGCCGCAGTGAAAAACAGCGTAAAGCGAAATTTTGTGCCGTCGGCGTATACACTCCGCAAAACACACTAAATATAGAAAAACAGGCGCACGATGTGCACCTGTTTTTTAATTTTACATATACATTTTGCCTATTATCTTATTTTGCAGTCTCTGCGGGAGCAGGCGCGAGAGAAAAACAAAAAGCTTATATTTCCCACCGACCGTACAGCGCACGGGCATTCTTCTCTTTTCCGCTATGCGGCAGATTTTCCTGCCCACAGCATCGGCGCTCATGCCGCCGCGCTCATCCTTTTCCATAGATGAAACGCTGCGCGATATCATGCCACCGTAAAGCTCATCGCCTGCAAAAGTCTTTTCGCGCGCGTCGGTAAAGCCTGTTCTGACATCGCCGAGCATGGCGGCGCAGACCTGAATTTTGAAAAGCGAAAGCTCATTTGAGAGCGCGAAGGCAAGGGAATTCAGCGCCGCTTTGGAGGCGGAATAAAACGCCTGAAAAGGTATCGCAAAGACAGCCGCCGCAGAGCTTGTGACTATTATCCTGCCGGCTTTCTTTCCGTTCTCGCATGTGCGCAAAAGCGGAAGAGCCGATTTTATACATTTGTATACTCCGAAGAAGTTCACCTCAAAAAGTCGCTCTGCGTCTGCATTCTCGGTAAATTCCACCGCGCCCGATATGCCATATCCGGCATTGCAGATGAGCAGGTCTATCCCGCCGCTCTTCTCTGCCACCTTTGCAAAAGCACCTGCAATATCTGCTTCCGAGCAGACATCGCATCGCAGGCTGACTACGCCGTTTTCGGGGCAGCGACTGCGGCTGAGATTATATACCGTGTAGCCGCGCGCGAGCAGTGCCTTTGCCGCAGCGAGCCCGATGCCGCTTGAGGCACCCGTGATGACGGCAACTTTCTTTTTGTTTTCCATGATTATTTCAGCTTCTCGAGCGTTTCCCAGATGCCAGCCATATACATGGCGCCGAGCGCTCTGTCATAGAGACCGTAACCGGGCTTGCCCTGCTCGCCCCATATCATTCTGCCGTGGTCGGGGCGCAGATATCCGTCAAAGCCGACATCATGATAAGCCTTCAGTATCCCGACAACATCGAGCGAGCCGCAGGGCGAATAATGTCCGCTTTCTTCAAATCCGCCGTCATCGAGAATTTTTATATTGCGCACATGGGCAAAATGGATTCTTCCCATAGCGCCGTATTTGCGCACCATCGCGGTATAATCGTTTGCCTTTGTGCAACCGAGGCTTCCGCTGCAAAGCGTGAGCCCGTGGTGCTTGTCGTCATAGAGCGAGAGGAAGCGATCGATATTCTTTTCGCAGGTGATTATTCTCGGTATGCCGAAAATAGACCACGGCGGATCATCCGGATGTATCGCCATATTGACATTGTACTCCACGGCAACAGGCATTATTTCCTTAATGAAATATTCGAGATTCTGCCAGAGGCCCTCTTCGCCGAGCTCCTTGTATGCGTCGATAAGCTCCTTTATCTCCGAGGGAGAATAAGAAGCGTCCCAGCCGGGCAGGGTAAGCTTCGTAGGGTCCATCTTCGCTACATCTTCGGTGTGATATACAAGTGCAGTTGAGCCGTCGGGAAGCGGCTGGTCAAGGCGCGAACGCGTCCAGTCGAAAACAGGCATGAAATTATAGCAGACGCATTTCACTCCCGCCTCGGCAACGCGGCGGATGTTTTCCTTATAATTATCTATATACTCACGATAATTGCCGCGGCGGAGCTTTATATCCTCGTGAACGGGAATGCTCTCTATGACCTCCATTTCAAGTCCATTGTCATTGCAGAGATTTTTCAGGCGGGCTATGCTCTCGCGCGGCCACACCTTGCCCGGGGCTACATCGTAAACCGCCGTGACTGTGCCCGTCACGCACGGGATCTGTCTGATTTTGTCAAGTGTAACGGGATCGTCTTCCCCATACCATCTGAATGTTATTTTCAAATTCTGTATACTCCTTTCCGAATAATACATAATAAGATTATTATAAAAGTGTCGATTTGTCAAGTCCTTTGCGCAAAAAATGCGCATGCGGAAACTTTTTTTCGTTTTTTTGAAAAAAAGGTGAGAAAAAACCGTTTCTCCGGCGACTAATTGACGGTGCTCGCGAAAAGCGAAAATAAAAAAACAAGAAAATGAAGGTCATATGAGACTTTCGGGAGGTTTTAAAAATGAAAAAAATAATATCACTTATTCTTATTGTAGGCATGCTTGCGGCAGTGCTCGTTTCCTGCGGCAACTCAGACCCGAATAACACAACCGCCTCATCCGGAACAACAGAATCAACCGGCAAGCCCGAGGAAGTAAAGAACACGGACTACAGCGTGGAGGACCTGATGAACAAGGTTATCGAAAGCATCGGCGGCAAGGTAACCACTATCAACGAATATGACGGCTCCGAATTTGAGATAATGCTGTCAGGTCCCACGCACTTCAGCGTAAGCAATGCAGACGAAGGCAAGTATTACAGCGGCATCTCCGAGAGCGCTTCCCTTGTCGAGGACGACGCAGTGTGGAACGAAAGCGTCATGATGGGCGGTGAACCCTTCTCTATGGTTATCGTAAAGCTCAAGGATGCAAAGGACGGCGACAAGGTCAAGGAAGAAATGCTCGGCGGCGTGAATATGAGAAAATGGGTCTGCCGCAATGCGGAATATCTCATCACCGTAAACAACGGCAATTATGTTCTCATGGTTATGTGCTCCAAGGCTACCTGCGAAAAGATTGCAGATGCCTTTGATAACGTTCTCGAAGAAAAATCCGGCACACGCCTCGAAAAAGAATTTGATATGGAATTTTAATCAATAAACTCTGAAAGGTTAAAAACGAAATGGTCTTTTCAAGCATACCTTTTCTCTATTATTTTCTGCCGGCGGTGCTGCTGCTCTACTTCATAGCACCCCGCAAAATAAAGAATTATGTACTTCTCGCTTTCAGCCTGTTCTTCTATTTCTACGGCGAAAAAAAGCTCGTATTTCTTATGGTATTCACGGCGATGTGGGATTACCTCTGCTCGCTCTCCATAGATTTTTTCCGCCGCAGAAATAACAAGGTCATGCCGAAGGTGTCGCTTGTCCTGTCACTGCTTGTCGATTTGGGACTGCTTTGCTACTTCAAGTATACCGACTTCTTCATTTCAAACATAAACGCAATCGTCGGAACAAACATTCCGCTGCTCAAGGTGGCTCTGCCTATCGGTATCAGCTTTTATACCTTCCAGAGTCTGAGCTATACAATAGATGTATACCGCGGAAAGGTTCCCGTTCAGAAAAACCCCTTTACCTATGCCACCTATCTGACGCTTTTTCCTCAGCTCGTGGCAGGACCTATCGTCCGTTATTCAACCGTTGTAGACGAGCTTGATAACAGAAAACATTCCTTTGAAAAATTCTCGCAGGGTGCCTTCCGCTTCTGCGTGGGTCTGGCTAAAAAGGTCCTCATCGCAAATGTAATCGGCGAATTCTGCTCCAAATTCTCCGCCATGGGAGAAAAAACCGTCGTGCTCTACTGGTTCTATGCGATAGCTTACAGCCTGCAGATTTATTTCGATTTCTCGGGCTACAGCGATATGGCTATAGGTCTGGGCAAAATATTCGGCTTTGAATTTTGCGAAAACTTCAATTATCCCTATATTTCAAAGACAATCTCCGAATTCTGGCGCCGTTGGCATATGTCGCTGGGCAGCTGGTTCCGCGATTATATCTATATCCCGCTCGGTGGCAACCGCGTGAAATTCGGCAGATGGATTTTCAATATATTCGTAGTATGGTTTATTACAGGCTTCTGGCACGGCGCCGGCTGGAACTTCATATTATGGGGTCTCTTCTTCGGTGTACTGCTCGTGCTTGAAAAGCTCTTCCTTAAAAAATGGCTTGACAAGCTCCCGGCAGTATTCTCACATATATATGTGCTCCTCGCCGTGATGATAAGCTTTGTCATCTTCTCGAGCAAGGATAATCTCGGCGGATTTTCGCAGGGACTCCGGCATATCGGCGCCATGTTCGGCGGTGCGGGCGTGAAATTCTGCTCATCAGAAACGCTCTATTATCTGCGTGACTATGCCGTTGTGCTCCTCGCGGGCATCATCGGTTCAACTCCGCTCATGAAAAATACGGCAAAGAAGCTCTGCGAAAAATGGAAGCCTATCGAATATGCCGCTCCCTTTATCGTAGCAGGCATACTGATAATCTGCACGGGCGAGCTTGTGGATTCCACCTTCAACCCGTTCCTCTATTTTAATTTCTAAGGAGGCAAATATATGAAAAGTGCAAAAGTAAAAAATATAATAACCTCCGCGGTTTTTGTGCTGATAATCGGTTTTCTCTCGATATCGTGCCTTTTCCATGGAGCAAAGGATTATTCCGAATCCGAGAGAAGAAAGCTTGAACAATTTCCCTCTCTGACGCTCGGGAATGTGCTCTCAGGTGACTTCTTCAAGAAATTTGAGAAATATGCCGCAGACCAGTTTCCGATGCGCGAGGGCTTCCGCAGCATCAAATCGGTTTCCCGCTTCTATCTGCTCGGCAGACAGGAAAATAACGGCATCTATATCTCAAACGGTATCGCAGTAAAAAAGGAAACGGAAATAAACAGCGACCGCGTCACTTCAAATGTCAAGCTGTGGCAGAGCATATGCAATAAGTATTTCCCCGATGCCAACATCTATTACAGCGTGATACCGGATAAGAACTATTACGCTTCGGGAAACAAATATCCGCATTACGATTACAATGAATTCATGAAAATCGTTTCTTCAAATGCTCCGAAAAACTCACATTATATAAATATCTTCGATAATCTCGCGATTTCAGATTTCTACTCTACGGATATTCACTGGAAGCAGGAAAATATCTACGGTATCGCTGATAAGATAGCCGGTGCCATGGGTACAAAAATCGATCCCAAGGACAGCTACAGGATTGAAAATCTCGGAGATTTCTACGGCGTTTATTACGGGCAGAGCGCTCTTCCGCTCGCTCCGGATAAGCTCAATGTGCTGAAGAACAATACCACAGACTGCGCAAAGGTTTATCTCTATGGCTATAAGGACGGCAAATTTGCAAAGAATGAAACCGTGGTCTACAATCCCGACGACCTCACATCAAATGACAGATACGATATCTTCCTCTCCGGTCCCGAATCACTTGTTGAAATAGAAAATCCGAACAATAAAAACGGCAAAACACTCTTCGTATTCCGTGATTCATTCGGCTCGTCCGTCTCTCCCCTTCTTATCTCGGGCTATGAGCGCGTAGTCCTTGTAGATACAAGATACATGGCAAGCGGACTCCTCAATCAGATAGGCGTGAATACAGACGCGACAGATGTACTTTTCCTCTACACAACAACAACTCTCAATGATACAATAATGAGATAATTTATACCGACGTATAAAACACTGCAGGGCTTCCGATTTCGGAAGCCCTGTTTCATTCTTATTTAATCTTTTCGAGCAGCTTGTCTGCTATATCAATCTTTTCCCATCTTACACCGAGCTCTTCTCTGCCGAAATGACCGAAAGCGGAAAGCTCACGATAGATAGGCGCACGAAGCCCGAAATAGTCGATTATCGCCGCGGGACGCAGGTCTACCACCTCGGAAACAGCCGCGGCTATCCTGTCATCCGCACAGATTCCCGTGCCGAATGTATTTATATTCACGCAGAGAGGCTTTGCCACGCCGATGGCATATGCTATCTGCACCTCGCATTTCTTTGCGATGCCTGCCGCTACGATATTTTTCGCGATGTATCTCGCGGCATAGCAAGCGCTTCTGTCAACCTTTGTCGGGTCCTTTCCCGAGAAAGCGCCGCCGCCGTGTCTGCCGTAGCCACCGTATGTATCAACAATAATCTTTCGCCCCGTGAGTCCGCTGTCGCCATCGGGACCGCCGATAACAAATCTGCCCGTCGGATTTACAAAAATCTCCGTCTTGTCGTCGATATATTTGGCGGGAACAACAGGCTCTATCACATATTTTATGATATCACGGCGAATCTGCTCAAGCGAAACATCGGCGCTGTGCTGAGAGGAAACAACGATATTGGCAAGGCGAACAACTTTGTCGCCATCATATTCCACTGTCACCTGCGTCTTGCCGTCAGGACGGAGATAAGGCAGAGTGCCGTTTTTTCTCACCTCGGTGAGCTTTCTCGAAAGCTCGTTTGCCAGCACATAGCCGAAAGGCATATAGCAGGGTGTTTCATCACAGGCAAAGCCGAACATCATGCCCTGATCGCCCGCACCTATCTTCTCATATGCGCTGTCATCGCCTTCCTTTGCCTCGAGCGAATTATCCACTCCGAGCGCAATATCGGGCGACTGCTTGTGAATTTTGTTTATAACCGTGCAGGTGTCGGCGCAAAAGCCGCAATCGGGATAGATATATCCTATCTCGCGCACAGCCTCGCGGACTATTTTCTCTATGTCAATATCCGCCGTCGTCGTAATTTCGCCCATGACCATCACAAGATCGGTCGTGGCGCAGGTCTCGCAGGCTACGCGAGCCATCGGGTCAACAGCATAAATAGCGTCAAGAACGCTGTCGGAAATCCTGTCGCAAACCTTATCGGGATGACCCGGGGTCACGGATTCTGTAGCAAAAAATTTTCTCTCCATTTTAAATTCCTCTTCATATTTATTCTCGTCTTATACATTAAAAAGCCCTCGGGTTATCCCCCCGAGGGCGAGCATATCATACTTTTTGCTCATCTGTCGGGAATTGGCACCTTGTAAAAACAGGTTGCCGGGCTTCATCGGGCCAGTCCCTCCGCCACTCTTGATAAGACTATATTAGTATACAGTATATATATTGTTTTGTCAATAGTTTTTTAAAAAAGTCCTACTATGAATTTTACGAGCTGCGAACCGAATGTCATGATAAGACCTGCCGTCAGCACGCCTGCACAGATAGAAATTATCGCCTTTTTCTTCGACATACCGAAAACAGAAGCCACGAGTGCGCCTGTCCATGCGCCTGTGCCGGGAAGCGGTATCGCAACGAAGATGTAAAGTCCCCATGTGGCATATTTTTCTATCTTTTCTCTGTTCTTCTCCGCCTTTTCATAGAGCCAATTCGAGATTTTCACGAATAATTTCACCTTGCAGCCGCGCATCCATTTGAGTATGGCGTTTATAAAAAGAAGAATGAACGGAACGGGGACGCAGTTACCTACTATTGAAACTATAAGTGTCCAGTGCCATGGGAGCCCCATTGCCGTGCCTATCGGAACGGCACCGCGAAGTTCTATTATCGGCACCATCGAGATAAAGAACACATAGAGATATTTTTTTATCAGCATAAAGCCCTCATTTTCTGCCCTTGATTATGGGCGAGAGTTTCTTATATATGGGAAGCGACAGCGCAAATGTCACCATGCCTTTTATAAAGGTGAAAGGCATATTGAAGATGAAAAGCGCCTGCCAGAGATTTCGTATGTTGGGGTTCACCGCCTGATAGAGGCCGAGAACCATTTCGCTCTTCCAGCCTATCAGCGAGAAAAGCGGGTATATTATGAAATAATTTGAGAAAACACCTGCCACAGCCATAGTCAATGCACCGATAAGTGCTGCCACGGCAGCGCCCTTTCTTGTTTTGTGATGCTTATATATCGTTCCCGCCGTAACGGCAAAAATACAGCTCAAAATGAAATTTGAAAGCTCGCCGACGCCGCCCGTGGTAGTGAAGATGAGATTTATCAGGTTTTTTATCAGCGCCACAGCGGCACCGCCAAGCGGACCTATGGCAAACGAAGCGATGAGCACGGGAAGCTCGGAAAAATCGAATTTGATAAAGCTCGGCATCAGCGGAACATTGAAGCTGAGCATCATGAGTATAGCCGCGACGGCGGAAAAAACAGCCGTTACGGTGATATAGCGCAGGGAATTACCTTTGGTTTTCATTTTTTATACACCTCTTTTTTCATCCGGACTTTTACCGTCGGTCAGAGAATCACACTCTGTCAGGCATTTTTTGCCGCGCGGACTATACCGCCGATATGGAATTTCACCATTCCCCAAAGATTGTATGCGGGAAATTTTCCCGATATCACATTTTATACAATTGTTTTATCCGATTTGACGCCGAAAAACGGCGCAAATCCGAAAAAGCGACGAAAAAGAAAAGTTTCGGGGCGGATATCCGCCCCGAAACAGACAAAAGTCAATTTACAAAACCGATATTCTGCGATAAATACTTATGCAAGAATCTCAGCAACGACGCCTGAACCAACTGTTCTGCCGCCTTCACGAATAGCGAAACGAAGTCCCTTTTCGCAAGCGATCGGAGAGATGAGTTCAACTGTCATATCAACGTTATCACCGGGGCGGCACATTTCAACGCCTTCGGGAAGCTCGATAACGCCTGTAACGTCTGTTGTTCTGAAGTAGAACTGAGGTCTGTAGCCTGCGAAGAAGGGCTTCTTACGGCCGCCTTCTTTTTCTGTCAGAACGTAAACGTGACCGATGAATTTTGTGTGAGCATTTACAGAGCCGGGCTTGCAGAGAACCTGTCCTCTTTCGATTTCGTCCTTAGCAATACCACGGAGAAGAGCACCTATGTTATCGCCTGCTTCAGCCTGATCAAGAAGCTTCTTGAACATTTCAACACCGGTAACTGTTGTTGTCTTCTTCTCTTCTGTGAGACCGACGATTTCAACTACATCGCCAACCTTAACTGTACCTCTCTCTACTCTACCTGTAGCAACTGTGCCACGGCCGGAGATGGAGAATACGTCCTCGACAGGCATAAGGAAGGGGAGATCTGCCTTTCTGTCAGGAGTGGGGATATAGGAGTCAACTGCTGCCATGAGCTCAAGGATAGGAGCATATTCGGGAGCGTTGATATCTGTGCTTGTGCTCTCAAGAGCTGCACGAGCGGAACCGCGGATGATAGGAGTATCATCGCCCGGGAAGTCGTACTGATTGAGAAGATCACGAACGTCCATTTCAACGAGTTCGAGAAGCTCTTCGTCATCTACGAGGTCGCACTTGTTAAGGAATACGACGATTGCAGGAACACCAACCTGACGAGCAAGAAGCACATGCTCGCGTGTCTGCTGCAGAGGACCGTCGGAAGCTGCAACAACGAGGATGGCACCATCCATCTGAGCAGCACCTGTGATCATGTTCTTTACATAGTCAGCGTGTCCGGGGCAGTCAACGTGAGCATAGTGACGGTTAGCCGTTTCATACTCAACGTGTCTTGTGTTGATTGTGATACCTCTTGCCTTCTCTTCGGGAGCGTTATCGATCTGGTCATACTTGAGGAACTCGATGTTGGAGTTTGTGAGAGCAAGAGTCTTTGTGATAGCCGCGGTAAGAGTTGTCTTGCCGTGGTCAACGTGTCCGATTGTACCAATGTTAACGTGGGGTTTTGTTCTTTCGAATTTAGCCTTTGCCATTGTAAAATCCTCCTTGGTTTTAAGTTTTTCTTATTTTTGATTTTCAGAAACTAAATTATTTCTTTCTGCCGTTGATTATCTCTTCGGCAATGCTCTTCGGAACCTCGGCGAAGTGGCTGGGTTCCATCGAATATACGCCGCGTCCCTGCGTTCTGGAACGGAGGTCGGTAGCATATCCGAACATTTCTGCAAGCGGAATGAAAGCAGTAATCTGCTGTGCGCCTGCAACAGGCTCCATGGACTGGATAGCACCGCGGCGGGAGCTTACATCTCCCATTACATCGCCCATATAGTCGTCCGGCGTAACGATTGTAACCTTCATTATCGGCTCTGTGAGAACCGGCGAAGCTTTTCTCATGGCGTTCTTGAAAGCCATAGAACCGGCTATCTTAAATGCCATTTCAGACGAGTCAACTTCGTGGTAAGAACCGTCGTTCAGGGTAACCTTTACGTCAACTACATTGTAGCCTGCGAGAACACCTGCCTGCATTGCGCCGCGGATACCTGCATCAACAGCGGGAATATACTCTTTCGGTATAGCACCGCCAACGACCTTGTTGATGAACTCATATCCCTTGCCGGGCTCGTTGGGCTCGATTGTAATCTTGACATGACCATACTGACCTTTACCGCCGGACTGTCTTGCATACTTGCAATCCTCATCCATAGCCTTGGTAATAGTCTCCTTGTAAGAAACCTGGGGCTTGCCTACATTTGCCTCAACCTTGAATTCACGCAGAAGTCTGTCTACGATTATCTCGAGGTGAAGCTCGCCCATGCCGGCGATGATTGTCTGACCTGTTTCCTCGTCCGTATAAACGCGGAATGTCGGGTCTTCCTCGGCAAGCTTGGAAAGTGCGATACCCATTTTTTCCTGACCTGCTTTTGTCTTGGGCTCTATGGCAACCTTGATAACAGGCTCCGGGAATTCCATGGATTCGAGAACGATAGGATGCTTTTCGTCGCAAAGGGTATTACCTGTTGTGGTATTCTTTGTTCCGACTACGGCTGCGATATCGCCGCTGTAGCAGATATCGATATCCTTTCTCTCGTTTGCGTGCATCTGGAGGATACGACCGAAGCGCTCTCTCTGATGCTTGTTTGTGTTATATGCTGTTTCGCCTGCTGCAATCTTGCCCGAGTATACGCGGAAGAAGCAAAGCTTTCCTACATACGGGTCGGTCATGATCTTGAAGGCGAGAGCCGCAAAAGGCTCTTCATCGGAAGAAATTCTTTCCTCTTCCTCACCTGTATCGGGGTTTACACCCTTGATAGCCGGAACATCAATTGGCGCGGGCATATAATCGATAATCGCATCCAGAAGCTTCTGAACACCCTTGTTCTTATATGACGTGCCGCACGTTACGGGAACAATCTTGTTTGCGATAGTAGCCGCACGTATAGCCTTTTTGAGCTCTTCAGTGGTGATTTCCTCACCTGCGCAGTATTTCTCAAAAAGCGCGTCGTCTGTTTCGGCAACAGATTCTATCATCTGTGTTCTGTATTCGTTTGCAAGGTCAACCATATCCTCGGGAATAGGCTCTACGCGAATATCTTTTCCGAGGTCATCATAATAAACATCGGCTTCCATATTCACGAGGTCTATAATACCGCGGAACGTATCTTCTTTTCCTATGGGAAGCTGTATCGGCACAGGATTAGCCTTAAGCCTGTCCTTTATCATCTTCACCACATGGAAGAAGTCCGCACCCGTTATGTCCATCTTGTTGACATAACACATTCTCGGAACGCCATACTTGTCTGCCTGACGCCATACGGTTTCAGACTGAGGCTCAACGCCGCCCTTTGCACAGAGAACGGTAACGGAACCGTCAAGTACGCGGAGCGAACGCTCAACTTCAACAGTAAAGTCAACGTGTCCGGGGGTATCTATAATGTTGATACGGTTACCTTTCCAGTAGCAGGTCGTAGCGGCAGAGGTAATTGTGATACCTCTTTCCTGCTCCTGCTCCATCCAGTCCATCGTCGCGGAACCGTCATGCGTTTCACCGATTTTATGTGTTTTACCGGTATAGAAAAGTATTCTTTCCGTCGTGGTGGTTTTACCCGCATCGATATGAGCCATTATACCAATATTTCTGGTACGCTCAAGTGGATATTCTCTCGACATATATAGCTCCTTAAAATTTATGGGATTTATGGGTTGTTTTTGATTACGCTATGCCGCAGTGCGCTCGGCATGATAATCAATATCTGTAATGTGCAAAAGCTCTGTTTGCTTCTGCCATCTTGTGAGTTTCCTCTTTCTTCTTAACGGCACCGCCCATATTGGAAAGGGCATCAATGATTTCACCGGCGAGTCTTTCAGCCATGGTTCTTTCACTGCGCTTTCTCGAATATGTTACGAGCCAACGAAGACCGAGTGTCTTTTTTCTTTCGGGGCGAACCTCCATAGGAACCTGGTAGGTTGAGCCGCCGACTCTGCGAGCCTTGACTTCCAGTGTAGGCATAATATTCTCTATAGCCTCCTGGAAAGCGTCAAGTGCGGGCTTGCCTGTCTTTTCCTCTACGATTGCAAAAGCATCGTAAACTATCTTCTGAGCAACGCCCTTCTTGCCGTCGTTCATTATGTTGTTGATAAGCTTTGTTACAAACTTAGAACCATAAAGCGGATCCGGCAGAACATCTCTCTTTGAAATTTGACCTCTTCTGGGCACTGTACTTCCCTCCTTCATAGAATGATATCATAGGTACTCGAAAGTTTCCTCCCGCTGTGCTTTGTTTTGAAAAGTCGTGTTCCCTTTGGACATATACACATCTATTTATCAAAAGCAATGGCACCTGCGATTAGATTTCTCTATCTACTCTATTGTATAAATTACTTTTTAGCGGCTGTTTTCTTAGCGCGCTTAGCACCGTAGAGCGAACGGCTCTGATTACGGTTTGCAACACCCTGCGTATCGAGCGTACCGCGGATAATGTGGTAACGCACACCGGGCAGGTCACGGACTCTTCCGCCTCGGATGAGGACTACGGAGTGCTCCTGAAGATTATGTCCGATACCGGGAATATAGGTTGTGGCTTCGAGTCCGTTTGTAAGTCTTACTCTGGCAATTTTACGAAGAGCCGAGTTCGGCTTCTTGGGAGTCGTAGTTGTAACCTTTGTGCAGACACCTCTCTTCTGAGGAGAGCTAAGGTCCGTATATTCCTTCTTCAGAGAGTTGAAACCCTGCTGGAGTATAGGAGTCTTTGACTTATAGGTGACCTTTTCGCGACCGTTGCGAACAAGCTGGTTAAAGGTTGGCATATGGCACCTCCTTACTTTTATAATAAATAGATATATATACATCCGTGTCCGCGGAACGCACTTTCCCGCGGAAGCGGCTGTAGGCTTATTTTAAAACGACGCAGACTGCACAGCCCACATCTATTTCGCAGAGCTTTCCGAGCTCTTCCATCGTTTTTGTGCAGTCAAGCTCTATCTCGGCATCGCTGCAGAGATCTTTCAGCACGGAGACAAGCTTTTCTTCTGCATCAGTCGCGGCAAACGCTTTTCTTGCGCTCCCGCCTTTTATCAGTTTTTTTGATTGATTGAGACCTGCAACATAAACCGCAGGCAAAGGTATGTCTGAAGACATTTCCGGAAAATTTCCTTTCAGAATTATTCAAAATCATTCGTATTTATGCCGTCATATGTGTGCCGCAAAACGGCATTATTTCACACATAATTACATATGATATAATATACCATGAAAATCCCGATTTGTCAACGAGTTTTTCAATATTTTTGCCATTTTTTTATCTTTTCAGGCACTTATCGGAAACAGTGCGGCGCAAACGCCGTTTTTTGTGCATTTTGCGCGGTGTGAGGAGGGATATTTATCCCGCCAGAGTACAGACTTTCCGCTCCCGCACCGAAAATCGGATGTCCGGTCTCAGCGACCACCGCAAATCGCGCTTCAAGTATAGCCGACAGACAAAACAGAAAGCACGCTCTCCATCCCGTCAGCGCACGAACTCCACAATGCCGGCACCCAAACTCGAATACCCTGTCTCGGCGACGCCAACACACATGCT
>DODZ01000019.1:23355-29556 GCA_003524145.1 Candidatus Apopatosoma intestinale | reverse complement strand
CGAATCTGCTCGGCTTTTTCGTGCGCTATGTTCGCACGCGTGGTATAGTTGAAATCGTGGAGAGTGGTAAAACCATCGACTTTCGATTTATCCCTTGCCGCACGCACTCGCCACGCACTACTTCTTGCGACTAACTCGTGCACGCCGCACGAGGTTCGGAAGGAGGACGGCGTGAGTCCTCCTTGCTGACTTTTGGTACTTTTGGTCACGCAAAAGTACAATAAAAGAAAAGTCTTTTTTCTTTTCTCCTCAGAAAACTCACATCCCGAAAAACATCAGAATTCCATTATATATCCCTTGTGCGAAAAGGCGCGGATTATTTGCCATGAGCGCGGCATCCTCGGCGTTAGTGATGAAACCGAGCTCTATGAGCGTAGCAGGCATATCTGTGGCGCGCAGGACATACAGCGTCGGGCGAGAGGAAACGCCGCGGTTTTCCAGTCCCGTTGCGTCATGCAGACCGATGAGAATATTTTCGGCAAGCGGAAGTGCCGCCGAGCCGCTGCTGTAAACAAAAGCTTCACTGCCCGATGCAGTCGGGATATCCGAGGCATTCGCATGCAGACTGATAAAATAATCCGCGCCCCATTCGTTTGCGGCGTTTACCCGCTCGCGAAGTGACGAAGCGACGCTCATGCCGAGTATCTCATCGGGCGTATTGCGCGAGAGCATCGCCTCGAAATCCGGATTTTCATTTAAGAGCGTATTCAGCTCTTCTCCTATATAATAAACAAGATCCTGCTCTCTGTAGCCGTTACCCTCCGCGCCCGCATTCGGATTTTCGGGATTGTGACCCTGATCTATAAATATTTTTATCGCCATAAAAAAACCTCCGTGAACATACTTTTTTTCAGTATATTCACGGAGATATTTTTTGATATGGATTATTCGAGATTAAGCTTCTTTTTGAAAATGTTTATCGTGAGGAAGTACATCACTATACCGACGATAAGAGTTACAACATTGCGCGAATAAGCGATTATGGATACGAATGTCTCTGAGAAAGCATTTTCATTTATCATAGCCGCGATAAGCATTACGATATAGCCTACAAAGGAATTGACGATACCTATTCCCGCGTTGACGGCAAAATACATGCCGACGGAAGCCCATACCTTATGCTTCTTGCTGATCATGCAGCCGAGCGTTATGGCAAAGTAATAAATCAGAAGCTGTGCCATTCCCGTGACGATGACTTCAAGCACAGAGCGCAGTATCACAAACCATACATCGGGAGAGCCTGCATAAATTTTCATAAATTCGCTGAAGAATCTGCCGAGCCCATTGAACATCTCGGAAAATCCCGCGGCAACTTCCGCTCCGCCGGAGGCTACGCCGTTGATATAGCACGCACCGCAAAGCGATGCTATCGCCGCAAAGGTGGTGACAAACGAGAGAGAGAGCCATATCATGCCGGAGATAAGCTTTGTCCAGAGCAGCTCATGCGGTGTGACAGGCAGAGTGAATGTCAGATAGCCCTCATCGGTGAAGAAATTTTTATAATATCTCATCAGTATAAAGATGAGGGTAATTATACTGCTCGCAAAACCGAGCGCATATACGCCGAAGGTTATCACCGAGAGGGGGATATAGAGGATAGTACGGATGGTTTCTATCGCATCGCCGTGAAGCGCGGGCAGAAAGTTCGGATGCCAGCAGAGAATAAGCAGACCGAAGCCGACAGCCGAAGCGAGGAGCGAACCGAGGATAACCATGCCGACAGAGCGTCTCGTCGCTCTGAATTCATGCTTTAAAAGCTTGCCTAACATTTGAACACCTCCCTGAAAAGCGCATCTACCGTTTCGCCGTGCTTTTCTCTTGCGCCGTCTACGGTATCGTGCATAGCAACCTGACCGTTCCTGATGAATACAAATTCGTCGAGCACCTGTTCGATATCGGTGATGAGATGCGTGGATAAGATGATTGTTGCGCTCGGGTCATAATTTGTGATTATCGTATTGAGGATGAACTCGCGCGCCGCGGGGTCGACACCCGCTATCGGTTCATCGAGCAGATAGAGCCTTGCGCGGCGGCTCATGACGAGCACGAGCTGAACTTTTTCGCGTGTGCCCTTCGAGAGCGTTTTTATTTTTCTGCTCGTAACTATGCCGAGCTTTGAAAAAAGGTCATATGCGCGGGCGCGGTCGAAATCCTTGTAGAAATCGCAGAAAAGCGCTATCGTATCGTCTACGGTGAGCGAAGGGTTGAGATATGTGCGCTCGGGCAGATATGAAACGGCGCCCTTTGTGATAACGCCGGGGCGGAGCCCTCCCACAGTCAGCTCGCCGGAGGTCGGCGTGAGCAGACCTGCCGCCAGCTTGATGAGAGTAGTCTTGCCGCTTCCGTTCGGGCCGAGAAGCCCGATTATCTTGCCTGAGTACAGAGTGAGATTGAAATCCGCGAGGGCGGGAACGCCGCCGTATGATTTAAAGAGATTTTTGCATTCAAGTATTATTTCCATTTGCCTCATCCTTTCTGAGATATTTTTCCAGCAGAGCTTCCGTCTTTTCGCGGTCGAAGCCGAGCTGAGCTATAGCATTGGCATATCCCTCCGTTATCCGGACGGCTTCCGCTTCTCTTGCCGCATCGAGGATGCCTTTGTCCTCCGTGACAAAATTGCCCGCCGTGCTTTTCGGATAGATGATACCCTCATCGCAAAGCATCGAAAGCGCCTTGACGACGGTATTCGGATTTGCCGAGGCTTCGCTTGCTATATCGCGCACGCTGGGGATTTTTGAACCCTCGGGATATTCGCCCGAGAAGATTTTCAATCTGATCCTTGCCGCTATCTGAATATATATCGGCATTCCGCCGAAAAAATTCCAAGCCATGACGTTATCCTCCTTTTGTTCTGTTTCTGTGATACAATTATACATCGCAGCCGCCGTATTGTCAAGAGAAGAGAGCAATTTTTCGTGAAAATAATAAAAAAACACGTTTTTATTTGAAAAATCGCATGAAAAATTTATTTTCCACTTGACAAGAGCGCATATTTGTGTGTATAATGTACGATGTAGTTGTAGCGTTATACGCCGTCGGGGCTTTTTCCGACGCGACAATGTAAGGAGGTGTTGAATAATGCTGAGAACTTATCAACCTAAAAAGATTCAGAGACAGAAGGAGCATGGCTTCCGCAAGAGAATGAGCACGGCAAACGGCCGCAAGGTTCTGAAGAGAAGACGCGCTAAGGGCAGAGTCCGTCTTAGCTACTGATTTTCAGCCGAGCTTTGTTTCCGAAAATAGATTAAAGCCTGTGTCTGTATTCATGGGCTTTCATTTTTTATGGGAACAAAACGGCATGGCTCCCAAAACTGATTTTTCGGAGGAATCTGTGTGAAAAACATGGCAATTTCCGAGAACCACCTTTATAAAAAGGTGTATGACAAAGGGCAGAAGGTTTACTGCCGGCATATCGTGGTATATGTTTTGACCGATTACCACGCATCGCGGCTCGCCCGCGAAAATCCGCTGAAAACGAAGGTTAACCGACTGGGAATTACGGTTACAAAGAAGCTCGGTAAAGCGGTTGTGCGCACGAGAGTACGTCGTATTCTTCGCGCCGCATATTCCTCCCTCGAGAGGGAAAACAATATTAAAAAAGGACTGCTCATAGTTATAGCGGCAAGACCTGCCGCCGTCACAGCCAAAAGCGGCGATATCTACGGGGACATGCTCTATGCGGCAGGCAAGCTCGGGCTTATTCTGCCCGCGCCGCAAAAGCCTGCAGAGAGCGGTACGCTATGAAGCATATAGCCATAGCGTTGGTGAAGCTTTACCGAAAGCTCATCTCTCCGCTGAAGCGCCCGTGTTGCCGCTTCACGCCGACCTGCTCGCAGTATGCGATAGAAGCCTTCTCCGAATGGGGCTTTATCCGCGGGCTCGGGCTGACAATATGGAGAATACTCAGATGCAATCCTTTTTGCAGGGGAGGCAGCGACCCTGTTCCCAAAAGAAAAAGATGATTTTTCCGCTGTTTATTTCCTATCAAGGAGAAAAAAATGAATAAGATTTTTGCAAGCATATTGAATTTTTTCAATGACATAACAGGGCACTATCTCATAGCCCTTCTGCTTGTTGCGCTTCTTGTGAAGCTGGTTCTTCTGCCCTTTGGTATAAAGCAGCAGAAAACCGCGCAGAAGCAGGCGAAGCTCCGCCCCAAGGAGATGGCTATCCGCAAGAAGTACAGCGGCAGAACAGACCAGCCCACGATGACAAAAATGAATACAGAGATACAGGAAATGTACCGTGAAGGTGGCTACAACCCTCTCGGCGGCTGCCTGCCTATGATTATTCAGTTTGCCATCGTCATGATTATCTACAGCGTCATGATGAATCCGCTCCGGTATGTCTGCGGATATTCCACAGAAGCTATCGACGCTCTGCGTGAATTTCTCGGCGTTGCTGCGGCAAAGAGAGGCGATATAGAGCTTCTCTCGCTGATAACAGCCGACAAGATTCCCGCTATACAGGCGCTGGGCAAGGGACTTGAAAACATGACCATGGAATCGCTCCCGAACTTCAGCCTTTTCGGCATGGCAAATGCTCTTGCCGCAAAGCCGACCTTCAAATCGTGGCTTGTCACTATCCCGATAATCACATTTGTCGGTCAGTTCTTCGCATCCAAGCTCCAGAGAAAATTCATGCCCCAGCCCATGCAGGACGGTGCGCAGACAAAATCCATGAATGTTATGATGGATCTTTTCCTGCCTGCCATGACAACAGTCATCGCGTTTACCGTTCCCGCCGCAGTCGGTATCTACTGGTTCTTCAATAATATGCTCGGTGTGCTCCAGACCGTTATTCTCGCAAAGGCTATGCCTCTGCCCAAGATCACGGAGGAGGATATCAAGGCTGCCGAAAGCGAATACAGCGCCAAGAATGCCAAGAAGAAGCTCGCCGAAGCGAAGAAGAAACAGCGTCTCTCCGACGATTACGATTCCGATGAGGAGGACGCAAGCTTTGATGACGGCGGTCCTACCCGCTATGACAGAGATTGATTAGTAATTAGTAATTTTATTGAGGTAAATTAAAATAATGAAGAGTGAAGTTACTGTTCGCGCCGCTACAGTCGATGATGCCGTTGCCAAAGGTGCGGCTGAGCTCGGCGTTGAGGTAAGCGAAATTGAGTATGAGGTTCTCGAGGAGCCGAAAAAAGGCTTTCTCGGAATCGGAGGTTCTCCCGCCACCGTTAAGGTAACATATGTTTTCAAGCCGGTTGTTGCTGCCGCCAAGTTTGTCAATACTCTCATTGAAAATCTTGAGCTGAATGCGACAGCCACTATAGAGGAAACAGGAAACGGCGAAGCTACCGTTACCGTTTCGGGTGATGATGCGAGCGCTCTTATCGGTCATCACGGAGATACACTCGATGCTTTTCAGTATCTTGTGAATCTCGCGGCAAACAAGAAAGAGAATGACGAGAGAAAATATACACGCTTTACGGTGAATATAGAGAATTACCGCGAAAAGAGAGAAAAAACTCTCCGCGCACTCGCAAACCGTATGGCTGAAAAGGTCAAAAAGACCGGCAGAAGCATCAGCCTCGAGCCGATGAACGCCTATGAGCGCAGAATCATTCATTCCGAGGTTCAGCTTATCGAGGGCGTGACCACAAATTCCGTCGGTCAGGAGGGCAATCGCCGCGTCATCATTTATATTGAAGGAACGGCAAAACCCACAGAGGCAAAGGCACCCCGCGCAGGAACAAGAAGCAATGACCGTCGTCGCGGCGGCAAAAAGGGAGACAGAAGAAGCGGCGCTCCGAAAGAGAAGCGCTCGGATTCTGCCGAGAGACCTGTTTATAAGCGCCCCGACACACCCCGTCCTCAGCCGAGAAAGATAGAAAAGGCAAAGGACCTCGACAGTTATTTTGCAAAGCTGCGTGAATTCGGAAGCACTATCCAGTAAATAAGAGCCGTCAGGCTTGAAACCAAAATGCCCGTCGGTGTGAGACGGGCATTTTTCATAAAAACATTTTGCTTTTGCGCACCCGCAATCAAAGTTTTCGTGCACGCATTGTCTGCACGCCCGCATAATAGGGTTGGCGGGCGTGGGTAGAGGTTGTGCGCTGACGGGACTATCAAAATAAGCCCTATCTCGCTATGTTCGCACCCAGACCAGCACCATTACTTCGACCCGCGAGGTTTGCCATAGCCTGACATGGCACAGCAGCGAATCCGAGTCGGCGCTTGAGCGTTTCGA
>DODZ01000019.1:20291-23079 GCA_003524145.1 Candidatus Apopatosoma intestinale | reverse complement strand
TTCCTCTTTTTGTCCTTTTCGTTCTTTTCGGACAAGCGAAAAGAACTCTGAAAGAGAAGAAGCATAAAGAATCATTTTTTCTTATCGTACTTTTGTATGACCAAGAGGAGGGTTCAGGGTGGCGAAGCCACCTCTGGACGGCGTCGCCGAGACGGGGCATCGTGGGTTTAGCCTGTGCGCTGACGGGATAAAGCATATATTTTTTGCTTTTTCTGTTTGTTGACTCAATATCAAAACAACACATTACCACAAAAATTCAAAGGAGAAACGTATGTACAGCATATTCGGTTCGGTTATAGCCGCCATATCGACCCCGCGCGGAAAGGGCAGCATCGCCGTAATTCGCATGTCGGGCGACGGGAGCATTGCCATCGGTGAAAAATTTATCTTCCCGAAAAGCGGTAAACCGCTCTCCGCCGTAAAATCAAATTACGCGGCACTCTGCGATGTGAAAAATGCGGACGGCACCACACTTGATGAAGCCGTGGTCACCGTTTTTCGCGCGCCGCATTCCTTCACAGGCGAGGATACTGTGGAAATCTCATGCCATGGCGGAGTACTCCTCTCAAGCCGGGTGCTCTCACGCGCATTCGAATGCGGAGCAGTGCAGGCGGCGGCAGGCGAATTTACACGCCGTGCTTTTTCCTCGGGCAAGATAAGCCTCTCGCAGGCAGAGGCGGTCATAGGCAAAATAGATGCGAAAACAGACAGCAGTCTCCGTCTATGGGATAATGCGGCGCAGGGCAGAATAAAATGCGAAACCGATGCGATTTACGATGAGCTGGGCGAGATTATTTCGAGCGCATATGCCACGATAGATTTCCCGGAGGAGGACCTCGCGCCGCTTTCTCGCGATGAAATGCGCACGCGCACGGAAAAAGTCGCCGCGCACCTTGAAGCACTTGCCGCAACATATCGGACAGGACATGCCGTTTGCGAGGGAGTGAACACCGTCATCTGCGGCAAGCCGAACACGGGTAAATCCACTCTGCTCAATCTGCTGTGCGGCAGCGAACGGGCGATAGTAACCGACATTGCCGGCACGACGCGCGATGTGATAAGCGAAACTGTTGCCGCAGGCGACATTTTGCTCCGTCTTTGTGACACCGCGGGCATACGCGAAACGGGTGATGCCATAGAGAAAATAGGCGTTGACCGTTCGCTCTCCGCGATAGAGAATGCCGAGCTGATTCTCGCCGTTTTTGACGGGAGCAAACCGCTCGACGATGAGGACAGACAAATCATCACACTTATAAAAGAAAAAGCAACCTCGGGTTGCGACATTATTGCCATTCTCAATAAAAGTGACAAAGGTGAGGCACTCTCTGCCGATGATGTGGGATTCCCGCATTCCGTGCGTATTTCCGCAAAAGATGAAACGGCAAAATCAACCGTCACGACAGAGATAGAATCGCTCTATACCGATGGCGAATATACCGAAAATGCAGTCCTGACGGGAGAAAGGCAGCATGCCGCCGTATGCCGTGCGCTTGAACTCACAAAAGGCGCGCTCGAGGCACTTGATACCTTCGGCGAGGATATCGCAGGAAGCGAACTTGAACAGGCAATGGGCGCTATCGGCGAGATAGACGGCAGGGCTGTAGGCGAAGATGTTGTAAACAGAATATTCCATAATTTCTGTGTGGGTAAATGATATGAGTACAAAAGAAACTATACTCCGACTGCTCGAGGCGGCTGGCGGAAAATTTATCAGCGGTTCGGATATCGCACGCAGTGCGGGCGTCTCGCGGAATGCCGTATGGAAAAATGCCGCCGCTCTGCGCGAAGCCGGCTTTGATATAGAAGCAGGTGACGGCGGTTACCGCATGGCAGGCGATAAGCTCTGCCCCGAACTGATAAAATATTATGCAAAAAACGATTTCGGAATAACATTTTTTACAGAAACAGGCTCCACAAACCGCGAGGCGGCGAGGCTTGCTTCTTCCGTGACACTTCCGCATATGGTGGCGGCGGCGGCACAAAGCGGCGGCAGAGGACGGCACGGAAAGAGCTTCTTTTCCGAGGGCGGGATATATTTCAGCATGATTCTTGATGCCGCAGCGGTGAAAATTCCGCCGTTGCTGCTCACTACGGCGGCGGCTTGCGCCACGCTCCGCGCGATAGAAGCGGAATATGATGCCGAGCCGAAAATCAAATGGATAAACGATATTTATCTCGGCGAAAAGAAGGTCTGCGGGATACTCACCGAGGCGCAGAGCGACCTCGAAACAGGGACATTTTCGCATTATATCGTCGGCATAGGAATAAATGCCGGCGGCGATAATTTTCCGCCCGAGGTGGAGGATATCGCTTGCTCGCTTGATCCGGCAAGTGTGCGCAAAAACAGACTTTGCGCCGCTACTGCGGACAATCTGCTTGCTTTCATCAAGGCAGAGCCTTCGGATATTGTGCGGCTCGCGAGCGAAAAAAGCTGTGTGCTCGGAAGAAAAATCCGCTTTTTCGGCGGGAAGGAAGGCACAGGCAAGGCTGTCGCTCTCGGTGAAAGCGGCGAACTTATCGTCGAGACGGCAGAGGGCAGGGTAACGCTCTCGGGCGGCGAAATCTCGGTAAGATTTACAAAATAAAAAAATGTGCGATTGCATAAATCGCACATTTTTTGCGCTCAGATGCTATCAATCAAAACTTTCGCCCGCCATAATTAAAGTTTTCGTGCACATTTTAAAGTTTTCGCCCGCGAAGAATCATAAAGCAACTTTTCTTTTCTCGCGCTTTTCACTGACGAAAAGCGCGGCAAAAGTCAGCAAGGAGGACTCGCGCCGTCCTCCTT
>DODZ01000019.1:11070-20097 GCA_003524145.1 Candidatus Apopatosoma intestinale | reverse complement strand
GCCGTCCTCCTTCCGAACCACCGCGGCGTGCACGAGTTAGTCGCACGAGCCATGCGTGGCGAGTGTGTGCGGCAGGGTAGCATGGCGAAAGTCGGCGGTTTTATCGCTCCCCACAGCTTCGCGCTACCACGCGTGCGAACATATCACACGAAAAAGCCGAGCAGATTCGTGCACGCATTGTCCCACCCACATACAAATACGGGCGACGCCGTCGCCCGTATTTTCATTTTTCCGTATTCTTCGTTTAAATCGTTCCTGTGACCTCTACGACGGTAACGCCGGGAGAAGCGGTAACTGCACCTGTTGTCGTATCTGTCGTAAATGTTGCCGCAGGCACTGTTATCTCATAAGATGAGCCTGCCGCAGGTAAAGTCAGAGTGCCGCCCGTATAGGTGTAATTTTCGGCGGAGACAGCAGTGCCGTTCACCGTGACGGCTATATCTGTCGGTGCGGGAGAGAAAACATCCGTCAGCACAACATCCGTTGCCGCATCGTTGCCGTAATTATAAACAGTAAAGGTATATGTGAGCTGTCCGCCGCCCACGACGGGATTCGGTGACATAGACTTGACTATATTCAGCCTTGCATAATTTTCAACTGTTATCGTGTTTGATTTTTCGGCTGTTCCGAGCGTAGGCGAAGTGAAGGTTGCCGTATTTGTTACGGTGGAGCCGGAGGTGAGCGGTGCCTCACTTGTCAGTGCCGCCTTATAGATGATAACGGCATTTGCGCCCGCAGGTATCGACGGTAGAGTGAATATGAGCGAACCGGCTGTCGTAGCGGGGGTCAGCTCAGAGGTATAAACACCGTTTATATAAAGATATGCGGGTCCTACATAGGAAAGCGGCGTATAGGTGGCACCGCCGGCGGTTGATCTTCCGAGATTGTCGCTTACGGTGATATCCGTTGCGGCGGTTGCACTGCCGTTTGTCAGCGAGAGAATATATGTTATCTCATCGCCCGCAGTATAAGTCGAGCCGAGCGAGGTTTTGCTTCCCGTCAGCGGTTCTGTCAGAGTAGCCGTTGCTATATTTGATGCGGCGGCGGCATTTACCGCACCGTAAGAATAAGTTATTCTTGCCTGATTTGTAATAGTTGCCATATATTATTTTATCCTCCGAAATTTGATTGTCGGGTAGGGCTTTTATGCCCTGCTTCATTATATGACGACAGGCAAATTTCGACAAAACCGCAGTATGGCAATTTATTCCGATAGAGGCATTACCGCTTCATTTTATGTAAAAAATGATACGCCTTTTCCTTATATATGAATATTAAGAAATATTTTCCATTGATTTCAAAGCGGTTTTTATTGTATTATTATAGCAGAAATTCATCCCGCACGGGATACGGTAAAAGGAATACTCTCATGAAATCATTGCCATCAGAAAGGCGGCTTATCACAGTGCTTTTTATTCTCGCATTGTTTTGCGCACTGATACTTCTCTGTGCCTGCTCCTCCGAAGAGACGATTGACGTCAGAGCCGGCGCGCTCACATCTGCCACACCGCCCGCGGCGGAAACGACAACGGTATCTCCGCTTATGACAACCGGAAAAACCGTACATTCGGCTGTGACGAGTACGGCTTTGCCGCCGGAAACAACCTCAACCGCGGCGGATACCGTTTCCGCCGAAACAACTGCCGTAGTCACTGAGTCCGCTGCAACATCCGCAACCGCAGCTGCATCGACCGCACCCGCATCATCCGTAACCGCAGTGGCGGAGACACCGCCGACATCGTATGTTTTTACCAGAACGGAAGATATACCATACGAGACGGAAATACGATATTCGGATGAGCATTTTGATGACGATACGACAGTTCTGCGCGAGGGCATCGTCGGCAAAAAGGTTTATACCACCACGCTCCTTTATCGTGCGGGACGTCCGATAGGCAATTACATAGACGAGCGCATACAGACATATCCGCAAAACGAAATACTCCTCATGGGGACAAAAGCTTCGCATACATCGGAAATCGAGGTGCGGACAAGCGATATTCCTTATGAAACGGAAAGAGTTTCCGACGGCAGTCTGCCTCTCGGCGAAGAAAAGCTTATCACAGCAGGGAAAAGCGGTGTTCTCAAAGAGACGTATGAGATATCGTATTACCGCGGCGAAAAGGAGAGTGAAACCCTTATCTTGCAGGAACGCGAAGAGCCTGTAAATGAAGTTATCGCTGTCGGCACATATATTGCTCCCGAGCCCGAGCCCGAACCCACGCCCGAGTCTGAACCCACGCCCGAGCCTGAACCCACGCCCGAGCCTGAACCCACGCCCGAGCCTGAACCCACGCCCGAGCCCGAGCCTACGCCCGAGCCCGAGAAATTCCGTCTGCCATATCTTGTCGCAGGAGAAGTAAGCGGCAAATACATAGGCAGAAATTACAGCATCACGCAGAATTACGGAAACGGCGGTCATGGCGGACTTGATATCGGCGTATGGTATGGAGAAGCAATTGTCGCCTCGATGAGCGGCAGAGTTGTGACGGCATATAACAACGGCGCGTTCAATCCCGCCACAGACAAAAGCATGCTCTGGACATACGGTACGTTTGTTGTGATAGAGCATGAAAACGGAATGCGCACATATTATGCGCATATGAGCAAAAAATTCGTTTCTGTCGGTGATTATGTTCAGGCGGGGCAGGTGATAGGCGAATCGGGAAATACAGGCAGAGTCAGTCCCGCACCCACAGCCTCAAAACCGTATGCGGGCACACATCTGCATTTTGAAATCCGCGTATACAATAGCAAAACGGGCAAATACACGCGCGTAGATCCCATGGATTATCTGAAATAAAAGGCAACAAAAAAACACCTGCTTTCGTAGGTGTTTTTTGCTGGAGCTGATAACCGGATTCGAACCGGTGACCTCATCCTTACCAAGGATGTGCTCTACCTGCTGAGCCATATCAGCGAATGCCTTATTATTATAACAAAAGAATGTGTGTTTGTCAACGGTTTTTTGAATATTTGCGGAAAATAAAAAAGCACTGCGCTTAGCCTGACGAGCCGTGGCAAGAAAAGGGAGCAATAAATTGCCTCCCCTGCCACAGCGGGTCGTCGTGGGAATTGACACACATGCTACGCGTATGTGTCAATTCCCTCGTCTCGGCGACGCCAACACACATGCTCCGCGTATGTGTCAATTCCCTCGTCTCGGCGACGCCGACACACACGCTCCGCGTATGTGTCAATTCCCGTCGCCGACGACGGCTCGCGCAAGCCTCCCCAAAGGCTTGACCTAAACTTTAGTAGAGGCGGGCGAAAACTTTAACGGTGCGCAAAAACTTTAATGTGGGCAAAAATTTCAATGAAAAGCAAAAATTTTCCCAAGTCAACGAAAAAAGGCAGGACAAGGGGTGCCTTCCATAAAGCAGGTTTTACCTGCCGAAAAAACAATAGGAGTACGGGCATTTGTTCGTACTCCTTTTCACACGCCTTGCCCTGCAAGGTATAGTGTGTTACACCTTTTAGGTGTACTGTCGGGCGGTAATGAGCCTCCCTTTACACAAGGGAGCCTTTGGTTTGTGCGCTCTGAAAGGCTGTCTGTTTTTCCTGACAAGCACTGCTTTTGTGGACACAAAAGCGAAGCCCCGCGCGAGCAGAAATTGGGTTATAATGTCATCAAAGCTTTAAAATCCTCTGTTTCCCTGATAGGATCAAAGCAACGGTTGTTATTCAAACACCGAATGAAATCATCAATATCGGTTATATCGGAATCTGTAACGGGATGCTCTTCTTCAATAAGTGAAAATAGCGGAGAAGTGAACTTTATTGTCTTTTGGTGATTTATTTTTGTCATTTCTTCCGCATGGTACCTTGCTTTTTTCAATTCTTCCAATACACGGTCATATTGCTGTGTTTTGCAGAAGCAAAAGGCTTTGCTGATAGAATTATATTGCAGAGTATTGTGATAATACTGAAAATTACCGTCCGGAAACATAATATTCAGTATTTTTTCAACGGCATCATACACGTCAATTGAGTTTTGACCGAATTTTAGTTGGAAGAGAAAGCTATTTAATTTTGTATTTGTAAGGTGCTGACAATGCTTTTTCCTTTCTTCACCCTCTAAGCACCAACAAAGCAGCTCATCTCTTTTCTCCTCATCCTCTTCTAACATAGCGTATTGTTTGGCTTCGTCCTTTTTTTGATTACAGCTAAGTGCAAGAACGATTCCGTACAACGCTTTGGAATATAATTTTGAATCCTTGGTGTTATCCAAAACCAATTTATAATGTTTTGCTGAACTTTCAAGCAAACGCGTATATTCACTATTATCCAAGGTCGGCATAGCAACATAATACTCTGCCGATGCCAGCCATTCCACATACTCCATATTTCCCGGATATTCAGCAACCGCATGCAGGGCGATTTGATAATTCTTTTCTTTGTCGTCGTGTTGCCAATATTTGTGGAATGCTTCGTCAAACTCCGCTTTTCTCAAATCCTTTTGGTAGGTTTCCATTCCAAGCAGATAATCGGTGGTTACATTAAATAAATTGGCAAGCGGCGGCAATAAAGAAATGTCGGGCATAGCAACATCTGTTTCCCAACGGCTGATTGCCTGCGGAGAAATAGAAAGAAGTTCTGCAAGATTTTCTTGTGTCATATTTGCTTCTCGTCGAAGTGATTTTATCTTTTGTCCAAATGTCATATAAACAATTCTCCTGATTTTGTTACTTGACCGGTCTGTGATTATATTATACCAAGTTTTTGACGATTTGTCCACTTCTTAATAATTGAGAGGTTATAAACCAAAAATTGAGTCGGACATAAAAGCTTGGCGCACCTGCTTTATCGCCGGTACGCCAAGTCTTGCCTTTTTTCATCCCGACCGAGATTATTCCTCATCCTCACGAGAGAAGAGGTCGCCTTCGAGATTCATGTCGTCATCCTTTGCTTCGCAATCGTCGCAATCGCAATCGTCACATTCGCCGTCGCAGTCATCAAGGTCATCATCAAAATTGAAATCGCAATCGCAGAAGTTGATATCATCCTTGCAGTCATAGAGCAGATAAGCACCTGCCGCGCCGCTCATAGCGGAAACCGCAAGAAAAGCACCTGCGGAGCTTTTCTTCTTGAAGAGAAGAATGATGAATGTGATGAGTGAGGTGACCGCGTTTACTATGAGAGCAACGCCTACATAAAGTTTGGTTTTCTTGAACATTTTTCATGTCCTCCTTATATAATATTTTTTGTTTTTTATACCTTGCTCTTAAGATAAGCATTGATAAAACCGTCTATTTCGCCATCCATTACGGCGAGGATATTACCGTCCTCATAGCCTGTTCTGTTATCCTTGACAAGCGTATACGGCATGAATACATATGAACGAATCTGTGCGCCCCATTCGATATTTGTCTTTTCACCCTTGATGTCCTCTATCTTGTCGAGATTTTCACGCTGTTTTATCTCGGCGAGCTTGCTTTTCAGCATTTTCAGCGCGGTTTCCTTATTCTGTAGCTGGCTGCGCTCGGTCTGACAACCGACAACTATACCTGTCGGCTTATGAACGATTCTTATTGCCGAGTCGGTCTTATTGATATGCTGACCGCCCGCGCCGCTTGAACGGTGCGCGGTTATTTCGAGATCCTCATCCTTGAGTTCTATATTGACATCATCATCAAGCTCGGGCATTACTTCCACCGAGGCAAAGGATGTATGACGTCTGCCTGACGCATCAAAAGGCGAAACGCGCACAAGTCTGTGAACTCCGTGCTCACTCTTGAGATAGCCGTAAGCATTCGTTCCCTCTACGAGGATAGTTGCGCTCTTGATGCCCGCTTCTTCTCCGTCGAGCCAATCTATGAGCTTGACATTGAAGCCGTGCTTCTCACCATAGCGCGTATACATTCTGTAGAGCATGAGTGCCCAGTCCTGCGCCTCTGTGCCGCCCGCACCGGGATGGAAGGAAAGAATGGCATTGTTTCTGTCATATTCGCCCGAGAGGAGCGCATCTATGCGCATTTTTTCCTCGCCGGCTTCTATTTTCTTTACCTCGGAAAGCACCTCGTCACAAACGCTCTCATCATTTTCCTCTATGCCCATTTCTGCGAGCACGAGTGCATCCGAAACAGAGGCGCAAAGCTTTTCATATGCCTCTATCTTATCCTTTGTGCGCTTCAGCTCCTGAAGCACCTTGCCCGAGTTTGCCTGATCATTCCAGAAATTCTCGGCAAGTGTCTGTGCCTCGAGTGTTTTTGCCTGCTCGCGCAGTCTTTCTATCTTCAGCGAATCGCCGAGCTCCTTTACATCACTCTCAAGTGCGAGAAGTTTGCTTTTCGCTTCTTCTAACTGTATTATCATTATATTTATGTCCTCCGAATATGTTTTTTGTGATTTTTATGTTAAATATGAAGCTTTCTTTATAAAACCGACTCACGTCACTTTTCTTTTTCCGCATTTTTGCCGTGATGATGCCCGTCAAAAACGCCGCGGAGGTTCATTTTCAGCTTGCCGTTTTTATCGACAAAGCCTATTTTTCTTGCCATTTTGTCATCGATACATTTTTCCGCATCATGTGCGCCGCAAAGGTCGATGAAATTCAGCGCCGCGCGCCCCATGATGAAAAGCACCTCTTCATCGTCGATTCCCTCGGGGCATTTCAATTCATACATATAGCCGATATCGTCCTTTATTTTAAACTGGCATATGCCGAGCAGTCTGTCCTCTTCTATTGCCGAGTAGGCAAAGCAATCATCACGATAAGGTACGCCGCACTGCGCACATATTGCCTTCTGCCGCTCCTTGCTCTCGATGGGTTTTATCTCAAACATCCGATTTTGCCTCCCTTTTCAGCATCTGAACCTGTGACTTTGTAAGATAACGCCATTTGCCCGGGCGCAGGTCGCCGAGCTTTACCTCACCTATGCTCACCCTGCGCAGGGAAAGCACATGAAGCGATAATTTTTCACACATTTTGCGTATCTGTCTGTTGCGACCCTCAAAAAGAGTTATCGCAACGACGGAATATTCCTTTTTCCTCGTTATCAGAGAAACCTCTGCGGGTTTTGTCATATATCCGTCGATATCCATCGGCTCGGAAAGGCGCTGCACCTTTTCCGGCTCTATCTCGCCCGCGAGCTTTACATGATATGTTTTCGGCTTGTGATAGCGCGGATGCATAAGCCTGTTTGCAAAATCGCCGTCGTTTGTGAAAAGCAGAAGCCCCTCGCTCTCAAGGTCAAGTCTGCCGATTGGATAAACGCGCACGCCGACATCCGAAACAAGCTCGGAAACGCACGGTCTGCCGCGGTCATCACTCATGGAGGTGAGATATCCGCGCGGCTTATTGAGCATGAGATAAACCTTTCGCTTATCCCCGCCCAAGATAACCTTTCCTCTGTATTCTATCCTGTCCCTCTCGGGATCTATTTTCGTGCCGATATCGGCAACCTCGCCGTTGACCTTTACTCTGCCGGCGGCGATTTCCTCCTCGGCGGCGCGGCGGGACATTATCCCTTGCGCCGAAAGGAATTTTTGCAGTCTCATTTCTTCCAATGTTTTGCCTCTGTATAGTGTATTTTTCTTTATATTTCCGGCTTCAGAAAAGGAATTTCCTTTTCTTTACCGCGGTTTTCGCGATACTCTCCCGCGCGACTATATCAGCTCTTGCTATCACCTTGCCGCCGCAGATAAATTCGACCTCGCCTGTCTTTTCTCCCTCGCATATGCCCGCATAGAGAAAACGCGGCGTTTTAATCGCGGTTTTTATCTCGCCGTGGCTTTTTTTCAGCGTGGCAATGATATCCTCGGAAATACCGCAGCAGACGGTTTCTTTTTCTCCGCCGCAAACGGGAATTTCCACGCGAAATTCCTCTGCCGAAGCTATCTTTTCGCTTTCGTAGAGGGAAAAGCCGTAGTCGAGGAGCTCTCTGTGATCATGCCAGTCGCTTCCGTCGCAGAGCGTAACGCAGATGAGCGTTACTCCGTCGCGCTGTGCCGCAGAGACGAGCGTCCTGCCGCATTTTTTGGTGAAGCCCGTCTTTACGCCGATAACATCGTCATATGTGCGGAGCAGGCGGTTGTGATTTACGAGCAGGCGCGTCGCCGTGCCGTCATGCAGGGGAATGGATTTTTTTGCTGTCGATACTATTTCGGCAAAGCGCGGATTTTTCAGCGCTTCGGCGGCGATTATCGCCAGCTCCTTTGCCGTGGTGTAATGCTCGCTGTCGTCCAGCCCGTGCGGATTTGCAAAATGCGTATCGCGCAGCCCCATTTCCCCGGCGCGCCTGTTCATCATATCGGCGAAAGCCTCAATGCTTCCCGCCACTTCTATGGCGATAGCCGCCGCCGCATCGTTTGCACTCTGGAGCATCAGTGCAAAAAGCAGATTTTCCATCGTTATCTTTTCGCCGGCATAGAGGTAAACGGACGAGCCTTCCACATTTACTGCCGCAGGCGCAACGGAAACGAGCCGCTCCGCAGGGCAGTTTTCGAGCGCGACGAGCGCAGTCATTATCTTTGTCGTGCTTGCCATGCCGCGGCGGACATTTTCATCGTGTGCATATATTATCTCGCCGTCGAGCGTCATGAGCAGGCAGCTTTTTGCCGAATCGTCGGGCACCGCCGAGAGGCAGGCTGTCCCGCCCGTCATGAGCATGAGCGCAGTGAGAAATATCGATATAATTTTCTTCATAGCTTCTCCATACTTTTTTCCTTAGCAATATGGAGAAACGGGGAAATTTATTCGCTTTTTCCGCGCGGGAAAGGTGAATAAATTTTTCTTTTGCTTAGTCGTACTTTTTGTTGATGAAAAGTGCGAGAAGTGATTTTTCTTATAGTGTTCTTTTCGCTTGTCCGAAAAGAACGAAAAGGACAAAAAGAGGAAAGCATTGACTCCCGTCTCGGCGACGCCGACCGCGTTTGCTTCGCAAATCGGTCAATTCCCCGCTGGAGAAGGTTTATCAAAAGCATTAGCGCAGACTGTATTGATAAAATATCGCCAAGTGTACTAATACGACTTTTTATTTTTAGAAAACGAGGGCATCTTGCCAGCCTTCTCCAGCGGGAGAAGGT
>DODZ01000019.1:0-10765 GCA_003524145.1 Candidatus Apopatosoma intestinale | reverse complement strand
CGAATCTGCTCGGCTTTCTCGTGCGCTATGTTCGCACGCGTGGTAGTATGAGATTGCGGGGAGCGGTAAAACCGACGGCTTTCGCTTTGCCATTTGCCGCACGCACTTGCCACGCATGGCTCGCGCGACTAGCTCGTGCACGCGGAAGAAGATTTTTAAGAGGATGGAAAATCCTCTTAAATGACTTTTGCCGCGCTTTTCGTCAGTGAAAAGCGCGATAAAAGAAAAGTTTCTTTATGTTTCTTCGCGGGAGACCAATGGTCTCCACTACTAACTCTTCGTCACTCAAAAGCGCGAGAAAGAAAAAGTCAATCTTTCTTCTCTTCCTGCGTCTCTTCCTTGAAGTCCTCGCCTTCGGCGGCATTTTCCTCTTCTTTTTTTGCTTTCTTCTTGAAGATACCCTTGATTTTCTCTATGAGGTCGGGAGTTTTACTTATTATATTTTCTATAGATGAGCCGATATCGTTTCCTCCCGTGGGGTTATTTACATTGACCATCTCAACCCTGCCGCTCTCGCCGATAACGAGAAAGCCTACGGGAGTTACGGTGACGCCTGTTCCGCCGCCTCCGCCAAAATTATTCTGCCCATCCTTGCAATGCTTGCCCGCATAATCGTTGCCGCCGCCGACATAGCCGACAGATACCTTCGATACGGGAATTATAACCGAGCTTCCCGCCTCTATAGGCGTGCCGATTATCGTATTGGCATCGACAAGATCGCGTATGCCCTCCAGAGATGATGAGATGAGAGAGCTGATTCTGTTTTCTTCCATTGATTTATTCCGCCTTTCCTGTATTTTCGTTTTCGCTTGTTTTTGCGATTTTATTTTTCTTTTTATTGTCGTCTCCGCTTTTCGTGCCGTTCTTTTTCATGCCGCGAAGATATGTTATGCCCGCTCCGAGCCCTATAGAGATGATGTGCCACAGGCGCAGGCGGAAATCCATCTGCACATTTGCCCTTGTCTCCGCGGCAAGGAAATCCACGCCCACATTCACGGGGGCTTTTCTCTTCACGCGGAAATGTGCCGTTTCATCCAGCAGGGTAAAAAGATACGATGTCGCCTGCGATACGCCGCCATAGATAAGCGCTGTTTTTGCCGCGTCATCCGTGCCGACGGTGATATCATAGCATTCTGTCTTTATCCTGATATAGCGCCATGTTTTCTCAAGCACTTTTTTTGCTATTTCGATAAGAAGCTTTACAAGAGAAATTATATCCTCTATACTTTTCTTTTCCTTTTTTTGTGGCTTTTCCGCTTTTTTCTGCTTTTGCTTCTTTTTCTTTTTCGGCTCCTGCTCCTCCTCGGATATATCGGCTTTTCTTGCCTTTCCGCCGCCGAACTTTATCGTATATGCGGGGATATGCAATATGCGGATGCACACGGCAGCACGAAAGTCCTTGCCTTTTCCCGCCGCCGCAACCTTCACCGATATCGGTATCATACCGAGTGCGGCAAAAAAGAGGACTATTGCAGAAATTATTATCGCCGCTTTCATGACTTATCACCCGCAGGTGCGTTTTCCGCTTCCTGCGCCATGGGATTGACCGATGCTGCTTCATCCGCGGCAGCTTCCGCCGGCTTTTCGGAGAGAACCTCGTCCAGTCCGTCTATCATCGGTATCTCCTCCACGGGACTTGGAATATTATTTTCAAGAGGAGGGAGCTCCTCGGGCGCGGAAAGCCCGAAGGTTCTCAGAAAAGCCTCTGTAGTGCCGAATAGCCTCGGTCTGCCGGGAACATCAAGCCGTCCCTTTTCCTCTATCAGCTCGTGTTCGAGAAGCACTCCGATGGAATAGCTACTGTCCACGCCGCGTACCTGCTCAACATATGAGCGTGTCGCAGGCTGGTTGTATGCTATTATCGCGAGCGTTTCGAGCGAAGCTTTCGAGAGGTTTCCGCCGTCGCGCACGCCGAGTGCCGCCTTGACATAGTCGGCATAGACCTCTTTTGTCACAAGCTGGCAGGCATTGCCCAGTATCAGCAGTTGAATGCCGCGCATGGGGTCGCCGTCGTATTCCTTTTTATATTCCGTGATAACCTCGCGCACTCTTTCCTGCGGAATACCCATGACCTCACCGAGCTTTTCAAAGGTGAGCGGATATCCCGCGGCGAAGAGAGCCGCCTCTGATATTCTCTTTATTTCATCGGGGGAAAGCACTTTTTCGTCCATGTCAAGCCCGACGCACTCGCTTATGCCGGACATATTATTCTCTTCCGTCATGCCTGCTCCTCCTTTTCTTCACCGCTTATTCTTTCCGTATTGAGACGAAGTATGACATTTTCGCCCGTTTCGTCATCCGCCGTGCGTTCGGGGACAATCCTGCCGACCTTGATAAGCTCAAGCAGTCCGTAAAATGTCGCCGCAAGCTCACTGCGGCTCGTCACCTCGTCGAAAATTTCGTCTATATGCGCCGTTTTGCGCCGCGCCATCACGCGCAGTATATGCATTACCCTGCCGGCAACGGAAATTTGCTTTCGTTTTATGAGCGGCGCGATAACATTCGGCTTTTCTCTCTGTGCCTGCTCATATTCCGCGATGCGTGCGAGCACCTTTTTCATCGCCGCCTCGAGGATAGCGCTGTCCATCTCTGTCAGAATACGCTTATCGGGCTTTATCTCGTCGGTATCCTTCTGAAATCTGCCGCCGAATTCCTCTTCCCGCTCATGAAGCCATGCCGCCGCGTTTTTCACGAGCTTATATTCCATGAGCCGGACTGCAAGCTCCTTGCGCGGGTCTTCTTCCTCCGGCTTCGGCAGGAGCAAGCGGCTCTTTATCAGCATGAGGCGGCTCGCCTCCGTGATAAATTCGCCGGCTATCTCCATATTCATTTCCTGCATTTCGCGAAGATATGCCATATACTGCTCAAATATGAGCGATATTTTGATATCGAAGATGCTCATTTTGTTTTTGGCGATGATGTCCAGAAGCAAATCGAGCGGACCCTCGTATATTTCCGTCTTGAAAACAAGCTGTTCCATTCAAAATAAATCCTGTTTATTAAAATCCGAATATCAGTCTCCAGAAGGCATCGAAACCGCGAAGCACCTGTATATCGAGCCAGCCGATTGTCTTATCGAAAACGCCGAGGAAAAGGAGAATGACAAAGCCGATATAGATATACTGCTCATATCTCATGATGCCGAAATACCATTTCGACGGCAGGAAGATAAATGCAATGCGCGATCCGTCCAGCGGAGGCACGGGAATGAGATTGAATATCGCAAGACCGACATTGAGCAGGCAGAAGTAGCGGGCGATATCTATGGCAACTCCCATGAAGCCCTCCATGAAAGCGCTCTCCGTCGGTACGAGCAGGAGCAGCTTGAATAAAGCCATGCCGAAAAAGCCGAGCAACAGGTTCATGGCGGGTCCCGCCGCGGCAGTCAATGCCATGCCGAGGCGCGGCTTTTTATAGTAGCGGGCGTTTACGGGCACGGGCTTTGCCCAGCCGAAATGAAAGAGCGCCATGCAGATAAAGCCGAGCGGATCGATATGCTTCAGCGGGTTTAATGTGAGCCTGCCGAAATTTCGCGCCGTAGGGTCTCCCAGCTTCCACGAAACGAAGCCGTGTGCAAACTCATGAAACGAAAGCGCAAGCAGAACTGCGGGCATCGCCACGAGAAACTCGCGGAGCCAAACTAAAAATTTATCCATTATTTATCCTCTGACAAATTATTTTTTGATTACGCTCTCAAAAACGGAGAGCAGCTCATTTTTTCCCTCTCCCGTATGTGAGGAGAAAGGAACGACCGCTATCTTCTCGGGCGCATACGGCGGGGCAAGATAGGGATGCGAGGAGAGCGCGGCGAGATTTGCCGCCTTGTCTGTCTTATTGGGCTTATCTGCCTTCGTCGCCACGATGATATACGGTATGCCGCTTGTCGCGAGCCAGTCGAGCATCATATAGTCGTCCTTTGTGGGACCCACCTTGAGATCGATGAGCTGAACTATCATATCGGGCTTTTCCTCCGACACATAGGCATTTGTCAGAGCCGACCATTTCTTCTGCTCCTCGGCGCTGCGACGGGCGTAGCCGTAACCGGGGAGATCGACGATATAAAATTTCTTATCTATCTCATAGAAATTCACTGTTATTGTTTTGCCGGGCTCCGCGCTTGTGCGGGCAAGGCTTTTTCTGCCGAGAACGGTATTTATAAGCGAGCTTTTGCCCACATTGGAGCGCCCGGAGAGCGCTATCTGCGGGAGCGCGTCCCGCGGGAACTGATCCTTTCTGCCTGCCGTCATTTTCAGGCAGACATTCTGCGTATTTATAGCCATCATGCGCTCCTTTTTTGTTTTTTTGAAGTGAAGCCTCCGCCTTACCGCACGGAGCAACTCATCTCGGGATTATGCGCCGTATTTATCGGGATAAGCTCATTTTTATGCTCGTCTCCGACGGGGGAGACTTCGCTTTCCTCACGGTCAAAGGGATCTTCCGCGAGTGCGATATGCAGCACCTCGTCGGCGCTTGAAACGGGGATAATCTTCACATTATCGCGTACCACCTGCGCTATCTCCTCCATATCCGCCTCGTTTTCCTTCGGAATGAGTATCGTACGGACGCCCGCGAGATAAGCCGCCATTGTCTTTTCGCGTAGTCCGCCTATGGCGAGCACTCTGCCGTGAAGCGTGATTTCGCCTGTCATCGAGATATCACGACGCGCGGGAATGCCCGTGAGCTCACTTGCCAGCGCTGTCGCTATGGTGATACCTGCCGAGGGACCGTCCTTTGGCACTGCACCCTCGGGAAAATGGATATGTATATCTTTATTTTTATAGAAATCTCTATCTATGCCGAGTCTTGCGGCATGACTGCGGATATAGCTTATCGCCGCATGCACGGACTCGCGCATCACATCGCCGAGACAGCCCGTGATTTCTACCTTGCCGGAGCCATCAAAGGAGAGCGCTTCGACCTTGAGAAGGTCACCGCCGGTCTCGGTATAAGCCATGCCGTTGACTACGCCGACCTCGTCATAATCCGAGATTTTCTCGCGCGGCATCTTCTGATTTCCGATGAAATCGGCAAGGTTTGCCGCCGTCACGCGCACGCTCTTCGCCTCTCCGAGAGAGACGGTTTTTGCCGCCTTGCGCGCACAGCGGGCAATCTTTCGCTCCAGCGAGCGCACGCCTGCCTCGCGTGTGTATTCGTCTATCATCAGCCCGAGCGCGGCATCGTCTATGCGGAAGCTTCTGCCGTTCAGCCCGTGGCGCTTTGCCTGCTTGGGAATGAGATGGTGCTTTGCTATAGAGAGCTTTTCATCGCGCGTGTATGCGCGAAGCTCGATTATTTCCATTCTGTCGATAAGCGGGAGAGGTATTCCGTTCAGCGAATTTGCCGTGGCGATAAAAAGACAATCCGAGAGGTCGACGGGCATCTCCACGAAATGGTCGCGGAAATTTTTATTCTGCTCGCCGTCCAGCACCTCAAGCATAGCCGAGGCGGGATCGCCGCGGCTGTCGCTCGCCATCTTGTCTATCTCATCGAGAAGCATCAGCGGATTTGAGCTTTTCGCATTGATAAGCCCCGTTATTATTCTGCCGGGCATGGAGCCGACATATGTTTTTCTGTGTCCGCGGATATCGGATTCATCGCGTATGCCGCCGAGCGAAACGCGCACAAAATGCCTGTTCATGGCGCGCGCTATCGATGAAGCAATGGAGGTCTTGCCCGTTCCGGGAGGACCGACAAGGCAGAGAATCTGATTTTTCAGCTCGGGATTCAGCTTCAGTGCGGCAAGATATTCGACTATGCGCTCCTTGACTTTTTCCAGCCCGTCATGGTCGGCATCGAGAATTTTCTGAACGGCGGAAATATCAGTGCGGTCATGAGTCCTTATGCCGAAGGGTATTTCAAGGCAGGTTTCTATATGACCGCGTAGCACCGCTCCGTCAGCCGAGCCGACGGGTGTGCGCCGGAGCTTGCGTATCTCCTTTTTCAGCTTGTCGGCAACCTCTTTGGGATATCTGCCCGAATCGAGCTTCTTATAGTAGTCCTCTATATCCTCATCATCTTCGCCGCCGTCACCCAGCTCCTCGTGAATGACCTTGAGCTGCTCGCGCAGGAAATATTCCCTCTGCGAGCGGTCTATGCGCTCTTTCACCTTGCGGTTTATGCCGTCCTCCTCGGCGAGCACGGCGCGCTCATGCTCCAGAATGAGCAGGAGAAGCTCCATTCTGCGCATGGGGTCGTATTCCGCGAGGAGTGCCTGCTTATCCTCGATATTTTCCACGAGGTTTGCCGAAACAAAATCGCAGAGCAGGCTCGCGCTTTTAATTGAGCTGACGATAAGCCACAGCTCGCGGGAAAAACGCGGCAGCTGCTTCATCAGGGCATTCACCTGCCCCTTGATATCGCGCATCAGTGCCTCGGCACGCACGCCGCCTCCGTCCTCGAGATAAATATTCTTTTCCAGCACCTCGCAGGTGATGTATTTATCCTTTGACAGGGAAAGAAGCTCGGCACGCGATTTCGGCTCGGCTATCACGCTGTAGGAGCCGTTCGGCGAGCCTTTGATAAGCTGGCGTATATTTGCTACCACACCCGTTGCATAAAAGTCGCGTTCGGATTCGGGAGAATCCGCCGTCGGGTCCTTCTGGCATACGAGGAAAATGCTTCCGTCCGCTTTCATTGCGGAGTCACACGCGCGTTTTGTTATCTGCCTTGATACCTCGAGTGTTATCGGCACTTCGGGGAAGGCGACGGTATCACGCATCGCGATACACGGCATGGTGTATTTTTTTACTGTTTCTCTTGTTTTTGTCATGGGAGATCCCACCTTTCGGGATATGCTATATAAATCTCCGCCCCTCTCGGGTGCGGGAAGTAATTTTTCGGGATTTTATTATAATCCAGTGTAATTATATCATATCTTTTCCGTTTTTTCCATAGGTTGAGAGAAAATTTTATATTATATTTTAATATTATTAACAATATATCGGAAAGCGCTTTGAAAAAAAGCCGCATTATACGCCAAATCTCTGCAAAATAGTATGGACTTTTTGAATATTTTGTGATAAAATTATATTTACGGTAAATTGCGGCGAATATCTGCCGCAGAAAATCAGCATTTATCACTCACTGAGTCCGGAGATACAAATGGATACTATTGATACCGAATATTACCGCAGGCTGGCGGATTTTGCAGTCGATATAGGCGAGCTGATGCTTCGCAGCGGTGCCGAAACGCACCGCGTGGAGGATACGATGACGAGAATCCTTGCCACGGCGGGATTTTCCGTTTATTCCGCCTTCGTTTTGCCGACAGGCGTCATGCTTACGCTTTCGGAGCCGAAGGTCTGTTCCATTTCCATCACAAAAAGAACGCTCGACGGCGGAAAAAACATGAGCAGAGTCTGCGAGGCAAACGAAATTTCCCGCGATTTCTGCTCGGCAAGAATAGATCTCGACGAAGCCGAAAAAAGGCTCGCCGTCATTTTGAAAGAAGTCCTCTACCCCATGTGGCTCAAGATAATCGGCACTATGTTTGCCTGTGCGGGCATGGCTGTCGCCTTCGGCGGAGGAATGCTCGATTTCGGCGCAGGGCTTGTATGCGGCTTCTTTCTCGCGCTCGTAAATTATTTTCTGCGCTCGCTCATCGGCAAGGATATCATCGCCGATACACTCTGTGCGCTGACCGTCACAATAGCGGCGATAGCAATAGCTTTTATTTTTCAGAGCTACCTGCCGCGCATCGGCACACTTCTGACATCCGCCGTGATTTCAGGCTGTATCATGCCGCTTGTCCCCGGTGTTGCGATAACAAATGCCATACGCGATATGCTCTGCGGCGACTATCTTTCCGCCGCCTCCCGCGCCATAGAAGCGAGCCTTGCCGCCGCTTCCATAGCGATTGGCGTAGGTGTCGGCATTTTCCTCGGGTCAAAGCTGGATCTGACCTCGGGTATCAATTTCGATTCCGGCAAGCTGAATTTTATTCAGTGCATTTTTGTATTCATTTCGATGATGGGCTTCGGTATCGTATTTGCCATTCCGAAAAAGCATATTATACCCTGCGCCGCAAATGCGATGATCTGCTGGGCAATATATGTTGCACTTAAATTATATACCGACTCCGGTGTTTTCTGGGCAAATTTCTTACCGATACTTGCCGTTGATCTCATAGCTCAGATTCTTGCGAGAATTCTGAAAGCACCCGTCACATCGTTTCTTCTCGGCGGCATATTGCCGCTTGTGCCGGGCTTTATGATTTACAGAACGGCACATCTGCTCATACTGAGCGACAGGGAAGCAAGCGCCGCGCTTTCGCAGACATTGCTTATCGCAGGTTCGATAGCGCTCGCCATATTTCTCATGGATACGCTTGTCGGTATGTATTTCCGTGCCGTGGCGGCAATAAAAGAAAAAAAGAGAATCAAGAGGAAACAATGAACAGACTTTATCCCTCCATGATGTGCGTCAAGCCCGACGACACACGCAGATATTGCGAAATTTTCAAAGAAAACGGCATTGCCGGTCTGCATATAGATATAATGGACGGCTCTTTTGTGCCGAATTTCACTCTCGGCACGGATTATTGCCGATATCTCCGCGAAATCTCGCCGCTCCCGCTTGATATTCATCTGATGATAGACAAGCCCGAGGACAAAATTAAATGGTTCCCGATAAGAGAGGGCGATATCGTTTCCGTTCATGCGGAAAGCACAAATCATCTCTGCCGCGCCATGGACAGAATCCGCGAAGCGGGAGGGCTTCCGTATGTTGCGATAAATCCCGCAACACCGCTGGCGGCAATAGAAGAAGCGCTTCCTTTTGCCGCGGGTTTTCTCCTTATGACAATAAACCCCGGCTTTGCGGGGCAGAAGCTGATAGAACCGATGATAGATAAGGCGGCGCGCGCAAGGCAGCTTTTCATTTCGGCGGGCTATCCCGAAATGCCGCTCGAAACGGACGGAAACGTCAGCGCCGAAAATCTCGTCAGACTCAAAACGGCGGGCGCGGATATGTTTGTCATAGGAAGCTCCGGCTTTCTGAACTCTTCCTGCAGTGCCGAAAATCTCGCAGAGAGAATAAAAGAATACGGGAATTTATAAAAAAGGAATACTCACAGAAAAAAACAAATCCGAACCGATTTCGACCTGCGAAATAGTTCGGATTTGTTTTTACTGGTGACCCCAAGGCATTGGTATCCGAGCCGACCTTATCGGAAGCCGAAGCGATCTCTTCAAGCATACCGACAAACGGTTCGTCTTTGTAATAAAAGGTGATCACGATCTTTCCGTCATCGTAAAGCAAAATACTTCCGACAAGGCGGTCAATCAAGCGTTCCCTGTTAGCCGGGATACTCATATCCATATCCCGATATTTATCAAACATACAACGGATATGATTTTCCGTTATCTTCGGATGGCTGACTTGCTCGTCTCTGATGGATGCCTGCAAGCGTTCTTCCTCTGCTTCAAGCTCTTCAAGGCGAGCCTTTGTCGAACGAGTGAACACGCCTGCCTCAATTGCCTTGACAAGATTGTCGATGCCATTCTTCACATCCTTCAGCTGTGCCTCAAGTGCAGGAATGACCGTGTTTTCTTCATCCTGCAACGCAAGGATCTGCTTGATGATCTTTTGCATGGAATCTTCATCGGTAATGGAATACATCGTATGGGCAATAACAAAGTCCTCAATCAAATCCTTACGGATGGTCTTTTTGTTACATTCATGGCGTTTCGCGGCGGCACATTTGTAATAGCGGTAGATATTTCCGTTTTTCTTTTGACCGCTGTCTCCCACCATCATGGTCTTGCAATTTCCGCAGAACAGCTTGGTCGTGAGGATGTATCTCTCCTTTGCCTTATTTTTGGCAGCCGTTCGCTTGTTACTTTCCATTCGTGCAACCGCACGTTCGAAGATATCGTCGGGAATGATGGCAGGAACGCCGCCCGGAATGATAACATCGCTGTAGTGGTACTCGCCGATATATGTGCGGTTCTTGACCATGTTATGAAAACTGTTCTTATTGAAATCCTTGCCCTTATTGTTTTTCAATCCACGGCTGTTCAGATCGTTTATAATGCTTGCAGCTGTCTCGCCACCGGCGTACCGAGTAAAAATCTCAAGAGCGACAGGTGCGGTTGCGGGATCTATCTGATAATGCTTGTCCTCATCTATCATATAACCGTAAGGAACGGCACTGCCGTTATATTTGCATTTGAGTGCGTTTTCGGTCATGCCTCTTGTTACCTTTTCCGCAAGGTCGGCAGAATAATACTCCGCCATGCCTTCAAGCACCGATTCAAGAATAATACCTTCAGCCCCCTCAGAGATAGCCTCTGTTGCGGAAACGACTTTCACGTCATTCTTTTTCAGCATCGCTTTGTACTTGGCAGAGTCGTATCGATTGCGGGAGAATCGGTCAAGCTTCCACACGATAACAACATCGAAATTCTTCTTCGCACTGTCCTTGATCATCCTCTGAAATTCAGGGCGGTTGTCGGTTTTGGCAGAAAGTGCTCGGTCAATGTATGTACCGACAATGTCAATGCCGTTCTTTTTTGCAAACGTCATGTTTTCTCGAATTTGTCCTTCAATTGACTCCTCGCGCTGATTGTCCGAGGAATAGCGTGCGTAGATTACACCTCTCATCGCATAAACTCCTTTCTGCTTTGATTACGCTAATTATACCATACAAATCTGGATTTGTCAATGAAAACTCCAATAATATTATATATAATTTTCAGACAACACAACTTATTTGTATTAAATGTCAAGATTTGCACCGCTGTAAACCTGCTAAGAAAAGTCAATA
>DODZ01000031.1:471-4618 GCA_003524145.1 Candidatus Apopatosoma intestinale | reverse complement strand
ATAGCCGAGCAGATTCGTGCACGCATTACCTGCACGCCCGCTATAAGTGCAAGGCGGGCGTGGGTTTGGCAAGTGCGCTGACGGGATGGAGAGCGCGCTTTTCATTGACCAAAAAACGCGCAAAAAAGAACCCGCGCGGGTTCTTTTTTGTTTTATATCATTTTATATTTTCTTTTATACCATCGGAGGAAAACATTTTCCCGACCGTCGCGAAGAAAATTTTCATATCTCCCGCGAAGGTAATCTTGTCTGTATATTTTGCGTCGCATTCCGCCTTTTCCTCAAGAGAGGTAATTTTGTCGCAGCTTATCTGCGAAAGCCCCGTCAGCCCGGGTGCGGCTTTGTATACGCCGAGACTCATGCGCAGGGCATGCATCTCCTTTTCATCCACTATAAGAGGACGCGGACCGACGATGCTCATATCACCTTTGATTATATTGATAAGCTGAGGGAGCTCATCTATACCCGTGCGGCGCAGAAATCTGCCGAAGCGTGAAACATATTCGTCATCGGGCAGGTCACGCGAGGGAAGCTCGGGCGCATGACTTTTCATTGTGCGGAATTTGTATATCATAAAAGGCTTGCCGCCTTTTCCGATTCTTTTCTGCGTGAAGATAACAGGCGCACCCGATGTGAAAATGAGTATCAGTGCTACAATCAGCAACAGCGGAAAAAGAATAACGATAAACAAAAGCGAGAATACAAAATCAAGTATTCGCTTTATATGCGGATAATATTTCATTTTTATAATGTGTCCTTCAAAAAAGGTTTATTTTCCGAGGCAAAGCGCGGCAAGCTCGTCCGCGTCGGCTGTGGCAAGACATTCCACCGTATCCGAGGCGCCGTAATAAATTTTTACCTCTCCTGTTTTTTCGAGTATCATGCCGCCGGGGAATATTACATGTGTACGGAAACCGTCGTCTGTTTCCCAAGGCAGGTCGGGCGTTATTATCGGCTTGTCATAAATGCCGAGCACCTTATGCGGATTTTCCGCATCAAGCAAAGCTATGCCGGCATGATAACGCTTTGTCCATTTCGGTTCCCAACCGTTTTTGCCGCGTGAATCGTCGCGGTCAACGGCATGGATTGTCGTGAGCCAGCCGTATTTTGTCCTGACGGGCGGCGCACCCGGACCTATTTTATCATTTGCAAAGGGCACATTTTCAACACCCATGACAAATTTTGTTTCTCCCCAGTATTTCATATCGGGTGATGACGACAAATACACATCAAATCTGTCTCTCCCTCTCGAATAAATGGGCATGGGACGCTCAAGGCGGACATACCTGCCGCCGATTTTTTCCGGAAAAAGAACCATATTTCTGTTGTCGGGAGCGGAGATGCAGAGCGCTTCAAAATGCTCGAAATCCTCCGTTACGGCAATACCGCCGCATATACCGTGCGCCGTATCGACGGCAAAGCACATATATATGCGCCCGTCGATAACCGTCAGGCGCGGGTCATAAATGCGGCGAATTTCATCATTTATATCAAGTCCCTGCGGGAGATTGTCCGAGCCGAGTATCGGTTTGTCGGCAACAGTCCATTTTATGCCGTCATCGCTTGCGGCAAGTCCGAGATTTGTGCCTTTGAAGCGCGTATTTCCCCACTCGCCGTAATCATTGCGGAAAACCATGACATATTTGCCCTGATATTTTGCCACTCCGGCATTGAAAACAAGCGTGGCATGATAGGGAACATCTTCTTTTGTCAATATCGGTCTGCCGTGCTTTTTTACTATTTCATTTATCCGCTTCATAAGGCTCGTCCTTTCGGAATAGCATGTTTCTTTCTTAATTATATTATTTTTACCGCTTTCTGTCAATGCGAAATGGAGACGATTTTTATAATTTACATTACTTTTACATTTTTTCTGTTCACAAAAAGCGGTATGTATGATAAAATTATCTTACTAATATCCCTGCGAGAGCAGGCTTTTTTCAGGGTAAATAAAATGCGAAATAAAAAAATCATTCTTTTCACAGCTATTATTCCTCTCGGTGCGACAAGCCTTTTTACGCTCACGGCATGTCTGCTCCGCATGTTCTATTTTGATTTGCCGACATTTATGGCACAAGCATGGAGCTTTTTTTACAGCGCCTCGTTTTTTGTCATGGATTTTGCCTTTTACTTTGCGATGGGAATTTTTGCGATGCTTCTCATGTTCGCGGGCAAAAAGCAGATAATTCTTTCTTCCTTGCTCATGGCTGTCGTTTATCCGATAACCCCATTTCTGCAATTTCTGATTCGTCATCTTACCGTTTCGCACAAGCTTGATGCGGAGGAGATGCAGGACTATTTCATGACGGATATGACAACCTTTACGGTAAATCTGCTTTGTGTGGGTCTGCTTGCCGTTATCGCGCTCGTGATAAAGGTGATTTTCATGCGCGATAAATGCGATATAAAAGCCTCTGTTCTGCCGAAAACGCCCGCGCTCTGTATATATACGGCATATTTTGCCGTGATGATTGTTTCCGTTTTTGCAAACTTTATTATCGACGGTGCATATATTCAGGAGCTGGGCAAGACCTGCCTGAACTCACTCATATATGTAGCGGGTTATTTTGTCGCCTTCGGCGGCGCCGCACTTGCCGCGCATGATCTGCGGCGGCAGGCGGAATAATACAGCGCAAAAAGCGGCGTTTGCCGCTTTTTTGTATGCGACGGCAGGTGCAAGCCGATTTTTGCCATGCTGAAAAAACATAAAATTTTACAAAATATCCGCGCATAAATATTGAAAAACACAGGATTCTATAGTATAATGGGCATATACGGAAAGAAGGAGGCGGAAATATTGGCAGAAAATTTCAATGATTACGGCGATTATATGAAAGAAGAGCGTTATCAGGCGAAATCCAAGCTCGGCAAAACATTCAGCTTCCGCACACTGAAAAAAGTTTTTCGCTGGCTTATAGTCGGGCTGATAATCTTTATTTATGTGTTCTTTGCTTACAGAATAATCGAGAGCAAAATGGTTTTCCGCCATACTGATATGGTCTGGACAAATGAAGCTTATGCTTCATACAGCGCACTCGGTGATGATTTCCGCATTTATACTTATGATGCCGAATCGGAATTCGGTATAGATTATTCAAAAAACGGCGGCAGCTACGACGGCAGATTTTCCGTTTACGGCATGCGGTATATCCCCTCTGTGAATGAATTGCAGTTTACTGTCCGCTATAACAGCAGTACGCTTGACGCGCTCCGTGAGCAGTATTCGCTTGAAAGCGTCGGCGCAATGCCTTTTCGCTTCATCCTGCGTGATGAAGCGGGCAATATCTATGAAAAAGCTTCTTATATATATAAGCGGGTCGGCAGATACACATATGTCAATATTGTTTTCTCGGATATTGATCTTTTTGACAGTGTGAAAAAAGCTCCCGTCGAAGCTTATCCGACAGCGACAGCGCCGAATGCGGGTTATATTTACAAAGGCGCATCAAAATACGGTTATGAGAAGAGCGGTATCTCCGCACTTTATCTGAATATGTATTATTCCGAGGATTATGACCCGACAGAGGAATCATTCGGCGTGCATATTGCCGTATACAAAAACAGCTATGATTTAGAGTTGTTCAATTATAAAAAAGAGCTGAAAAATGCTCCGAGCGATGGCTTGATAACCATCGGAAAATAACAGAATAAATTTCCGACCGGACTGAGCGGCCGCGTGATATGTTGCCGAAAGGTATTATCATGAGGAAAGTCCGGGCTTCACAGGGCAGGATAACGGATAACATCCGCCGAAGGTGACTTCCGGGATAGTGCAACAGAAATAGACCGCCGCAGAAATGCGGTAAGGATGGAAAGGCGAGGTAAGAGCTCACCGTCGCTGCGGTAACGCGGCGAGCCATGTAAACCCTATCCGAAGCAACGCCCCGCGAGAAAGCGGTTTGCCCGACCCGAGCGCGAGCTCATCGCGAGGAGGCAATATCCGAAAGGATATAAGCTATATGGTAACATATAGCGAAGATAGATGGTCGCTCCAGACAGAACCCGGCTTACAGGTCCGGTCGGAATTTATTATAAATCCGGAATGCTAAAAAAGCACAGACCAAAAAAGTGAAAAGGTAAATGTTTTTAATAGGCTAAGAGGTCTATGCAAGACTAAATTTTTCAGTAACATCAACTCAAAATTAAG
>DODZ01000031.1:0-152 GCA_003524145.1 Candidatus Apopatosoma intestinale | reverse complement strand
AAGCACAGACCGAAAAAGTGAAGAGGTAAATGTTTTTATAGGATAAAGACGTTTATGAAAGCTAAAACTTTCACCGATATCAATCTAAAGGAAGGCAGGCAATCCGCGCGGCGGGTTGCCTGCGTTTTATTGCTTAGAGAACTCCGACGAAG
>DODZ01000014.1 GCA_003524145.1 Candidatus Apopatosoma intestinale | reverse complement strand
CACAGGAAGCGGTGTGCGATTTCCGGCTTGTTATATCCGAGCTTCTTTCCGAGGAGCTTCTGCTGGTAATAGCCCTGCGACTTGATGCCCTCGGCGTTGAGGATTTTGGCAATCGCCTTGATCCCATAGCCGGAGAGATACAGGTCAAAGATGCGGCGGACAATGGCGGCTTGTTCCTCGATGATGACCACCTCACCGGTGTTCTTGTCTTTGAAATACCCCATCGGCGGGATCAGAACGATACCTTGCTTCTGCTTCTGCTTGTATCCCGCACGGATTTTCTTGGAGATGTCCCGGCAGTACATATCGTTGAAGATTCCCTTGAAGCCGACCATCAACTCGTCATCCTCGTTACTTGTGTCGATGTTTTCCGTCACCGACAGCACACGCACATCGTGTTCCCGCAGGTAGTCAATGAAGAGTGCCGTCTGCGTTTTGTGTCTGCCGAGGCGGGAAAGATCTTTGACGATGACGGCATCAATCGTCTTTTTCTCCACCTCGTCATAGATTTTTTCAATGCCCTCACGGTTGAAGTGCATGCCGCTGACATTGTCGTCAAAGGATTCTCCGATGACGGTGTAACCGTTGTTCTCCGCGTATTCCACCAGAATATTTTTCTGATTGGTCAGCGAATTCAGTTCCTTGTCCTCGTCACGGGACAGGCGGTAATAGAGCCACGCTCTCATAAAAATTCTTCTTTCTTACGCCGACTTTTCTTCGGCGTTCTTTTTGATTTCTTCTTTAGCCGTCAGAATTTCCACGGCAGGGGTGTCATCCGCAAGGTAATCGCGGATCACGGATTTCAGAAACGAATTGAATTGTTTGTCGTTTCCGGTGTACATAAAACACACGCTTTCGATGACCGGTTCTTTTCTTTTTCCGCCCATAAACTCTCCTTTCTTCACAGAATCGGCTGAACCTAAGCGCAATTCCTTGTGATGCTCCCTCGGTGGTAGCACACACAATACCACAACACTTGCCGCAAGTCCAGCTGTTTTTTTCAGAATTAGCAATTCAGACATATAGTTTTGTCATAAATAAAACCCAAAGCCCTGATCTTCCTCCTGTGTGCTGTACGCGGAATATTGAAGCAGTGCTTTGGGTTCAACCTTGATGCCGAGCATTTCCAGCTCCATGACGGTCAGCTTATCGATTTGATAATCTTCGACAGGAGGAGTGAAGCGCCCTTCATACGGCATGGTTTCGAGCAGACTTTTCAGCAGCGAAAACAAACCTTCGCCCACCGTGTAACCGTGTTTCGGATGCAGGCGGTTTTCAAACTGCTGATACTGCACAGCAAGTCCCGACTCACAGCCGCCGAGGAGAAAACAAATCTCCAGATTTTTTCGCAGGAGCTGCTCGGCAAAGAGCTTGTTGTCACGGCATTTATGACCGCCCGGTGTGGTGAAGGTTATATACTTGTGTCCCTCCTGCCAGTCCACCTTGTAGCCGTGCATCTCCATCTCGTAGATAAAATCTTCTTTGCAGGAGGTGCGGCAGGCAACGGAATATGCCTTGCGTCGCAGCAGGTCTTTCCACTTCGGCATCGAACCGAATGAAGATTTTGCTTCGGTTTCCGACAGCCCGTACTCACGGCAGAGCTGATTGGAATACTCCTTGATGCGGGCAAGGTCATCGGCAGTCTGATGAAACTTCTTTCCGTTTTCCATATTCACCGAGTTCATGACCAGGTGATTGTGCAGATGTTCCTTGTCGCAATGCGTGGCAACAACGATCTGAAAGCCGGGAAAGAATGCAGCAAATTTCAGTCCGATCTCGTGAGCGGTTTCGGGTGTGAGCTTGTCATCGAGGCTGAACGATTGGACAATGTGGTAATATTGTCTGCCGTCGATCTTGCCGAATTTGTTTTTTACAAAGCGGAATTCGTCAAGTGCGGACTCGGGCGTGTAATGGATTCCCAAAACCAATATGCCGTCCTCGGTTTTACTTTCGTTCATGACATAGGAAAAAATGTTGTTCATCGGGCATCCCGAAGCAATGAATTTAACGATTGCCATACTTTTTGCACCTCCTGTTTGGTTTCTCCGAGATCAACTACCCGTACAAATCCTGCGTTTACGGCACGGGTAAGCTGATTGAGATTGTTGCCGATGCGCTGAAGCTCGTGCGCAATTTTATCGGCTCCGTCGATGTTAACGATCTCCTTTTTGAAAATACAGTCGCGGACGAAGTCGCTGATCCGCCTGTAATGACCGTAGGAATGTTCCTCGATCCAAACTTTTTCTTCCGGTGTAACGCGGAAGGAAAGAATGATATTTTTGTTTTCTTCTTTCACTGAAAGACTCCTTTCGTAAATATTTGATAGGGGTATTGGCTTAGCCCGATGCCTTTGGCGCCGCCGGAATCGGCTGGCGTCATACAAAGGCGAAACTCGCAATAAAACGGTACCTCTCACGACTTACTTTACAGGGACGCAAGGGTCGCAAGAGACGGAAAATATGAGGGCAGAAGAAGTTGAGGCACTTGGGTCACTTTAGGCACTCTCTGTCGGTTGCGGTGAAACATATTTCACGCGGATATACTTTTGACCGTTGCTTCGCCTGCTTTCAAAGTAGACACCGAGCGCTTCCATCTGAAACCGCCAGCGGTTCATCATCTGCTTCATCCCTTTGGCGGTTATCTCTCTGCCGAGCGTAGCTGACAATGCAGAAGCGAGGTCGGTATTACTCCCGTTGAAAAGGAGTGTTGCTTTCATCAGTGTGCCCAGCGCAACCATTTCATCCGGCATGACGGTTTCGGGCATGGTCAGGCTGTCGGAGAGCAACTGCCATGTGCAGGTGACAGGTTCCATTTCCAACTTCATCTTACGGTCGCGGATGTCTCGCCCGGAGGCGTACAGCGTTGCACTGTTTTCGATGCGCTCATTCTTTTCGAGGACATAGATCGCGTCAACCGCTCCCGCAATTCCGGTACTGCCGGAGAGTTTATTGATAGGGTCTTTATCTCCCATTTTGCGCAGGTGATGCACCAGCAAAAGACAGATCTTCAGTTCCTCTGCCAGCGCACGGAGCGGTTGCAGTTCGGTATAATCGTTGCCGTAGGAGACATCCCCTGTCGGGGTACGGATCAGTTGGAAGGTGTCGATAGCGACGAATGTGACAGCGGGATGTTCATATTTGAATTTCCGAATCCAATCGCACACACCGCTTTCAATAGAAGTGCTGCCGGTGGCAAAATACAATCCGGGTGGCACATCGTCCGTAATTGTATTAAGCCGTTCCTGAATCCGGCGTTCGGAATCCTCCAGACAGAGGTAAAGTGTTTCTCCTTGTGTAACGGGAAGTCCCCACATCAGCTCTCCTTTTGCGATGTGAATACAGAGGTCAATGACAAGCCATGATTTACCGACTTTCGGGGAACCTCCGAGGATGCAAAGTCCCTGCGGAAATAAGGTTTCGACGCAAAACTTCGTTTCGGGAAGTCTTTTGTCCATAAGGGTTTCACCGTCGATGACGGCAAGAGTGGATTTTTTCAAGCGTTATGCTCCTTTCATGATTTTCGCACACAAGCGCTTGTGCGCGGTTGATTTTCTTTGCGGGACAAGTTCCCGCAGGACTTCTTTTCTCGCCACACAGGGCGAATTCGGCGGTGTTACACTGTTATATTCTGCATGATGGTCATCTCCTTTCGCTCCGCATATGGGAGCAGTTTTTATAATTACAAAATTCAAAACCGAATCTCCTGCCGTTAAGAAAAACGGCAAAAGAAAAAGACCCGCACCGAATCGGAACGGATCCAAAATCTGAAATGCGGATCTCAAAAGAATTCCGGTGTTGTCGCCGCACCGACCGGAGTTGCAGAGATCGTGCAAGAGGAAGTTTGCATCGTCCCGGCTCCTCCGGTCTGCCTGCTTCCGGTATGTTCCTACGCTCGCTTGACCGCGTATTGCGGGATACTGCCGACTCGCTCACCGATCCTTCCGGAGCGTGATCGCACGCCTTCCTCATCGGCACGAGGTGCCACCCCCGCTGTCTTGGCAAGTTCCGTATCCCGTATCCTCCCGGGGCAGGAGTATTCAATTGTCACCGCAATTGCGGTGGGAGGAGCATATTGTAATGCCCCTCCATTGATACCCCAAGGTCAGAAACGCAAAATGTTCCTGACAGCAGAAAATTTTTTGAAAATATTTTTTGACACAGAAAAAACCACCCGACTTTTTACGGGCGGGTGGCGGTGCGTGTTTATTATAAATCAAACTTAAAAATACACTTTTCTGTATCACCATAGTTAACTCTCATATCGCTATTCTCAGGAAGCTCCGCGATTTCCAACAATTCGCCTTTCAGATATTCAAGGGTTTTCCTGGACGGAATATTGTCTGGATTGCAGGTGATATACAAATAACTCATATTATGCTTTTTTGCCAGTAAAAAAAGCAATTTACAGGCTTTCGCGGCATAATGATGCCCCCTGTATTTCTCATATACGCTGTATCCGATATGCCCCACGTAGTAAAGGCTGTCAATATATCCGATCCTTAGCGCACAACGCCCCATAACAGTTCCTTGACGGTCGCAGATCAAAAAATGATATGCCGGCACCCAATTCTTAACCGGATCAGCTTCAGTCGTTTTTTCCAAAATCAGTTTGATTTCATCGCTTTCCAAAAAATTCGTATCCAAAAACACAACAACCTCCGTAAATCCCGATTTGTCGGTATCTTACCCTTGTTTTATATATATTTCAAACTGCTCCCGCATAGCTTGCAGGCGTTTGGTCAAGGTGCTGTGTGTTTTATAACCGAGCGCCTCCGCAATTTCTTTCTGCGTTTTACCGTTTTCCCTCATGATGAAAATCGCACGGTCATCCTCCGGCAGTGTGGAAGAAATCCGTTTCGCAGTTCCGAATAGGCTTCTTCCGTGCTTTCGGCGGGAGAAAAGAAATCGGAGGCATTTTCAACAGCATCTCTGTCGGTTGCCATCACTTCTTCAAGTGACAATGCCGCACCGAGCTGCGTATTGGAATGCGTCCATCTTTTCAGAAAATTGATTTTGTCGTGATTTTCGCACACGGAATCGTTGAAATCCTCGTGCGCCGTGAGCTTTGTATCCCCCTTATGGAGTGCCGCAAAGATTTCCGGTGTTTTCTGTGCCGTCATCAGTGCGTTGATCATCTCTTCCATGAAAAGCCCGGCAAGTTTGTCCACAACATCTTCGATTTCTTCGTCGGTCAATTCTTCGGGCGTTTTTCCGTGCGCCTTTGCACAGGCTTTGAATCCGGCTTCGAGCGGCTCCTGCAAGTCGGAAAAGAATTTGTCAATGGAAGCTTTGAATTGTTTCTCATTGCCCATAATTTCGGCAACCATATCCGCAATGTACGCCGCGTCGCCTTCTTTCAGACAGCTTGGCGGATAGTTTTTCGAGAAATTTCTCATCGAGCGCTTGTTACCCGTTTCGGGAAGGAGCTTCAGCCATGACTGTGCAAAAAACTTTTTCGCCTTGCCATAAATCCGAAGTTGTGCGGGCGTATATTTTTTGTCATCAAAGGCAGGGATGTTTCCGGTAAAATCGTGTGTTTCATAATATGCCTGAAGCGCATCCCGCGTCTTTTTGTCGTATGGCATGGCAAGTCCTCCGTGGAGATTATTCTTTCTGAATTAATTATACCATTTTTTCGGCTGTTTTTCAAGTCGTAATACTTGCAATGCTCATGGTTTTATGTTATACTGTATGCAGATGCGTCGGTACGGTCAGATTGACTTGTCACCGAGGCGTAGCAACCATCAGGTTCTAGTCGGGGTTCCTCGGTGAAGGTTCAAGTCCTTTTACCCGCACCACAAAAAGCCTTGAAAACGCTGAGTTTTCAAGGCTTTTTGCTTTTTCTTTTCCGTTGTCACACGGCGGTCGGGGGGGATGCACCACCTATGGCGGTGCGTCTGCCGATTTTCAGTTCGCTTTTATACGCTATCAGGCAATATCACGCTCAATCCAATGATTACTTGGATTTGAAACAATGAATTGATAATTGTTTTTTTGAAAAATTTGTGTTATTCTATAATCACACCGGTGAAATAAAATTTGGAGGTGCTTTTATGCAACTTAATCTGGGACAGAAAATACGCGAGCTTCGCCAGCGGGACGGACGTACACAGGAAACACTTGCAGAGGCAATCGGTGTGACGTCACAGGCGGTTTCACGATGGGAAGCAAACGGCGGGTACCCCGACATGGAAATGATTCCGTCCATTGCTCATTATTTCGGCGTTTCGATAGACGAACTTTTCGGTTACAACAATGAGCGTTCACAAAAAATCAACATGTTGGTTGAGAAAATCGAAAATATGAATTTTCAAAATAACGGAGTGGATATTAACATCGGCGAATGTATTTCATTTGCAAGGAACGCCTTGATCGAATTCCCGGGAAACGAAAAAATCATGCTCTGCCTCGCCTCGGCATTGTATAATGCCGGATATGTGCGTTACGGAGAACGCCATTTAACGGACGAAGAAGGATACGATATTCTGGATACCGAAAGGCATCGGACTTATTCGGAGTGGAAAGAGGCAATATCGCTTTATGAGAAATTGCTGAAAACCATGGAGGATGGAGCGCCGCGTCACCGTGTAATCCGCGAACTTACACAGTTGTATCTGAATATCGGAGAACAGGCAAAGGCACTTGCCGTGATTGAGACCGCTCCGGATATTTACGGCTCAAGAGAAATCCTGAAAACAAAGGCAACAGACGGAAAAGAGCGCGCAAAAGCATATGGAGAGGCTCTGCTGAAAACAGTCATGACATGTTCCGAGCTTATGGTAAGCGGCGTCATTGCTTTCGGAAAGAATATGTCTCCTGCCGATAAGGCACAAAGCCTGCGCGGAGCCATTGCGATTTTCGGCAATGTCTGCACCGACGGAAACTACGGAATATACCATCCTTACATTGCAAGAATCTATACGTTGCTTTCGGTGTATCTATGGTTGGACGGCAAAAAAGACGATGCGTTTGAAGCATTGGATTGTGCTCTTACGCAATTCAGATATTTTGAGGAATCCTGCGCGAAAGGCGCGCATTGCTATACCGCGCCCCTAGTACGCCTGATTCAACCGGATGCGACAATTGACGATTCCCACCCACCTATATCGTATGCAAGTCTTGTCGAAGACTGGCCATGGTGGTGCGTACCCGAGGCTTCAAACGTAAAGTCTGAAATACAGGCGGACCCCCGTTGGCATGAATGGGTAGCGAAAACGCGGGCATGTGACCAAAAGAACTGAACGTGCCTGCCCTGTACGGTCAGATCGACTTGTCACCGAGGTGTCGCAACCATCAGGTTCTAGTCGGGGTTCCTCGGTGAAGGTTCAAGTCCTTTTACCCGCGCCAAACAGTAGAAATCCGAACCCAAAGCCGATAGGCGAAGGGTTCGGATTTCTTTTTGTGTTCTGGTGATATGTGATGCTGACTTGCTGTTATTGGAATCACGCCCGAGCACCGCCTAAGTAAATATCCTTGATAGTTGATGCCAGACAAAATGAATTTTAAGAAAGGATATTTACGATGAAAAATCAAATTACTTATACCGAACATAACGGACTTTACTACCCCAATCTTGCGCTCCCCGAACAGACAAGCTACACTCTTGGCAAGTACGCTAATCTGCGTCTTGACTTTATGAAAAAGCATCGTCGAGGAACGTACACCACCCTGCTCACCGAAGGACGATTAAACGAATACCTACACGCCATTGATATTCAAGCTCATGAATTGCTCGATGACATAATTCCTCACCTCGCCCAAGAACGAGGCATAGACGAAGTTCTGAAGACCCAAAACGCACTCCAATGGGCTGCCGAGATGAATAATATCAAGGCAAGCGCAGAAGAGATCATTTTGCAGGAGGTGGTCTATCAATGAGTTCGATCATCAACGAACTTTGGCACGGAAACATCATCCCCCAAGAGGATAGCCGAACCAACTCCAAGGAGATGAAAGAACTTCTCGGCTATATGTCACGTCACCACGAAGAACTTGAAAAGAGCTTCACAGACGAGCAGAAAGAAACATTCGAAAAGTTCCACGATTGTTGGAGCGAGTACATGAGCCTTGGCGAAGCAGCAATATTTGAGTATGCTTTCAATACTAATTTTAGTCAATTGTAAAACTGCGTTTTACAATTGAGAACCGCGCGGCGGGGATACGCACGCTTATCGCCGCCTGCCAAAATCGGAGATTTTGGCGGCTCCCCTCGGCGTGCGGACTCGCTTTGCTCGTCTCGGCGGTGTTTTTTCGGCGGCGAAGCCACCGAAAAAACGGATTTCATTTGAAATCGCTGACTTTTACAATCGGCTAAAATACTAATTTTTCAAGGAGGATTTATCTATGACTATCAACGAAATGAGAACCAAAAGAGCAAAAGCATGGGATGCCGCAAAGGCATTCTTGGATTCGCACACCAACGCAAACGGGATGCTCTCCCCGGAGGACGATGCCGTTTACACCAAAATGGAGAATGAAATTGCAGATTACTCAAAGGAAATCGCAAGGCTTGAACGCAGAGAGGCGCTGGACGCTGAACTTAATATGCCCACAAGCAAGCGTATCACCGAAAAGCCGGACGTACCGAAACCCGAGAACGAAAAAACGGGCAAAGCGTCCGATACATACAAAAAAGCCTTCTGGAATCAGCTCCGTTCAAAAATGGGTGTAACCACACCAGAGCTTCGCAATGCACTCCAGGAAGGCACAGACTCCGAAGGCGGATATCTTGTGCCGGACTTGATTTTGCATACTATGAGAGCGAAACGGTCGATTGTGATGATATGGTCGCTAAGGATTTAATTGATGCCGGATATGCCAAAGAGGTGAAACCGACAAAAACAAAGGCGGGTGCTAAAACCAATGCTGACGCTTGATTATGTAAAGGAGTTTCTTAGAATTGACCATAACGAGGAGGGCGGATGCATTTCCCTGTCTTATTATGGTGAATTTTCCGTCATTCCACTTGAACATGACAACAATTCGGAAATTAATATTTTTGGGGATATATTCAACAATTTCTGCCGAAATTATTTATTTATAATAGGATAAAGCTGAATCGTATTTCCGCCGTCAACAACCAATTCCGCTCCTGTGGTGTTTCTCGCATGAACTGCAAAATACCACACAGCATCGGCTATATCCTCGCCTACCGCAACATCACCCAAGGGTGTAAATCTTGATGGTACATTTGCATAAAATTCAGGATTCTTATCCCACCTGTCGGTTTTAATCATTCCCGGAAGAACAGCGTTTACGCGTATGTTGTACTTGCCGAAATCAAGTGCCATTGCACGCATCATGCCGAGCTGACCGCTTTTTGATGCGGAATATGCTATTCTGTCGGGTATTGCTCTGTATGCTGTGTTGGAATTTATAAATATGATGTTTCCTCCGCCGTTTTCCTTCATTCGTCTTACAGCGTGTTCGCACATACAGTAATTCCACACCATATTTGTGTTTATTACACGCATAAAATCCGTAATCGGGTTCTCAAGTGCCTTAATGCCCAGTCCCTGATCGGCGGCATTGAGAACAAGTGTATCTATCAATATGCCTTTACTGTCAAGATACGAAAACATTTCCGAAATCGCCTTTTCGTCAACGGTTTTTTCGTCTAAAAGGGAATCTATAGCATAGCCTGTAATATTCACATCCGGGAATTTCTCTTTATATTTTTCTTCCGCTTCTCGCACTTTTTCGAGGCTTCTCCCGGTAAATACAATTTCCCATCCCTCAGATGCGAATTTTTCCGTTATTGCCACCCCTGTATTTATACAGGCACCCGTTATTAATACCGTTTTCATCTTTGTAAGCCCTCCTCCTTATGTGATTTGTCTATATCATAAAGCTGCCGAAGGTCAGAATTAGAGGCGTATCCTTAATAGGCAGCTCCTTTATTACATACACACCATCGCCTTTATCCTCAATCATTTCCTCCGGAATTTCATAAACAGAACCGTCCATAATGTCAATAAGCTTTATGTCTTTATATTCCGTATAAAATTCAACCGTTATTGAAGAATTATACGGTGGCTTTTACATAGTTAATCCATGCCTGCTTTTATTCCTCGGAAAATATCGGTGGGCAACCCACAGCACCGAATACTTCCTTTGCCTGTTCGGTGTAAAGACTGTTTCCGTAGCATAAACACATCCATGGCTCAATGCCACGATTTACAAAATTGTCCACAATCGTATCGAGCCACTCAAAATCATATACACCCTTTTGTTTTTCCGTTCTTTGCCAACCGGACTGAAGTCTTACCTTCTTAACTCCGCAGTCGGCAACCTTGTCATATGCCTTTTCCGGATCGAACACATCCCGGTCAAGCTTTTCAAAACCCAGACTTATTTTTGAATGTTTTATCTCGCTTGATTTTTTTGGTATGATTTTTCCGATTTTCTTTAACTGTTCCATGTATCTTACCTTACCTTATCAAATACTCTCACAAAATCAACGATAAAAGCATCATCAACAAAGTCGCCGCTTATAATATTGGGAACTGACTTGCGGTATCCCTGAACCTCTGTTGTAAGCAAAATAAACTGTGGAACATGAGAAACATGTTTATCAGCTCTTGATACTTCTTTACCATCGCAGTAAAAGGTATAGCCCTCCGGCTGCCAGTTCATCCCGAAATAATGCCATCCGTCTTCTGTATCATTCAAGTCGTAGCTCACTCTTCCTTCTTCTCTGAATTGCTTGCCGTAACCACCCATTATATTTCCGGTTGTAGCTTTCCCAACATGAAAACATTCCATAATGTCAGACTCTATTCCGCACCATTCAGGTTCAAATCTTGCTCCTATTGTCGGCGATTGTGTCCAAAATGCACTCCACATTGTTTCGGGATCTTTTTGAAATTTACATCTACACTCATAATATCCGTAACGATGTACAAATTTAGGCTCCTCCAAAATTCCAAGAGGCCATATTTCATCCTGTCCCCAAGGATTATCCGTACCGCTTTTAGGCACATCAAACGAGTTTGAGCCTGTCTGCAATTGCGGTGAAACATAACATCCGTTTCTTTCGGTTCTGTGCAATTCTATGTGGCTTTTTCCATCAAGAACAATCCCCTGGTCTGTGTAGGCATCAAAAGGCTTTCCCCAAAAATTAAGTCTGAAATCCCATTTGCTTCTGTCAAGCTCCGTTCCGTCAAATTCATCTGCCCATACCAATTTCCATTCACCCTGAGGCAAAAAACTCGGTTCGTGACCGTTTACTTCAAATTTCTTCATAATCTTTTTCTTCTTTCTTAAAAATAAAATTCTGTCTTTGCAGGTCTTATATCAGTCAGTGCCCCCGTATAATGCCTTAAGGTGTGCGACTGATACGGATGTTTTAAACATTCATCTTCATTTATTTCAATTCCCAGTCCCGGCTTGTCGGGGATTGTAATATATCCATCCTTGTACTCCAGTGACTCATTTGTCACAGCTTTTCTCCATTCCACATCGGAATACATGATTTCCAAAATCTCGAAATTAGGACAAGTCGCCGCTAACTGCAATGTCGCCGCATTCGCAACAGGGCCCGACGGATTGTGCGGTGCAAACGGAATATATCTGCACTCTGCCTCCGCCGCAATTTTCTTCAGCTCCATTATTCCGCCGGCGTGTGAAATATCCGGCTGTATGTAATCTGCCGCCATGAGATCAAACATTCGCTTATAGTCCCATCGCGTGTAAAGCCGCTCTCCGGCAGAAATTGCAACGGGAGATTTGTCCCTTACAGCCTTTAATGCGTCAAGATTATCAGGCGGAACGGGCTCTTCAAAAAACATCGGCTTGAACTGCTCCAGCTCCTTTGCAATTTTTATGCCCGTTGGAATGTTAAATCGTCCATGTCCCTCAATAAGTAAATCCACTTCATCTCCTACCGCCTCACGCACTGACGCAACGCATCTGAGTGCCTTATCAAGCTCTTTATTTGATATGTTAAGATAATTTTTTCCGAATGGGTCCCATTTCATTGCAGTTACACCACGTTCAACCGCAATTTTTGCCTTTTCGCCGAATTCCTCCGGCTCCTTTGCGCCCGCAAACCATCCGTTTACATATATTCTCACCTTATCATTTACTCTGCCACCGAGAAGTTGATATACGGGAACGTTAAGATATTTACCCAAAATATCCCATAATGCCATCTCCACCGCCGACAGCGCCGACATCAGCACTGCTCCGCCGCGCCAATATGCGTCACGGTATATATCATGCCAGTGTTTTTCAATAGCAAGCGGATTTTTGCCTACAAGATATTCCTTAATATGCTCAACAGCACCTATCAGTGCTTTTTCCTTATATTCGAGAGTGGCTTCTCCCACCCCGTCAATTCCTTCGTCGGTATATACCTTGACAAATACCCAGTTGGTTCGGAAGCAATCTACCGCAAAGGTTTTTACATCTGTAACTTTCAACCTTCATCCCCCTTAACTATTTAGAAAAATTAGTATTATTAAAAACTATATTCTCAATATTATCAAAAATAGGAACGCCGTGGCTTCTATCCCAGTCCGCAGCACCATGTTGTCTGAAATTAGGAAGTTCTTCATCGGAAAGACATTCAAACCGGCAGTCATTAAAGTAAATATTGCGGATTTTATTATCCTTTCTGCCGCAAAGATAAGGAAATTCCAATCCGCTTGCGACAACCTTTGAAAAATAAATATTCCTTATCGCTTCGCATCTTGTACCGTCGGTCTGTCCGATATATATTTTTATCGGTCTGCCATAGATTTTGTCCATAACAATATTGTTGAACAAGAGATTTTCTATCAAAGTATCCTCTCTTCCTCTGTCGGGTACCTTTGAAAAATCCGGAAGAACAATAGAAATTCCGATGACCGTATCGGTCATGACCAAATTAGAAAATGTGCAGTTTTTTATAACTCCGTCGCTTATCCAACCTATTCTTATACCACCGGAATAACTCGTTAAATTGCAATTTGTAACGGTCACCTTTTCACAGACCTTGTTTTCCGCAAGAGATCGGTTATTCGCTCTGACAACAATACAGTCGTCGCCCGTCACTATATCGCAGTTTGATACAGTTACATTTCTGCTTGAATTTATATGTATTCCGTCATTATTTGGGTATCTTACCTCGGCTAAAATCTTGCATTTATCAAATACTACATAGTCACAGTCATGTATCCAATATGACCACCCCGAAGGCTGATTAAGCATTGTAATATCCTCTATTTTAATATTACGGCAGCCCGCAAAGAAGACAACTCTCGGCGGAGTGGGTGCGTCGATTCTCTCAAATCGCCAACCGGTCCATTCCCCCTGCTTCTCTCTTACAAATCTTGTTCCGTTACAGTCAATTTTCCCCATTCCTGTTATGGAGATATTTTCACATTCCTCCGCGAAAATCATTGAGGCATTACGGGTTCTCGGCAAATTTTCACTGATTACATGCTTAAGGTTTTGCTTTTCGGGGTAGTCCCCGCAATTCGGCGAGCCCAACAAAACGGCGTTCTGCTCGATATGTAAATTAACATTGCTTCGCAATACTATGGAGCCGGTCATATATGTACCGTCCTCCAAAAGCACAGTGCCGCCGTTTTTCGAGGCGCAGTCATCTATTGCTTTTTGAATGGCTGCGGTATTCAATGTTTTTCCGTCACCCACAGCGCCGTAATTTCTGACATCGTAAATCATAGCTTTATCTCCTCATAAATATTTGCGATTATTTTATTCTCACAGTCAAATTCATCTGCTGTAATTTCATCAAACATACCTATGTGCATCGGTACTGTCCTTTCGGCGTTTATACGCTTAGCGAATCTTGCGGCGTCTGTCATATTCATATTGTTGCCGACACCGTTGACCGGCAGAAATACCGCATATATGTCATTTGGAATGTCGCCGAAAATCTTCTCATTATACAGAGTATCACCTGTAACATAATATTTTTTATCACCATCGTCAATTATCACTCCGATTGCTGATATGTCGCTGTGTTCGGCCTTTACCGCAGTGAATTTTATTCCGTTTTCCGTCCATACCGTATGTCTGTTAAACTGAATATAATTATTGCCGCCTCCGATTTTTCTGACCTCCTGCCATACCGAAGCAGGCGAAAGAACAACTATATTCGTATCAGCGGAAATAAAACGGCAGACGGTTTCAGGATCATAGTGGTCAAGATGATTATGCGTAAAAATCATAACATCCGGTTTTATTTCAAACAAAGACTCATCTACCGCCTGTCGTCTGAACGATGCCGGATTGATTTTCTCTACGCTGTCCGACAGATACGGATCTATCATGATTTTAAAACCGTTCTTAATAAAAAGCAGTCCCGCTTGCCCAAGCCAGATTATTTTCATAAAACTCCTTCTTTCCGTTGACTTTTTGATATTTTTATTTTATAATATTTTATATAAAATAAATACATAAATCTTACTATATTTATTAGAAATCTTATTATTTATTTGGAGAAACAGAGAATGGATATAATTCTACCTGAAATTGTGGCGGCGGGAATTTATAATTCCCAAATTGCGGTAAAGGACAGAGCGATTACCAAAAACAGAAAAGCAACGATGTTTGAAATTGAAATTCCAATAGAGGAAGGCGGGATTTCTTATATAGCTTCGGAGGAACGGCATATTTCGCCCGATATTGTAATATGCGCAAAGCCCGGTCAGATACGTCACACAAAGCTGCCATTTAAATGCTATTATATACATATGATTTTAAACACCGGCACATTGTATGATATTCTGGCGGATATTCCTGTCTTTATTGAAACAAAAAGGTCGGCGGAATACAGGAAAATCTTTGAGGGACTATGCAAGCATTCCAATTCTCCCCTTGAAATCGACAGAATTAAGGCATTCAGTCTTGTTTTGGAGCTTGTTTATCTTTTGGACAAGGATTCAAAAAAGCAGCTCTATCGTAATGGGCTTAAAAGCGGAAATTATGAAATAATCGAAGATGTAATAAAATATATAAAGGAAAATCTCACATCGGATTTGTCGCTTAATGCGGTAGCGTCATATGCATCTTTGAGCTCTATTCATTTTCATAATTGCTTTAAGGCGGCTACAGGAAAAACTCTTCACGAATATGTGGAAGAACAGCGTATAAAAAAAGCAGCAGGGCTGTTGGTATCAACCGATTTAACCCTGACAGAAATTTCTTACGAGTGCGGTTTTTCGTCTCAATCATATTTCAGCTATGCTTTTAAAAGAAAAATGAAAATGACGCCGCGGGAATATGCAAAGGAAGTATATAAGCGTTATGACAGCTGATTGTTAAGTATGCAATGCAGCCGAACAGTAAACAATAGACTTGCAAAAAGGTACTTATCTTTGCATATTTCGGACTTGCAAATATCCTTGATGTCTATATCATCAAAACCGGCTCTGTATTGAGAACGGCAACACTGTTTTTCTATATATCCAACGAAAGCCTCTCGCTTTTGGAAAACTCTGCATACCTGGGACTTCCCGTACCGGATAAAATAAAGAGCGTACTGCATCAGCTGCATGACCGAGATGTTAAGGAGGACTCAAACGATGAAGATAAATAAAAAACAGATTCTCTTATTATATTGCAGTATAAGGATATGGATCGGTTTGAGTAACAGTATAAAGCTTAATAACCGCTATCAAAGCGTGATTTACACGCCGCGATAGCGGCTTTGTTTTTATAGTTTTGAGTTTAGTTTTTCGGCCAAACCTATTGACAAACTTTCTTTCGTATGCTATAATTACTACACGGTACAATTGTACCTTGAATAAATCGGAGGCATTTATGAATAAGTGGAGTCCCGAGAGGGCAGAGGCGATCCGCCAATTTATAGACGAATATTTTATGGAGAACCGCAAGTCCCCGACGGTGCGCGACATCGCAGCGGGTACGGGTATCTCTAAAACTTCGGTGCAGAGATACCTCACCGATATGAAGGAACACGGCGAGATCGAGTACAACGGTCGCCGCAGTATCGGCACGAATCTTTCGCGCAATATGTTTGAAACTACGCCCGCAATCCGATACGATTCCACCGTGTCCTGTGGGTTGCCGAGTGAGCCGAACGTGGAAGAAGCAGAGATCATTCCTCTCCCCACCGCGCTTGTCGGTGACGGAAAGTTTTTCATTCTTACCGCCAAAGGTGACTCGATGACGGGCATCGGCGTGGATGATGGCGATCTTGTTATCGTGCGTGAGCAGAATACTTGCAGGGACGGTGATTATGCAGTTGTCCTTGTAAATGGAAGTGAAACCTTGCTAAAGACGATAACCTATCTTCCCGATAAGAACGCATACTTGCTTCACGCTGAGAATCCCGATTACGATGATCGCATCGAGCGCAACGTACAGATTCAAGGAATTGCAACGCAAGTTATAAAGAAACTTTGACAGTGCTCTGCTTGTCTATCGGTCTTAGCAAGCACTGCTTTTGTCATGACAGACAAAACATCAGGAGGTAAAAATAATTTGAAAATCAATGAAATGTTAAATAGAATGATTGACATTCTCAAAGATAAGCACACCACGTGGGTTTATTTAGAGCTTCCACAAATTAACGTTGACGCGCTACGCAAAAGAATCATTGCGATTCTAAAAGACAAGCACGGCGGCATCGGTATGATTCCCGATGATGAGATAGAAGCCCTTGCCGATGTGCTCCTGCCCGGTGTTATAAAATTCTTCTCCTCGGACGAATGGCGTGCCGAGCTTGAAGCGTGGAAGAAAGAACAAGAATTATTGGCGCAGAATAAGATTCAAGCTACCGAAAATAAAGTATCATAATCGTCACTATCTTGTGGCAGAAAGGAGAGTCAATGACAGGAGTAATATACGCTCGCTATTCCTCGGACAATCAGCGAGAGGAATCCATTGAAGGTCAGCTTCGTGAGTGTCAAGCCTTTGCCAAGAAGAATGACATCACCTTGCTTGAGCCGTATATAGACCGAGCTCTATCAGCCAAGACGGACAACCGCCCGAACTTTCAAAAGATGATCAAAGATAGCGCAGCTAAAAAGTTTGACATTGTTATAGTGTGGAAGTTGGATAGATTTGCCCGCAATCGTTTTGACTCGGCGCACTACAAATATATTCTTCGCAAGAACGGAGTGAAGGTTATCTCGGCAACCGAATCCATCTCCGAAGGTTCCGAGGGCATTCTGCTTGAGTCGGTGCTGGAAGGTATCGCCGAATACTACTCTGCAGAGCTCTCCGAGAAAGTGGTACGAGGTCTGACCGAAAACGCGCTCAAATGCAAATACAACGGCGGTACACTTCCCATCGGATACACCGTTGATGAAAATCAGTTCTTCCAAATCGATCCCGTTGCCGCGCCTGCCGTTCTCGATGCGTTCAAGAAATATGCAAAGGGCGCAACGATGCAAGAGATCACCGACGAGCTAAACATCAAGGGTATCCGCACATCAAAAGGAACGAAGATCACCCTTAACACCGTGACACGAATGCTGCACAACCGCCGATACATCGGAGAGTATCAATATCGTGATGTGGTTATTCCCAACGGAATTCCCGCCATCGTCCCCGCAAAGTTATTTGAACAAGTACAAGAACGAGCCGCCGCAAACAAGAAGGCTCCCGCCAAGCACAAAGCCGAGGACGAATATTTGCTGACTACAAAACTGTTCTGCGGCTACTGTCAATGTCTGATGACGGGCGAAAGCGGGACGAGTCATACGATGGACGTTCACCGCTATTACAAGTGCCGTGGTACACGCAAGGGCGGAACGTGTAAAAAGAAAACCATCAAGAAGAAATGGATCGAGGAGGTTGTAATCCTGCTTATTCAAAAGTTCATCTTTGACGATGAATTACTCGACAGACTTGCAGATATGCTGATCGCAAAGCTCAATGCCGAGAGCAGCACGCTTCCGATTCTTCGCAAGCAGCTTGATGAAATAGAAAAAGGCATTGACAATCTCGTCAACGCCATTCAAGCGGGAATTCTGACCGCATCCACCAAGCAGCGTCTTGAGCAGCTTGAAGCCGAAAAGAGCGAGATCTCGGTACAGATTCTCAAAGAAGAAATTGCTAAACCCACAGTTACAAAAGACGATATACTCGCATATCTTATCAAGTACCGCAAGCTCAATATGAAACAGCTTGACCACCGCCGCCGTCTGATCGATAGCTTTGTCAATGCGATCTATCTGTTCGACGATTACTTGGTCATAACATTCAACTACAAGGAAGGCACAAAAACTATCACCTTTGCCGAAATAGAAGAGGCATTTGGTTCGGATTTATCATCACTCACTGCACCACAAAAAAGCCTTGAAAACACTGAGTTTTCAAGGCTTTTTTGCTTTTCTCTTTCCGTTGTCACACGGTGGTCGGGGGATTCACCACCTAAGTATTCTGGTTCACTTCCAAAATGCTGATATGGCGGAGGGTTTGTAATTTCTTTCATTGACGAACTTAATTTCGCTTTTGATCATCCTCGCCGTGAATTCGTGCGTTCATTTTCTTTATGCGCCTCTTCCAAAGCAGATACTGTGAAATCCAAACCGCCGCAAAAATCATCACGAAGATTCCCACATAAGAAAGAACACCGGTAATTGAGTGCTTCATCCAATTAGCAAAATAAGCAATCGGCAGCATGACCACGCTGATAATCAAAAAGTATACGCCGCTTTGCTTTGCAAGGCTCCATGAATCAATTTCCCAGATCACTGATGCCATCGCAAATCCCACACCAAGGATGGCGCAAAGGATTGTCTGCAAAACAACTGCATTCAGTTCGTTCCCCGTCGTTTGGATCAGTTCCGGCGTGACAGGGTAAAAAGAGCCGTCTCCGATGCAGATGGAGATCAGCAGCGTAATTACAAACCCTATGGCAATTCCGACGGGCAGTCCGAACAGTCCGCGCAAAATAATTTTCTTTTTCATTTTTACCACCTCATAATCCCAATAATTGTTTGATTTTAGCAACATACCGTCTGGAAACATAAGTAACCGTTCCGTTTGAGAGAGAAACGCATATAGTTCCCGTAAAGCTCAGATCGAAGCCCCTGACTTTTTTCAGGTTAATAATCTCGCTGTTTGATATGCGCACGAAGGATGAGTTTGCAAGACGTTGCTCCGCTTCGTACAGCCGCAGGCGGAGAAGAAATGCGCCGTTTTTCGTTTCGGCATAGACCTTGCCGCCCGAAGCATAGATTCTATCAATCTCGTTTGGCTCCAGTACGGTCACCTGCTCATCCCGAAACCCCGCAAGCACCTCCGATGGCTCCACCGAAAGCTTCTTTATAATTTCGTTAATCTTGTCTGTGACCCTGTCTGTCACTATGACGATTTTCGGTTCGGTGCAGCTCTCATCAATTTTGATTTCAATCTTCAATCCGATTTCCTCCTTTCCGCTGTTACATTATAAAGGATTGGGAAAAGAAATTCCATCGTTTCCCGACAGGTGGTTGTTATTGTCTCATAGGTGGTAAATAAAAGCAAACAGCTTATGAATATTTGCGTTTCATAATGGTGATTTTTCTTTCCGGAATCAATTATACCATTTTTTCGGCTGTTTTTCAAGTCGTTATGCTTACAATGCTCATGGTTTTATGTTATACTGTATGCAGATGAGTCGGTACAGACAAATTGACTTGTCACCGAGATGTCATTACCATCAGAGTCCGGGCGGGGTTCCTCGGTGAAGGTTCAAGTCCTTTTACCCGCACCGGATAAAAATAAAGCGATATCCCCTTGCCGAGATCGGGCAAGGGGATATTATCATCCGGATCAATATTCTATTACTACCATCTGGTGACACTCAAACTTGTCGAGCGTATAAGTCAGTATACCGTCGGTATAGTCAAAGTCTATATCTCTGTCCTGCGGGGCGAGATACACCCTCTCCGGCTCTTTGTCAAGCTTTATCGATACTTCTGTATTATAAACGGGAACGATATCCTCGATAATCTCAACTCCGTTTCCGCGCTTGACGGGAGAAGCATAAAGCAGATGATTTACAAGGCGTCTCTCGGCAACCTGATTCATCAGCGTCACAACACCCTGTGCAGGCAGGCTTGTGGTCAGAGTCTTGTTTTCTCCGAGGAGAACATCTATTACATGCTTGATTACCTGCTTTGCGATGAGCGAACCTTTTGTTGCATACTCGCTGAAAAGTCTGAATGAAATATATGCGCCGTCTGCACCCACAGTTATCGCGGGAGAAACCTTTTCGGGGTCATTGGGCGTGTGCTGATGGGACGAAAATTTAAATGTCGAGCGGTTGAAATAAGGGTCTTCTCTGTATGCGAGGATATCCCCCGTTGCCTCTATATCGTTGCAGGGCTGATATATCACATAAGCCGAATCATAGAGCCCCTCCATTTCAAATTTCGGATGGAGATATGTCGGGTTATACTTGCATGAACCGATGTATTTTGCACCGAGGTCAAAGGCAAAGCCGCTTCCGTCATTCATTAGTGTGCTGTCACCCGTAGCAAGGATTTTGCCGCCGTTTTCGGTAAACTCGCGGAGCTTTTCGGCAACCTCATCATCGATGATACTGTCATCTGTGAGGATAACAAGCTTATATTTTGAAAGATCCGCCTCCGTATCCACCATATCAAAAAGGTACTTGCCCTCGAGAAGAATTCTCGATGCACCCGTGCTTCCTATCCATGAACGCTTGCCGGGAGGGTCTTTCTCCGGACTCATGTGAGCAAAAAGCGCCTCCTGTGAAAGCAATGCAATATCAGCCACACTCTCAACGCCGTCAAGCCACGGCTCTTTTTTCTCAACCTCCCTGAAAGCTTCACCGATGAGCTTGTATGTCGCAGGCTCCATGAAGCCAAGCGGATGAAGCTGATCACCTATTGAAACCTTCGCTCCGTTTGCAATGGAAAGTGATGCCTCGTAGCGCAGAGCATTCGGATGCTTGAAGCCGCCGAATTCGCCCCAACTGAGATGGAATTTGCCCGTCATACCGAGAAATTCCATGCCGAGCGTTCTCGCGTATGCGGCGGAAAGCGGGAAATGGTCATATCCCCAGCCGCCGGTGGGAAGGCTCTCAAGCTCGAGATGCGTATTGAGATAGGCAAATTCTCTTCTGCCTGCAGATAGGTGACCCGCATTGTGAAATACGGGATGCCCGGGCTTATGCTTGTCTACCGTTTCACGCACGCGGCGCAGATAGTTCATATATGTTTCCACGCCGAGCCTATAGGCATTGTCGGGAGCATAAGGATCCCAGCCGCGTTCGCGCATTTTGGCTACGCAGTGCTGGCAGTAGCAGGGGAAAACCCCCACTATATCGAGAAATATTCCGTCGCCGTCATATCTTTCGAGCACCTCTTCTATCTGCGCCAGCAGATAATCGAGATACGGAGAATTCATGCACATACGATGATATCCGGGCACGGTGAAATCTTTCACCCATTCCGTGCTTTCATCCGCATTGCGGTAGAGCCAGTCGGGATGAAGGCGAGCCATCTTTTCATCAAGCCCTGCGGAAATATAAATCGGTGTTTTTACTCCTATTTCGTGCGCCGCCTCTATCTCTGCACCGAGCAGGTCGAAATCAAGATGCGGATGCATGGTATTTGCCTCCGACGGATGGTAAGCCCATCCGTGGTGGCACTTTGAAAAGAGTGTTATCGAGTTTACATGCCCCGTTTTCAGCGCATTCTGAAACTGTTCCTTTGAAAAACGGCTGCCAATATTCTCTATTTCGCCGCTCGTGTGAAAATCAAGGTGTACCTGTCTGAAATTCATTTTATACCTCCGTTATCTGGCGACCTGCTCCATTACAAATGCTTCGAGTATATCGCCTTCTTTGATATCATTGAATTTTTCCAGTCCTATACCGCATTCATAGCCCGATGCAACTTCCTTGACATCGTCCTTGAAACGGCGGAGCGAGGCAATCTTGTCCTCAAATATAACTATGCCGTCGCGCACTACTCTTATCTGAGCGGCGCGGGTAATCTTACCGTCCTGAATATATGATCCTGCGATGGTTCCGACGCTGGAAACATGGATAGTCTGGCGTACCTCGGCATGGCCGAGTATGACCTCGCGGTATACGGGCTTGAGCATGCCCTTGATAGCAGCTTCTATCTCTTCTATGCATTCATAGATGATTCTGTATGTGCGTACATCGACACCCTGCTCGGCGGCATTGTCCATGGCGAGCTTATCCGGACGGACATTGAAGCCGACGATAATAGCATTTGAAGCGGCTGCAAATGTGACATCGCCTTCCGTGATGCCGCCGACACCGGTATGGATAACATTGACATGAACCTCATCGTTTGAGAGTTTTTCAAGCGATGATTTGACAGCCTCGGCAGAACCCTTTACATCGGCTTTAACGATGATATTGAGATCCTTTACGCCGTCCTTAATCTGACTGAAGAGCTCGTCGAGATTTACTCTTGCGTGAGCAGTGAATTCCGCTTCCTTTTCTTTATCCTTGCGCTGTTCGGCAAGCTCGCGCGCCATGCGCTCGTTTTCGACGGCGTTGAATTCGTCGCCCGCCTGCGGAACATCGGAAAGACCTACTATCTCTACGGGAACAGACGGCCCCGCCTCCTTAACGAGCTTTCCGAGGTCGTTTGTCATCGCGCGGACTCTGCCGACCGTTGTGCCGGCGATAACCGTGTCTCCTGTGTGGAGAGTACCGTTCTGTACGAGAACCGTTGCCACGGGACCTCTGCCCTTGTCAAGTCTCGCCTCTATTATGATACCCTTTGCGCGACGGTTGGGATTAGCTTTCAGCTCCTTCATTTCCGCTACGAGAAGCACCATTTCGAGAAGCTCGGGAATACCCTTTTTCGTCAACGCGGAAACAGGAACGCATATCGTATCTCCGCCCCACTCCTCGGGAACGAGGTCATACTGCGTGAGTCCCTGCTTTACAGCCTCGGGATTTGCAGCGGGCTTATCCATCTTGTTTATGGCAACGATTATGGAAACGCCTGCCGCCTTTGCATGGTTTATAGCCTCTACCGTCTGCGGCATGATGCCGTCGTCTGCGGCAACTACGAGAATCGCGATATCCGTAGATTTCGCGCCGCGCGCACGCATAGCCGTAAATGCCGCGTGACCCGGGGTATCGAGAAATGTGATATTCTTGCCGTTGCAGTTTACTCTGTATGCGCCTATATGCTGCGTGATACCGCCTGCTTCGCCCGCGGTGACTCTCGTGTGTCTTATCGCATCAAGAAGTGATGTCTTACCGTGGTCGACATGACCCATAACGCAGACTACGGGGTCACGCTCGATAAGGCTCTCGGGAGAATCCTCAGCCTCATCGAAGAGCTTTTCTTCTATCGTTACGATAACTTCCTTTGTGACCTCGGCACCGAGCTCGTCGGCTACAAGATATGCCGTATCGAAATCGACCGTCTGATTGAGCGTCGCCATTACGCCCATGAGCATGAGACGCTTTACCACCTCGGAGGCTGTAACCTTGAGGCGGGAAGCAAGCTCCGATACGGTTATTTCATCGGGAATGCTTACCTTGAGCTTCTGCTTCTTTGCCTTCTCCTGCTGTTCGCGCTTCATCCGCTCCATATTCTGGCGATCCTTATCCTTATCCTTGCCTTTGGCGGGATAGGGATTCTTGTTCTGCTGTTTTTTCAGCTTCTGTCTGTCGGAAGCATTGCTGTTTCTGCGCGCCGATTCGGGAACAAAGTTTTCGAGTCTCTCATCATATTTGGAGAGGTCGACCTGCGTCGTTCTCGTATCGACAATTCTCGTTTTGCGCTCGGGAGTGGGCGCCGCCATATTTCCGCTCATGACTATCGTCTGCTGTTTCTTTTTGTCATCGCTTCTCTGCTCTGCGGGCTTCTGCGCGGGCTTCTGCTTGTCACGCTCAAAGCTCGGCTTTGCAAATCTGTCGCTCGATTTGCTTGCACCTCTTTGCTGTTGTGCCGCTCTCGCATCGGCTTTTGCTTTTGCTTCGGCTTCCGCCTTGGCTTTTGCCTCCGCCTCCGCTTTCGCCTTTGCCTCGGCTTCTGCCTTTGCCTTTGCCTCAGCTTCCTCGGCGGCTTTCTTTGCCGCCTCTTCTTTTTCTATTTTTTCAAGGTAATTCTTCGTCTTTATGATAGCCTTGCCCGAGAGATAATCTCCCATATTCGTTATCTGGTTTCTCTCTGTCAGCTTATCTATGAGGACTTCAAATTCCCACGGCTCAACAGTTGCCGTGGAAGTTTTTCCGGTTATTCCGAATTCTGTGAATAAATCCGTCAGCTCCTTGCTTTTGAGTTCAAGATCCTTTGCCAGCAGATTTACTCTCAGCTTCTGTGATGATAACATAAGTTCCACCCGTCCTTTCCTTATCGTTCGCACTTGCCGGTAACAAGCTCCGCCAAGTTTCTGTCAGTAACGGCTACGCACGCGGCTTCGCTCTTTCCGAAAGCCGCACCCAGCTCTGCGGTAGTGCAGTCTATATATATAAGCCGGATACCGTAATATGAAAAACAGTTTTCAATGCGTTTTTTCGAGTTTTGCGATGCGGCGCAGCTTGCGACTCCTACCTTTGCCTTACCTGCGCGGACTGCGTCGCACGCCATGTCCGTACCGATGGCAAGCTTGCCTGCCCGCTTTGCAAGACCGAGCGATGTGAGTATGCTTTTTGTTTTTTCAGTCATTTTCAATCTCCGATTCAAGTCTTGCGAATATTTCTTCGGGTATTGCGGCTTCGAGATTTGATTCGAGGCGCTTTCTTGCCTTCTTCAGGCATTTTGCACTCGGACAGATATACGCGCCGCGTCCCGCTTTCTTGCCCGTTTTGTCTATTTCTATATCCTTGCTTTCGGCAAGCCGGACTATTCTGATGAGCTCGCTTTTCGGCTTCTTTTCGCCGCAGCCGACACATTTTCTTTCAGGCTCTGTTTTCATATCGTTGCCTTTCCGTGTTTATTTGAATTATGATGTTTTTATATCTATTTTGTAGCCGGTGAGTCTTGCGGCAAGGCGCGCATTCTGACCCTCTCTGCCTATGGCAAGCGAAAGCTGATCCTCGGGAACGATAACTCTGCAGCTCTTCTCTCCCGGGACAACGGAAACGCTCTTTACCTCTGCGGGAGAGAGTGCCGCCTTGACGAATGCCTCGGGATCCTCACTGTATGCAATGACATCTATCTTCTCACCGTTCAGCTCGTTTACAATGCCGTTTATGCGGCTACCGCGGTTACCTATGCAGGCGCCGACCGGATCTACATTCTCATCTCTGCTCTCTACGGCTATCTTTGTTCTCGAGCCTGCCTCGCGCGATATTCCGCGGATGACGACCGTGCCGTCCTGTATCTCGGGAACCTCAAGCTCGAAGAGTCTCTTTACAAGACCGAAGTGCGTGCGCGAGAGCGTCACTATCGGACCCTTTACCTCGTTCTTTACTTCCATAACGAAAACCTTTATGTGGTCGCCAACCTCGTAGCTTTCGCCCGGGATCTGTTCGCTCTTCAGCAGTGTTGCCTCGCTTGTGCCGGTATCTACGATAGCATTTCCGTTCACGGGATCTATCTTGACTACAGTCGCCGTGACAACCTCTTCCTTCTTGCTCTCGTATTCGCGTATAAGCATGCTGCGCTCGGCTTCTCTTATACCCTGAACTATTACCTGCTTTGCCGTCTGTGCGCTGATTCTGCCGAAGCTTTTGGTTTTCACCTCAAATTCGCAGAAGTCACCTATCTGATATTTTTTGCCTATCTTTTTGGCATCCTCGAGCGAAATCTGGGTTTCGGGATCCTCTACTGTCTCCACAACCTCCTTGAGGCTGTAAACTTTGACATCCTTTTTTTCGGGATTGAGGACGACGCGCACATTAGTGCGTCCGCCGTTGTCTCTCTTGAAGGCACTGATGAGAGCCGCCTCAACCTTTTCCAGCATATATTCCTTAGGTATGCCGCGCTCTTTTTCAAGAGCGTCAAGTGCATTGAAAAATTCGGTATTCATTTTTTATGATCATTCCTTTCCGTAATCTTTTTTTTAAAAGTCAAAAACAGTACTTGCTTTTGCTATTTTTGAAATATCGAAGCTCTTGTCTCCTGCATCGGTTGAAATAACGGCAACGCCGTTTTCAAATCCGATGAGCTTACCCGTATACGACTTCTTGCCGCTCTCATCCGGCGAGAAAAGGCGTATTTCGACCTTTTCTCCTATAGCGCTCTCATAGTGCCAAGGCTTACGAAGCTCACGCTCTATCCCTGGGGAAGAAACCTCCAGATGATATGAGCAGTCTATGGGGTCAAGCTCGTCGAGAATAGGGTCGATCAGGCGATGAACCTTTTCGCAGTCATCAAGCGTGATTCCGTCGTCGGAATCTATGGTTATGCGCAGATAATGCTCGGCGCCCTCCTTGACAAACTCAACATCCCACACGCGATATCCGATTCCGACTATATGCGGCGTGAGCTTTTCCTCAACAAATGAGGCAACACTCTGTCCCTTTGCCATGAAAATCCTCCTTACAAACAATTGAGAGCGGACCGAAGCCCACTCTCCTTATACTGAAATATCATACTGTAGTTATACTATATCATAAGCTTTTCGAAATTGCAATAGTTTTTCCGAAATTTTTTCACATATATGATTATTTTGCGTATTATGGTAATGAAAGACATCACCGAAAGGAGCAAACTCTCATGCGTCTTATAGTAATAAAGTCTCCGAAACTGCTTTCTCCGATACTGCGAAGGATTTTTCACATAAAAAAAGCGTGATATCGGCAAGATGCAACATTGTCAACCTGATTTCAAAATTAGGTTGACAATTTTTCTTTTTCGTGGTATTATCTACTGCGAGGTGATAATATGAAAAGAAAAAAATCATTACTGAAATTAACATTCACAGCACTTTTTGCGGCACTTATCGCCGCATGTACGCTAATTTCCATACCGATGCCCTCCGGCGTGCCGATAACACTGCAGACCTTTGCAGTGGCACTCTGCGGCTTCATCCTGCCCCTGCCGTACGCCGCCGTAGCCGTCGTCGTATATCTCGCTGTCGGTGCCGTGGGGCTTCCTGTTTTCGCGGGCTTTCGCGGAGGACTCTCAGTGCTCGCCTCGGCGACGGGCGGCTTTCTCGTCGGCTTTATACCGATGGCGGCACTCAGTGCAGTACCCGCCAAGGGATGGCGCAGGCTTATTTTCGGTTTTCTCGGCGTTTTGGTTTGCCATACGGCGGGCTTTCTCTGGTATTCCGTAGTCAGCGGAGTTGGAATTTTGCCCTCGTTTATCGGCGTTTCCCTGCCGTATCTGCCCAAGGATTTTGTCTCTGTGGCTCTCGCTTACCTTATTTCTGTAAAATTACGCGGTATTTTTTTAAAATTCTATTGCTAAACCGCCTTTTTTATAGTATAATTATTTATAATATTATTTGAATTTGAGGTAAAATTATGAGAGCAGACGGAAAAGTAGTAAAGAATGTAGACCCTATGTATACCCTTGCAACATATTTCATGCGCGAGCGTTATGACGCGCAGAATATGATAAAGGTTACTGTTCCCTACGAGCCGATACATGATTATGTCATAGAGGCAAGAAAGAACGGTCACAGAATCAGTCACATGTCTGTTGTGCTTGCCGCCTTTATACGCACGATATCCGAGTTTCCCGCGCTGAACCGTTTTGTGGTCAACAGCAGGATTTACGCGAGAAACGAGCTTTCGGCAGGCATGGTCGTTCTTCGCCCCGGGGATGCCGACCCATCAATGAGCAAAATGTACTTCGACCTTTACGATACTGTTTTCACCGTAAACGACAAGGTGGAAAAATACATAGATGATAACAACAAATCCTCAAGCAAAAATTCGTCCGACGAGCTTTTTGCAAAGCTTCTGCGCTTTCCTATGCTCGTTCGAATGATAATGGCCATATACCGCTTCGGCGACAAACACGGGCTTCTTCCCAAAAGCCTGCTCGATGCCAGCCCCTTCCATAATTCATTCGTCATAACAAATCTGGCAAGCATAAGAACGAATTATATCTACCATCATGTATACGGCTTCGGAACAACAAGCATAATCCTCTCCATCGGCACAAATATCGATACGCCGAAGATGAGAAACGGCGAGATAGTACTTGAGAAAGAGATGCCTTTCGGCATAGTCATGGATGAACGCATAGCAAACGGAAGCTATTATGCAAATGCCTTTTCGAGAATGCAGAGGTATCTGCGAAATCCCGAGCTTCTCGAGCTTCCGCCCGAGAGTGTGAATGTGGACTACGAATTTGAGGGACTTTCCGAGCGCTTTAAAAAAGAACCGAAAAAATCCAAAAAGGAAAAGAAAAAAAAGGCAGAAAAATCCGAGGCTGTCGCCGGGGAATAAGCAAAATAACGAGGTGAAAGGTATGAAAAGCATGAAACGCGCATTTGTTACGGTATTTGCGGGGATGCTTTTCTGCCTTTTTGTTTTATCATGCCTTGCAGGTGCATTTCATTCGTGCCATAATCCGTCCGGATGCCTTTTCTGCAAGACCTTTTCGGAAATGCGGCGGTATCTTGCGGTATCTGCAGTTCTTTCTTTTGCCGTGTGCGCCGCAACCGCAGTCATTACAGTCACAGCGAAAAAGCGTACCGCGCCGCGTGAGTCACTCGCGGATCTCTGCGTCAAGCTCTCCGAATAGAAACTGACTTCCGCATAAACAACTGAATATTTCGGAGGTCAAAAAAATGAAAAAAACGATAAATATCATTTGTGCCGTTCTTGCCGTTCTCATGATAACGGCTTCACTCTGCGCCTGCGGCGGCACAAAGAAAAACGATAAACCCAAAATTGTATGCACGGCGCTTTCACTCTATGATTTTTGCCGCGAGATCGCGGGAGAGCATGCCGATGTTCTCCTGCTCTCCGGCAGCTCCGCCGATTATCACAGCTATGAACCGACCGCGGCTGATATACTCGAAATTTCCTCCTGCGATATCTTCGTCTATATAGGCGGGGCGAGCGAAAAATGGGTAGACAAGACTCTCGCTGCCTCGGGAAACAGCAATATAGTCAAGCTACGCACCATGTCGCTCGTCGAGCCTCTTCCCGTCGGCGGGCACGACCATGACCACGACGACCATGATGAGCACGACCACGATGAGGACGAATCGGACGAGCATATCTGGACTTCGCTTTCAAATGCAGTGGCTGTCTGTCGCGGCATCTGCGATACGATAAGTAAAGCCGACGCCGAAAATAAGGACGCATATGAAGAGAATTTCCGCCTATACAGTGAAAAGCTCACGGCTCTCGATGCCGAATACAGAAAATGCGTGAGCGAAAGCAGGCTTAAAGAGCTTGTCTTTGCAGACAGATTTCCTTTTGCCTATCTTGCAAATGACTACGGAATAGAATGTCATGCGGCATTCTCGGGTTGCTCATCGGAATCGGAGGCAAGCTTTGAGGTCATGGCTTCGCTCATAAACGAAGTAAAAGACAAAAAGCTTCACGCCGTCATAATGATAGAGGGAAGCAAGGGCGATATAGCCGAAACAGTCTGCAAAGCAACGGGCGCGAAAAAGCTCGTCATGGATTCCTGCCAGCTTGCCGCTGCCGGAATACTGCAAAAGTCGGATATTTATTATAACGCGATGGTAAAAAATCTTGAGGTACTCAGGGAGGCTCTCGGAAATTGAAGCTGATAGAAGTAAAAAATGTCCGTCTTGCCTATGATGGCGTGACGATACTCGATAATATAAATTTCTCCGTAAACCGCGGTGATTATTTCTGCATAGTCGGCGAAAACGGCTCGGGAAAAAGCACGCTCATGCGAGCCATTCTCTCACTGAAGCCCGTCTCCGGAGGCGAAATAATCATGAACGGCATAAAAAGCAGTGAAATAGGCTATCTCCCCCAGCGCATGAATTCGCGAAGAGACTTCCCTGCCTCCATTTACGAGGTTGTCATCTCCGGTTGCGGCGGAAGCACGCTTTTTTACAGAAGCGAGCATAAGAAAAAGGCGGCGGCGGCAATAGAGCGCGTCGGACTTACCGGCATGGAAAAGCGTTGCTTCTCCGAGCTTTCGGGCGGTCAGGCACAGCGCGTGCTCCTTGCCCGTGCGCTCTGCGCCGCAAAATCGCTGATACTTCTTGATGAGCCTGTTGCCGGTCTTGACCCCGAAGCCACCGCCGATATGTATAACTGCATAGAGTCGCTGAACCGTGACGGTATGACGGTTATCATGATATCTCACGATATCGCGTCTGTTCTGAAATATGCCACAAATATCCTCCATGTCGGAAACAATACCTCCTTTGCATGCGGCAAAGAGGAATATCTGAAGTTTATCGAGGGCAATGAAAAGGAGGGGGCAAAAGATGAATATAATTGAAAAACTATCCAATTACCTTTCCTTCTCTTTTGTACGCTATGCGATAATCGCAGGCGTGCTTATAGCCCTCTGCTCATCGCTCATCGGCGTAAGCCTCGTACTTAAGCGCTACTCCATGATAGGCGACGGACTTTCTCATGTGGCTTTCGGTGCCATGGCTATAGCCTCAGCTCTCAGTCTTGCGCCAATGGCTGTCGCCATGCCGTTAACAATAATCGCGGCTGTATTTCTGCTCCGCTTCAAGGGGAAATTCAAGGGTGATACCTCTATAGCCCTCATATCCGTTTCCGCTCTTGCCATAGGTTATCTCATCCTCAATATTTTCCCATCGTCGGCAAACACGGCAACCGATGTCTGCACCACGCTTTTCGGCTCAACCTCAATACTCACGCTGACAGCGGGTGAGGTATGGCTCTGCGCAGGTCTTTGCACAGGTGTTGTGACATTTTTTACAATATTTTATAATAAGATATTTTCCATCACATTTGATGAGGAGTTTTCACGCGCATCGGGAACGCCGACGGCAATATATGATACGGCTTTTGCGATTATCATAGCAGTCGTTATCGTTCTTTCCATGAGTCTTGTCGGCGCACTTCTTGTTTCCGCTCTGATAATCTTCCCTGCCGTTTCCGCCATGCAGATATTCAGGAGCTTCAAGCAGGTGACGGTATGCTCCGTCATCATATCGGTGTTCTGCGCTCTGCTCGGACTTTTCATCGCCATACTCTATGGCACGCCCGTCGGCTCAACCATCGTCGCGGCAAATCTTATTCTGCTTGCCGTATTTACTCTGATAGGAAAAATAAGGAGGCATTCATGAAGCATAATTATATGCGGACTCTCTCCGCTCTTCTTGCTCTGCTGATGCTTTTGCTCGCAGTATCCGCCTGTGGAAAAGGAAACGGCGTACTCGATATGACAAAAATGAGTGATACGCTTATATATTCCACCATAGAAAATATGAAAAAAACGCCGGAGGGCTATCTCGGCATGACCATACGCATTTCCGGCTCGTATGTCAAAAGCTACTTCGATGAAACCGGAAACTACTACCATTTCGTTACCGGCACCGACAGCACAGGCTGCTGCTCATGGGGATATGAATTTCTGCTTGACGAAAGCAAGTTGAGCTATCCCGCGGAAAACACGAAAATAACCATACAGGGCAAGATAAAATCATATAATGAGCTCGGCATTGATTATTATTATATTGATGTTGAAGAAATGAAATAAACATAAAAAAAGACCGCCGCGGCGGTCTTTTTTTGTTACTCATTCCTTGATGTGACCTTTTTTCACCTCATCGAGAATTATGCTCTCGATATAGGGATATACGGCAGGTAGCCCCTCCTTTACGGGAGCCATGCGCTTGTACACGGCATCCTTTGTCACGCCGTTCAGTACCCATGTATAGCCCTCATTGAGCGCATTTGAGATGAAAGGCTGTATCCTGTCAAGCGATGCGGCATATTTCGCATCGTTTGTCTCCTCGGCGTCAAACTCCTCCCAGAGCGCACGCAGAGCCTTTGCCTCGGGGCAGAGCGAAAAAAGCTTGTCTGCCGCTTTTCTTTCCCTCTCTGCCTTGTCCGAATAGCCGACAACATCATATGCGAAGGTATCGCCAGCATATATTTCGACAAGGTCATGAACAAGCGTCATCTTGAGAATTTTTTCCATATTGAGCGGAAACGGCGCATACTTTTCAAAAAGGATTGCCATCATGGCGAGATGCCATGAATGCTCGGCATCGTCTTCTCTTTTTGAGCCGTCGTATATAAGCGAGCGGCGAAGCACCGTTTTCATTTTGTCTATCTCTTTCACAAAGTCAAAAACCCGAATTATATTATCCATGTTTTCCTGCATAATAAGCCTCCGTCTGAATAAAAGCCCGACAAAGCGGATTTCGCTGCACTGTCGGGCTGTATTTGTATTTTAAACTCCCGAGTAAGCGGAGAATCCGCCGTCTACGGGAACGACAATGCCGTTTACAAAGCCTGCGGCGCCCTCATCGCAGAGCCAGAGGAGCGTGCCTACAAGGTCGCTCGGCTCGCCGAATTTTTCCATTGGCGTATTGCGGAGAATCTTGTGGCTTCTCTCCGTATAGCTTCCGTCGGGATTTGTGAGGAGAGCTCTGTTCTGATCCGTGAGGAAGAAACCGGGAGCGATGGCGTTTACGCGGATGCCGACCTTTGAAAAGTGAACGGCAAGCCACTGTGTAAAGTTGGAAACAGCCGCCTTTGCACCCGAGTATGCGGGAATTTTGGTAAGCGGTGTGAACGCATTCATGCTTGAGATATTGACTATACAGCAGCCCTTCTTCTCAGCCATATCGCGCGCGAATGTCTGCGTCGGCAGAAGCGTTCCGAGGAAGTTGAGATTAAAAACAAATTCAACTCCCTTTGGGTCAAGGTCAAAAAATGTTACCGCATTGCCCGCGTCCTTCAGATCATCGGGAAAAAGATATTCCTTTGTCGTTGTTCCTTTCGGATTGTTTCCTCCTGCACCGTTGAGCAGTATATCGCAGGTGCCGAGCTTTTCGTTTATTGTCTTTCTTGCCGCCTCGAGGCTCTCTTTGTCGAGTACGTTTGCCGCAACGGCGATAGCAGTGCCGCCGTCTGCCGTTATTTCGTCGACGACCTTCTGTGCAGCCTCAAGACGCAGGTCGCAAACGGCAACCTTTGCGCCGCAAGCCGCGAGGGCGCGTGCAAATTCCGAGCAGAGTATGCCGCCGCCGCCTGTGACAACGGCAACCTTGTCCTTTAGTTCGATTTTAAAGGGTACTTTCATTTGTATTATCTCCTTTCGGCAAATGCCGATTATTTACGGTAATATTTTACACCCGTTTCAGGTAAAAGTCAAGGCTTTGTCATGAGTCGAGCTTATCTATGAGCTTTCCGAAATCCGCCGCACTGTCGACGATATATTCCGCACCCGTCTCGCGCAGAATCTCGGCAGGTCTGTAGCCCCAGCTTGCGCCGACGGTAACAAAGCCCGCATTGCGCCCTGTTTTCATATCGACATCGGAATCTCCTATATAAGCTATCTCGCGAGGCTCGCACCCGAGAACCTTCATGAGTGCAAAGGCACTTGTCGGGTCGGGCTTGCCGGGATATTCGTCCCTTTTGCCCCAAGGCTCGTCGATAAGCCCTCGGAAAAATGTATCGCATATGAATTTGACATTGATATCATCCTTATTTGAGAGCACGGCTATCTTCTTGCCCTCGTCTCTCAGCTTATGAAGAAGCTTTACTATGCCGTCATACGGGTGCGTCTTATCAACCATATGATTTTTGTAGTGTTCAAGGTATACTCCGACAGCCTCTTCCTTCTGCTCCTCTGTGGGAAGCTGAGACATGCAGAGCTTTATAAACTCGGGCGTCGAAAGATTTACGGCGCTGAGCACCTCTTCTTCCGTTATCGGCGGAAGCCCGTATACCTCGCGAACCTCCGAGATTGTAATGATGAGGTCCGGCATCGTATTTGTCAGTGTTCCGTCAAGGTCAAAAACCACTGCTTTTATCATTTTATTATGTTCTCCTGTGCAAATCTGAATTTCCGACTTCATATTTTAGCAGGAAATTTCCGATTTGTCTATAGCAAAAGCAAATTTTTTGCACAATAATGCGAAAATAAATCGAAATTACTTGCCAGCAAGATATCCGTCTATCGCCTTTGCCGCGGTTTTGCCCGCACCCATGGCGGAAATAACGGTCGCGGCACCGGTCACGGCATCGCCTCCCGCATATACGGCATCGCGCGAAGTAAGTCCCTCCTCATTTACAACAATACCGCCGCGGGCATTTACTTCAAGCCCTGCGGTCGTCGATTTTATCAGAGGATTAGGAGAAGTGCCTATCGCCATAATGACGGTATCGACCTCCATATCAAATTCACTGCCGGCGATTTCGACGGGGCGTCGCCTGCCCCTTGCATCCGGCTCGCCGAGTTCCATTTTTATGCAGCGGATACCGCGCACAAATCCGTTTTTGGGGTCTCGCGGATTTTCGGGATTTGAGAAGCCGAGTATCTCCACAGGATTGCAGAGCAGGCGGAATTCTATTCCCTCCTCCTCGGCGTGTTCCACCTCTTCGCGCCTTGCGGGAAGCTCATTCATCGAGCGCCTGTAAACTATATAAACCTTGTCGGCGCCGAGTCGCAGAGCCGTTCTTGCCGCGTCCATGGCGACATTGCCGCCGCCGACAACGGCAACCCTGCCGCCTTTCATGATAGGCGTATCGGAATCCGCAAGATAAGCACGCATCAGATTGCTCCGAGTGAGAAATTCATTTGCGGAATAAACTCCGCAGAGTGCCTCTCCCGGGATACCCATAAAATTCGGCAGTCCCGCGCCAGAGCCTATGAAAACAGCTTCATAGCCCATAGCAAAAAGCTCGTCTACAGTCAGCGTTTTTCCTATGACGACATTTGTTTCTATATCGACGCCGAGCCCCCGGAGAGTTTCGACCTCTTTTGCAACTATATCTTTCGGCAGACGAAATTCCGGTATACCGTATACAAGTACACCGCCCGCCGTATGAAGCGCTTCGTAAACCGTAACGGCATAGCCTTTCTTTGCAAGGTCGCCCGCACAGGTGAGTCCGGAAGGTCCCGAGCCGATGACAGCCACTCTGTGTCCGTTCGGCTTTGGTGCGCTTACATTGCCATCGCCGAAAGTATTGTGCCAATCGGCGATAAACCTTTCAAGCCTGCCTATGCCGACCGATTCGCCTTTCAGACCGCGCACGCACTTTGATTCGCATTGCGTTTCCTGCGGGCATACTCTGCCGCATACGGCGGGAAGCGACGATGCTTCGGTTATTATCTTGTATGCACCCTCGAAATCACCGCCACGCACCGCGGCGATAAATTCCGGAATACGGATTTTTACGGGGCATCCGTCGACACAAGGCATGTTTTTGCAGTTCAGGCAACGAAAAGCCTCATTTATCGCCGCCTCTTCGCTGTAACCGAGAGCTACCTCGTTGAAGTTATGCGCTCTCTCGCGTGCATCCTGCGTCGGCATGGAATTTCTTTCAGGAGACATATTTATATTGGAAGTCATATTCAGTTTGCCTCCTTTTTCAGGAGATTGCATACTTTTTCGTGAGCCTTCCGCTCAAAAGCGCCGTACATTCTGCTGCGCGTCATAGCTTCATCGAAATCAACCTCGTACCCGTCGAAATCGGGACCGTCAACGCAGGCAAATTTCGTCACCTTGCCGTCCGCGGTGTTGAGCGTGAGCCTGCAACCGCCGCACATACCCGTGCCGTCTATCATTATCGGATTCATTGAAACCGTGACAGGCACGCCGTAGGGCTTCGCCGTGAGAACGACAAATTTCATCATCACGAGCGGACCTATAGCTATAATCATATCGAATTTTTCGCCCGCTTCGAGCATTTTGCCGAGGGGAACCGTGACATTTCCCTTTTCGCCGTATGAGCCATCGTCAGTCATTACGGTGAGTCTGTCCGAGCAGGCGGAAAATTCATCCTCCAGAATCAGAAGCGCTTTATTGCGAAAGCCGATTATGCTCGTGACCTCGGCGCCGGATTTATTCAGCTTTTCCGCTATCGGCAGAGCTATAGCGCATCCGACACCGCCGCCGACTATGCATACTTTTTTCAGTCCGTCAAGCTTTGTTGCCGTGCCGAGTGGACCTACAAAATCATGCAGGCACTCCCCTGCCTCCATGCGACTCAGCTTTTCCGTAGTCGCACCGACTACCTGAAAAATAATCCTCACCGTGCCGCGCTCGCGGTCCGCTCCCGCGACGGTCAGCGGTATGCGCTCTCCGCTTTCGTCTGTGCGGAGAATGATAAACTGCCCCGCCTCAGCCTTTTTTGCAACCATCGGCGCTTCTATCTTCATTTCAGCCACGGTGGAATTAAGAAATCTCTTTTCAGCTATTCTGTACATAGGCTTTTCTCCGTTTTTTTACTGTATCAAAGCGTTGTCGCGATTATTTCCGCCTTGCCGCAGAGGGTAAAATCGCCTGTGCCGGCGGGGATAAAATAGCTTTCGCCTTTATCCATGGCATATTTCTTGCCGCCGCAGATTATCTCCGCGCTTCCCTCTGTGCAGAGCAGGTGGACGAAGCTCTGCTCGCATGCCGCAAGCTTTTCCTCTCCCGCAAGTGCGAGTTTGCGCACGGTGAAATACCTGCATTTTGCGATGATGTCGCCGCCGTGCTCCGAAACTGTCGCATTTTCATCAAATCGTTCTATTACTGCGAGCGCGTCGTCCACGTGGAGCGCACGAAGCGAGCCGTCCGGCTGACGGCGGTTGTAATCATATACACGGTATGTTATGTTCGAATTCTGCTGGATTTCGGCAATAAGTATGCCATGGCAGATAGCATGAACCATACCCGAGGGGATAAAATACGATTCCCCCGCCTTCACGGGAACATAATTCATCAGCGATTCGAGCGTTCCCGCAGCTATTGCGGAACGGATTTCGTCACTTGTATATTTCTTCTTGAGCCCGTAGATTATCTTAGCATCGGGCGTAGCTGAAACGATATACCACATCTCTGTTTTTCCGAGGTCGTCCGTATGCGCGAGCGCATATTCGTTATCGGGATGAACCTGAATTGATAGGTCAGCCTCTGCATCGATAAGCTTTATCAGAAGCGGAAATCGGTCGCCCGAAAAGCCTTTTGCGATATAATCCGGATTTTCTTTTATATATTCCTCAAATGATTTTCCGTCATATTCTCCGCCGATAACGGTATTCACGCCGTCGGGACGGCAGGTCAGCTCCCATGCCTCGGCTATTTTTTCACCCGGGGTGCCTATTCCGTATTCGCGCGAAAGGCGCGTGCCTCCCCATATTATCTGCTTTGTGACAGGTGCAAGCTTTATAGGATATCTCATAGCATTTTCCTCTTTTATCCTTCAATAATATTTATATATTACCACACATCATATGATAATTCAATAAGTTAAAAGAAAAAATCGGCAGCAAAGCCTGCCGATTTTTTCATATATTATTTCTTCTTTTTTGTGATAACTACCGTGAAGCAACCGATTATGGCAATAGCCGCCGCAATGAAAACAACTATCACGCCTGTGTCGATTCCGCCATTTTCTTTGTCCGCCGTCGTTTCCGAAGTCGATGCTTCGGTGCCGCTTGCGGTCGTTATGTCGGCGGTGCCGGTGGTATCGGTTGTTCCTGTCGCTACGGTCGTGCCCGTAGTCGCAGTTGTGCCGCTTGTTTCCGGTTCACCTGATTCGCTTATCCATTTTGCGTAAACAGAAATCTCACCCGATTCATCGGCAGGCTTGCCGAAGTCAAACTCGGAGGTAAATTCAGCATCCTCATACCATCCGCCGAATTTATATCCCGCTCTTTCCTCTGCATAAGGCGTCATGAAGGTATCGCCTACCTCAACCGCATATACGGGGAATTTCGGCGTGGCATTTTCAAATTTCAGTATTGCCGCCTCGGTAGTCTTTATCCACTTTGCATATAGATAGACATCGGTCTTGTCGTTCTTTACCGCAGACATATCATAGCGATCACCGCTGAAATCCTCATCGTAATACCAGCCGCCGAAGGAATAGTTGGTTCTCTTCATCGCAAGCGAATATTTGAGAGTATTCCCGGGATAAACCTTGACATTGTAGAAGCCGCCGCGAGTACCCGGCATATTCTGGCACAGATAAAATGTAGCGTAATCCTTTTCCTTTACGGGAAGCAGGGTTATTGCCGAGCCGTCATAAAAGGTCGTGCCGAGATTGCTCTCGATAAATGCCTTATAATAATATTTCTTTCCGCTCGCAAGACCTGTGAATTCATGGGAGAATACGCCGTTTTCATCGGGCTTGCAGGTAACTTTTGTTCCGTTTTCCTCGGTCACATCGGCTTTGTCGGAGATGATATATCCGCATGAAACGAATTTTCCGCCGTTCATGGTGGTTATCTTCGTTGTGAAAACGATATTATCGAGTCCCTTGTCAGATACAGTTACCTTTCCGTAGGGACCGGATGTATATGAAGTCGTGACTTTTATCTTCATCTCGTTAGCGCCCTCGGAGAGGATATCTATCGTCACCTTGAAATCTTTAGCCTCTTCCTCGGTGAGAAGCGTATAGAAAGTGCCGCTAACGGGGAATTTGTAGTTTGTATTCACAAACTGCTTCTTGTTTGCCGCATCGGTTTCGTTATTTCTGAAAGCACCGTAAGCGTTCAGAGTTTTGTTTGCCGAGAGCACAGTTACCATCGGGTCATTTCCCTTATCCGAGCGGTTTGCCGTATTGACTGATTCGTCTATATGCCAGATGACAATGCCTTTCTGGTCAAAGGAGTTTGAATCGAAATATTCCTCGTGCCCTGCCGCAACATTATATCTGTTTTCCACAAGGTAGTATTCTTTGGGATTTGGCGTATTTATGCGGAGCACGGAATACTTGCCCTCTGTACTCTGGCGGGAATAAAGCGTATATTCTCCGTTTGCTGCGGGAGTATATCCGCAGAAGCCGAATTTCAGCGCATGGTAGGGGTCGAGATGTGAAGGTGACTGACCGCTTGCCTCTCCGTCTTTTCTGTTATGGTTGCCGTTTCCCATCAGTGACATGCTTCCGACATACTCGCCGTATTTATTTGAATTTGTCGAGGTATCGTAGAGATCGGCGGCACCGAGAAAATGCCCGAGCTCGTGCGCAATTGTGCCGACGGTAAGTGTTCTCTCGGCACCCATAAACTCACCGACACGGACAAATCCCTCGCCGCAAACCTTTACGCCGTCGAGCGTATAGGCACTGCCGCCGGTATAGTGCGCATGGTTCCAGAAATATTTCTGCGCATCTCCGCTGTAGGAGGAAGCTTCAACGCCGCCAATCACGAACATTACGGCAAGCTCCTTTTTCTGGAGAACACCATCGCCGTTCTTATCGAATTTCGCATAATCGACATATTCGTCGGCGGCTTTTAGCGCGAGCTGGCGCTCATTTGCCCATTTTGTCTTGGACGAGCTGTTGTGACCGTAGATGGCATCCGGATGCTTTTGTTTTATAACAACATCTACAATACCGTCGTTTTCCGCTCCCTCCGATTCCTCTGCGGGATAAAACCAGAATTTTCCGTCCGAAATTTCCTTATAGTAGTTTTTGAGCGATTTGAAATTGTCTTCAAAAAGCGTGGTATACCATGAGCTTGCCTTGGAATAAATCCACTGCTCACCGTAATATTCAGAATCCTTGTTTATCAGCTTTGTCTGGTCATTCGGGTCATAGTCGTTTATGCCGTTTCCGTTGGGGTCAAAGGATATTCTTATCACGAGAAGCGGAATCGGCTCATAGCAGTCGTTTTCGTATGCGAGCCCATCGCCTGCATCCGATGCCATGAAAACATATGTATCATTTGCGGCAAAGCCTGCATAAAGCAGAGCCGCAGGCGATACCGTTAATATCATCGCCACTGCAAAAATAACAGCGACGACTTTTGCAAAAAGATGTTTTTTCATATTTCCTCCGGATTATCTCGGCAAAAAGCCTTTACTGCCGCTTATATCAAACATAAAATTATCGCCGTAGCCGAGCCGAGCACCATCAGCGCCGCAAAGAATATGGCGGCTATACGTAATATTGTTTTATGCTTCATTATATGAACCTCCGTTGCCGCATAGAGCGGTACAATTTTTTATCTAATATATTTTATATCATTTTATAGGTAAAGTCAAGCGCGCCGGTCTTATGGATATCATTTTCGGATATTTATACAAAATAATTTAAAATTCATTGTGCAAATCAGCCATATCGACAACGACGCTTTTTGATATTTTTTACGGTAAAACTATTGAAAAAGACAGACTTTTATTGTATAATAAACTCAAACTATGTTTTTTGAAAGGCTTATTGAAAAATGAACGAAAAAGTAGCCATACTTGATTGCGGCGGTCAGTATACCAAAGTTATCGACAGAAAAGTAAGAGAAGCGGGAGTATATTCCGATATATTTGCGCTCGGCACTGATGTTGAAAAGCTGAAGGGCTATAATGCCATCATCCTGAGCGGCGGTCCCTCCAGCGTATGGAGCGCGGGCGCGCCGAAATATGACGGAAATATTTTTGAGCTCGGCAAGCCTATACTCGGCATCTGCTACGGAATGCAGCTTATAAACGAACATTTCGGCGGCAAGGTTCTGCCTGAGGTGAAGACAGAATACGGTCAGACAATAATCGATGTGGACACAAGCTGCCCTCTCTTTGAAGGACTTGAATCAAAGCAGGCTGTCCTCATGAGCCACGGTGATGCCGTAAAGGTTCTCGCAGACGGCTTTGAATGTGTCGGAAAGACAGGCGATGTCGTCGCCGCCATATACGATAAGAAGCGCAGGATAATCGGCGTTCAGTTCCATCCCGAGGTTGAGCTTTCCGAAAACGGTAAGGTCATGCTCGAAAATTTCCTGCGCGGTATCTGCGGACTGAAAGAAGTCTATGCTCTGGAGGACAGAATCCAAACCTCTGTCAATATGATAAGAAAAAGAGTCGGCGATAAAAAGGTCATGGTTCTCGTTTCCGGCGGTGTCGACAGTGCTGTTACCGCCGCCCTGCTCACAAAGGCGCTTCCGCCCGAGAATGTATATGCCATACATATCGACCACGGCATGATGCGTAAAAACGAGAGCGATATCATCTGCAAAAATCTCAGCTCTCTCGGTCTTGTAAATATGAAACGCGTGAATGCCGCAAAAACCTTTTTCTATGATACCGTAGACGACGGAAACGGCAATATCATAGGTCCCCTCGCTGAGACCTGCGACCCCGAAATGAAGCGCAAAATCATCGGCTCCATGTTCATCAAGGTCACAAGAGATGCGGCAGAAAGCCTCGATATCGATTTCGATACCACTTTTCTCGCTCAGGGTACGCTCCGCCCCGACCTTATCGAGAGCGGAAATCCCGATGTTTCGGGCTATGCCCACAAGATAAAAACGCATCATAACGATGTAGATATAGTCCGTCGTGCAAGAGAAAAAGGACTCATTATAGAAACAAACTGGGACTGGCATAAGGATGAGGTGAGACAGGTTGCCCGTATGCTCGGTCTTGATGAATCCATCGCTTCACGCCAGCCGTTCCCCGGTCCCGGACTCGGCGTGCGTATAATATGCACAGAGAGCGCCGCAGAGGTTCCCGCAAAGGCAGAAGCAGAGCTGAAAGCAATAGTTCCGCAGAATATGAGCGCAACTATTGCTCCGATTCGCAGTGTAGGCGTTCAGGGCGATAACAGAAGCTATCGCAGTCTCGCTATTCTCGCGGGCGATATAGGCACCGGCGAGCTTTTCGAGCTGGCACGCGAAATTCCCAATAAGATTTCGGCGATAAATCGCGTTGCACTCGTCATAGGCAAGAAGAACGTCGACACTCTGAAGGTAAAGCCGCTTCATATAAATGAAGAATCAACCGATCTGCTGCGTGAGCTTGACGCCATAGTCACGGCAAAACTTGCGACAAAGAAGATAAGTCAGACATTTGCCGTTCTGCTCCCGATTTCCGCAGACGGAACAAAATACAGCGTCGCCGTCCGTGCCGTTGTCACGGGTGACTTCATGACGGCAAGACCCGCCGTTCCCGGCAGGGATTTTGACGAAAGCACTCTCTCCGATATAGCAGGCGAAATATATGCAAAGTTCTCCGATAAGATAGACCTCGTGATGTACGATGTCACAGGCAAACCTCCGGCAACAGTCGAGTGGGAATAAAGCAATGCTTTAGCGTTGCTTGGCGTCGCCGAGACAGGGTGGCGTCGCCGAGACAAAAGCGGATCATCGTAACGCTCTATTCCGGTCGAAAAAATGGAGCAACAGCGGGTTGCTTGATTTGTAAGCCCGAAGATGATACAATATCGTCAGGAGGGATGTTAAAATGGAAACAAAAGAAATACTGCTGGATCTCAGAACAAAACACGGATTGTCTCAGGATGCGCTCGCTGAAAAGATCTTCGTAACGCGTCAGGCTGTTTCTCGCTGGGAAACCGGAGAAACTGTTCCGAATACAGAAACATTGAAGCTGCTCTCAAGGCTCTATGATGTTTCTATCAATACTCTTCTCGGCTCGCCGATGAAGCTTGTCTGTCAATGCTGCGGAATGCCTTTGGAGGACGGAAATATCAGCAAGGAAAAAGACGGTTTTTTCAATGAGCACTACTGCAAATGGTGCTACGCCGACGGAGAATATATGTACAGCAATATGGATGAACTGATTGATGTCTGCGTCAAAAACATGTCAGATGGCGAGCATTCCGAAGAGGAAATCCGTTCATATCTGCATGAAACTCTGCCAAAACTCGATTACTGGAAAAGATATAATGAGCTCGGCGGCAACGGAGCCTTTGAAGAGTTCAAAAAGCTTCTGACAGACGAGATAAACGCTCTGAATATAGAAGGTATGCCGAAGCTTACAAGGCTCAATGCATTAGTAGGAAGATATGTAAACCTTGAGTACAGACTGCCAAGCGGAAGAACGGTGAAGTTTTTGGATGACAACGCCACATATCTCGGAAATCAGCTTGAGTCCGAATTCGGCGGAGACAGATGCTTCGGTATTCTTGCAAATATGGATTTCATCATGGTATGCACATATGAAAAAAACGGCGAAAATCCCGAACTGCTGATTTATAAAAAAAGGTAACAAAAAAAGCTCCTTGGTTTCCAAGGAGCTTTTTGCCGTTTTGTTTCATTCTGCTGCGAGTGCTCTTTCAAGCCATACCATACCGATATCAAGCGCATTATAGAGACCGGATTTTTCGCCCTGCTTTATAATCCTCTGCTTTTCATCGGTGCTGAGTATCTGGATGAGTATTCTGTCGGGTACTTCTATCCCGTTTTCTTTTTTATTTGAGAGTATCATGAGAAAAAGGTAGCATTTCTCGCTCATGTCGCCATAGCATATTACATTCTTTTCGCGAACGAGAGGCTTGCCCTTGTATATCAGATATTTTCCTTCTACAGGTGTAGGCATATCATCATATCCTTTCGGTAAATTTTACTTCATAATATATTATACCTATCGGCACCCGATTTGTCAAGTGATTTGAATATTTCGGAAAAATATCTTGCAAATAATGACAAAGCATGGTAAAATATAGAAAACTACAGAATGAAACACGGGTATTTTTTTATTTATGCAAAATTTCAGGCAAATTTCAATCGAAGATAAACAGCTCTTTGAAAAGTATTACAGCGGGAGAAAAATTTCTTCCTATGAATCATTCTCCAATATGCTCATGTGGCAGGCGGAGGACAAGCTCGAATACGCCGTGATAAACGGCTTTCTTTGCGTCGTCGGAATAAATTCCGTCAGCGGCAAGCGCTTCTCGTATATGCCTGTGGGCGGCGATGATTCCGCTCTTTGCGATACGGTTCTCGCGCTCAAAGCGGAATATCCCGATATCATTTTCACTTATCTGAAAAAGGGCGATACAGACAAGCTGAATGCCATATTCGGCGAAAAAGCCGAAATATCGGAGGAACGCGACCTCTTTGAGTATATTTACGAGGCGGAAAAGCTCCGCACACTTTCCGGCAAGGCACTTCACGCCAAGAGAAATCACATAAACAAATTCGAAGCTACATATGAAAGCCGCTTTGATATGATTTCATCCGAAAACAAGGCGGAGCTTGAAGAAGCAATTCTTGCGCTTCGCGATGATCCCGCGCTTGAAGAAAACAAGACTATGCTCGTAGATGAAGATGCCGCGATAGACAAGCTCTATGAAAATTTCGACGCGCTCGGGCTGACCGCCGGCGTACTCTATGCCGACGGCAATATAGCGGCATATACAATAGGCGAGATGATAAACGGCGATACGGCACTTATCCATGTTGAAAAGGCGCACCGCGATATCGAGGGCGCATATACCGTGGTAAATCAGCGGTTTATCACCGAAGCGTTTCCGACAGCGCTCTATGCAAATCGCGAGGAGGATATGGGCGTAGAAGGCTTGCGAAAGGCAAAACTCTCCTATTCCCCGCTTCCCTTTGATAAAATTTACAGTGCTAAAATAAATAGTTGATAAAACAACTCCCCCGGCGGCTCGCCGAGGGAGTTGTTTTATCTTAAATTATCATCAATATCCGAGTTCTTCATTTACGAGGATTACTTTAACTCTGTCGTGCAGACGCTGTGATGCCATCACGGTGTAGTTGCAGCAGATTCTCGCATAGCTGTCACACCCGTCAGCCATATCGCCGCCGCGGTCAAGTGAAACGCAATGCCCCTTGTGAAAGCAGTAGGTATTGCAGTTCAGGCGTTTGCAGTTTTTCGGCGCGGCTATCTCCTTTACTCTGCGCACAGCAGCTTCAAGGTCGGGAACAATCTTGTTTATTCCGGCCACGATTATCACATTCTTCGGTCCGTAAAGCAAAGCGTTCACGCGGTTTGATGTGCCGTCCACATTGTAGAGCTCGCCGTTTTCCGTTATCGCATTTGAGCTTGAGAGGAAGTAATCGCAGGTCATTATCTCGCCGAGACGCATGTTCTTTTCATCCTCGGAGAGCCCCTGCATATTTCTGTCGAGATATCTGTATTCTCCGCTCTTCACTGCGTCAATTATGCCGGAATCGACCAGCGTCATACTGCCGCCGTTTGCCACCGTCGCCCCTGCGGGAATAAGCGAAAGCACCTTTTCCTTCGCCTCAGCCGCATTTGCGACAAAATACACCTGCATATGGTGCTTTTCAAGTTCCATTATCGTTTTTTCAATATTCATATGCCACCTCAATACTGCCACTCCGGCTTGGTATAGAAATCGCTTCTCGGCTCAAGGAAACTGAATTTATGTCCCTCTTCCGTTATCTTGTCCACGCTGTCAAAGATATTGTCCCATGAGAATACCTCGTCGGGCATATTCATGAATTTCATCACAGCCTCTGTGGACTTCGGCGCTATCGGATGTGCAAGCACCGTTGCTGTCTTTACCATGTGCACAGCGTCGATAACAGCACGGTTGAAAGCCTCCTTGCTGAAATTATCGCCGACCTGCTTGAAAGAAGCGGAAATCTCCTTATTTATCAGGCGGAAATATTCATCGAGCGTGTATATAACCTGATGGAAGCTCTGATTTGCCATGTGATTTTCATATTTTACTATAGCCGCGTCTGCCGCCGCCTTTACACCGGGGCTGACTTCACCGCGCGGTATCACCTGATTTCCCTCATTGTACTTCTGGAATGAATAGAAGAGTGTTCTCGTGGCGCGGTTGAGAATATTTGTGAACATGTTCCATTCGCCGCAGGCGGGATCCGGTGCCTTTTCATCCGCATTCGGATTATAAACCTTCGGCTGGAAAGGCGCATTGGAAAGTCCGAGTGCCAGTCCGAGAAAGTGCGCACGAAGCTGCTCTGCAGAATAATATTTCAGCAGTTCGCTTGCCATCGGCGGCTTTATCTTGCCGCTGCTGCTTGCCTTTTTATCAAAGAAAAGCAGATGCTTGTTTGCGATTATTCTCGGCATTTTGAATTTCTTATCATAGCCGCCCGCTTCGTTTATCGCCTCAAACATAGCCATCTCGGCAAGGTGATAGAAATAGATATTGTCCTCACCGATGAACTGATAAACTATCGCGTCGTCATCGCACCAGTAGTCTTTCCATTCGTCGCGGCTGTGTCCTATGCTCTCGAGATATGTCTGCGTAAACGAGATAGGTGCCCAGAGCGACTCGGGCCATACCCAGAAGGTGAGTCCCTTTATGCCGTCCTTTTCGGGAACGGGAACACCCCAGTCGATATTGCCTGAAAGGCGGAAAGGCACGAGGGTTTTTCCTGTACGGAAGCGTATCTGCGCCTCCGAGAGAGCCTCGCAAGCCGCTTCCCTGTCTGTGAGCTTGTCGAAGATTATGCGGAGCATCTTGCGTGATTCCTCTTCCTCGTATCTGCACGGGAATGATGCAAGCTTTTCCTTTATCGCATCGGCATCATCAAGCTTTGCATAAATTATCGGATTTTTGAGAAATTCGCGGCAGGCAAGAGATGTTGTCTTGCGGAGATTTTCCGTCGCATCCTTTTCATCCATCATTTTTATCAGGAAGTCCATGTATTTCTCGAGGTCGAAATACCAGTTTTCGACATTTTTCAGTATGGGGCGCTCGCCGGAAAGCGTGCTCACGGGTGCTATCAGCTCCTCGGGGAAATACTGGTGACCGAGCGAGCATTCATCCGCATAGCCGACCTCTGATTTACAGCCCTCTATAGGGCATCTTCCCGTGACCTGTCTGCCGTTTAGAAATGTCTGATATTTCTCATCATAAAATTGCTTTGTGGAAAGGCGTATAAGTGCGCCGGACTCCGCCAGCTTCTCAAAAAATTCCGCGCTGTACTCCGTGTGGATTTTTCCGCTCTCGCCGAGTGCGCTTGCCGCAAAAAGCGAGGGGCTGATGAGATAATCATCCAGCGTCTGTGCCTGCTTGTCGTGATTGTACTGCACAAAGTCCAAGATACTGCCCTTGAAGGAGCCGTCTGCCGTAAGACTCTTGTATTTCTCGACGATAGGCGAGCCGTAGCAGTCCGTGCCCGAAACAAAAATAACATTGTCTTTTCCTATTCTGTCGCGCAGAAAGCGCGCGAAAGCATCTGCATGAACGAAAACGCCGCCCACATGCCCGAAGTGAAGTTCCTTGCTTCCGTAAGGCATGCCCGCCGTTATCAGCGCGCGCTTCGGAAATTTCGGTCTGTCTGTCATATTAGCCTCCCAGTCTTTCTATCTGTTTTTCTATTCTTTCTCTCGACTTGTTTTCGCCGAGAATTTTCATCACCGTGTAAAGGTCGGGCGCATTCTGCTTGCCTGTTATCGCCACGCGTACAAACGAGCTGATATCGCCGATACTTCCCTTGTATGCATCGGGATTTGCCTTATATTCCTTCATCTCGCGGGCAAAGCCGAATTTCTCCGCCACATCCTTCATCTTGTCAAACCATGCGCTCTGGTCATCCTCGGAGCTGTAAGCAGCAAGATAAGTCTTCAGCACATCGGCGATAAGCGAGGACTCGAAGCCCTGCGGATATTCGCCTTCTGCATTGTAATACTTATCAAACATGAAGCCCATATAGCCCTTGACTTCACTCCATACGGCAAAGTCCTTGCGCGGCTTGCTTCCGCCTCTGCCTATGGCGAGCACAGCCTTTGTAAAATCGGGATTCGCAGTAAATTCACCGTAAAATTCACTGTCAAATTCCTTTGCCCACTCTGCCGTCTCCTCGTAAACCTTTTCTGCGCTCCAGCGCGAGATTATATTTTTGGAAACATCGCAGAGCTTGGCAAGGTCAAAGAGCGAGCCTGCGGCATTCATCTTCTTTGTGGTGAATTTGAAATCGCCCAGCGGCGCGTCGGGATTTGCTCTTCTCCAGTCCTCAAAATTGGAATTGAGGATAGTCATTATATATTCGACAACGCTCTCCGTGGGATATCCCTCGGATTTGTAATACGAGAGAGCAAGCTCGGGATCCTTGCGCTTGGAAAGCTTGCGCTTGGAATTTCCGTCCATTTTCATAAGCGTGCCTATGTGAACATATTTCGGCAACTTGTGACCGAGCGCGGCGAAAAGCTGTATATGGAAAGGCAGACTTGCGAGCCATTCGTCTCCGCGTACAACATGAGTCGTGCCCATCAGATGGTCATCCACCGCATGTGCGAAATGATATGTCGGTATGCCGTCGCTCTTTAAGAGCACATGGTCTATATCGTTTTCAGTGATGTCCACATCGCCCTTGATGAGGTCGTGATACTTGAATTTATGCTCTATGCTTCCCGTACTGCGGAAGCGGAGTACCCATTCCTTTCCCGCCTTCAGTTCCGCTTCGATATCCTCTATCGGGCGGTCTCTCCACTTTGCCCACTTGCCGTAGTAGCCGAAATTGGCTTTTTCGGCTTCCTGCTCGGAATGAAAACGCTCAAGCTCCTCCTCTGTGCAGAAGCAGGGGTAAGCCTTCCCCTCTTTCACAAGCTTTTTTGCGTACACATGATAGATGGCAGCACGCCGGCTCTGCTTGTAGGGTCCGTATATTCCCTTGTCGTATATTTTCCCGTTTTCATCGAGAGCCGCACCCTCATCGAAGAAAATACCGTAGTGCGAAAGCATCTCTATAAGCGTTTCCGTCGCTCCCTTTACCTCGCGCTTTGCATCCGTATCCTCAACGCGCAGATACATTATACCGCCGCTCTGATGGGCGAGGCGCTCGGAGGTAAGTCCCTGCATGAGATTGCCGAGATGGACAAAGCCTGTGGGGCTGGGTGCCATTCTCGAAACAACAGCCCCCTCGGGAAGCTCTCTTTTCGGAAAGCGCTTTTCCATATCCTCCGGTGTTTCCGTAACATCGGGGAAAAGTAATTCTGCAAGATAGTTGTAATCCATAGCTTTATATTTCCTTTCGGTTGATTCTTATATTATGAAGCTTTCTCCGTGCCCCGGGAATGCGGCTTTTCCCCCGTACATACGCTTTATGCGCGAAACGGAAGCCTCAATCTTCTCCGGTGCTGCATTCGGCAGGTCGGTTCTGCCGTAGCCGTCGTCAAAGAGCGTATCGCCCGTATAAACGGCATCGGAGCAGATATAGCAAAGCGAGCCTTTTGTATGCCCGGGCGTTGCCATAACTGAAATTTTCTCATTTCCGAGCATAAGTATATCGCCGTCCGCCACCGTCTCATAGTCTGAAAGGCAGAAAACACTTTCACCGCCGAAAAGAGCGGATGCGTTCATCCTCGGGTCGGAAAGCATCGCGGCGTCATCTGCGCTTATCATTATTTTCGCTTCGGGAAAACAGGCTTTCAGACCGTCGGCGCCGCCGATATGATCGAAATGCCCGTGCGTGAGCAGGATGTATTTCAGCTTAGCGCCGGTTCTCTCTATCTCGTCGCGCAGAAGCTCCGCTGAGGACGCAGGGTCAATGACGGCACACTCTCCTCCGTCGGAAATCAGATAGCAATTTGTACATATCGGATAAAGGCAGTATACAGCTCTCTTCATATACGCTCCAAATCATAATAAATATTAAATATTATATCATAATATTTCCTTCTTTTCAATATTTTAACTTCAAATCTTTTTGAAATTTCTGCGATATTTTTCAAAAAATTATGGTTTTTTTTCCTTAAATGTGATATGATATAGAAGAAAGTAAAAATTGGATGTGATTATTCTGGAAAAAACGGATATACGCGGCATACCTTTTGACAGTATCACCTTTTCCGATGCCGTCTCGGTGGCAGAACGCGCGATATACGAAAAAAGGCAGACCGTCGTTCATACACCGAATGCGGAGATTTTGCAAAGATGCATTGAGGAAAAGGAAATACTCAATATCGTTTCCTCGGCGGAGCTTATACTGCCGGACGGCGCCGGTGTTCTCCTCGCCGCTAAAATCCTCGGCACGCCGATAAAGGAAAAAATAGCCGGCGTGGAATTTGGTGAGGAAATACTTGCGCTATCGGCAAAAAACGGCTATAGCGTTTATTTTCTCGGAGGAAAACCCGATGTTGCGGCTACTGCGGCACAAAAGATGCGTGAAAGGTACACGGGGCTGAATATTGTCGGTTTTCACGACGGATATTTTGATAAAAACGGAGCGGAAAACGATGACGTTATCGACGCGATAAACAAAACAAAAACCGATATTCTCTATGTCTGCCTCGGTTCGCCCGCGCAGGAAATATGGGTATATAAAAACAGAAAAAAACTCTGCGCTTCCCTGCTTCTCTGCCTCGGCGGAAGCCTCGATATTTATGCGGGCACGGCAAAACGCGCACCAAAAGCCTTTATAGCCATGCGGCTTGAGTGGCTATGGCGGCTTCTCTGCCAGCCCTCGCGCCTCCCAAGAATGATGAAAATACCGAAATTTATTTTCGGCACATATAAATACAAAAACAAAAAAAGAAAAGAGGAAAAGAAAAATGCATGTTGAACTTCTCGCCTATACACCGAATGCGGATAAAATCGTCGCGGCGGCGGCAAAGCTTTGCTATTCAAAAAGCAATATAGACGATCTGCTCGATAACCTCACTCCCGAAAAAACCGAAAGCTTTCTCGATATGCTGACAAGCCTCGGTCATGAGAGCCCTGTGGAACACGCTTCGTTTACATTCGGCATAGAGGGTGTTTCGAGAACGCTGCTCGCGCAGATAACAAGACACAGAATAGCTTCATATTCCGTGCAGAGCCAGCGGTATGTTTCAAAGGCAAATTTCGATTATATCCTGCCGCCCGAAATAGAAAAAATACCGGAAGCCAAGGCGGAATTTATCGCCGCCATGGAGGAGGACGCACGCCATTATGAAAGCCTGCGCACCATGCTGACAGAGGCACATACGAAGCGCCTCATCTCCGAGGGTAAGGACGAAAAATCTGCCCGTCGCGCCGCAGAAAAGCTCGCAAATGAAGATGCACGCTTTGTTCTTCCCGGCGCCTGCGATACAAAAATCATAATGACGATGAATGTCCGCTCGCTCTATAATTTCTTTACTCTGCGTTGCTGTGAACGTGCCCAGTGGGAAATTCGCGCACTGGCAAGAGAAATGCTTATGCTTGTTCGTGATGTCGCACCTAATCTTTTTAAAAACGCGGGACCCGCATGCCTGCGCGGTGCCTGCAGTGAGGGCGCAATGACCTGCGGCAAGGCAAAGGAATTGCGTGAACTTCTCTCGGTTAAGAAATAAAAAGGAAGTACATATTTATGAAAATTTTAGCCATAGGAAACAGCTTTTCACAGGATGCAACACGATATCTTCAGGATATTGCCGCCTCCGCCGGAGAAAATCTCTTCGTCCGCAATCTTTATATCGGCGGTTGCAGTCTGGAAATGCACGCAAAAAATATTACCGAAAATGCGCCCGCCTATGATTATGAAGAAAATACGCGCGGCATAGAAAAAATCAGTATCCCCGATGCGCTTGCACGTGAGGAATGGGATTATGTGACGGTTCAGCAGGTCAGCGGTTTGTCGGGAAAAATTGAAACTTATGAGCCATATCTCACAGAGGTTCTCAATACCGTAAAAGCCGCCTGTCCCAAGGCAAAGATTGCTTTTCACAGAACATGGGCTTATGAGATAGATTCCGCTCACGGAAATTTTCCATATTACCTGAAAAATCAGATGAATATGTATCACGCCATCGTGGAAGCAAGCTCGGAGGCGGCGCAAAAGCATTCGCTTCCGATAATCGGTTCGGGCGATTTCATTCAGCATCTGCGTGCCATCCCGCCGTTTGATTACAAAAACGGAGGCACTTCCCTTTGCCGTGACGGTTTTCATATGTCGCTCGATTACGGCAGATATGCCGTCGGCCTTGTATGGTTTAAATTCTTTACAGGCAGAAATGCCGCAGATGTTACATTTGCGCCGGAAAATACCGACCACGCTTATATAAATATCATCAGACAGGAAGCGGATAAATTTATTGCAAAATAATTATCATAGAGAAATTCCCGCCTGATATTGACAATCGATAAATGTTTTGATATAATATGTTCACGCTCTTTCGGCGTGAACATATTTATCTGGATGTAGGGTAACGGTTACCCGCTTGCTTTGGGAGCATGCAGGCGGCGGGGACGCCCCCGCGGGCAAAAGGGCGCTTCGCGCCAAAGAGCAAAATTCCGAAAGTGCTTGCAAGCATTGAAGGAAAGTCCTTGTAAACATGGCCTTTTTTGAGTGTTTGCCTTTTCAAAAAAACACCGACAAATTGTTTTGACCACAGATTTGACCACTTACGGAAAAACCGCAAAAATTGAATATTTTACACATTTCGGGGTGTAGCGAAGCTGGTATCGCACCGCATTTGGGATGCGGGGATCGCACGTTCGAGTCGTGTCACTCCGACCAAAATGCTGATTTGACCGTTATTTTGCGGTCAAATCAGCGTAAATTTAATACTTTTGTCACCGGAGGCTGTGTACCGTAGTACCGTAATGCCGGATTAGGTGTCCAAGTGAGCTTGGGTTATTGCTTTTGCAATATCCGAGCTTTATTTTTTTGCGTTGGAGGTCATAATGGATTCCGAAATATTTGAGAAATTACCGCCGACGAAGCTATTCTTTCGTCTTGCCATACCGTCAATGATTACGATGGCGTTCGGTGCGCTCTATCAGATTGCGGATGGATTGTTCGTCGGTAGATTTATAGGAGAGGATGCTCTCGCTGCCGTCAATTTAATTATGCCGATCATTATGATCGTGTTCGGCTTTGCCAATCTTATCGCAACGGGTGCATCGGTTCGTATCTCCGTCTTGCTTGGTGAAAAGAACCGTGAGGAAGCATCGCAGGTGTTTACCTTTACGCTGAAGGTCATCTTCTTGATTTCTTGTGTTGTAGGTGCTGTCGGATTTTTATTGGCCGAGCCGTTTGTCAGACTTCTTGCTCCGGGTGCTACTGAGCAAGCCATTGAATACGGTATTACTTACACGCTCGTTTACGCCGCCTTTGCTCCGCTGATGCTGATTTTTCACGCCACAGATAACTATTTGCGCGTTTGCGGAAAAGAAAAGCTCTCAATGTGGCTCGGCATTGGAACGCAAGTATTTAATATCGTACTTGACATAATCCTCATCGTCTTTCTCGGTCAAGGTGTATGGGCGGCGGCGTTTACAAGCTGCCTTGCTATGGCACTCGGCTCAGTTATCACGCTGCTTCTGTTCCACAAAAAGCGAATGGACTTATATTACGCAAATGGAAAGGTTGAAAAAGCCTTATTCTTCCGTATCCTCGCCAATGGATCAAGTGAGTTCTTTAGCAGTATTTCTATGTCCGTGATGTCAATTGTCTACAACTTCTTTTTGCTGAAATACGGTGGCACGACAGGTCTTGCCGCATTCTCGGTGGTTATGTATGTGGACAGCATCATTGGTATGCTCGTATTTGGAATGACCGATGCACAACAGCCTGCTATCAGCTATTGCTATGGTGCAGGACTGATAGAAAAGGTCAAAGCAATGTTCCGCCGCATCATACTCGGCGCAGTAGTTCTTTCTGCCGCCTCGCTCTTGTTTATGATGTTCCTTGGAGAGTACGTTGCTCCTTTGTTCGTAAAGCCTGAAGACACCGAGCTTCTTACGGTCAGCATTATCGGTATGAAGCTGTTCTCGCTCTCCTACCTTACGGGTTGGGTGGATATGTGTTTCTCGTCTTATTTCACCGCACTCGAGCGACCTGCTCGCTCCATGCTCACGTCTTTCTTCGGCACACTTGTGTTCCCGATAGGCACATTGTTTGCCTTGACACCCCTCCTTGAGTTAAATGGTGTTTGGCTCAGCTCACTTGTTTCTGGCTCTGCAAGCGCAATATTTTCACTGTTTTTATATTTTACTTTGAAATACAATAAAAAGGAGATTGTACAATGAAAAACACGAGAGTCACTCTTGTCCCGCTTGAAGCGGACGACCGCGAGCAATTTATACTTGATAATCAATGGGCGTTCAAGTACGGCGCAATCGAGGAGTTTGGAGAGCGTGATAATCATCTTGATTTTGACGGCGAGATCATATCTCGCAAAACAATTGAACGCAGCATTGATTCTCCCGACAGCGAAACGTACCGTATAGTTGTTGATGGAAGAAAGGTTGGCGGCGTCATCCTGAAGATCAATAAAGAGACCAACCGCAACGAATTGGAGATCCTTTTCGTTTCACCCGAAGAGCATACCAAAGGCATCGGCTATGGTGCGTGGTTGGCGATTGAGGCTCTGCACCCCGAAACTGTCGTTTGGGAGACCTGCACGCCATATTTTGAAAAGCGCAACATACACTTCTATGTGAACAAGTGCGGATTTCAAATCGATCAGTTTTGGTGCGAGTATTTTCAGCCCGATCACGAAATGCCGGATGATGAAGAACATGATCCCGATGAGGGGCCTGATGAAATGTTCAGATTCATCAAGGTGATGAAACCGTAAAAATCCTTTTCTTTGCTTGGTACAATATAAGCGTAGCCC
>DODZ01000037.1:465-9905 GCA_003524145.1 Candidatus Apopatosoma intestinale | reverse complement strand
TCATTAAAATCCGTATTCAATACATTCGCCCCCGTTTTTTTCTTTATTTCCTTTTTCTGTGAACTATTTTATATTTTCTTCCTTATTTTGTCAATATTTTTTCCTCATTTTTTGTCGATTTTTTCCACTCTTTGTCGATTTTTTCAACGTTTTCGATATAAAATACGGAGATAAAACAAAAAAAGCACTTCTTTCGAAGTGCTTGCGATGGTGGAGCATAGGGGACTTGAACCCCTGACCCCAACACTGCCAGTGTTGTGCGCTCCCAACTGCGCTAATGCCCCAAAATAAGTTATAAGTAATAGTGAAAAGTGAAAAAGTGAATGAGAGTGTTTGAAACAGAAGAAGCGGATGAAAGGTAAAAAGTGAGCGGGTAAACCGAAAAGTAAAATAAGTAAAAAGAAAAGTCGCTATTGCGGCTTTATTTTGCGATTGTCCGGCAAAGCCGACATGTCAGCGCAAATAATCTGCGTCGGTGCCGCACATCTCAAAAGAGCGCGGCGCCGCCTTTGGTGGAGACAAGTGGGCTCGAACCACCGACCTCATGCATGTCAAGCATGCGCTCTGACCAACTGAGCTATGCCTCCGGAAAATAAGTTATAAGTAATGGTGAAAAGTGAAAAAGTTGAAAAAGTGAAAAAGTGAAATTCTTGACAAGCTTCAGCTAAGTAAAAAACGGCAAAGCCTGCAAAAATGCGGATTTTTGGTGGAGGCAGAGGGGCTCGAACCCGCGACCTCACGCATGTGAAGCGTGCGCTCTGACCAACTGAGCTATGTCTCCTTATTTTTTATAAAATAAGAATGAGAATCCCACCGTAATCGACAGGATTCTCATCTTGGCACGCCGTAAGGGATTCGAACCCCCGACCTTTTGGTTCGTAGCCAAACACTCTATCCAGCTGAGCTAACGGCGCATGGTATCCTTATCGGGTACTTAACTAATATATCACAAAAAGAAGATTTTGTCAACAGTAAAATGAAAATATTTCACGATATTTTTTGTCATGCCCTCCTCTGCGGCAAAGACAAAAATTTTTTTAAAAATATAGTTATATTTCCTATTGTAAAATATATAAAATCATGGTAAAATATTTTTGAATGAGTAACTCGCGGAGGAAATATGGCAAAGAAGAAAAAGCTAAGCAAAGCACAGCGCAATTTCATAAAAAAGCATCCGATAATAACACTGCTTATCGTGCTTGTATTGGTGGCGGCAACGGTATTTCTCCGCCCTTGGGAATATATCGACGGCGGAGGAAAGGACCCGATACAGAACATCGATCTTTCCGAAGCAAAGGGCAAGCTTCAGGTGCACTATATAGATGTCGGGCAAGCGGATTCCATACTCGCGATATTGCCGACAGGCGAAACTCTGCTCATAGACGCCGGTGCCTCAAACGACAGGGATGTCCGTGCGCAGAAGGGTGCGGATTACCTGATAAATTATCTCAAATCCTGCGGCGTTACGACAATAGACTACATGATTCTCACTCATCCGCATTCCGACCACATTGCTTCTGCCGATGAGGTGATAACGGAATACGGCAAAAACATAAAAAATATTTTGCTCTCCGATGATACATCATCCGGCTGGGAACGCGTGGCAAAAGCCATGCAGAAGGTCGGCATAGGGTATGAAATATGCGAGGTCGGAGATACTTACAGTATAGGCAAGGCTACCCTGACTATTCTCGGTCCCGTCGACAAATCAATATTCGGCGAAGATAATAAAAACAATTACAGCATTGTGTGCCGCCTCGCATACGGCAATACTTCGTTCGTCTTTACGGGCGATGCGGAAACCGTGACGGAAAAGGCGATAGTAAAGCGCTTTTCCGCTTCGGAGCTGAAAAGCGATGTGCTGAAGGTAGGTCATCACGGCTCGACTACCTCCTCCTGCGAAGAATTTCTCCGTGCTGTTGACGCGGGCACAGCCGTAATATGTTGCGGTGCGGAAAACAGCTACGGTCACCCGACAAAGACCGTGCTCGACCGCCTTGAAAAACTCGGTTACAATGTACTTCGTACCGACCTTGAGGGAACGATAATTCTCATCTCCGACGGAAAAACGGTTTCGCGCCTTGCCGCAAAATAAAGGCAGGTTTTGATTTTTGAAAAAGCTTTTTGCATGGTCGGCACTTATTCTGCTCATGCTTGTATGCTTCTCCGCAGGGCTCGGCGCCCTCGGAAAAAACGATATATATTTTTTCGGCGATTCGACAACGGCACATCTTGCCGTGCGCGGCGGAATACCTCGCGAAAGAGTCTGGTCGGGTCAGGCGAGAACCGTGCTTTTTGAAACGGTCAATAAAACCCGATGCGTATGGCTCGAAGCCGAAAACAGAAATTATAAAATAGCCGATGCGGCAGCAAAGGTAAAGCCGCCGATACTCGTTATAACGCTCGGCGTTTCGGGCGGTGCGGGCAGACTCGGGGAGCAACGCTTCAAAAGCATCTACCGCGAGCTTATCGTCTCTGTCCGTGAGGCTTCTCCCGAAACGCATATATTCGTCCAGTCCATACTTCCGCTCTCCGACAGGAGCGCCGCGGAATACCGACTGCTCACAAAGGATGCCGTGCTCCGCGCAAACATATGGATACGGGAGCTTTGCCTCGAGCTCGGCGTACCGTATATCGATACGCATCCGATTCTGCTCGATTCAAACGGCTATCTCAAGAAAATATACCAGAACGACGGTCATATGCATCTGACGCGGGCGGCATATTCGGTCGTGCTGGAAAATATATACAATTGTATATCATCGGAATTATCCGACTTTGAAAAGTAAAAAGAGGGGTGTTTTTTAATGTCAGGTCTTTCAGGAAGAAAAATCAAATTCATCGCTTTGGCACTCGGAGTAATCTGCGCCATAATGTTTGCGGCGCTCGCCTATGCGGGCTTTGCTGACGGCAGTGCCGTCAGCGGAATCTGCTTTGCAGTGCTCTCGCTGGTATCGCTCATCGCGATATACCCGGGATATATCATAGGAAAGCTCGTAGACGACGTAAATGCGCTCGATGAAAGCTCGCGTATGCAGAACGAGCGTCTTTTCCGCATTCAGAAGGAAAGCGAAAAGCAGAATCCCACAGACAGATATTCTCCCGCAAACAGGCTGAAAATAAACCGCAATACTACGGGTACTCTCTCGGCAGACCTTACGGAAACGGCAAAAACACGCATAATGAATATGCCTCAGCCGACGCCGCCTCCGAGCCGTCAGAGCGGAGAAATCCCCTCCCCCGTAGCAAAGGATTTCACGCGTGAAATTCCGATTCCCGCGGAAAAGGATATAGCGCAGGAAACCGCGGCAAAGATGTCATCAGAAAAAAAATCCGCACCCGAGAATGAGAAAAAGCCCGCACCCGAGAAGTTCTTCACGAGCACGGCTATCGATATATCCAGATCCGCACCTGCGTCAAAGCACCTGCAAAGCATTTCCGCCGGCGGACTGCACAGCGTATGCGTGCGTCGCGACGGCACCTGCGTTGCCTCGGGCTACGGTACATACGGTCAGTGCAACGTTGACTCATGGGTAAATATGACAGGCGTTTCCGCAGGCAACCACCATACGGTCGGTCTGCGTGCAAACGGCACCTGCTTTGCGACAGGCTACAGCGGCTACGGTCAGTGTGACGTTGATTCATGGACTGATATCGTCATGGTATCGGCAGGCGTGGGACACACGGTCGGTCTGAAAAACGACGGAACCTGCGTCGCTGTCGGCGATAATACATACGGTCAGTGCAATGTGGACGACTGGAGCGAGGTTATCTCCGTTTCCGCAGGATATAATTACACTGTCGGACTTCGCGTGGACGGAACCATTGTTGCCGTCGGCGCAAATACGGACGGTCAGTGGGGTGCCATAAAATGGGGCAGTATCTGCGATATTGCCGCAGGCGGACTGCACACAGTCGGACTTCGCACGGACGGCACCTGCGTCGCTGTCGGCAACAATGCAAACGGTCAGTGCGATGTGACACGTTGGAACGGCATCATTTCCGTTGCCGCAGGCAACTATCATACGGTAGGTCTCACGGAGAGCGGCAGAGTTGTGGCAACAGGCTACAACGGCTACGGTCAGTGCGATGTTTCAAACTGGCATGATATCATCGCCGTTTCCGCAGGCAGAAATCATACGCTCGCGCTCGACAAGAACGGCACCGTATGGGCTGTGGGCGACAATACCTACGGTCAGACGGATGTTTCAAAATTCCGCAATATAAAGGTCAAATAATATCTTCATACGGGGGCTTTTTAAATGAAAATACTCAATTTCGGTTCGCTGAACCTCGATTATGTATACGGCGTAGAGCATTTTGTCATGGCGGGGGAAACGATATCTTCTTCTTCCCGCGATACATTCTGCGGCGGCAAGGGACTTAATCAGTCGGTTGCCTTGGCAAAAGCGGGCGGCAATGTTTTCCACGCGGGAAATATAGGTGCAGAGGGCGGCATGCTCCGCGATATGCTCGAGAGCGCGGGCGTTGACACGCATCTGACAAAAGAAGTCGGCGTTCCTACGGGTCATGCGATAATTCAGGTAAACGAAAAAGGCAATAACTGCATCATTCTCTTCGGCGGCGCAAATCAGCAGATAAACTCCGCGCAGATAGACGCGACGCTCGCCGAATTTTCCGCAGGTGACTACCTCATTCTGCAGAACGAAGTCAATATGCTTGCCGAAATCATAGATAAGGCATATGCAAAGGGGATGGTGATATTCCTCAATCCCTCGCCTTTCGATGACAAGCTGAAAAGCATCGATTACAATAAGATTTCATATATACTTCTCAACGAGGTCGAGGGCGCGGCGATAAGCGGCAAAACCGAGGCAGACGAGATACTCGACGCGATAAGAGCGAAATATCCGAAGATGAAAGTCGTGCTCACTCTCGGCGAAAACGGAAGCGTATACGACGACGGAAAAGAGCGCACAGCACAGAGCATTTTCAAGGTAAAGGCTGTCGACACCACAGCGGCAGGCGATACTTTCACGGGATATTTTGTGACGGCACTCGCAGAGGGCAGAACTCCCGCCGAGGCGCTGAAAAGAGCGGCTGCGGCTTCCGCCATCGCCGTTTCGAGAAAGGGCGCCGCTCCTTCCGTTCCCGCCGTGCGCGAGGTAGAGGATTTCCTCGCGGAGAGGTAAATTTACTGTCCCGAGCGACAGCACAGTATACACGCTGAAAAAAATAACAGGTAAATAAGATAAAATCAAGCCGAGAGCATCATGTGCCCTCGGCTTTGCTTGTATTCTTCTTTTTTATTATATGGGCGATGAGCATCAGCGCAAGTCCTGCCGCAATCGACCCCGAGAAATCTATCATCACATCGCGTACGCTTCCGGATCTGCCCGAAACAAAAAGCTGATGGCACTCGTCAAAGGCGGCATATGCAAGACAAAAAGCCGACGGGATAGCAAAATGAAGCCATTTCTTCATCTTATACGAGCGTATAAATCCGCCCGAGAACACACCGAGCAGAAAAAACTCCGAGAAATGCGCCAGCTTCCTTATGACAAGAGAGATCGTGGCAAGCGCCTTTTCGGAGAGTTCGCTCATCTCCTTGCCTGAGAAAAGGCGCACGAGAAAAGCCGTCACGCCCTCGGATGCCGCGCCCGACTCTTTCCCGTTTTCCGAAGAAAAATAAAATATCATAGCCATGGTGCAAAGCGTCAAAAAGAAGCATGCCCATCGCAAAATCATTTTTTTCATGTGTAGCTCCGCAAAAATTCTGTGCTTTTATCATATCATCACAAAAGCCTTTTGTCAAGCGGCTCGATTTATTTTGACATATTTTTCACGCACGCATAAAATGAAAACAAAGCGCATTATGCTCTTTTTAAAATCAGAATATAAGGAGAAATTTTTGTGGATTATCAAAGAAACGCGGCACGCCGCCTGATAGAATTTCAGAACAGAATGTCTCGCGCAGCTGTTCCCACGGCGGCAATGCCCGATGAAAATTATGAAGAGGAAAGCGAAAACTGCCTTGCGGGAAGAAGCCTCGCCATGGTATATTCGCCCTGCCAGCAGTTCCGCGAGCTGTATGAACCCGATGAGGCTCTCACGAAAGGCACGCTTTTCCGCGAGCTGGATAAACCTTTCTATGCTGCAAGGAGGGGTTTTTAAATGAACGAAAGAGAAAGACTGCTCCGCCGCATACAGGCAGAGGATTTTGCCGTTTATGAAACGGTGCTGTATCTCGACGGGCATCCGAAAAACAGGCAGGCGCTCGCCTATTATCAGAAGCATCGCGATGCCGCTGTGGCACTGCGAACGGAATATGAGCAGAAATACGGCACACTCACGATTTACGGAAATAACGATGCCGGCAACTGGAACCTGATAAACAGACCTTGGCCATGGGAAAAGGAGGGCAACTGATATATGTGGATATACGATAAAAAACTGCAATATCCCGTTAAAATAAAAAATCCGAATGCAAATTATGCGAAGATAATCATAAGCCAGCTCGGCGGACCCGACGGAGAGCTCGGTGCCTCAATGCGATATCTCAATCAGCGCTATACCATGCCGTATAATGAGGTAATCGGCATACTCACCGATGTCGGAACGGAAGAGCTCGCCCATCTCGAAATGATTTCGGCTATGATATATCAGCTCACACTCGGACTCTCGGTAGATGAAATAAAAAAAGCGGGCTTCGACGCATATTTCGTAGACCATACCGTAGGCGTTTACCCGCAGGCGGCTTCGGGCGTGCCTTTCGATATGAAATATATCGGAGTAAAGGGCGATACCATCGCCGACCTGAATGAGGACCTCGCCGCCGAGCAGAAAGCCCGCGTAACATATGACAACATCCTGCGTCTCGTGGATGACCCCGATGTGCGCGACCCGATAAAATATCTGCGCGAGCGCGAAATAGTGCATTATCAGCGTTTCGGCGATGCTCTGCGCATAACGCAGGATAATCTGAATTCAAAGAACTTCTACGCTTTCAATCCGTCCTTCGACTGAAGCAAAGAGACAAAAAATTCCCGCCTCCGAGAGCCGCATTGGCTTCCGAAAGGCGGGAATCGCTTTTTATACAGTTGTGTAATTCATGATAATGGGATTTATACTACTGTATAAGTTTAATTATCTCGGAAAATTCGTATTCTGCAAGCGCTCTCCATGTCGGCAAACTCGCTCTGATATGGGCTTTTATCTCCGTCCCGCGGGAAATCACCGCATCGGCTATATTGCCTATCTCCTGCGGTGTGCTCTTGATATCGGCTGAAGGCGATATGCCGGCTATCTCCGCAATGCCGGAATATTCGAGATAAGAGCGTAACTTCACATCCTCGGAATAAGCCATCATCGGGCAAACCGCCGAGGTTGCACAGATGAGAGTATGCAGGCGCGACGAGATAAGAAAAGCGGCATCGGCAAGCAGTGCAAGCACGCACTGCAGATCCGTATTTTCCGTCGCGACGAAGCTACCCGGAATATCTCCCGCAAGTGCGCGGCAAACAGGAAGATCCTCGCCTCTCTGCATTGCGATAAGCACGGGGCGAAGCCCGTATTTTTTCGCAATAAGATTTGCCGCATCCGCAAGCTTTTTCATAGAAAAGCGGTCTATCTCGCGCGGAGAAATGACAAAATATTTTCCCTTTTCAAGCCCGAGTGTCCCGGCAATATCGTTTTTGTCGTCCGACTCGCGCAGGAGCACGGGGTCAAAGGTCAGGCGGATGTTTTTATTCTGCGGGCAAAGCGATTTAGCCAGCTCAAAGGAGCGATTTTCACGCATTGAAACGCTGTCGCAGGCAGAGAGTGCCGCCGCTATGCGCTCGAGATTTGCCGCTTCAAGCACGGGACCTATGCCGTTTGAATACACGGCGGTTTTCATGCCGCAGGACTTTGCCGAGCGCAGAATATAGAGATAATAGCGAAGCGAAGCGTTGCTCGTACTGTCCTGAAGAAGGTTGCCTCCGCCGAAAATAAGCAGGCGACTCTTTTTCATCGCAGCACGAACGCGCGCCATGTCAAAGCGGTATACGGTATCGACACAGAAAGCGCGTGCGGTTTTTCCCGGGGAAGCCGTCATCACGCAGAGGCGTATATCGGGCTTTCGCTCCCGAAGCCCGCGTATCAAACCGCGAAGCACCGCTTCATCGCCCATATTTCCGTAGCCGAAATATCCGCATATCAGCGCGTCGTATTCGCTGCATCGCGTTTTCACCGAAGCAAGCCTGCCATAGACCGCCATATGGTCGTCCGCCATGCGTGAAGCCGAATAGTTTTCAAGGACAAAGCGGCGATTATATTCGCCGAGCGCTGTAAGATATGCGCTGTCCGAGGTAAGCAGGCGGCAGATATCACGCGCAAGCACATCCGACTGAACAAGCGGCTCACCGCGACAGCAGAAGTTTGTCGAAACGGCGCGATATATCGCGTTTTCATCGAAAATGCCGATATATCCCTGCGAGCCGCCGACTATAACAGGCTTTGCACATGCCATCGCCTCAAGTGCCGCACGTGAGGGAGAAGCGAAAACATCGCAGGCGCGGATATAATCGCGCACATCCGAAAGCGCACCGAGCAGCAGCACGGCTTCCCTGCCAAGTGCCGAATTTATCCGCTCCGCCTCGGTTTTCAGCTCATCGAGCTTTTCTCCGCCGCCGATTATCACGGCTTTTGCCGCCGTGGTCGCGTTTATCTCGGGCATAGCCGAAATGAGCTTCTCGGCAAAAAGCGAGCTGTAATCCTCAAGTCGGCTGACATGAAGAATCATCTTTTCCCCATCGCGGAGCCCGAGCGACGAGCGGATATCTTCTGCCGTCGAGGGAGAGAAATGTCCGGTATCTATCCCGTTTACCGTGACGGTGACATTATCGCCGCATGTGCCGTATTCGCGGAGAAGATAACGACGCAGGTCATCGGAAACGGCAAAGGTATGCTCGCCCCAGTCGGTCATTTTGCGCAGAGCACCGTTCACTCGGAAATCATAATGTGCGCTCGTGACAAAGCGGAAGCCGAGCCGCCTCTGTAAAACGCCGCAGATAAATGCGGGAATGCGCGCATGGGCATGAACTATATCGTATTTGTTCCGCTTTATTTCGCGCGAAAGTATGGCAGAAGAGCGCATCATCGAGAGGGGATCTTTTTTATCGAGAGGCGCATATATATGGTGCGCACCGCTCTCTTTGAGCGCCATGACAAGCTCACCGCCGGCAGAGGCAACGCTCACGAGAACGCCGCGTGAAGTAAGGGCACGGCATAGCTCTATAATGTGCGTTTCCGCGCCGCCTATGCCCATGCCCATCGTGACCATGAGTATATTCATATATGCACCTCCTTTTTATGTGATTATTGACAGCTGTGATGATGTTTACGCCGATAATGCGAATGTTGAGTGGGCTTTTGCATATTTGTGCAAAAACGAAAGCATTGGCTCCTGTTTTGGGAGGGCGTGCAGACAATGCGTGCAC
>DODZ01000037.1:0-237 GCA_003524145.1 Candidatus Apopatosoma intestinale | reverse complement strand
CGGTGGTTCGGAAGGAGGACGGCGCGAGTCCTCCTTGCTGACTTTTGGTACACTCCGTCTCGGCGACGCCGTTCAGAGGTGGCTTCGCCACCCTGAACCCTCCTCTTGGTCATGCAAAAGTACGAGAAGGAAAAAGTTTCTTTATGATTCTTCTCTTTCAGAGTTCTTTTCGCTTGTCCGAAAAGAACGAAAAGGACAAAAAGAGGAAAGTATTCCTCTTTTAAACACCTTCTGTCG